>CAYQZX010000030.1:0-120129 GCA_964422165.1 uncultured Eubacteriales bacterium | reverse complement strand
TTCATGAAGATGTTCATGTCCAGGAGATTGATTACAAAGCGCCAGGAGGCCTGATCCGGCTCACCGCCTGTACCAGAGGCCGGCTGCTGGATTCGGTCTGGATATCCGGAGATTTCACGGCTATACCGAAGGAAGCTGTGGTTGACCTGGAGAAAGCTCTCTCTGGTGTTAAGCTTGAAGAAAAAAGTGTTGCTGAGGCCGTCAGCCGGGCTCTGAGGGAGACCGGACTTTGCTGCCCGGGCATCGAGCTTATCCACTGGGTATCAGCCATCCTTAAAATCAGGGAGAACCTTCCACTTCAATGACCTTTTCCAGAAACTGCGAGGGTCCAGAAAAAAGATATACCGGCGGAAGCAGAAAAATTATCTGAAACAAAACGGAAAAAAGCCGGATAAAGGTTTTGCTCTTCTTCTACAGTCTTAGCTATGCTACACAGAAACAAAAGCTTTTTCTACTTCCATGTCTTTGGGCCGGGTCAGATATATTTGTGGTGCATTAGAATCTTTTGAGTTGAGCCGAGCGTTAATCCCCTTGGCGGGAAGAAGATTCTTTGGCCCGCTTAAAGCCATCTCAGGATTTGGACCGCCAGCCGAAACAAGGATAGCGGTTGAGCACTTAAAAAATCTCGGGCCAGAGTGTTACTCATATCCTGAACCAAGGCAATCTGTTGCTGAATAACCCTCTATGGAGTAAAATAATAAAAAAGGAGGTCAGCAATGATCAGCAAGAAGATGGAAGAAGCCATCAATAAACAGATTAACGAAGAAATCTACTCAGCTTATCTTTATTTGAGCATGGCCAGCCATTTTGCCGAACAGAACCTGATGGGTTTTCAGAACTGGTTGTTCGTTCAGTACCACGAAGAACTGGGTCATGCCGAGAAGTTTTACAAATACCTGATTGAACGCGGCGGAAAGGTAAAATTGATGGCCATAAAAGAGCCACCTGATACCTGGAAAAGCCCGAAGGACGCTTTTGAAGCCGTGCTGAAGCACGAGCAGCACATTACCGGCAAAATAAACGAACTGGTGGACCTGGCTGAAGCGGAAAAAGACCGGGCCACTTTTGCCATGCTGCAGTGGTTTGTAAACGAACAGGTGGAAGAAGAAGCCAACGCCCAGGAAATCCTGGCCAAGCTGGAAATGGTCGGCGATCACAAGCAGGGCCTCCTGATGATTGACCGCGAATTAGCCCAGCGGAAATAAACGGGGGAGACAATACTCGTTTACCTATTTTTTTTAAGGATTAGGTCCTGAGGTAATCAAGAAAAAAAGGGCTGACCTTAGCTGTTCTGATCAAAAAATGCAAGATTCCGTAGCACAACCAGGTGTCGTCTTAATTTTTCTTCCTGAGGATTATCTGCTGCTCATCTCTGGTCTGGACGAAGTCAAAGAATTCTTTCAGGTGGATATAATCTGAGACCGGAAAAAGGTTCTTTTTGATGGCTGACTTCCTCTCTATCAGCAACTGACCTGACTCAGCCAATTGGGCTTTCAGAGAAAAGCCTGCTCTTTCCGAATCCCGACTCCTGGCTTCCGGCAGAGTTTCGACCTCATAGCCTTCAGGCAGTTCTATTTTAATCTCGTCAATTTCGGTGTAGGGATAATTGAAATATATCGGGTACTTTCTGAAAGCCGAACGGAAAGGGTACTGCCGGGAATTGGTCAGGGCATAAACAGGCAGTAAAAGCTGGTTTCCGGACTGATGCACCACCCCAGCCACAGTGGCTTCAAATTCAGCTGTCAGTTCGGCTGACCTCTCTTTCAGTCCCTGCAGATTTTTTAGGTTCACCTGGCTACCCTCTGGCAGCTTTTTAAGCAGTTCTTCCTCCAGAATTTCCTTGATTTTTATTTCATCTTTTTCTCTATTGTCAAACTTCCTGGATAAGGCTTCCTGGCCGGTATATTCCACCCGGATAGTACCGCTCAGATTGCCCCGACCATCCAGACGAAGCTGTGCCAGTCGCCGGCAGGTTGAATCATCGGCCGATAATGAGGGGGTGGTGAAAAACTTCAGTTGTTCATTCTCAAAGGTAACAGCAGCAGTGCCGGTCTTCGGCCAGTAAACCACTCCATACGGGCAATCGGGCAGGCCCGGGTCGAAGGCCCTGAATCTATTTCCCATTTTTATCATGACCATTTCAGAATCAAACTGTCCATAGAAAAGCGGAAGATTAGCATTGAAAAATTTTTCATCGCGGCTGACTACCCTGACCAGGTAGACCTCGTAGCCAGCAGCCCGGGCCAGGGCAGCAAAGGTCCGTGCGATCTGGTTCTTATAACCGTAGTTCCTCTTCAGAACGTCAATCACGTTATCATTAACCTTGATGTTCTTCCGCTCTTTCTCTGACATTTCCTGAACAAAATCCAGGTTCTTGATGTTCTGGACCCGTTCATAAATTCTCTTAAGCTTAGTTTCAAGGTCAGTTTCGCTTCCAATCAGGGCTTGAATTTCCTTGTTCAGAGATTTCCCCCCGCTCATAAACTCCTCATAATTTTTCTTCCAGACTTCCGTTGATTTTTCCCAGTAGGCTTGACTATTTTTAATGGATGGTTCCACATAATAAACTTTAAATGATATCTTTTCAATACTCTCGGGAGGCATGAACTCCTCTTTTTCAAAGGGGGGAATATCAGTCAGTTCCAGTTTCAGCCCTTTATCGTCTATGACGGGTTTGACCTCTCTCAGTTTATTGGCTACCCAGGCCAGGTTGTACTTATCCTTCCTAGCTATTCCGATGAACCGGTCTGGGACAAACTCAAACCTGGCCTTCCGGATATAAATTGAATCCTGAAGGTCCCAGCTTACTCCCAGAGAAGAGTATAGGTCGGGCATGGTCAGGTTCATCAGGAGGATGTTTATCCTGATCATTATTAGATCGCCAAGAATGTAGACAAAAGGGTTATTTTCTTTCGGCTTTATCTTATATTCATAATCAATTATCTTCCCGGGCGATATGTCCGGAATGGCCAGGGTCTTAATGCGGTACTCAGACTCGCCCAGTTTGGAAGCAATTTTTTCCAGTATCTCCGGTTTTACCTCGCGGCTGCTCCCATCGGGGGAATAAACTTTGACTTTGATGTCTTTAACTTCGTCCAGAAAAGCATAATAAGGAATCTCCAGGTTGGCAAAGTCCCGCCCGGCAGGTGTTAGAATTTTGATCCTCTTGAAAACCGAACGCTCGCTTTTCTCCCGGTCATCTATCCTTTCATAGAAAAGGCAAACAGCCGGAGCTCCAGGGAGTTCAGGCAGGTCAGTCATGGCCAGGTCTTCCTGGGTGACGGGAGGCCTCGGTTTGACAGCTTCTGGAGTCTGGGCCAGAAGACTAAAGGCCAGCAGCCAGGGCAGCATAAATACCAGAAAAAGTCTTGTGAGTAAGGAAAAGTCAGATACTCTTTGTACAGCCATTAAAAAGTTTCCCATCCCGGCCTCCTTCATTCCGGTTGATTTAATTTTTTCAGGAGCAACCGACGTCGTTCTTCAACCGACAGCATCCTGAAAATTTCCAGTGCTTCCTGGAAACGACTCGGCGGAAGTAAGTCTTCCTTGATTCTCAACTGTCTCTCCAGGAACAGGACCCCTCCCTTTAATTCCAGACGACACTGGTAATCGGCAAAACTGCTACTCCAGTTCATTGGCTCGGGCAGGGTCTCTAAGCTGTAACCGGCCGGCAGGACTATTTCCAGCTCATCCCGGCTGGTGCCAACACCAGGCAGCATCAGGGGATATTTTCTTTCTCCTTTTTGCTTCAAGATTTCATAATCTTCAACCAGGGCCAGAATATTCGGCCTGAAGCTAAGGACGTCGCCGCTCCTGCTCAGGTAAGACCCGGCCCTGAAACTGTACCTGAGTTCAACCTCCTCATCTGGTCGGTCAAGGTTCAGATAATCGTAATTTTCCAGAGTGAACGAGCCCAGGCTACGGGCCAGGAAATTTTCCAGGTCCTTGCGTCTGTTGCGCTCTGGGACGTCTCTGAGCCTCAAACGGGCTACCTCGGCCTGAAACCCGGAGAGGGTTTCAGATACGCTTCCTTTCAGGGTGCCGTCAGTGGAAAGCACAAATTGTCCCCGGCGGACCAACTCTAAATTTTCCGGGGTGGAGCCTGGAAAGGTGAGCAGGCGGCTTTGTTCGCCGGCCACCAGCAGCCCGTTGTTTTTCTGAAGGTAGAAAGGTAACCGCCCGGGAGGGCTGTGGGGCATAGTCGGGTCGAAGATTAGCAGCCGGCCTAATCCGGGCACCAGGACCACGGCCTCGGCCCCGTCGTACAGTTTATCGTCGGGCAGCTTGATGGCCAGGATGGCATGATTAAACCAGAAAAGCGAGACCGGCGAATTATCTTTCACTACCTGGCGCTCTATGTTGACGATCAGATAGTAGGATTCTACATTAAGATAACTCAGCAAAGCTGCCAGCAGGGTGGCTTTATCCTTGCAATCGCCATACCGGTTGGCCAGAATTTCGGGAGCGGGGTGGGGTTGGTACCCGCCGATTCCTATCTGGATAGAAACATACCTGATCTCGTGCTGGACAAAGGCGGCCAGCTTCTCGATCTGCGCCCTCAGGTCGGTTAACCCGGAAACCAGTTGGCTGGCTTTAACTCTGACCTTTTCATCCGGCTGGCGTCGCTCCCGCGATAGCTGTTCATACCACAGCCCCATATCTTTCCAGTCAGAGAAAAACCGGCCATATTTTGGAGTTTTCTCGGTCCTGAGGCGCACCAGCAAGCGCCCGGCGATGGCCTCGTCCGGGGGTTTGAGCGGTTCATCCTTTATGGCTGGAATATCGGTAAGCTGAACCGTTAGAGACCTGGCCCCTGAAACCACCGGGGATTCCGGCCAGTTAATCCAGTCAAACAGAGGCTGGCAATCCTTCGGTTATTCAGCCTGATAAATGGCTTGCAGCACAGGAAAGCGGTGCTGGAAGATGAAGATATCTTCCAGTGAGATTGGTTTTACTTCTTCTTCCCATTCATAGCCAATCAGGCTGCCCCTGGTTAGCTCGGGCAGATACAGAAAAAGAGTTTTGACATCCCAGTAGAGCGTATCCGGAGCCAGGGAAGTTGAAATCGCCGACTTTAGGTCATAACTCTGCTTGCTGCCGTCGGGGTTAATGACCCAGGCGTTCATCTTGCGGACCCGGGTGTTAAAGGTGTTGGCTCTGACCAGGAACTTTAGCGGCTCGATTCCTTCCTTTCTGAGTATTTTGACCGCCTGCCGACCGTAACGAATCAGATAACCGGTCGAGCTATAAACAAGCTTCTGCTCATGAAGAAGGTAAACTGCTTCTGTTTCCGGGGCCAGGGTGGGCAGCGGCTTTTCTGATATTTCAACCAGCCAGCGAGGCGGTTTGGAGCCGGCTTCAACGGGAGGGGTCAAGACACCCAAAAAAGCAGAGGTGAAAAAAATGAGAGCCAATAAGAGATGAGCCCGGCTCCGAGCTGAGGCCTGGCTGCGCCCTAAAAATCCTAAAAAGAAATTATTGCAGTTTGTCGGATAAAGACATCCCCTCATTAGGTAACGCCCCGAGATTCTGTTGCATGACGTTATTATCTTAAAAAGATGGGCCATACCAGTCAAGGAAATTTTCGGTTAATAAAATGGGGCAAAATATACTAAATCCCCAATTTTCGGTAGGGATTAGACCAATAAATAATCAATAAATTGGCAAACGGGGGGTTCTGCTTTTATTCTATATCTTTTTTCTTTGTATTATTCTTTTTGTTAGTTCTTCTTTAAGACTACTTCAGTGGCACCCCAGCCGCCAGCCGTCAGGTCAGCATCTTTGAAGCTGGCCACTGCCGGGTGCTTTTTTAGGACGCTGTGAACGATGGCTTTGAGTGTGCCAGTCCCTTTACCGTGGATGAGGCGCAGGTCATAAATTCCACGCTTGAGGCATTCTTCTATATAATCATTAATCAGCTCTTTGACTTCCTGCGGCCGAAATGTGTGGAGGTCCAGCACCCCGTCTATCGGCATTTCTACCAGTTCATCAATTAACTCAGGTTTAGCCTTTTGACCATCGACCATACCAGAATAAACCTTTTTCTTATTCTCACCTTTTTTCATCACTGTAAATTATTAATTTATTGGGTGGCTTTGGCAAATCCCTAGATTTTCACAACCAGACAATTCTAACTACGATGTTTCTTGTCTATACCTAAAAACTCTATTATTGCCTGTCCAGACCAGATGAACCAGCTTTTCAATTAGCTTGAGCCCTAAACCGTTAAAACAGGTCAGGGTTTGACATCAGGCGCTTACAAACTTATATTTTCTCAGGGTACAGAGCCCTGGCCTATTGACGGGTTAAGAGGATGAAACCAAAGATTCAGAGCAGTTTATTCTGGGTTTTTTTTATTCCTGTTGCCAGCTTCCTCCTCTGGCAACTGACAAGCTGTTCTAATAATCCCGGAACTGCTTACGGTCAATTGATAAGATACACGGGCTGCAAGAGTTTCCTGGTAAATCAAGATGGGGTGGGCGCATTTACTCATTCGCCCGGTGAAGAATGTCTCGAATATTTTTATGATGGCCGGGGGCGGCTGACCATGAAACATATTAACGCGGCCTTTAATTGTTGCCCGGGGAAGATTTCGGCCGACATTGTTATTCTGCCCGGAGAAATAAGAATAAAAGAAAAAGAAGCTTCTGCCCTCTGCGATTGCAATTGTTTGTTTGACCTGGATTATGAGCTGATCAACATCAGGCCGGGGGTGTACAGGATTTCAGTTAAAGGACCTTACCAGCCTGAAGACGAACCACCGCTGGAATTTGTGGTTGCTCTGAAGGGCCCGGTATCAGGGACTTTTTGTGTGCCGAGGATCAAGTATCCCTGGCATTAATCAGCCAATAACTGCCTATCTCTTTCATTTCATTTCTTGTGGTCATTTGATTAAAGAAGAGGAAGAGAAGGATGGCATTATATTTTTTTTATTTTCTATACCCACCTGCTGATTTAATGAGCTAATAACAAAGCGAATACTTCGAAAATTTCATCCTTTCCTCCTTTTTCAACCACTTGTTTAACCATTTAATTACTAGCCGGTCGCAGAAATTACTCCTCATCTCCCCGGATTTTTAGCAGAATTTCTGCGAAAGATTTCAAGCCATAAGCAAAAGTTAAGGAAATTAGTATTGTTTCCCCTTTTCTTTAAAAAAAATAGGAAATATAGATTGTGTCCCCAATTTTATGTCCCCAATTTTAGCCGGTGGCCTGGCGGAGCATGTCGGCATATTCCACCGGAAGGCCGCTCTGTTCCACGGCCTTGGCCATCGCTTCCACCTCGTAGGGAACGCGAACGATTTCCGGCTTAAAGCTGCCATCAGTAAAATTTAACAGGGCATAAGCGGCTCGCGGGTCACCGTCCTTGGGCTTGCCGACGCTGCCGCTGTTTATCAGAATATACCTTCCACCTGGCTTCATCCTGGTAACGGGCTGCCCATCGGGCCCGGTCACTGTCTCGAATCCTTCTTCAACTATCAGGTCATGAATGTAAGGCAGGTGGGTGTGGCCGCAGGTGATGATATCAACCTTCTCGGTCTCAAACATCCTTATTACGGAGGCAGAGGGACGATCCTCAAATAGATACTCATTAATCTTCCTGGGGCTTCCGTGAACCATGAGAATTTTTCGGCCGTTGACAGTCATACTGATTCTTTCGGGCAAGTTGCGGAGGTAAGTCTTATTTTCAGGCGTGACCCTCTCCCGGGTCCAGGCAATAGAGCGTTTACCCAAAACCTTAGACAGCTCATCCCGGTAAGCGCAGCCGCAATCATCCGAGTCGTTGCCGATACCCTGGTCGTAATTGCCCATGATGGTGGGGATGCGCTGTTCCCGTATTAACTCAATCACCTCGTTGGGAAAGGCTCCATAACCAACCAGGTCGCCGCCGCAGAAAATCATGTCCACCCCGCGCTTCCTGATATCCTCCAGCACCGCCTTTAGTGCCAACAGGTTTCCATGAATATCGGAAAAAAAGGCTATTTTCATTTATCTCCCTCCTGCTCTTGTTGTTATCATAATCTGAATTGTTCAATTATCTAAGCCAGGTTGAGCCAGACAAAAGGTCTTGTCTCTTCTTTTAGCTTTTATTTTCCGAATAGCGTTTCACAGCCTGACCCTGAAAAGCAATTTGGTATCTGCTTATATTTTACTACTAAAAATGATCTTTTCTGAGCTTTTAACAAAAAATTAACCTGGACCCCTAACAGGGGGTTCTGACCAAATTTCAGCCTTGTTCTTCCGGTTTCCGATGGGTATCAACTATTTTGTTATTAATAGCTTTACCGAGATCTTTGATGTTAAAAAGGGAAAATTTGTCTGGGTAGGATGCAACAAATTCAACAACCATCATGAACTTCATATCAGCTGAGACTAATGGTTTTCTTGAAATCCTATTCTACTGTCCTGAGAAAAAAATTGGGATATGAAATTGTCACTCCAGTTTTGATAGAAGCAGGCCACCTTCCTGGACCTGAAATTCGTCCAGGTCTAAGAACCAGAACTGCCAGCAGCTTTCTGAATTTTCAATAGTTATAGTCGGAATATTGATAATTTCGCAGGTGTTCTTTTTAACTAACCTATCCTTCTGGCTTATTCAGAATCCGCTATGGGAATCACTATAACCTACTCCATATATTTCCATATGTCATTGATATACAATGATTTAATCCGCTACGAGGCCTGGCAAGAATTTTCTTGACTCCACCAGTAGAAATTATAATCATATAAGTGAAGGAGGGCTAAGATGTCTATCAGTAAAAAAGGGTGTATTCTTTTCTTTTTTCTGGCAGGGGTAGCTCTCACGGCTATGATTTTTTGTCTTACGGCAGCCGGTCAGGAGCGGCTGTTGGACAAGAAAAACAGCCTCCGGACTAATTCCTTGTTGTTTATTCCCCGGACGACGCTGCTGGCAGTGGGCGACAGCCTGACCCAGGGCACCAGGGACGCTACCAACAATCAATACCATCTGCAAAATGCCTACCTGCAAAGGGTAGCCAGCAAACTGAGTCTGGTACTGCCGCTTAAATTCAGTCAGGCCTGGCTTGACGTCAACGGTAACCGTCTCAATCCCCTGACCGTTCCCACCAACCTTGGCGTGGACGGAGAGGACATCTTCTCGGTGGAAGGTTATGAATATTACAAGCGGGCCGGCAGTAGCTCTAATTACATCTCATCTGAGTATCTATGTGACAAGTTGCAGCCTTATTTTTTCACCGATATGCATGACAAAGTACTGTACCCGATTAACATCCTGGCCGGAAAACCAGTCAGCCAGATTGACGCTCTCATCTGGCATCTGAATAACCGCACGGGTCCAGCCATTGTCATCTTCTGGGTCGGCAACAACGATGCCGCTCTGTCCACTCTCGGTCTCGGGGGGAAGAATCCCCAGTACTTCCCCATACCCTTTGACCAGATTAAGGACCAACTCAAACCAGTGGTGAGCTATTTGCTGAATTACGGGAAAAGCAAGGGAGTTATTGCTTTTGACCCTTACACCGCTGCCCATATCGAGCACAACCTGACCGATACCAGCGATTTTTCTACTCAGCTCAATCGCCTGGTCACCAGAATCAACCTGAACCGCACCGGAGTCAAATATTTCTTCCTGACTTATCCCTACTACCAGGAAGTTGGCTATTTAATGGGAAATGAAGACCTGGAGTTCTATCTCAGCAAGCTGGGGTATTCAATCCCGGAAAGCTTTAAAGGCCGGGTTTCCCTGCTGACGTTTTTCTGTCTTTATGCCCTGGCTAAGGAAGGCGAGGTGAGCCGAATTCCCCTCATTCTTGGCAACGATGGCCTGGTGATGAGCGGCGATGAGTCTCTAACCATCAAAAATCGGATTGACTCTTTTAATGCCATTATCTCAATGCTCAACGGAAGACCAAATGTGCACCTCGTGCCAACTGGTGATAAATTGAATAAAGCTTTTTCCAGCGGACTGCAGGTTAATGGCTACACCCTGACCAGAAACTGGGGTCGCGGCAGCTCTTTTTCCCTGGACGGTGTTCATCCCGGACATACCGTCCATGCCCACATTGCCAACATCCTGCTGGATGAAATAAACAAGGCTCTGGGGCTGAATGCCCCGTTGTGGGACCTGGCTTCAGTGCTGGCTTCCGACCCTTATTTCGACTTTGACGGCGATGGCTGGGTGGCTGGACCCAACCTGCCAGCCTCCGGACGGACAAAAATACTTTATCTATTTAAGGACTCTCAGGAAGGGATTCCGGGACCCGCGGTTATTGATACTATGACACCGGGTGAGGTCTGGTCACTCATCTCCGACGCCCTGCTGGAAGAGATTCTGGGCATTTCATTAATCCGGGCCGAAGCAGAAAGAATCGGGATCGTGCCCCTTAAAAAGTAAACTAAAAACCACTCAATTCAATTCGCATTAGCAAAAAGGGGATTTATATAGGCAAGCAGAAACAAAATAAAAAGTTTTAGACAGTGTTTAAAAGTTGAGACCGAAAATTATTAATCATCTTTCTACTTTTCAAAGATTTAATTTGACACAAAACAGGCATTTTGATAGCAGTATTAAAAGAAAGAAATCAAACATCTCTGTCGGGGTAGAGGTCTGGCAGTTAAGAGAAAAAGAAATAGCCTGGGTAAACAGCACTAGAGACACCTGATTATGCTTCTTTCTATTATTCAAAATTAATTTGCTTTTTAAAAACGAGGAGGAATCATGAGCAAGAATTATGAAAGCTTCCTTAACCAGCTCGTGGAAAGCTATGGCAGCTGGTTTAAAGACGAAGAATTGTTAAAGGCTGGCCGAATGACCAGAAATCTTTATCCTTACACCCATATTTTTTCCCCCATTCAAATAAACCGAATAACAGTCAAGAACCGGTTGGTAATGGGGCCAATGGGCAATATTTCTATGGCCGAAGAAATGGGGCGTCCCAGCCAGAAAATGGTTAAATATTACGCCGAAAGAGCTCTTGGTGGTGTTGGTTTGATTACCACCGGTCTGGTCCCAATAAGCCACTATATAGACCCTTCTGTCACTGAACCTGGAGACCGCAGCTATTTCCCGCGAATCGACCGCTCCCGGACAGTCTTTGCTGGCTGGCGCGACATCACAGAGGCTGTGCACAGCTATGGGAGTCGCATTTTTATTCAGTTAACTCCTGGCCTGGGAAGAGTTGGTTCACCCGAATGTCTGGTTAAGAAATTTAAACTGCCAATTTCAGCCTCCTGGAATCCAAATTTTTACATCACGCAAATTCCCTGCCGGCCTCTTGGCTTTGTTGGACTCAAAAAAATAATAAAAAATACAGGCCAGGCAGCTGCTGATGCCAGAGCCCTCCTGTTCGACGGTGTTTATCTTCATGGACACGAAGGTTATTTCTTAGAACAAATGACCAACCCAGCTTTTAACCGCCGCAAATTCGGCCGCTATGCTAACTGGCAGGCGTTTGGGCTGGACCTAGTAAAGGAAATTCGAGATAGAGTTGGACCAGATTTCCCGATTATGTACCGTATCGATCTTTCTTTAGCTCTCAATGCCACCTATGGAAAAAAAATGGAGGAAATTCATCCTCTAAAGAAATTTAAGAACGAGCGTACTGTAGCTCAAACCCTCGATTATATGAAAAACCTGGTTAAAGCTGGTGTGGATATTTTTGACGTGGACCTGGGCTGCTACGACAACTGGTGGCTGCCCCATCCGCCAATCTCCATGCCTCCGGGCTGTTATCTAGCGGTAGCTAGGTTGGTAAAGGAATACTTCCAGGAAAATAATATCAGGACCAACACCGGATTAGAAGTCCCGGTCGTGGCGGTGGGTAAGCTGGGATATCCTGACCTTGCAGAAAAAGCTCTGCGAGAAGGCTTCTGTGATATGGTCATGTTGGCTCGTCCCCTCCTGGCTGACCCTGACTGGCCAAACAAAGCCTATGCTGGCCGAGTTGAGGAAATAATTCCTTGCATCGGAGACCAGGAAGGCTGCATCAACGAGTTCATAGAAGGTGGCCACCCCCAGTGTTCCGTTAACCCGCGAACCGGAAATGAAGACCTGCTACCACCCGAACCCGCGCCAGCAGCCCACAAAAAGAGAATTGCAGTGGTGGGGGGAGGCCCGGCCGGAGTGATGTGTGCGGTCACCGCTGCTCGTCGTGGCCATGAAGTTACCTTATTTGAAGCTCGCGACCGGTTGGGCGGAATGCTCATTCCAGGTGGAGTTCCTAAAATTAAGTATGACCTTATAAACTACGTCGATTATCTGAACCGGGCAGCTGAAAAAGCGGCTAAGAACTACGGTCTTAAAATTAAGTTTAATCAAACGGTTTCCCCGGAATTTCTTAAAAATGACAACTTTGATAGTCTGGTCATTTGCGTTGGCGGCCAACCCCTCAAACCAGTCCTTCCTGGAATTGACCTGCCGCACGTGGTTCAGGCTGTGGATTTGCTCTGGAATCCAGGCCTGGCTGACAAAAAGGATAGAATTGTGGTGGTTGGGGGTGGAGCAGTTGGCTGCGAGGTGGCCTATTTCCTGGCTTATGAACTTGGAAAAGAGGTTACGGTGATTGAAATGCTACCTTATTTTATGAAAGGAGCCTGCACAGCCAACCGAGGTCACCTCGTTCATTACCTTGAACGTCAGGGTGTTAAGCTGCTCAATTGTACAAAACTCAAAGAAATAGTCCCTGACGGCCTGGTAGCCACTCAGATTCAATCCAAGAATATCCCTGATCCTTATGCCGTCTGGAGGCCGGTCCTTCCTGAAAACATCAAGAATCCTTTTGAAAAACCAATTAAGGGGCCGGTCGTGGAACTGAAGATTCAAGCAGACCTGGTAGTTCTGGCCGTGGGACTGCGACCTAATGTTGAGTTCTATTATCGCTGTTTAGAAATTCAGGCGGCTCCTGAAATTTACAATATTGGAGACTCCTTCTGCCCTGGCCGGGTGTATGAAGCAGTTAAAGCCGGTTACAACCTAGGCCAGAGTCTCTGATTAAAGGAGTAACCAATGAAAGAAACTAATATGGAATTAACAGCTGAGGAAAAAGAAATTCTGGAAGGCAAAAAAGGTGAAACTCTGCGTAAGGTAATGGAAACGATAGTCAGGTTCGGCCAGGCTTTTGGGGCCCACCGACTCATTCCTCTCACTCACCGTCCTCATCTGGTGACCTCGTTTGGGGCAAACAGCATCAAACCCTATTATGCTATTATTAATGAACTTATCGCTTCTGGACTTAAAACTTTTGACCTCTTTACAGTCGACCCACGACCTTTTGACTATGAGAATGTGCCGGTGAATTTGACTGAAAAAATACTTTTCAGCTTCATCTTTGGCAAGCAAAAAGACTATGAGCAACAACTTAAAAAATTAGGTCTTGAGAGTGAGGAAGCTTTTACCTGTGCTTGCTACCTACCTGAAGTAGGTAATATTCCACACCGCGGTGATATCCTGGCCTGGTCTGAGTCTTCAGCAGTGGTCTATGCCAACTCAGTGATCGGGGCCAGAACCAATCGCAATTCAGCTGGAATTGATATTATGTGTAATGTCGTGGGTAAAGCTCCCGAATATGGACTACTGACTGACGAGGCCCGACAGGCTGACTGGCTGATTGAGCTAAAAACCAAAAAATTGCCCAATGCCCAGATCCTTGGCAGTGCTATTGGTCTCAAGGTAGTGGAAGAAGTGCCTTATATTACCGGACTCTCTGAATACCTGGGAAGCGAATTGAAGCCGGAAGTTCTGGATTACTTAAAAGATATGGGTGCCGCCAGTGCTTCCAATGGTGCGGTCGGCCTTTATCATGTAGAAAATCTGACCCCAGAAGCCAGGGATTTTGGCCGGAAGTTGCTTAAACCAGATATTAAAACCTATGTCATTGATGACGCCGAGTTAGAGCGGGTTTATCAATCATATCCACTGCTCTGGAAAAAGTCAGCCAGAAAGCCATTTCTTTGTTTTATTGGCTGTCCTCATCTGAGCCTAAACCAAATAGAACAATGGGTCAATCGGTTAGAAGAAGAACTTCAAAAACGCAGGCTCAAAAAAACTCCGGTCCCGGTAATCCTTTGTTCGGCACCTGGGGTCATTAAAGAATTCAAGAAAAATGCCCCGACAGGCTTTAAAGAAAAGGGAATTAAGCTGACTGCCATCTGCCCGCTGATGTACATGAACAATCCGCTTTGCGCCCGAAAACCGATTGTTACCAATTCCAACAAACTTCGCACCTATTCTACAGCCCGGTTTTTCCCCGATGAAGAAATTATCAGGGTTATCTTTGAGGGGCTGCAGTGAAGGAGGAGACAATGAATAAGGTTTTCAAAGGAAGAGTAATAGTAGCCGGAAACTTAAAGGGCGAAGCCCTGGTCAGCCATAAAGGTTTTAACACCCTCGCCTCGTTTCAGAAAAGTTTGGTCACCAGAGCCAAAATAGCTCGCTGCTCTGACCAGGACAATAAAGACCTTTACCAGAAAGTGATAACTGGAAAAATACTGTGCCTGCCCCAAACCATCGGTTCTACAACTGGAGGAATGGTAATTCTGACTGTTGCCCGGATGGGTTTACATCCAGCAGCCATGCTTTTCTCCAAACCGATAGACTCTCTGGCTGCCGCCGGGATTATAATGACCGATGTTTGGTTAAATAAAAAAATCATCACCTTAGACTCTCTGGGCAATGATTTTCTACAAACAGTTAAGAGCGGTCAACAGCTGGAAATTAACGAGGAGGGAGAAGTAAGAATTTTAGATAGCTAAATCTTATTTCCGTTACAACACTCAAAGCCATAGATGGCCACAAGTTGGCCAGGCAAGGAAAAAATGTTTAATCTTGTAATTTTAAGGCAGGAAAAATCCAATGAGGAAATTGGGGGAGGTTAAGTATGGAAAGCAGGCAAAATTTTCTCCGGGGACAAAAGTCAGAAATAAAAAAGCGGACTGAAGGTAACTGGCTGGCCTGGCTGAACCTGTTTGGTTTTCTGAAAATGGTAACGGTTAATTATCTAGCCAACGCCCTGCCCATAAACAACCTGGATACCGGCCAGCTTTCAGATAAATACCCTAACCTGTTTGAGCCGGCCGGTTTCACTTTCTCCATCTGGGGGGTTATCTAACTGCTGCTGGCCGTTTTTATTTTCTTTTCCCTGATGCAGGCCATAACTGGACGGGAAATTTTCCCGGCTTTCAAGCGACTGGGCATCTTGTTTTTCCTGAGCTGCCTGGCCAATGCAGCCTGGATTTTCGCCTGGCACTACGAAAAGCTTATTCTCTCCCTGTTGATTATGCTAACTCTCCTTATCCTGCTCATCTTAATCTACCAGCGCTTGGACAGCCGTCCTTATGATGAAATTCAGCGTGATAAATTTCCGGCCAAACTTCCCTTCAGCATCTACCTGGCCTGGATTTCAGTGGCGACCGTAGCCAACGCCACAACTGTGCTAGTCGGCCTGGGCTGGAACCGTTTCGGCCTGAGCGAGCAGTTCTGGACCGTGCTTCTGCTGGCTGTGGTTCTTATCTTGACCCTAATTTTTATCTTTAAGAAAAAAGATTTTCTTTTCACCCTGACTATCATCTGGGCCCTTCTGGGTATCCTGTACAAAAGGATTCAACACACTGCGTCAGCCGACCGGGCGGTGGAAATTGCCGTCCTGTTTTCCCTGGCTATCATCTTTCTAATTTTAATTCTTCGTGCCAGTCGTCTGATAAAAGCAAAACAGTAGATTCAGCCGCCAGAACCATCAAAAGTTCAATCAGTTAGAACCCTATTAACCAAGCTTGGCAAAGAACCTCAAACTGGTTTATTCCTGATATCAAGAAGGAGGGAGGAAAAATGAAAAAGCTGTTGTCCATTTTTATCATTTTTGTCTTTTTGCTTGCTTTCCCCGGCCTGGCTGGTAAGACAGTCAGGGATTCTGAAGAAGCCACCCATATCCCGGTGGGCGAGGTAACAGCGATTGAAGGTTATTATGACTACAACGAATACGGCGATTACCTGATTTTTAGCCGGGTCACGGTTCGAGTGGACCAAGAGCTAAAGGGAAGGGCAGAGAAATTTATCTCCTTCACGGTTGAAGGCGGGGAAGTTGGCGAAATGGGTCTTCGCGTTTACAACATGCCGGTCTTTAAGAAAGGACAGGTCCACTAATTATACTTAAAGAAATTAAACTGGTCATTTAAGTTTATAAAACAAGAAAAAACCAAACCCGAAGCTAAACCTCAGACCGAATGCTGCGCTACCTTCGCTAAATGGCCATCTAACAGCGCTTCTTTTTACCTCAACCCGAATTGCAACGATATGAGTTCAACCTGCACCTACTCGGAGATAGACCGCGGGGCCGGCGGCTGGCAGCCTGTTTTTAACCTGGCTATCGCTGGCACCACTTCTATGACCAAGGAGCGACAGGATTATCAGAACATTGTCTTTTTCAGGAAAGCAAAGGGTGGTAGCACCATTGCGGTTACCTACACCTGGTATAACCGAACTACCGGTATTATCATTGAATTTGACATGATGTTCTACGACGGCTGGAAATACTTCAGCTTTGATAAAAATTGCACCGCAGCCTGTAATGGCGGCTTTTACCTGAGCGTAATTGCTGCCCACAAATTCGGCCATGCCATCGGACTGGACCATAACGACTGCACCTCCTCCATTATGTACCCTTATGCAGATTACTGCGATTCTGTTCTGGTTCAGAATGTGGACATAACCTGTGCCGATACGATTTATTGACAGAGACAAAGCGGTCAACCGCAGAGCTGGCGAAGGTGCTGATTCCATCTGGCTAATAGGTATAAAAGAAAAATGGTTTTAACTTAATGGATAAGATAACTGCAGTCATAGATGATCAGATTCTTCAAGCCTGAACCCATTTTAGCTTTTCGACAGAGAGGAAATGCATAAACTTTCGTAATTTCGGGCCCAATTGACCGAACATTCTAAAGGAGGTCTAAAGTCATTCTAACTGGTGTTTTAATCTTATCAGTCTGAATCATTCTGCCTGGATCACTCTTCATCCCTTCATCCAAAGGTCATCATAACGAGATGCCCCTCAGGAAAAATGATAACCCAGATTAAGGTCGACCACAGACCAATCAGATCTCAGCTTAGGCAATTTGCGTTATTCCCAATTCCTGATGTTTCCTTTCTATATCAGTTAGCCAAAAAATAGGATAAAATTTGAAGGTTATAAGGTGCAATTAGAATGGGCTCAGACCGAAAAAAAGAAGAAATCCAGAAGAGTACTTCCCCGGACCGCAACCGGCTTCAACTTTTGCGGGAAGAAATTTCCAGCCTTCTTTCTGAAGCCATGCTCAAAGACACTTACTATGTCCGGGAAAGATTGGTTCGGCTTCTCGCCTCAAATCTTCTCCGAAAAAACCCGGCCCGGGCAGAAGAAATCCTGCTAAAACTGAAGCAAAGGCTGGAAAAATCAGCAGAAGAAAAAAGAGCCCGGCAGCGAAAAAAACCCCGTCTCTTCTACCCGCCTGAGCTTCCCATAACCCGCCACCGCCAGGAAATTGTGCAGGCAATGAAAGAAAACCGGGTGATAATAGTCTCCGGAGAAACCGGCTGCGGTAAAAGCACCCAGCTGCCGAAAATGTGCCTGGAAGCCGGCCGTGGCCTGGCCGGGAAAATTGCCTGCACCCAGCCCCGCCGGATTGCTGCCATGACCATTGCTCAGCGCCTGGCCGATGAGCTCCATCAACCGCTGGGAAAAGCTGTTGGCTTTAAGATTCGCTTTCAGGACCGTACCTCCCCCGAATCCTACATAAAAATTCTGACTGACGGTATGCTGCTGGCCGAAACCCAGGGGGACCGGCTGCTTACCGAATACGATACCATCATCATAGACGAAGCTCACGAACGCAGCCTGAATATAGACTTTCTAATCGGCCTGTGCCGGCGCTTGCTGGAAAAACGCCCGGAGCTCAAACTCATCATCACCTCAGCCACCCTGGAAGTAGAAAAATTTGTTAAAGCTTTCTCTAATCCGCCTGTCTTTAAGGTGAGCGGCAGAATGTACCCGGTGGAAGTTATGTACTTTGAAACCGATTCCCAGCGCCGAAAAAAAGAAGAACCCGATTATCTGGACCTAGCCGTGGAAGCGGTGGATTTTCTCAAGAGAGAAAAACCACCGGGAGACATCCTGGTTTTTATGCCAACTGAGCAGGACATCCTGGAAACCTGTCAGCGCCTGCAGGGCAAAAATTATCCAGACACGGTTATTCTGCCGCTTTTTGCCCGGATGCCGGCTCACCAGCAGAGGCAGATTTACACTATTAAGCAGGGCAAAATTGTGGTGGCCACCAACGTAGCTGAAACCTCGCTGACCATTCCAGGAATTCGTTATGTAGTGGACACCGGGCTGGCTAGAATTTCCCAGTATCAGTCTGCCTCTGGCATACACAGCCTGCCTATTATGCCCATTTCTCAGGCCAGTGCTGAGCAGCGCAAAGGTCGTTGCGGCCGGGTGAGCGAAGGTCTCTGCCTGCGGCTTTATTCAGAAGAAGACTTCCGCTCCCGGCCCGAGCACACTCCACCTGAAATGCTGCGCAGCAACTTGGCGGAGGTCATCCTGCGTATGCTGGATCTGGAACTGGGCGACCCCCTTAAGTTTCCCTTCATCGACCCACCCTCTCCGCGTAGTGTTCGTGATGGATATCGCGTTCTTGTAGAACTGGGTGCTGTTAGCCAGAAAGAAGGCGGCGGCTACGAGCTAACGCCCCTGGGCCGCAAGATGGCCAGGCTGCCCCTCGACCCGAGGCTTTCCCGGATGCTGCTGGAAGCTGAAAAGCGCGGCTGTCTGGAGGAGGTGGCCGTCATTGCCGCGGCTTTGAGTATCCAGGACCCGCGGCTTAGACCTCTGGATAGAGCTGCTGACGCTGACCGTGTTCAGTCGGTCTTTCATCATCCGGAATCTGATTTTCTGACCTTCACCAACATCTGGCAGGCGATGAAAGCTTCCATCACCAACACAGCTTTGGGTTCAGTCAGTTTGGCCCTGAAAAAATTCGCCCGTGATTACTTTATGTCCTACAACCGACTCCGGGAATGGCAATTTGTCTATGAGCAAATCCTGGAAATTCTGGAAGAGCAGAAAATAAAAATCCGGCCTAAAAAACCCAAATTAGCTGCCCCGGGTAGCTCTGACCGCTACTCCGCCATCCATAAATCCATTTTGAGCGGGTTCATTTCCCACCTGGCTGCTCACAAGGAAAAAAATCTCTATGAAGTGGCCCGCGATCAGGAAGCCATGCTCTGGCCAGGCTCAGCTTTGTTCAAAAAACCAGCTTCCTGGGTAGTAGCAGCAGAATTAGTCCGTACCAACCGCCTTTATCTCCGCACCGTAGCCCGCATCAACCCCGCCTGGGCTGAAGAATTAGCTCCGCACCTTTGCCACTATTCCTACGCAGATCAGTACTGGGATGTTAATCGCGGCGAAGTCAGAGCCAAAGAAATGGTCAGTATTTTTAACCTGACCATCATTTCTGGCCGCGATGTTCCTTTTGGGCCACAGGACCCCAAAATTGCCCATGAAATTTTTGTGGAAGAAGCCCTGCTCAAAAACCAGGTCAAAAAAAAGTATGATTTTCTGGAGCATAACCATCGGCTAGTGAATAAAATCCAGTTGCTCGAAGAAAAGCTGCGTCAGCGCAACATCCTCATTCCTGAGCAGTATCTTTTTGATTTCTATTCAGGCCGTCTTCAAGGCGTCTACAACCTTGAAGGACTAGAACGGCGAATTAAAAACGCCGGTGATGATAGTTTTCTCCGCCTTAAAGAGGAAAATCTTTACCTTACCAGGCCGCCTGAGGAACTTTTGGAGCGTTATCCTGACCGCCTGAAAATTCTCGGTCATACTTATGAACTCCATTACCGGTTTGCTCCCGGCGAAGAGGATGATGGGGTAACAGTGGTGGTGCCCCGTAATCTGGTGGACAATATTCCGGAAGAGCTACTTACCTGGCCAGTACCGGGAATGCTAAGGGAGAAAATTGAAGCCACCCTCAAAGCCCTACCCAAAGAATACCGAAAACTTCTGCAGCCCATCTCAGAAAAAGCTGAGCTTCTGGCTAAAGAAATAAAGCCAGCCTGTGTTTCGTTTTTTGTTGCTCTTTCTGGTCTCATTAAAAACAAGTTAGCTGTGGAAATTCCCAGGACAGTCTGGGAAAAACTGGAAATCCCCCGCTACCTTAAAATGCGCATCTCGGTGGTCAATGAAAAAGGCGAGGAAATTTTGAGCGGCCGCGACCTGGGATTTCTACGCCAGATGCTGAATGCCAGTGCTCTAAAGACACCCGATGGAGATTCGCCTGGCTGGCTTGAGGCCAGAATAAAATGGGAAAGAGACGAGCTTAGCGGCTGGACCGAAAACCTTCCTGAAATCCCGGAAGAAATCAGGATAGATGATTTTTTGATGGGCTTCCCTGGACTGCAGGCCGAAGGGAAAAGGCTCAGGCTTAAGCTCTTTAAAAACAAAAACGAAGCCCTCAAGTCTCATCTTCAGGCTATAGAAGCCATCCTTGTCGGAAAATTTCAGAAGGATCTGAGCTTTATAGAGCGAAGCTACAGCTGGCCCGGGGAAGTAAAACCAGTTCTCTTATTCTTCGGTGGAGAGGATGCTCTAAAAGATAGCCTCCTCAGCCGGGTGAAAAAGGAAGTTTTCCAGAAGAATTTCCGGCGGCTGGAGGAGCTGCAGAGCTTTATCAAGGAGAAAGCTCTTAAAGAACTGTTTGAAAAGAGCCACCTGTTGTTTACGGCCGTAGTGGAAACCCTGCAGGAATATCGCCGGACAAGAGAGATTATCCAGAGCATTGAAGAAACACACAAAAAGCTTAAGGTCAGCTCCACCATGCCAGCCATTCTGAAAGAAGAACTGGAACGCCTGGTGCCGAGAAATTTCCTTGCTATCTATCCGCTGGAATTTCTGGTTCAGTTGCCACGTCTGGTCAAAGCCCTGGGAATTAGAGCTGACCGGGCGCGGCTTTCGGCAGAAAAAGACCGGGCCAAAGCGGCCCAGATTGAGCCGTTTGAGGCTGAATATGCCAGGCTTTCCAGGCTCCTGGCCCGAGAGTGTTTGCCTGAAAAAGAGAAGCTTATTTTTGAGTTACGCTGGATGATAGAAGAATTTAAGGTTTCTCTCTTTGCTCCTGAAATAAAGACGGCCTTCCCGGTAAGCGCCAAAAGGCTGGCTGCCAAAGTTAAAGAAATTGAGACTGCCCTGAAAGAAAAGTAATTGAAATTTTATTGTCTGAATATTCCAAATTGGAAGCTATTTTGTTTGACATTAAAATTTTAAGAAAATAGGATTTAAAGCTGAGCGATTTTCATGATTAAGATGGAGGAGACTATGGTTGAAGAAGCAAAGGCTCAGGAAACGGTTAAATTAGGGGAAGAAAAAAAGATCCGACCCAGGCAACTAAAGAAAATGCTTGGTCAGGAGTTTTGTGTCTCTGACTGGCTAACCATGACTCAGGAAAGAATAAATGCTTTTGCTGACTGCACTGAAGACCATCAATGGATTCACGTTGATGTGGAAAGAGCCAGACAAAGTCCCCTAAAAAGCACTATTGCTCATGGCTTTTTGCTTCTCTCTCTCTTGCCTTATTTTCTGGCTCAATCGCCTCTGGCCAGAATTAAGGTAAAAATGCTTTTTAATTATGGTTTAGACCGAATCAGATTCATCACACCGGTCAAACCCGGTGACCGTATCAGAAACCGGGCGGTGCTCAAAGAAATCCGAAGAAAAGGCTTCAGACGCTGGCTGGTAAAAATCGAAAACACCCTGGAAATTGAAGGGAGCCCACGGCCGGCTCTGGTAGCCGAACTTCTGGTCTTTGTCTTTTTCTAATAACCTGATTCATTCTCAAATTACTAACCTACCTTTTTCAGTAGATTGTCTTACTTCAGAATAATTTCCTTAAGAATATCAATAGTCTGATTAATTTCTTCAAAGGAATTGTAAATATGAGTGGACTGACGAACGCCATAAATTTCATCCAGAGAACGAACTCGAAGTCGACCTCTCTTCCAGAGCTCATCCTGGATTAAGTTTCCGGTTAGGCCCTCAATGTTGTAAACAGTAATGCCGGCAGCCATCTTTTGGTGAAGCGGGGTGAAGATTTTGATGCCAGGCACTTCCTGAAGTCTCGTCCTTAAATAATCACCAAGAGCTTTAATCCGGGCATAAACCCGTTCGGGACCAAGTTCAAAATGGAAATTGAGGGCTTCATCCAGCCCCATCAGCAGCGATAGATTACCTGTGCCGCGCTGACTCAGGCGGTAGCCATCATCCTCATGATTGTCCCACTGAGCACTGGCCAATGTAGTCCAGACCTCCTGGGCCCTCTCTTTCCTTAGATAAAGAAAACCATTCCCGGCCGGAGCACACAGCCATTTATGGAAACTGCCGTAATAGGCATCGCAACCTAAATCTTTGACGTCAACCTTGATGTGGCCAACGGTCTGGGCACCATCGATCACCGTGAAAATGCCCCGCTTCCTGGCTTCAGCACAAATCTCTTTGACCGGCAAAATCGCTCCGCTTCCGGTGATTAAATGGGGAATAGCAATCACTCTGGTTTTTGGTCCCATAGCCTTAACAAAAGTCTTAATGACTTCTTCGGGCGAGACAATGGGTTTTCCCAGATGAAGCTGGCGGTAGATAATCCCGTGGCGTTTAGCTGCCAGCTTCCAGCCGCACTCGCCACCTGGATGTTCCTGGTCGGTGCCTAAAACTTCATCGCCAGCCTTAAGATCCAGACCATTGGAAATGTAATTCATCCCGGCTGTAGCATTTTCAGTAAGGGCCAGTTCTTTTACCTCGCAATTAATCAACCGGGCAGCTTTCTGCCTGATCTCGGTCCAGGGCTGGTAACCAGAAATCCAGTCCGCTCCGTAGTAATCCCACTCCGCAATTTCTTCGGCTGTAAGCCGCAAATGTCTGACCGTGCGTTCAAAAACCCGGCGGGGCATAGCTCCCAGGGTGCCGGTATTAAAAAAGCTCGTCTGCGGGTCAAGCATAAATTCCTGCCGTACCTTTTGCCAGAATTCCTTTTCCTCGCTCTCAGTAAATTTCGGATCAACCATTTTCCTTACTCCTTGTCAGTTAAGAGTCTGGCATAATCAGAGCCGACATTTTATTGACCTGATACGACTTGAAATAATATACTCGAATTATGAAGCCGGAGGAAGCAGTTATAAACCAGGCAAAAAACCCCGATAGAATCTGGGAAATAGATTTTCTCCGCGGCCTGGCCATTATTTTAATGGTAGGTTATCATCTTCTCTATGATCTGGGAGATTTCGTAGGTCTGAAGAAATTTCTGGGGTTTTCCACAGATTTAACTACTCCGGCCTGGCTCCTGGCCCAGAATTTTTTTGCCGGGCTTTTCATCATTCTCTCTGGAATAAGCACCACCTTCAGCCGCAATAATCTGCGCCGCTTTCTAAAATTTCTGTTTGTGGCAATTCTTATAACCGGTACTACCTATGTTTTCGATAAATCTTCAGCAATCTTGTTTGGCATAATTCACTGCTTGGCCTTTTGTGTCTTGTTGTACATAACGCTTTTTAAAAAAAGCTCGCCAGCCATTCGTGTCGGATGCGGAATCTTTATATTATTTACCAACTTCACCCTTCCTGTTATAAGAAAAAAAACTGGACTGTCATCCAGCTGGCTTCTGCCTTTTGGTCTGCCTGATCCGGGCTTTGCTTCCTTTGATTATTTTCCTCTAATTCCCTGGTTTGGTGTTTTTCTGCTTGGAACGGTCCTGGGTCATTGGCTTTATGAGGAGAAAAAGAGCCTTATTCGCCAACCGCTACCTGAAACCTTCATCAACTGGTGCGGCCGCCATTCCCTGTGGATTTACCTTCTGCACCAACCTATAATAATTGGCATCCTCTATCTTCTTGGCTACGTCACCCTCTTTTAAGCTGCCTGAGCCAGAGATCTCTGCATCATATGTAATTTTGTTGTATTAAATTGACATCTCTGACGAGTTCTGGCTATAAAACAGTAAACAACAAATAATAAGCGGAGAACGCATTTTAGGTAATCAAGTTTTTAATCTCGTTTTATGTTCTGGGCCGAATTCCCTTAGATGTTTTTAAGCAGCTTCTGGAAATCGCTCTTTTTTAATAGTTTTTCCATTTCAAAAAACTGCTTGAGCAGTTGATTTACTTCCTGAACCGGGCGGCCGCTGCCACGGGCAATTCTGGCCCGGCGGCTGCCATTGATAATCCGAGGATTTTCCCGCTCTTCTGGAGTCATTGAATTGATGATGGCTTCAAAATGGAGCATCTTTTTATCGTCAACGCTTAAGTCGCCGATGTTCTTAAATGGACCCATCTTCGGCAAAAATCCAAGTAGACTGCTCAGACTACCCATTTTTTTTAGCTGAACCAGTTGCTTACGGAAGTCTTCCAGAGTAAATTGTTGTTTCTTAAGCTTCCTGGCCATCTCCTCAGCTTCTTTGAGGTCAGCTTCCTGCTCAGCTTTTTCAATCAGGCTGAGGATATCACCCATTCCAAGAATACGGGAAGCCATTCTGTCTGGATGGAAAACTTCCAGTTTGTCAAATTTTTCACCCACACCGATGAATTTAATCGGCTTACGGGTTACATAAACAATGGAGAGTGCCGCCCCACCCCGAGCATCACCGTCCAGCTTGGTCAGGACAATAGAAGTCAGGCCGACTTTCTGGTCAAAGGCCTGGGCACTTTTGACCGCATCCTGACCGGTCATAGAGTCGCCAACATATATCACTTCAACCGGATGAAGGATTTCTTTCACCAGCCGCAGCTCTTCCATCAGCTCTTCATCTATATGTAGCCTTCCAGCCGTATCCACCAGCAGTGGATCATATCCACGATTCCTGGTATAGGTGACCAGTTCTTTTAGGGCTTCAGCCGGGTTTTTCATCTTTTCTGCGTTCATTTCATAAAAAGGCAGGTTAAGCGACCGGGCAATTATTCGGAGCTGGTCTTGAGCCGCCAGTCTTTTCAGGTCAAAGGAGACCAAGAGCGGGTTTTTCCCCAGGCTTTTCACGTACCGGGCCAGTTTACCACAGGTGGTAGTTTTGCCACTTCCCTGAAGTCCGACCAGCATAAAAACTGAGGGGGGATGTGAGGCATAGACTAAGGGTCTGGCTTCCTGCCCCAGAATTTCAGTGAGTTCATCCCGTACAATCTTAATGAAGTGCTGGGCCGGGGTCAGGCTCATCATCACTTCCTGGTTCAGAGCCTTAGCCCTGACTTTCTCTTCAAATTCTTTGACTACTCTATAATTGACATCAGCCTCCAGGAAAGCCAGACGTAACATTTTCAGGGCTTCGGCTATGTTTTTCTCGGTAATCTTGCCTTCACCCCGGATATATTTCAGAGTTCTCTGAAGTTTTTCAGTTAGTTGCTCAAACATCTAATTTGCCTTCCAGCCATTAAATCTTACGCCAGGTCTTTTTTCCGGTCAATTAGTTCCACTGATTTCTCACCCGCTTCTCTCAGTTCGAAACTTATTCTCCGCATCGCGAAAAATCTTTAAATTTTCTAAATAAGGTCTGACAATCCAGCAATCAATTCTGCACAGGAATTACAGGTAAAATCGACTATCCAATGGTAAAATTCCTTTCCTTTTTCCCGGGACCGGGAGCTGGGGTGGTCAGTTTTTCTGTCTTGACAACTGCCGTTTAGATAAGTAAAGTTAGGGTTAAATTCAGGAAGGTGCGTCATGAATCAAAAGAACACAAAGCCTGCTGAACCAGGCAAAGAGAATCCTTTCAGCTCAAAAATCGATTATGAAGAGCTCAAGAAGCTCATATCTCTGCTTGAAGAGAAGAACCTTACCCAGTTTGAACTGGAGGTTGAGGGCTTCAAGATTAAATTAAGCAGGACCCTGCCCGCCTCCGCCAACCCTGCTCCGGCCATTATACCTGCGGTCCTACCGGGCAGTCTTCCCAGCCAGCCAATTAATAACGCAGAAGCAGTTACCTCCACTCCTGTACCAGTTGAGGATAAAAACATCCATTACATAACCTCGCCCATGGTGGGCACATTTTATCGGGCTCCATCCCCGACTTCTCCTCCCTTTGTAGATATTGGAGATACCGTCAAGAAGGGACAGACCCTGTGCATCGTGGAAGCCATGAAGTTGATGAATGAAATCGAATCAGACGTCAACGGAATAGTGGTGGACGTTCTGGTAGAAAACGGGAAGCCGGTTGAGTTTGGCCAGAAGCTTTTTGCAATCAAAGTGGGTGCCTGACCGCCATGTTTTCTAAGATTTTAATCGCCAATCGGGGCGAAATCGCCCTCAGAATTATTCGCTCTTGTAAAGAGCTTGGCATCAAAACTGTGGCTGTTTTTTCTGAGGCTGACCGGAATTGCCTCCATGCCATGCTGGCGGACGAGGCCATCTGCATCGGGCCAGGCAAAGCCTCCGAAAGCTACCTGAACATCCCGAACATCTTGAGTGCTGCGGAAATAACCAAGGCTGAAGCCATCCACCCCGGCTATGGGTTTTTAGCTGAAAATGCCAGGTTTGCCGAAATATGCCAGAACTCGGGTTTTGTCTTCATCGGACCACCACCTGAAATAATCAGGCTCATGGGGGACAAAAATAAAGCCCGTCAGACCATGAAAAAAGCCGGATTACCCGTTATTCCAGGCAGTGATGTAATTCTGGAAGATGTCAACGAGGCCAAGAAAATTGCCCAGAAGATCGGCTATCCGGTAATTATCAAAGCAGCTGCCGGGGGTGGGGGGAAGGGGATGCGAATCTGCCGTAATGCCGGCCAGCTTGAAGAGATGTTTCCAATGGCTCAGAATGAAGCTAAGGCCGCCTTCGGTGACCCTTCTCTTTACCTCGAAAAATATATTACTGGTGCCCATCACATTGAAATTCAAATCATTGGCGATAGCAAAGGAAAGGTTATTGCCTTTGGCGAAAGGGAATGCAGCGTCCAGCGCAAGTACCAGAAAATAATAGAGGAAACACCTTCCCCTTTCATTGATGAGAGGACCAGGCGCAAGATGATGAAAGCCGCCCAAGAAGCGGCCGAAAAAATTGGCTATCAGAGCCTGGGAACTTTTGAATTTCTGGTGGACGAACAGAAGAGATTCTATTTTATGGAAGCCAACACCAGAGTTCAGGTTGAGCATCCCATCACTGAAATGGTTTACGGGATTAATCTTATTAAAGCCCAAATTCGAGTGGCTGCGGGGGAAAAAGTGAACTTCCCTATAGATTTGCAGATGCGAGGACATGCCATTGAATGTCGGATTAACGCTGAAGACCCGGAGACTTTCATCCCTTCCCCAGGAAAAATTGATTTTCTGGTCTTTCCCGGAGGAGAAGGTATCAGAGTGGACTCTGCCGCCTACGCCGGCTGGGAAATTCCTCCTTATTACGACTCTCTTATAGCTAAGATTATTGCCTATGCTCCTACTCGCCAGTTAGCCATTGCCAAGATGAAAGCCGCCCTAGAAACTACTACCATTGTGGGAATCAAAACCAACATCCCGCTGCTTTTGAAGATCCTGGCCCACACAGATTTTATCAAAGGAAACTATGATACCCAGTTCTTAGAAAAGTTCTTGAGCCAGAAAGAAGCGGAAGGACAAACCTGAAGATTTTGCTGCTTCTGGCCACTCCTTTTCTTTAACTTAGTTTACCCTGGTTCTATTTTTTCCTTAAGATAGCGACCGTAAACTTTCCGTCGTTATCAGCATAGACATTATCGTTAACCCCCAGGAAGAGCCGGCCTTCAAGAAGTATTTCCACCTCAGCTTCTTTTCCTACATAAAAGACTCTGACCACTTCCTCTCTTTGTTCTTCACCTGTTTCCTCATCAATTTTTATGCTTAAAACCTTCACCACCTTCCCCACCAGAGCTCCCAGGTTCCTATCGCTCAAGGGTTGCTGGGGCGTCTGCAGGTCAAGACCTTCCGGTCCACAGTTGGCAATTGGGTTCCCTTTTTGAAGAGAAATCGAGCCTGAAGCCTGAAAAATGAGCTTTTCCCCTTCCTTCACCTCAATTCCAGTATCTACCCACCCGCTTGCCGCCAGAACCTCAACCTGTTTGACCAGGATATTTTCATTAGAGACAGCCTGGTTCAGCCCGGTCCCGAAAGCCAGCGAAATAAATACTGCTAACAGTAATAGATTAACCACCTGGTTAACTCTCCGCATCTTTCCTTTCCCTCTGACTGCTATTTTACTAAACCAAGCTTGATAATTTCCAGCATGGATTTATGAATCAGGTTGTTGCTGGCTACTACATCCGGACTGGACAGCTCAAATTCCCGGCCGTATAAATCCGTTACCCTCCCGCCGGCTTCCTTTACGATTAAAACTCCTGCGGCCAGGTCCCAGGGCTTCAGTTTTATTTCCCAGAAACCATCAAAACGGCCACAGGCTACATAACAGAGATCCAGAGCCGCTGACCCAAGTCTTCTGACCGCCTGAGCCTTGACTGCAAAATTACTGAAATGACTGAGGTTATTGTTGGGACTGGTTCTAACATCGTAAGGAAAGCCAGTGGCCAGCAGACTTTTATCCAGCTCCCCGGTCTCTGAAACCATGATTGTGACCCCGTTTAGACTGGCTCCGTATCCTTTTCCGGCCAGAAACATCTCCTCCCGGTTCGGATCATAGACCACCCCGGCCAAAATCTCACCCTGGCGAACCAGGGCTATGGAGATACAGAAAATTGGCAACCCGTGGGCAAAGTTGGTGGTGCCATCAAGCGGGTCAACCACCCAGCATAAATCCGACTGGTTCAGTTTACTAATGGCTTCTTCCGCCAGAAAGCTGTGATCAGGAAAAGACCGGCTAATCTCCTCAAAAATTATTTCCTCAGACTGCCGGTCAAAACTGGTCACCAGGTCCACCTGGCCCTTAAAGTCAACCTGTTTTTTCTGCTTCAATCCCTTAAGTAAAAAACTACCTGCTTTAAGCGCTGCCTCACTGGCGACTTTAAGATATCTTTCGACATTCTCCACAAAAAAATCTTATCAACTAAAGCCAGAACAGGCAACCCTTAAAACTTTTCAGGCAAAAAAACGTAAAATAGAGTATAATTACTAACCAATCAAAGTTCATAAAAGGACCAAAGATGACTGACGGAAAGAAATCAAAAAAGAAACAAAGAACTCTTCTATTTATTGCCATAATTGCGGTCATTGCCCTGGTGATTATTCTGAACCTGCAGGCTAACAGAGAAAAAGCTATCAAAGTAACCGTGGAGCCAGTTAAAAAGCAGGACCTCACCTCAGTTATCTCAGCTTCAGGTGAAATCAAACCCAAAAAAAACATCAACATCAGTGCTCTGGTAGCCGGGAGAATTGTCAAAATCGGGGTGAAAGAAGGACAGCTGGTTAAAGCAGGAGATTTTCTGTTGCAACTCGACCCCACCTACTACGAAGCTCAGGTCGATCGCATCCGGGCAAGTATCAACCAGTACCAGGCCGAGCTGATTAAAGCTGAAGCCCAGTACCGCCGGGAGAAAAATTTCTACGAGCGGCAAAAACAGCTTTATGACAGCGACCTAATCTCCAAAGATCAACTGGAAGGCGCCCGGGTTCAGTTTGAAGTGGCTCAGGCTACCCTTCAATCCCTGAACTACCAGATCAAGCAGGCCGAAGCAAACTTAAAAAGTATGCTGGACGACCTGAAAAAAACTACCTACGTATCGCCGATAGATGGGATGGTTACCAGCCTCCGGGTAGAAGAAGGTGAGGTGGCCATCGTTGGCACGATGAACAACCCCGGAACAGTTCTTCTGACCATAGCTGACCTGTCAATCATGGAAGTTCAGGTTGAGGTTGATGAGACCGATGTAGTCAATGTCAAAATTGGTCAACCAGCCAGAATCAAAGTTGATGCCTTTCCAGACCAGATTTTTGAGGGTCAGGTTACTGAGATAGGTAGTTCAGCCCTTGACAGAAGCTCAATTGGAAGCCGTGAATCCCGAAATTTCAAAGTGGTCATAACTTTGAAAGATTCAGAACATCAGCTTAAACCAGGTTTATCTGCCTCAGCCGATATAATTGTAGCCGAAAGGAAAGAGGTTCTGGCTATACCCATAGCCGCTCTGGTCATCAGAGAAGCTGTCCAGGCAAAAGATAAAACTTCTCCTGAAACCTCCCTAAAAAAAGAAGAACAAGAGGGCGTTTTCCTGGTTGAACACAGACGGGCCAGATTTCAGCCAGTGCAAAAAGGAATAATGGGCGGAATGATGGTGGAGATAATTTCAGGACTAAATGAAGGACAGGAAATTGTCACCGGACCTTATTCAGCCTTAAGGGATTTAAAAGATGGTAATCTACTTAAAGTGGAGAGGAAATAACAGATGCCAGCCTTTCCTGGTGATAACGAAATAATTCTGGCCAGAGACCTCACCAAAATCTACCAACTCGATAAACAACAGGTAATGGCCCTGAGGGGGGTAAGTCTGACTATAACTAGGAATGAATTTGTAGCCATTATGGGACCTTCAGGCTCAGGCAAATCTACATTAATGAACATCCTTGGTTGCCTTGATACTCCAACTTCAGGGGAATACTATCTTAACGGAAAGTTAGTCAGCACTTTAAGTGAAGACGAACTGGCTTACATTCGCAACAAAGAAATAGGCTTTGTTTTTCAGGTCTTCAATCTGCTCCCGAGAGCCAGTGCTTTCAAGAACGTAGAGCTTCCGCTGATTTACGCCGGCGCCAGTAGAGAAGAACGCCAAGAAAAAGCTCGCCGGGCTCTGGAAATGGTGGAAATGCAGCACAGAATGCAACACCTGCCGGCCGAGCTTTCAGGCGGAGAAAGGCAGAGGGTGGCCATTGCCAGAGCCCTGGTTAACGAACCATCAATTCTGCTGGCCGATGAGCCCACAGGAAATCTGGATTCTAAGACAGGCCAGGAAATCCTGAAACTCTTTCATAAGATTCACTCCAGCGGCAATACCATCATCGTGGTGACCCATGACCGCGAAGTGGCCGCTCACGCCCAGCGGATTATATACATAAGAGACGGCGTCGTTGAAAAAGAAGAAAAGAAAGGAGTCTGGATATGAATTTAGGACAGAGATTTATTGGGGTGTTTACCAATCCAAGGGAGACCTTTGGATTTCTGACTGAGAAGCCGGTCTGGCTGGATGCTCTGATAGTTATTCTGATAGCTTCAATCATTTACGGCTATCTGATCGCTCCCTTCGCCGCGAAAGATACCTATGAAACTTATCAGACCAGCACCAAGCTGAGACAGCGGCTCGGGGAAGATGCCTTTAACCAGATGCTGGAGCAGCAGAGAAAAAAAGCAGAAGAGATGACTACAACCGGTCGGTTGCAGCAGGGTCTTATGACCGGGGTGGGGATAATCATATTTTTATTTATCCAGACCCTTTTTCTACTGATTTTCAGCAAATTCTTCTCAACCCAGGGCAGTTTTAGGCATCTTCTTTCAGCCATGCTTCATGCCAGTTTCATAAACAGCGTCCTCGGGAACAGCCTGCGTTATTTCCTGGCCAGCTTCAAACAATCCGTTTTTAAGATTTCAACCGGGCTGGCTGTTTTCTTCCCTAACCTGGAACCAACCTCCAGCAGCTACATAATTCTCAACACTATTGACTTTTTCCAGCTCTGGATGTTCGGAGTTATGGGCTACGCCCTCTCGGCTATATTCAAATTCGACCTGAAAAAATCGCTCATAATTTCTTATCTCTTCTGGGGACTTAAAACTATTGTCAACATTGCCGTGACCATCTTTGGCCTGAGCCAGATTTAACCCCGGAGGCGGTTGACAACTGGGGTCTGGCCTTATAAATTAAGGCTATGACCGGCAACTCAGAAAACCTAACTCGGGAGCGAAGCTTTCCCTTTTATCTATTTCAGCTCTGGGAAAATCAAAAAACAGGTAGATTGAAGGTAAATACCGGGGCTGGTGAACAACAGTTTTGCCTGGTAAAAGGCGAGCTGACCCCAATCACCAGGTATTTCCCGGAAAAAGATTTCTTAGACTGGCTGCAGGAAACCCACCGCCTCGAACCACCTCTCAGGCTTAATCATCAGCTAATTGGAGCAGAAAATATCAATTCTTTGATGGCCATTTTAATCGAACAGGGCTTCCTCCCCTCCAGGGAAGCTCTGGAGCTGAGTCGAGATTTTCTGGTGGCCAGATTAATTGACCATTTCAGCCTGCCAGGGCTCAGGTTCAGTTTTGAAGAAGAAGAATTTTCCGAAGAAGATATTTTAATTAAAGGAGTTTTTGTCCCGGACCTGATTCTCCAGGGTTTCAGAAAGCTGGCTCAGATTGAAGCTTTTTCCAGACTCCTCCCTTCAGAAAAACAACTGATAATACGCCAGGTACCTGCTTACTTTCGAAAACTCAGCCTTAAAGCGCCAGAGCTATACATCTGGAAACTTCTGCAAACTCCGAAAACCTTTAAGGCCCTGCTGGAGCAGTCCTGGCTCGGTCCAGCTGAAACTAAGAAGACCCTTCTGGCTTTAACTTGCTTGAAGTTAATTCAATATAGTCCTAATCCTGAAACCCCTGAGGTCAACGGACGGAATAGCCTGCCTGACATAGAAAAAAGCCTGGCTCTTTTTAACGAAAAAAACATCTTTATTTGCCGCTACTTAGCCAAGCAGCTGGGGCCAGTGGCCTACAACCTCATAGAAAAGTGTTATCGGGAGACTGTTGATTACCTGGACCCCATTTTCTTAAATCTGGAGTTTAGACCTGACGGCAGTCTGGAACCAAGAGCCATGTTGAAAATGAGTTTGAACGAGCTCAGCCCCGAGGCCAAAAAAACTCTGCTCCAGGGCTTTGATGAAATCCTGGTCGCAGAACTTCTTCTGGTTAAAAGAAATCTAGGTAACCAGCATGAAGAAGCTCTGGTTAAACATCTGAATAAAATAGGAGAAACCGCTTGAGGAGAAAGCAACTGCTGGGACTCCTTATTTTTCTCAGCTTGATTGTTTTTTACGTAATTATCAGGATAAAACTTGGACGCTAAGACCAGAAAAATCCTGATTATCGTCGGACCAACCGCTGTGGGAAAAAGTGCCCTGGCTCTCTGGCTGGCTCAGGAATATTCAGGAGAAATCATAAGCTGTGATTCGATGCAGGTCTATCGGGGTTTTGATGTGGGAACGGACAAACCGAGACCGGAAGCCCGTAAGAAAGTGCCACATCACCTAATTGACATAATTGAACCTGAGGAACAGTTCTCGGCAGCCGATTTTGCTAGGCTGGCCGCAGAGATTGCCGGTGAAGTCATAAACCGGGGCCACTTGCCTATAGTGGTAGGGGGAACGGGACTGTACCACCGAGCGCTGGTGCAAGGACTTTTCCCGGGGCCTGGCCGGGATTCTGCTTTAAGACAACTATTGAAGAAGGAAGCTTCTGAATTCGGACTGGAAACCCTGTACGAAAGACTAAAACAGGTAGACCCGGATTATGCGGCTAAAATCTCCCCGAGAGATGGAATCAGGATTATCAGGGCCCTTGAAGTTTATCAGCTTACCGGTCAGCCCATTTCCCATCACTTCCAGAAAACCTCATCCCCGGCCCGGGAAAAAGGTTTCATTCTCAGGCAAATTGGTTTAAAATTAGAGCGGAAGGAGCTTTACCGACGGATAGAAGCCCGGGTTGACCGGATGTTCGCTCAGGGAATAGTGGAGGAAGTAAAAAACCTTCTGGCCAAGGGAGTCCCGGAAAAAGCAACTCCCTTCAAAGGACTCGGTTACCGACAGGTGCTCAAATATCTCAAAGGCGAAATCAGTCTGCAGGAAGCCATAAACGAGACCAAACTGGAAACCAGACACTATGCTAAAAGACAGCTAACCTGGTTTAGAAAATCACCGGGCCTGGTCTGGTTTGAGCCAGAGGACCGGGAATCAATCAGGAATTATGTAGAAAATGAAGTTTTGAGATAGATGTAAAGATGGAAAAGGCAATTCTGGTAAACCTGGCCACTACTAAAAAAGAAAAGGAGGAAGCTTCTGAATCTATGGCCGAACTAGCCGGTCTGGCCACTTCAGCCGGGGCCACAGTAATAGAAAAAGTTTTTCAATCCAGGAGCAATATAAGCCCAAAATATTACATCGGAGAAGGTAAAGTCGAAGAGCTGGCTGAACTGGTCCGCAGAACAGGGGCTGACCTGGTCATATTCGACACCAACCTGTCACCTGCCCAGCAAAGAAGTCTGGAAGAAGCCCTGAAAGTCAAGGTTCTGGATCGGACCCAGGTCATTCTGGATATCTTTGCTCAAAGAGCAAGAACCAACGAGGGTAAACTTCAGGTTGAGCTGGCTCAGTTGACTTATCTCCTGCCCCGACTTAAAGGAAAGGGGCAGGCCCTCTCCAGACTGGGCGGTGGCATCGGAACCAGAGGACCGGGCGAAAAAAAGCTGGAAGAAGACCGCCGGCGAATTACCGACCGAATCACCAAAATAAAAAGAGAAATAGACGGGCTTCAGAAAAGACGAGCCCGTCAGCGAGAAGGCCGGCGGAAAAGCCCTGTACCCACGGTGTCGCTGGTAGGTTATACCAGTGCCGGCAAATCCACTCTTTTCAACTATCTGACCCGAGAAAGCCGCTATACCTCTCCCCACCTGTTCGCTACCCTTGATCCCATGGTTAGAAGAGTAACTTTTTCTGACGGACTTTACTTTTTCCTGTCCGATACAGTGGGCTTTATAAAAAAACTCCCAGTGGAATTGATTTCAGCTTTCAAGGCCACGCTGGAAGAAATCAGAGAAGCTGATTGTTTGCTCCACGTGGTCGACGTTACTTCGCCTGAAGCTTTAGAACAGGCTCTGGCCGTAGAAAAAATTCTGGAGGACCTGGAAATTTCCAACCTTCCTGTAATAAAAGTATTCAATAAGATTGACCTGCTTCCAGAATCCGAGAAACTGGAACTGCTTCAAGGAAACCGGGAATCCGGACAACATCCTCTATACATTTCTGCTCTGAGCGGCGAAGGAATAGAGCAGCTCAAAGGAAGACTGCGGAAAATTCTTTTTGAAAATTTCCAGACCTTCAGGTTACGAATACCGAAGTCGAACTCTGAGTTGATAAATTCGTTAGCTCGCCAGGCTATAATCCTCAAGAAAACAGAAACAGATGAAGGCTGGGAATACCAAGTAGCAGCTGAAAAAACCAATCTGTTCCCTTACCTTCCTTACCTTCATAAAGGAGAAAGCCTATGAAAATAACTCAGTTGCTATCAACAACAGTGCTGATAATGCTGGTCTTATTCCTGAGTTCCTGTGCTACCTTTCAGCCCACCTATACACCACCTACCTTCTACCTGGAAAATCCACAACCGGTAATCCTGGCTCAACTGACTCTGGAGGAGCGAATTGCCTTTGAAGAAGGCTGGAAAAGCCTCAAACAGGGCAACCTGAACCGGGCCCGAAAAGAATTCAGCCGGTTGAGTCCCGAGAATGCCTTCTTTAACCTGGGCGAAGGCTATTGCCGTCTCTCAGAGCAGAAGCTGAGCGAAGCCGAAGCATTTTTCCTGAAAGCCTTAGAGATAAATCCGGAGCTGGTTTCAGCCCGGATTGGCCTGGCAATCATTTACGAACAGCTCGCAAATACGGAGAATTTGTTCAAACAATTGAGGGAAATAGTAAAAAAGTTTCCTGAGCACAGCTGGGCCAGGCCCCGGTATAATGAGTTAAAAAGTAAATTTACCCAGTCTCAAATTAAAGAGGCCCAGAATTTTTTAAACCAGAACAAAAAAGAACAGGCCAGAGAAGCCTTGCTCCGGGCTCTTTTTTATTCTCCCGAATCAGTGGAGGCTCACTGGCAGCTGGCCAGAATTTACCGCAGCGAGAAGAAATACACTCAGGCTCTCAATCACTATGAGGCGCTCTTCACACTGAAACCTCAGGATAAACAGATTCTCAGAGAATATGCCGAAACCCTTCAGGAAAACGACGACCTGAGCAAGAGCCTGGACATTTATGAAAAACTGCTGGCGCTGGCTCCTGATGATGCCCAGGTGAGAGAGAAAGTGGAATTTTTGAAGAATCAACTGGGGATAATCGAACTTCCCAGCATGTATCAAGAAATACCAAAATCCCAGGCCATTACCAGGCAGGACCTGGCAGCCATTCTGGCCATTAAATTCAACCAGTATCTTCCTCAACCTTCAAGCCCGAGAATTATTGTAGACATTGGCACCAGCTGGGCTTCCAAATTCATTATAAGAGTGGCTTCAGCCCAATTGATGGACATTTACAGTAACCACACCTTTGAGCCCAACCGCCCCATCACCAGAGCTGAATTGGCTGAAACCTTTTACCGCTTGGTGAACTATCTCAAAGGAAAAGGAAAAAAACTGATACCAATCCTGCCCCTGGAAAAAATCCAGATTACCGACATCTCTGAAGATAATCCATATTACCTACCGGCTGCCAGTATGGTGTCCTATCAGCTTATGGAGCTTTCCGGCGGAAAAAGGTTTTTGCCTGACCTGCCCGTTTCAGGACTTGAAGCTTTGAGAATAGCTGACATTTTGTTAAACTTGATTAAGTGACCTCAGAGAGAGAACCGATGAATGACAGTGTTAATCATACCGTCGAGCTAAAATCCACCTTTGGTACTCTCCCAAATTATCTTACCCTTTTAAGGATAATTCTGGTACCCATCTTTGTTTTTCTGCTGCTTAAAAACAAACAGGCAGAAGCCTTTTTTGTTTTTTTATTGGCCGGTCTGACTGATGTTCTTGACGGTCTGATAGCCCGGGTCTGGCATCAACGCTCGGTGGCCGGATTGTGGCTGGACCCCCTTGCTGATAAGCTCTTAATCTTCAGCAGCTTTTTTTTACTTAGCTTTTCTGAGTTCGCTCAACCCAACGTCATTCCCTGGCGAGTTTTCTGGGTGGTTTTAAGCCGGGATTTATTGATAGTAATCGGGGCTCTGGTTCTTGTAATCATGAAAAGAAAGCAGCATTTTCCACCCACGCTGATGGGAAAGACCAGCACTGTCTGTCAGGTCCTTACTGTCCTGGCCGTGCTTTTCTTAAATTTTCTGGGCAAGGAAATTAGCCTGCTTGGCTGGCTTTACGACCTGACCGTCCTGGCCACTGTGATCTCAGGGTTACAGTACATCTGGATAGGAATATCAACCCTCAGGAAGCCTCAGCTCTCTTAACAATATTTCTTCAAAGACAGGCGTCCATCTCTTAAGCGAGTAATTAAGGCGAATATGTTCAATCGCTTTCTGACCCAACGCCCTGACTGATTCGACCTTAGAGTTAGCAAGTTCCAGCATCTTGGCCAGTTCCTCACGGTCCTCAAAACTAAAAACCAAGCCAGTCTGCCCCGAGACTACCAGCTCCGAAGCCGGTCCCTTTTCAACTGCTACTGGAACCCCGGCCAGACCACATTCGAGAACTATCCGACTTAGTGGATCAATACCAGAAATAATAATCGCCAGACGAAAATTTTTCAAAAGAGACTTCCGCTGATTTATATCCGCAAACTCCAACTCCAAATTGGGGTGGTTGAATTCCTTCTGAATTTTATTTCTAATTCCGGAAATTTCTCGGACATTTACCCCCGGGAAAAAAAGGTAAACCCTTTCTGGTCTCTGTGGGCTCATTGCTGAACATCCACCAACTTTATCGGCAATAGCCTGAAGCACTTTTTTGACTTTTTTCAGGTTATTACCGCTGAAAAAAATGCCTAACCCTTCTTCTTTTTGGCTAAAATCCGATCCAGTGGTTTGGAGCTCCGCATAAAAGCGGTCTTCATCTATGGCTGGAGCTATAACCTCAGCTTTTTCTCTGGTTCTTCTCCGGCGAAACATCTCAGCCGCCAGAGCTGATTCCAGCAGGACCTTGACCGAAAGGTCATTTGCTAGACGGCTGGCCAGCCATTTGCCCCAGAAAAAATTGAGCCAGTTAGCTCGAACAGAAAGAACTTCTCTTATCATCCAGATATGGCTGATACCTTCCTGTCGGGCAGCCAGGGCTCCGCTCCAGTTAAGAAAGGAAAGACTGAGGACCAGCTGGATTTGTTTTCTGCGAATCAAGCTGCTAATCTTTACGAAACTTCTGAGATTATAAACCCAGGCTATCGGTTGCTTCCAGAGGCGGTGGAAGTCAGTCAGATAATCCTGACTCCTGATCACATTTACTGGTAGTCCTGCTTCTCGGGCTTTTTCTACCAGACTGCCTTCGGCCGGGAAAACCAGTTCCACGATAAAAGGCTTTTCGCGACCGTCCAGTAAATAATCAAGAAAAAGAAGCTCGCCACTTCCAAACTCGGCCGTACCGGCCACTACCAGAATTACAGGTTTCTGCACGGGAGTCCCGCCTGGCCACAGGCTAATCGCCTGTAAAAAAGACTTTAGATATAAATGATTTTATTCTCATTAACCATTAAGTCAAGCTATCTTTAATTTTAAGAATGCCTGAAAATATCATTTAAACCCAGTCCTTCCTCTCAATCTAAAACTTATTTAAGCTAACTCTCATCCTGAACTCTCACTATTTTCCTTGAACTTAAACCATTTCTGATGTTATTATCAGAAAAAAATTATACCGAGAAGGAGTTATTAATGGCTGACAAGAAAACTTTCAATCGTTTAGCCAGAAGAATAGAAAATTTTCGGGACGAAATGATTGACCTGCAGATAAAGCTCTGCGCCCTGCCGGCCATAGCTCCCGTAAGCGGTGGTGAAGGTGAGGCCAGAAAAGCTGAATTTCTTGAATCTTACCTTAAGAACAGCAGATTTGATGAAGTGACAGTAATAAAGGCTCCTGATGCGGATGCCCCTTCAGGCTATCGTCCCAACATTCTGGCTTTTTACCGCGGTCAGAATTCCAGCAAAACCATCTGGATTATGACCCATCTGGATGTGGTACCACCAGGCGAGTTAGCCCTCTGGCGGGGAGACCCTTTCAAAGCCTGGGTGGAAAAAGGGCGGATTTATGGTCGGGGAGTTGAGGACAATCAGCAGGACTTAGTAGCTTCCATATTCGCAGTCAAAGCTCTGGTGGCTGAAAAAATTAAGCCAATCTACGATATCGGTCTGGCCCTGGTGGCTGACGAGGAAACTGGCAGCAAAAAAGGTATTGAATACGTCCTGAACAACACCGAGGTCTTCAGTAAAGAGGATTTGATAATCGTCCCCGACGCCGGCAACCCTTCCGGGACTATGATTGAGGTAGCCGAAAAATCCATTCTCTGGCTGAAAATCCGGACAGTTGGACAGCAGGCCCATGGCTCCACTCCAGAAAAAGGACGGAATAGCTTTAAGGCTGCCAGCTTCCTGATCACCGAGTTGCAGCGGCTTTATCAGATTTTTGACCTGAAAGACAGGCTTTTTAACCCACCGATTTCCACCTTTGAACCAACTAAAAAAGAAGCTAATGTACCCAATATCAACACCATTCCTGGAGAAGACATTTTCTATATGGATTGCCGAATTCTCCCGGAATACAAAGTTGATACTGTTCTTAAGACGGTTCGCCGCTTCGCCGATAAAATTGAGAAAAAATTCCGGGTCAAGATTGAGGTAGATATCGTCCAGAAAGCTCCGGCCGCCCCACCAACCTCACCGAAAGCACCGGTAGTCCAGGCTCTGAAGAAAGCGGTCAAAGAAGTCTATCGTAAAGAAGCCAGAGCCATGGGCATCGGTGGTGGAACGGTGGCCGCGCTTTTCAGAAGAGCTGGCTTTCCGGCTGCTTGCTGGTCCAGGCTCGATGAGACGGCTCACATGCCCAATGAGTACTGTATCATAGACAATATGGTCGGGGATGCGAAGGTTTTTGCCCATATTTTCCTGCAGGAATGAGGTCCTGGCCATGGAAAATAAAGTCTGTCTCCTTTTAGTTTTAACCACTTTTCCCGAAGCTGAAAAAGCCAGAGAAGCAGCCAGATCTCTACTGGATAGCAAACTGGCTGCCTGCTGCACTCTTTTTGAAGGAAGCTCCCTTTACTGGTGGGAAAACAGGCTTAACGAAGAGAAAGAAACGGTGATGATGATAAAAACCAGACCAGAGCTTTATCCCGAACTGGAAAGGCGTCTTAAAGAAATTCATCCTTATCAGGTTCCGGAAATTATTGCTCTGCCGGTCATTGCTGTCAGTCAGAGTTATCTGGACTGGGTTAAAGAAGCTACTGAAGTTTGAGGGTACCTTTTCCAGGCCCGGACGGCGGCTTTAATGGTATTGAAGTGAACCTCCACTGTCTCTTCTACCTCAGCGGCATAACCTCCGCCTAGTACGATGGCTACTGGAATTTTCAGGCGCCGGGCATTTTCTATGACCAGCCTGTCTCTCTTCTTCAGGGCTTCAGCTGAAACCTCCAGCCCGCTGAGCATATCCTTTTTGAAAGGGTCGGCTCCAGCGATATAAATTATCAGGTCAGGTTTGAATTCCCGGTAGATACGGGGGATATGCTGGTGGACAGCGGTTAAATACTCCTGGTCGTTATCGCCAGACCAGAGACCAACATCCAGAGTGCTGGGTGGTTTTTCAGAAGGGTACAAATCCATCTGATGAATAGAAAAGGTAAAAACATAATCTTTCTTTGAAAAAATAAAAGCTGTTCCATTGCCCTGATGAAGGTCGCAATCAACCACCATGGCCCGGTTGATTTTCCCTTCCTTCTTCATTTTTTCTATGGCCACAGCTACATCATTAAACAGACAGAAGCCTTCTCCATGATCCGGAAAAGCATGATGAAACCCTCCACCCAGATGGACGGCCAGGCCGGTTTTTAGTGCCTCAGCCACGGTCTTGATAGTGCCACCGGTCATCAGCAGAAAGAATTTGACTACCTGTTCCGAAAATGGTAATTCCAGAGCCTGAATTTCTGTGGTAGACAGGCTCCCGGTCATAATTTTTCTCAGATATCTGGGTGTATGGACCAGCAAAAGGTCCTCTTCGCTGGCAGGTTCAGCTTCAATAAAATCCTCTGGGCCTGCCCCAAGAGCGATTATTTTTTCTCTGAGCATCCGGTATTTTTTAACCGGAAAGATGTGCTGGCCAAAATCCATCATCCAGTAGCGGTCGCTGTAGACAAACTTGAAGGGTAGCTTCCAACCAAGAAAAGTCAGTATAGAATCTATGAGGTCAACCATCTTAACTTAACTTATCAAAAAACAGGTGGTGGTTAAAGATTTTTCGCTTACAGACTGCTTATGACCTGGTTTTAACCCTCTTCTAAGATACCGACTATTTTCCAAAAACTTATAACACATCTCCATAAAAAATGGCGATACAGATTTTACTTCGCTGGCTGGCTCAAACCTCAATTCCTTTTTTCAAATCCAGAATATATACCTGTAGCTTAGCAGTCACAAAATATAAAAAGTAAAACAACAAAGCCCTGAGCCTGATATTGAGAACTCAGGGCTCTGTACTTTTAATTAATAATTCAGCCGGAAAACTATTTGCCAGCCTTTTTAACCTTCCTGGAAATTTTCCTGCTTGCTCCAGCAGACCCGGTTTTGCTGGGGGCGGCTTTTTTACTGGCCATCTTTTCCTGAATTGCCACTTGAGCTGCAGCTAAACGAGCGATGGGAATCTGATAAGCCGAGCAGCTAACGTAGTTTAACCCGGCATGATGACAGAAGACGATGGATCTCGGGTCTCCTCCGTGAACTCCGCAAATACCCACCTTCAGGTTTGGTCTGGTAGCCCGGCCCTTTTCCACCGCCCACTTCATAAGCAGGCCAACGCCTTTCTGGTCCAGGGTTTCGAACGGATCATCGGTCCAGATACCGTGATTAAGATAGTAATTCAAAAACTTGGCGCTGTCGTCTCTGGAAATACCATAAGTGGTCTGAGTGAGGTCATTGGTCCCAAAAGAGAAAAACTCCGCTTCCTGGGCTACTTCATCAGCTGTCAGAGCAGCTCTGGGAATTTCTACCATCGTCCCCACACTGTATTTAATCTTAAGCCCGTATTTTCCCATTACTTCCTTGGCTATGCGGTCAACAATTTCTTTCTGGTGGGCTAGCTCTGCGACATTACCTACCAGCGGAATCATAATTTCCGGAACCACCTTCAGACCTTCTTTAGTAAGCTCACAGGCTGCTTCGAAAATGGCCTGAGCCTGCATTTCGGTTATTTCGGGATAAGTTATGCCCAGACGGCAGCCGCGGTGGCCGAGCATCGGGTTAAATTCGGACAGAGCTTTAACTCTGGCCAGGAGTTTTTCCAATTCAGAAATCTTATCCTTATCCCCATCGGTAGCTTTAAGCACTGCCAGCTCCACCATCAGATCTTCTTTTCTCGGCAAAAATTCGTGCAGCGGCGGGTCGATGGTTCTGATGGTGACCGGATGCCCCTGCATCTCTTTGAAAAACTCGTAGAAATCCTGCTTCTGGAAAGGTAGTAGCTTCTGCAGGGCCTGACGCCTGCCTTCTTCGGTTTCAGCCAGTATCATCTCCTTCATTATGGGTAACCGTTCTGGACCGAAGAACATATGTTCGGTTCTGGCCAGACCTATACCCTCAGCACCAAAAGCAAAGGCCACTCGGGCATCGGCCGGGGTGTCAGAGTTAGCCCTGACTCCCAGTCGTCTGTATTTATCAGCCCAGGAAAGAAGCTTAGTGAAATACTGGTAGATTCTTGACTGTTCCGGTTTCAATTCGCCCTTGACGACCTGAATTATTTCAGAGGGTTTGGTTGGAATTTCACCTTCCAGAACCTCTCCAGTCGAGCCGTCGATGGAAATCCATTCGCCTTCAACAAACTTTCGATTGCCGATATAAAAGGCTTTTTCTTCTTCATGGACTTTGATTTCTCCGCAGCCAACCACAGCTGGTTTACCCATCTGTCGTCCGACCACAGCCGCATGAGAGGTCATTCCACCGGTGGCAGTCAAAATACCCTGAGAGGCGTTCATGCCGTGGATATCATCAGGCGAGGTTTCTTCTCTTACGAGAATGACTTTCTTTCCTTCATTTTTCCAGGCCACCGCTTCGTTAGCAGTAAAAACAATCTGGCCGGTAGCAGCCCCCGGGGAGGCAGCCAGTCCTTTTGCTAGGATCTGATGTTTCTTTTTCTCTTCGAGATCAAAAACCGGATGAAGCAGCTGGTTTAATGCCTCAGGTTCGACTTTAAGCAAGGCTTGCTCCTTGCTTATAAGTCCTTCCTCAACCAGGTCAACGGCAATTTTAACCGCAGCCATTCCAGTTCTCTTGCCATTTCTGGTCTGAAGCATAAAAAGTTTGCCTTCCTGAATGGTGAACTCAAAATCCTGAACATCTCCATAGTGTTTTTCCAGCCTCTTAACCACCGACACTAGTTGTTTGAAGACTTGGGGCATTTCTTTTTCCAGATTCTTAAGTGGTGCCGGCGTCCTAATTCCCGCCACTACATCTTCTCCCTGAGCATTGACCAGGTATTCGCCATAGAGTTCTTTCTCCCCGGTAGCCGGGTTTCGAGTAAAACCGACTCCAGTAGCTGAAGTCGGGCCGTAGTTTCCAAATACCATCTGCTGGATATTAACGGCTGTACCCAGGTGGTCGGGGATATGATACTGGCGGCGGTAGGTCTTAGCTCTGGGATTATTCCAGGACTTAAAAACAGCTGCGATGGCCATCTTTAACTGATCCATCACCTTCTGGGGGAATTCCTGTCCGTATTCTTTAGCCACCAGCTTCTTGTACTCAGAAATTATCTCATCAAGGATGGTTTCAGTCAGTTCATGGTCATATTGAATATTATGAGCCTCTTTCTTAGCCCGGAGGATCTCTTCAAATTTTTTCTTTGGGATACCCAGAACGACATCACCGAACATGTGAATTAAACGGCGGTAGCAATCTAAGGCAAACCGGCGGTTTCCAGTTTTTCTGGCCAAACCTTCTACCGTCTGGTCGTTAAGACCCAGGTTAAGAATCGTATCCATCATCCCCGGCATAGAGAATTTAGCCCCGCTTCGTACAGAAACCAGAAGAGGGTTAACCGGGTCACCAAACTTTTGTCCGGATATTTTCTCCAGTTTTTTCAAGCTGCTAATTACCTGTTGCTCTACCTCTTTTGGTAAGCGATTGCCTGCCTTGAAAAACAAGTTGCAGACCTCCGTCGAGATAGTAAAACCAGGTGGAACCGGAAGGCCTATGCTGGCCATCTCAGCCAGGTTAGCACCCTTGCCGCCAAGAATATCCTTCATATCCTTGTTGCCTTCGGCTCCTCCATCTCCGAAGAAATAAACATACTTTTTGGGCATGGCTCTCACTCCTTCTCTTAAGTCATAATTCAAGAAAATATACACTTAAAAAGCTAAAATTTCAAGAAATGGCAACATTTGATATGTGAAATATCAGAGGGGGGATAATTATGATTTTCTTTTTAACAGGCAGAAGTCATTTTCCCTGGAAAAAAGCAGTATCAGTGACATAAGTAACCAAATAGAATCTTCCAGGATAAGGAGAAAATCAGCCTTGCGGCTGAAGGTCCCAAAACAACCACAATTAACGTCTATCCCACGGATCATGGTCACAGTAATCAAAACTATGAAAAAAACCAGCAGGCCACTGATTACCAGAGCACTGGAACGAGGAAAGACTCCAATGATTAGAGAAACCCCGGCAATTAACTCTAACCAGGGCAGAAAAATAGCTGTCAGAAAACTCAGGGTCTGGCCGACTAACCTGTAATTTTTTACATCCTGAGCAAAACTCAAGGGGTCGGCAATTTTGGTAACTGCTGCCCAGATAAAAACCCCGCCAACGATTAACCTGAAGACTATTAAAATGGGCTTGCTCTTTAGGCTCATTGTTATCTTTCAGGTTATTCTTCCGATTCTTTAGCCACAGGAAGACCGGCCGCAGTCCACTCCTTCCAGCCTCCGCTAAAAATCCGGAGGTTGCCAAAGCCGCTTTCGTGAAGAATCCTGGCCAGGTTCAGGCTGGATAGGCAGTCTCCCCCTTCGCAATAAAGAACCAGAGACGGCTCCCGTGGAATTATTGCCAAAAGCTCCCCTTTCTTTTCCTTGGCTTCTTCCAGGGGAATCGAGATGGCTCCGGGGATGTGGCCTCGCCTGTATTCATAACCGGAACGGCTGTCGATGAAAACGGCCTTCTGGGTGAACCAGAGGTCTCCTGCCTCTTCTAAGGAAATGAAAACCAGACCAGGAAACTGGTCTTTAGATATAAAAGCCTGATTAAATTCTCCGGCGATGAATCTTTTAATTAGGCCTAAATTGGAAACAGTTCCAAGAATTAAGGCCAGAGCGAGAATAAAAGCTACTCCCTGCCAGGTGTCAGATTCTACAAATATTTTTTTTAACGACATCAGATTTTCAGGCAAAAAGCCTGCGGTATTTTTTAAGTCCCTGGCGAAGCACTTCAATAGCTTCAACCAGGTCCTCTTCTTTAAGGACGTAGGCAATTCTCACTTCATCCTGCCCGCGGCCGGGGGTGGCGTAGAAGCCCGGTCCTGGAGCCACCATCACTGTTTTATTGTTTAAGGAAAAATCAGTCAACATCCATTGAACAAAGTGCTCTGAATCTCTGACCGGTAGACGGCAGATTATGTAAAAAGCCCCCTGTGGTTTGCCAATCATTACCCCCGGGATAGAGGTAAGACCTTCATAAAGAACATCCCGACGACGCTGATACTCTTGCCTTATAGGCTCGAAATACTCCATACCCATCCTGTAAGCAGCCAGAGCCGCATACTGTTCAACTGAGGGCGGGCAAAGCCGGGCTTGAGCGAATTTCAAAATGGCCTGATAGACTTCCTCGTTTCTGGTTATGACCGCTCCGATTCGAGCCCCACAGGAACTGAACCGCTTGGAAACGCTGTCCACCACTATCACCCGGTCTTCTATTTCTCTGTATTCCAGAATGCTCTTATGTTTTAAGCCGTCATAGACAAATTCCTTGTAAACTTCGTCACCTATAAGAAAAAGGTTATATTTTTTTGCCAGTTCTACCACCCTGCCGATTTCTTCTTCAGTATAAACTGTGCCCGTAGGATTGTTAGGGGAACAGAGGAGAATGGCCCGGGTGCGGGGAGAAATTAGCTTCTCAATTTCTGCGCCTGAAGGCAGACGAAATCCATTCTCAACTTTTAAGGGCAATGGCACTATTTTAACATCGGCAAAAGTGGCATAACCGTTGTAATTGGTGTAAAAAGGTTCAGGAATTATTATTTCATCGCCAGGGTCAGCCACCACCGAAAACGAAAAATGAATGGCTTCAGAACCTCCGATAGTTATCAGTACATTGTCTGCAGAAAGGTCAATCCCATAACCCTTAAAATATTGGGCTATGGCCTGGCGCAGTTCTTCAAACCCCTGAGATGGCCCGTAGCCCAGAATCGGTCCCTGGTACTGGTGAAAAGCTTTTATGACCGGCTCTGGGGTGGGAATATCCGGGTCTCCAATGTTAAGATGGAAAATATGTATTCCCCTTTTCCTGGCTTCATCGGCAAAAGGTTTAAGCTTTCGGATAGGCGAAGCCTGGATTTCTCTAGCTCTGCGGGATATAAACATGGATAAATCCTCCTGATTATTAATAGTTTTAATTATAAAAACTGGGCGGGCAAAATACAACATATAGTTTGCTATCAAGCCCGATTTCTGGTATTTAATTCAGGAAAGAAGCCACCGGCCAGAAGGTCAGGTAAAAAAATAGGTGAATAAATGATCATAGATAGAAAAGCCCGTCTAATTAAGGTTGAAAGCTCAAAAGATTACCATCTCCTCAGTCTGGAATCACCGGAAATCGCCAGAAATGCCCGCCCGGGACAGTTCCTGATGATCAAGGTCTCTGAGGGAACCCGGCCTCTCCTCAGACGGCCTTTTAGCTTGCACAACGCTGAAGGCCCAATAGTGGAAATCTTCTTCCAGGTAGTTGGAGAGGGGACCAGACTTCTGGCTCAGAAAAAGCCTGGAGATGCTCTTGATATCCTGGGTCCTCTTGGTAACGGGTTCAGTTTGAAGCCCGATTTTGGAAGCCAGGAAGTTTTCTGCATCGGCGGCGGTCGGGGCATTGCTCCTATTTATTTTCTGGCCAGGGAATTGCAAAAGACTGGAGTGAGACCCACAGTTTTTTACGGTGGACGGACGGAAACAGATTTACCCCTAAAAACCAGGTTTGAAACCGCAGGCTGCGAGTTGCTGATTTCAACCGATGACGGAAGTGCCGGCTTCTCCGGTCTGGTGACTGCCCTGGTAGAAAAAGAACTGGAGAGAAGAAGACCGGCTTTTCTTTTTGCCTGTGGTCCTGAACCCATGATGGAAACCCTGGCTGAAATCTGTCAACGGCACAATTTAAAGGGAGAGTTTTCTCTGGAATCAATCATGGGCTGCGGTTTTGGGGCCTGCTGGGGGTGCGTCAAAAAAATAAAGAAGAGCCAGGAAGCTGGATACTTAAAAATCTGTCAGGAGGGTCCGGTATTCCCCTGGGAAGAAATCGTCTGGCAGGAGGCAGAAAATGGTTGACCTGTCAGTAGACCTGGGTTTCCTCAAGCTTAGAAACCCGGTGCTGGCCGCTAGCGGAACTTTCGGCTACGGACTTGAATTCAAACCTTTTTATGACCTGAACCTCCTGGGCGGGTTCGTGGTTAAGGGCTTATATTACAACCCGCGAGAAGGCAATAGACCACCGCGTCTCGTAGAAACCCCGAGTGGTCTTATAAACTCTATCGGACTTCAGGGGGTGGGCGTGGAAAAATTCTGCCGGGAAGTCCTGCCAGAACTGGCTAAACTCGAAACCATGGTCATTGCCAATGTCTGCGGAGCAGAAGAAGATGAATATGCCCGGGTGGCTGAATACTTGAGTCAACATAAGGGACTGGCAGCTCTGGAGCTTAACATCTCCTGCCCCAACGTCAAAGAGGGCGGAAGATGCCCGGCTCAGAACCCCGAAGCCACTTACCGGACTGTAAAAAAAGTCAAGCAAGCCACTTCGCTTCCTCTTATTACCAAACTTTCACCTAACGTCACTGATATTGTTTCAGTAGCTCTGGCAGCCGAAGAAGCCGGGAGTCAGGCCATTTCTCTGATAAACACCCTACTGGCCATGGCTATTGACTTAGAAACCCGAAAGCCCAAGTTGGGTAATGTCATGGGTGGCCTTAGCGGCCCGGCCATCAAGCCCATCGCCCTGAGAATGGTCTTTCAGGTGGCCCGGGCAGTCAAACTGCCGGTTATAGGCATGGGAGGAATTTTCACGGCTGAAGATGCCCTGGAATTCATGATAGCCGGGGCCCGGGCAATCCAGGTTGGAACGGCTAATTTTGTGGACCCGGATGCCTGTCTCAGGATAATTCAGGGGCTGGCCGATTGGGCTGAAAAACACCACATTGAGAAAATATCTGAAATAATTGGGACGGTTCAGATTGATTAAATTTATTCTGGCTGCCGCAAAGTCTGCTCCGGATAGCCAGAATTTAAAGAAAAGCAAAATCTTAAAAATCATATAGTGTATGGAAGGTGAGAAAATGAACCACATCAACCAGAACCTGGCCAGAAAAATCATAATCGCTCTGGATGTCAAGAACCGGGAAGAGGCCCGGGTAGTGCTGGAATCCTTGCCCCAGGCCAGAATATTTAAAGTTGGTCTGGAACTTTTTACCGCTGAAGGGCCAACCATGCTGGAACTGGTAAAGAGTTATGAGAAGGAAGTTTTTCTGGACCTCAAACTTCATGACATCCCCAATACCGTGGCCGGAGCGGTCAGGTCAGCAGTCCGTCACGGTGTTTCTATGTTGACTCTTCACACTTCAGGTGGCCGAGAAATGATGAAAAAAGCGGTTGAGGCGGCAATAGAAACAGCCAAAAAAGAGAGCAAGCCTTTGCCCCTGATCCTTGGGGTTACGGTTTTGACCAGTCTTAAGGATAACGACCTTGAGGAAATAGGCTTTAGTCCTGATTCCAGAAATCAGGTCTTAAGGCTGACCAGACTGGCCGTTGAAGCCGGAGTGGAAGGAATTGTCTGTTCGCCACAGGAAATTGAGCTTCTGCGTCGCGAGTTCGGAAATAAAATTAAAATAATAACTCCCGGTATTAGACCGGCCTGGGCTGAAGCGCAGGACCAAAAAAGAATCCTGACTCCTGGTGAGGCTATCCAGAAAGGAGCTGATTATCTGGTTATCGGCCGGCCGGTAACCCAGGCTCAAATTCCAGGGGAGGCTTTTGCCAGAGTGCTGGAAGAATTAGAATCCGCCAACGTAAAAAGCTCTTAGAGAAAAAATAGAACCAACTATCACCCCTACCACCAGATTCAAAACTATCATTACCACCACGGTAACTACAAAATATCCGATAACTTTATCCTGAGGAGTTTCCATCAGACCGGACTGAAAGCCCAGATAAAGCAGATAAAGAGAATAAAGCCCAGCCAGAATGACCAGAAGCCCAAGAGCCGGAATCAGGTTTAAAATCCCAGCGACAAAATAAGGAGTCAGGCTGTAAACAGCTAATTTCAGGGCGCTCACCTGGTCAGGTCTGGAGGCAAAAGTGGGAGCCAGAGCATTTATGATTAAACCCGCAATAAAAACCGAAGCCAGGGTGAGTAGGTAAGAGACCACGGCCTGACTCAGAGATGTCCCGAAACCTAAACGAACTGCTCTGGTCAGTGGAGTACTGAAGCCTACCAACCAGTAACCGAGGAATTGAGCTACCGCCGGGATAGCTGCCAAAATCATCAAATAAGACTTGAAAATATCCTGAACAGTGGCCGACTCTGCTTTTATTTTCTGCCATTCTTCTTTCGGTTTCAGGATTATTCCCTGGATTCTTGCCACTAAATTCATTGTTCCTCCTTCCGATTTCGATTACAGGCTTATAATTTATTTTTTAATAATTGAAGTATATAAAACAGCAAAATACTAAGTCAAACTAATTTTTTCTTTCAGGCTAAGATATGGTATCCAGTGAGGATCACAATTTAACCTGGATAGTTCTTGAATGGGATGAACTATAAAATGATTTGAGGGATAATGGAGGCGCGGGTCGGACTCGAACCGACGAATCGAGGTTTTGCAGACCTCTCCCTTAGCCGCTTGGGTACCGCGCCATTTGCTTCATCAACCGCTATTCCGGAAGCTAAAAATGGAGCGGGCGATGGGACTTGAACCCACGGCCTTCTGCTTGGCAAGCAGACGTTCTACCACTGAACTACGCCCGCTCTGGCCGCAATTGAATATAGAAAAACTAACAAAAATATCGATTTCTGTCAACTGACTGAACCAGGCAAGAAAAAATTCACTTAACCTGGACTACATCGCCTTTTTCCACCGCTTCTCGGGCCGAAAGTATTCTGGCTGTGGCTGTATTTTTCTGAACATCTATAATCACCAGGTTACCAATGGCTTCCCGGGGAAAACCGGCCTTTTTCTGACGGAATATGGTCATCTGCTGGCCAAGCTTCAAACCCTGGTCGGCCCCGATATTAATCAGTGCCCAGTGGCCGGTGGAGACTATGTTAAAATCGGTGTCAAGATAGATTACCCGACCTTCCAGGCTTTCGCCGGGTCTGAGGTTGTTATCGTAACCCTGATCTTTCCCAAGTACTGTTGGCTGTTCTTCAAAAGGAATCAGGTAGTTGCCGATCCTGATATCGCCGCAGCCTTTTTCCACCCTGGCCACACTGATATTATCTTCAATCCTGATGATTCTGACTTTGCCCTTCTTTTGAGCCAGATAGCCTATTTTAGGAATCTGAGGACCTATTTCCAGAGCCAGGAACATCTGACCAATTTCCATCCCCTGTTCCCTTCCTTTATTAAGGTAAAAAGTATCAGAATCCACCATCATAGCTCTTTCGTCTTCTCTTTCCGAACCTATGATTTTCAGCTCGGGAAAAGCTTTATCCCAGATTAGAATTGAACAGTACATATCGCTATCAGAGATTAAAGGATATTCTTCAGCAAAAATCTTGGCCTTCTGAATCTGAGCCTCCTGAGCAATCATTAAGCAAGGATTGAAGTCCAGAATCAAACCAGACAGAAGAAAAACAAAAATCCCGGAAATAGTAAAAAGGCTTTTTTTCATCTTGACACCTCTTGGCGATATTCGTTCCACCCTGGGCTTATTATAATTTTGCTTTTTCTTGCCTGTCAACATAAATTTGTTTTTTTGCTCGTTTTATGAACTGAAGTCAGAAAACTTTTTTTTTGGCTCGAAATGGGATAAAATTCAGTCGAATGAAAAAATTGCTGACTGTGGCCCTGCTTTTCGGCGGTCGTTCGGCCGAGCATGAGGTCTCCATAATCTCAGCCCGGGCTATTTATAAGAACCTGGACCGTAAAAAATATCGGGTTATCGCCATTTACCTGACCAGAAAAGGCGAATGGAAATCAGTCAAATCTCCTGAGGTCCCAGAAAAAGAACTAAAGACCGGCCGGGCTTTTTCCTTTCTACCCTGGCTGAGTGGTTTGAAAAGTCATAAAATCCTGGCTGATGTCTATTTCCCGGTCTTACATGGTCCTTACGGAGAAGATGGAACAATTCAAGGTCTGTTGGAGTTGGCTGATGTCCCTTACGTTGGGGCAGGAGTGCTGGGTTCGGCCCTCGGTATGGATAAGGCCATGTTTAAGAGATTGCTTGATTGCCTCGGCCTTCCTGTAGTTCCTTACCGGGTAGTTTACGAGGAAGAGTGGCAGAAAAATCAAGCTAACCTGGAAAAGCAAATCTTCAAAGAATTCAAACTCCCTCTGTTTATAAAACCAGCCAATCTTGGTTCATCCGTAGGCATAACCAAGGTCAAGAGCCGGTCAGCCCTGCCAGTTGCTCTGAACATAGCTTTTCGCTATGACCGAAAAATCCTGGTAGAAAAAGCCATTTGCGGCAGGGAAATAGAATGTTCTGTCCTGGGTAATGAAGAACCGCAGGCCTCACTTCCAGGAGAAGTCATACCCTACCGGGAATTCTATGATTATGCCGATAAATACCTGGAAGGCAAGACCCGGTTCCAGATTCCAGCCGAACTCCCTGAGGAGCTAACCAGGCGTTTTCAAGAGCTGTCTATAGCAGCTTTTAGGGCCATTGAGGCCTGTGGTCTGGCCAGAGTGGATTTTTTTCTGGAGAAAAACACCAATAAAATTTATATTAATGAAATCAACACTATCCCGGGCTTTACCGAAATCAGCATGTATCCCAAACTCTGGGAAGCAAGCGGCCTCAAGTTCAGCCAGCTGCTTGATCGCCTGATTGAACTGGCTCTGGAAAGGCACCAGCAGAAAAAGCGCTGCCTAAAAAGAATATAAACATGACTCGAATTCTCGGCATAGATTATGGTGACCGTCATCTGGGTCTGGCACTCAGTGACCCCCTACAGATTACAGCTCAACCCCTCGGTACCTACACCCTGAAATCAGAAGAAACTGAGAACCAAAAATATTTTCGTCGTCTGGTTGAAGAAAAGCAGGTTGAAGAAATTGTGGTCGGGTTTCCGCTGAGACTGGATGGAACCGAAGGGACCCGAGCCGAGCTAACTAGAAACTTCGCCGCCTGGCTGGCAAAAGCTACCGGGAAAAAAGTAATTCTGTGGGACGAAAGATGGACTACCCGGCAGGCTCTAAGAAACCTGCAGGGATTCAAAGGAAACTTCAAGAAAAAAAAGCAGGCTGAAGACCAGATGGCTGCAGTGATAATTCTTGAAGCTTACCTGGAAAAAAAGCGCCAGCAGAGTGAAAATGAGTCGGAAGATTATTAATTTGCTTTTAATTACTCTATTGACTCTAAACCTTTCTCTGGCCCTTTATCTATCAACCCGGATGAATTTTCCCGGAAGGCAGACCGGAGAAGCCTGCATAATTCTGATTGAAAAGGGATGGACTCCAAAAAAAATAGCCAGAGAGCTCAGAAGAGCCAGGATAATCCAGGACCACTTTGCTTTCTTCCTGTCTTATTCTCTTTATTTTAGCCCTCACTATCTGAAAGCTGGTGAGTACAAATTTAGCCAACCAATAACCCCCAAAAGAGCATTGCTGGATATGATTACCGGAAAGGTCTTGCTTCATCCGCTGACCGTACCAGAGGGTTTGACTTTCAAAGAAATTGCCGACCTTATAGAGCAAAAGAAATATCCACTCGAAGGCTCATTTCTTGAAGCCTGTTATGATACCAGCCTGGTGGCTGAAATCGACCCGGTCGCTCCCAACCTTGAGGGCTATCTTTTCCCCGAAACCTATTATTTCAGCCGCGGGGTATCAGCCAAAGACATAACTCGAGCTATGGTAGACCAGTTCAATAAAAATTTCGGGGAAGATGCACTCCAGAGGACAAGGGAATTGAAAATGACAGTAAGGGAAGTGGTCACTCTGGCTTCTCTGATTGAGAAAGAAACCTCACTGCATGAAGAAAAGCCCCTGGTTTCTGCAGTATTTCATAACCGGCTGCGCTTAGGAATGAAGCTTGACTGTGACCCGACTATTATCTACGCCCTGAAATTAGAAAATCGTTTTGACGGCAACCTCAAACTGGAACACAAAAAACTTAACTCCCCATATAACACTTATCTTTATCGTGGACTGCCTCCAGGACCCATTTGCAACCCGGGAAAAAATTCTATTCGGGCGGCACTTTATCCAGCTCAGGTGGATTATCTTTATTTTGTCTCCCGAAATGATGGAAGCCACGTCTTCAGTCGGTCATACAGCGAACACCTTGAAGCCGTCCGAAAATATCAGTTGAAAAATACCAGACATTTAAGGTAAAATTATAGCTTGAATAAGTTTAGATATTCATAAGAGGATAAAAAATTATTTATTGAAAATTGTAAAATTAATTTACATAACAGAGAAAAAAACTGGCGGAATTAAGAAAAAATCCCCTTCTTAGCTGGCACATTTTTTGCAGTTAAGAAGCAGGTGAAAAGAAATAAACAGGAGGAGATATGAATCTCAAGAAATTTTTTACCCTGACCCTGGCTCTGCTTCTGATTCTGAGCTTTACTGCCAACCTGGCCAAGGCTGAACCTCAGAAAAGAGATCAGAAAAAAGAGCAAAAACCACAATCAGCCTTACCCAGGGATATTAAGGCTCTGCTGGAGCAGGGTCTGGCTTCCAGGCAGGTCAAGCCTGATATTCCGCTAAATTTTTCCAATTTGTATATTCTGCCGGCTAGAGGAATTTACATTGCAATTTTTGTAACCAGACTTAAAAATGCTGACCTCGAATACACCCAGAAAGTAACTTCAGGCGATAATTATCAGACCGAGATGGACATTTTCTTCCAGATCTACCAGTTAGACAGCGGAACACCCAAACTTTATGCTGAAAATAAAGCCAACAGCATTTTTTCCATTCCAGCAGCCGAGTATAATCCAGAGGAAGAACACTATTATTACCTGGGCTATCCTCTTCCGTCAGGAAAATACCTGCTGGCAGCTGCTCTCGGTAACCGGACTTCCAAAAAGCTCGGAACCACCTACTACGAATTTGAAATACCCAACTTTGAAGAGGCTTACCGGAATGGTCAGATGGAAACAACCAGCCTGTTTTTGCTGAAAAACTACGAACAGCTGGAAGTGCAGGAAAACTATCCCAACTTCAAGAAAGATTACTTCAGCTGGATGATTTTGAAGGCTTATCCTTATGGGGAAATGAAATTGAAGCCTGGTGAACAGCCCACCCTGATGTTTATGATTTACGGAACAAAATTTGACAGCAATCAGAGAACTCAGCTCGAAATAAATTATGACATCAGAAAAGATGGAAATAAAATAGTAGCTTTCACTCCGATGAAGTATGATTCACCCTTTATTGAACAGCCCATTCCGATACCGAGCTCCAAGCAGGTCAAAATTACCGATGATAAAGGCGAAAGAATAGAATCAAAGCCGCTGGAACCTGGCAACTATGAACTGGTCATCAACATCAAAGACCTTATAGGAAATACTACACTGGAAAAGAAAATCCCCTTTGAGTTAATTATTGAATAGAGTCTGAAAAGAAAAAATATTGGCAGCCGGGCGCTTCCCGGCTGCCTTTTTTTATTCTGAACAGATAAAGGTCTGGTCAGGAACTCCCCGTTTTACCAGATTTTCTTAAATTTTAATTATTTTTTAAGATATTCCAGAAGCTGTCGGGCCAGAGCAGCTTTTTCATGCTGAGGAGCTAACTGCAAGAATTTTTCCAGACTGGTTATGGCTTCGTTTTTTTTATTTTGACTGATATAGATGGACCCAAGTTGAAAATAAGCTTCAGCATAATCCGGCTGAAGTTCTATCGTCTTTTGAAAATGACAGAGGGCTTCCTCACTCTGTCCAAGATTAACCAGACACACCCCGAGGTTATAATGGCCATCTGGGTCATTAGGATTTATAGCTATAGCTTTCTGATAAAATCCAGCTGCCTTATCAAACTGGCCCTCAAGCGCCAGCGTTTCACCCATTTCTTTATTGGCACTGTAGCTTTCAGGGTTCCGCTCCACTGCCTGCCTGAAAGCCTCCCTGGCTTCAGCCATATTCTTAAGTTTTTTGTAGGTTAAACCAAGGTTAAAATAATAAGCCCAGTTATCAGGATTAAGATTGATAGCTTCCAGAAAACCAGAAAGAGCCTCAGAATAGTTCTGCTTGTTATAAAGCTCTGTGGCCCTGAGAAAAGCTTTGTCCGCTCCAGACAGGGTTTTAGCAGCCAGTTCATCAGCTGAGTCCAGTTTAATTTCCAGCTCAGTATCAGAGTCTATAGCTACGTGAATTTCAAGGGTCTTGGTGATAAAACCATCTTTTTTAGCTATAAGCTGATAATAGCCAGGATATATGCCAATCTGAGCGAAACGGCCATCTTTGCCGGTTCTGGTCTCATACCTCTGAGAGGCTGACCTGACCGAGATAATGCTGATAGTGGCTTTATCCACAGGATTTCCCTGAGAATCCACCACCAGCCCCCTAACCTTTGCTCGGACCTGAGCCAGGGCAGCACCAGCCACCAGAACTATCAAAAAGACAATAATCAAGGCCATAATTGCTGGTTTTCTTATTTTCATCAGTCGCTCCTTTTATTTTAAAATTTGCCAGGTATTTACCCGATCTCTTAAGTTTTTATTATACGCTTTTATTTTTTCTTTTTTAAATCTTCCAGCCAGCCCTTAATCTGGGGCTGGTCAGGAACAAGAGATAGTGACTTTTCCAGGTAATAAATGGCCTGGTCTTTGTTACCCAGGTTGAGATAGATTTCGGCCGCCAGATTCAAAACACTGATTTCAGTAACCTCAGCCAGCAGTTTATCAACGTAAATACGGGCCTTATCCCAATCCTTGAGCTTGGCATAATCAAGGGCCAGAACTTTAGCAGCTTCCCGATTGCCTGTAGATTCATAGACCTTAAGAGCTTCGGTCAAAGAACGCTCGTAATCATCAAGAGCCAGAAAAGTTCTGGCCAAAAGCAGCCGACTTTCCAGCTCCTCACGCCCACTGAGGATTTCCTCCAGAATTTTTCTGGTTTCCTGATAGTTGCCTTTTAAGAAATGCTGGGCCGCCAGCATCCGTAAAAATTCCAGCGAGGGCATTGACCGATGGACTTTTCCGTAAACCCAGGGAGCGGTCAGGACTGGCTGGGCCAGGACTATTAGATTTTCTTTTCGGCTGTCTAAAGTCATCTCTTTATCAATCAGATTAATTTCAAGGCTGTAGTAGCCGGGTTTGACCTGACTCAGGTCTATCGGATCAAAGCGCACCAGTCGTTCTTCAGATAAAGCTTCCGGCAGCTTTTTTTTCTGAACCAGAATCTCGGCTCCAGAATCAAAATTTTTCAAGGAAAGCTCCACCCTGGCTCTCTCTGTCAACCCTTCGGGATTCCAGAGCTGGCAGAAAACCGATGGTTTGTCGGTCGGAGAAAACTCATTTCTGGCACTTACCAGAAATTCCTGACCAGCAAAGGAAAAAGCTTTCAAGCGGCCAGAGGCCAGAGGGCTGGTTGTATGAAAAACCACCACCGGGCCAAGGCGCTGTTCAGATTTTGGGACAGGTACACTCAGGATAGTTTCCCAGGAGGTGAAATCTTTAGCGGTTTTGTTCTTTAGAAGAAATAACAGTTTATAATCACCGGGTAGAACCGGGAACAGGTCCTGAAAAGCAAACCTCTGACGGGCCCGGCTTTCAAACTGCTGCCGGTTAAGACGTAACGGAATTTCTTCTGTCTTGCCGAATATCTGGTTTCCACTAAGGTCTTCCAATCTTATGGTTAGCTCATAAATAGCAGAATAGATTCCCTGAGTTTCAGCAAAATTGATTTTATCCGGCTCTATTGCCCAGTGCACAAAATAATAATCACCATGAAGAAAAACTCGAGCCAGCGCACTACAGGTAACAAAATTATGTGAATAATCTACTTCTACCAGATCCTTGTAGCTTAAATAATTCCGGGCATAGTCAGAAGCAAATTTTTTCTCGGGTAGAGCTTTGATTGCCGCTATTATAGTCTGAGAAGACAGGGAACTGAAGGTATCCTGCCTATCCTCCGGCAGGTAGCTTATAGCTGCCTTTGCCAGTTCTGTATTTATGCCTTTGATAATCTCAATAGCCTTTTTTCTGGTAATCTGTTCTCTGGTTAGACTTGGTATTACCAGTTTTTCTGGCCCTTCTATGCCAGGATAGTAAAGTCGGTAATCACCCACCCCTTCAGGCTGATAAAAAAGAAGATAGAAATAACCTGGCAAACCGTACTTTTCTTCACCTTTGTAAAACCAGAGTTCCATCGGGTAAATGTCGGACTGGGTGGCAAAAATCTGCCGCTCTAGAGGCTTTCCGAGTAAAAGATAATAATAACCGCGCTCGGTTAAACAACCCCTTTTTGAAGAGCCAATCCCAAAGTAACGGTCAGCAAAATGGACTCTCTCCATGTATTCACGATAGAATTCATTTTCGGAGGTATCGGGATTGGGATCGCGGACTTTCCAGAAAAGGTTAATAAATCTTTCTCTTTCCTGTTCTGTTTTAAGCTTAAAGAAAACTTCTCGTTCAGTGTCGGTAATTATCGGAGTCACTATTTCCAGCCATTCCATGTGGGCAGGAGACAAATTCTTGAGCAAATCTTTTTGCCTCTGAGCCAGAGTCGAACTTACGATCACAGAAGTCAAAAAAATCATGGTAAAGAGCAGAATTAAATGTGATTTTCTTTGGTGTCTTTCGTTCATCGACAACCAGCCTTATATATCGCTAATTGATTGTGCTTAATATTTTATCAGATTTGTTTAACTTTAGTCTGAAAATTTTGAAAAACCCCGGCTTACTCACTTCATTAAAACCAGACTACTGCCTTCAAAGTTACAAACAAAATCAATACTTTCCAGAAACCTGGGCTCCAGCTAAGGAAAGCCTTCAACCAAAGGGCTCGTCTTGTCCTTACCCACCTAGCAACCAGAGTCTTTTCGTTTTGATTGATTTCATGCCAATTTATGATATCAGAAATCCAACCTATTTTTTAACCTAACTTCAGCAAAAAAGGAGCGTTTTCTTTTCAAGCCAGTTGGTTTCTGTAAGGTCAATAAAAAGCTCTGGTAATACCCCCATAGAAATACACATATTTGAATTAACTACATCCAATATTTTGAATAAGCATAAATTTTTTTTATGATTGATTACGTAATTATAGCATTAACAATAAATTAACGAGTGGTTATTTTTGGCATAAAACTTGCTGAAATAAAAGTGGATTATCTATCCTTCAATTAAAAAGGAGGTGAAAAAAAAGAAGAGCAAGAAGGGAAAAAATTTCAAAAATCTTTGGTTGGTCTAACTAAGAAAATAAATGAAAGGAGGAGAAAGATTGATTAAAAAATTTTTCGCTGTTGTGTTTGTTGTTTTTATGCTGACTCCGCTGGCTTTCTCCCAGTCCAGAGAAACTGGTGCTATCACCGGCACGGTAGTTGATGAAACTGGAACTCCGCTTCCTGGAGTTACCGTGACCATCAGCGGCCCCAGCCTGATGGGTACCAGGACTTATGTGACTGACGCCAGGGGGGTCTTCCGTTTCCCGGCTCTGCCTCCAGGAACCTATACTATCAAGGCTGAACTGCAGGGTTTCACTACTGTGGTCAATGAAAACGTCCGTCTGACCACTACCACAACCCTGACCGTTGACCTGGTAATGAAGCAGGCAGCAGTAGCCGAGGAAATGACAGTTGTGGCCAAAGCTCCCACAGTTGACGTAAAATCTACCGAAACGGCTTCAGTCTCTCTGACCAATGAGATTCTTAGAAATATGCCTTACAGCCAGTTCACCGCCGATATAGTCAACATGGCGCCTGGTGTTACCAACAACGTAGCTTTCGGAGCTTCCCAGAACACCGGTATTGCTTACACCATGGACGGTGTAAACGTAGCTGACCCCGAAGCCGGTTCGGCCTGGGTCTTCTCTGATCACAACATTGTGGAAGAAGCCAAGATTATGGGTGTTGGGCTTCCGGCTGAATACGGAAATTTCACTGGCGTTATCTTCAACCTGGTTACCAAGTCTGGAGGTAACGAGCTTTCCGGACACATGGAGTTTAACTTCCAGGGAAGAAGAGACGACAAACCCAAAGGCTTCTGGAGTACTACTAACAATTCCAAGTACATTAATGACTTTCCCACTCTCACCTCACCCCTTCTGAAGCTGATGGATTCTAATGCTCATCTCGGCGGTCCCATCATTAAGGATAAGCTCTGGTTCTATGTGGGCCTACAGTACTACAGAACCTGGCGGTATCCCACTGGCTTCCCCGAGGCTGTCGACTACAAGCAGCCAAGAAGCTTCTTAAAACTCACTTCTCAGATTACTCCCACCTTAAACCTGACTGCTTCAGTTCAGGTTGACACCTACAACGGAATTAACCGTGGGGCTGGAGCCAATGTTTCACCTGAAGCCACGGTCACCCAGAAATCACCTGAAGTTGTTGGCAACTTCAGTCTAACCAAAATTATAAGTTCCAAGACTTTCTTTGACTTAAAAGGTGCCTTTTTCTGGGGTTACTATTATCTGGACCCTGAAGTTGGAATGGCACCTTACATGCATTTTGACTTTGCCGATAACTTCCGAAGAGAAAGCTCGGGTTATTTCTTCTATGCTGACCGACTCAGATTCCAAACCAATGCCAGCTTAAGCCATTACGTTGAAGATTTTTATGGTTCTCACGATTTCAAATTCGGAGCTGAGTTTGAAAGATCAGCTGTTAGAAATAGATACGGTTTTACCGGTGAGGGCGGGTCCCTTGGTGACCACATACAGTATTATGACTATTATGGCTATCCTTATCTGGCTTATCAGTATGAGGGTTATGATACCAGGACTCGCTATACAAGACTGGAAGCCTTTGCCCAGGACTCCTGGCAGGTCACCAAGAGATTGAACATCAATGCTGGCCTTCGCTTCAGCTTTTACTGGGGTCAGGTTCATGGCGTTTCTGGAAACGTTTATACCAATACCAGAATTGCTCCCCGAATCGGGTTCACCTACGACCTGTTTGGTGATAAGACCACAGTTTTCAAAGCCCATTATGGACAGTTCTCCGAAGCCATGCTGGCCAGCTATCATGACCGGATGAACCCGGATTCCGCCTACAGTGATTATGTTGGTTACTACTATGACTACGACCTCGGGCAATGGGTAGAATGGTTCAGGATTGTTCACGAACAGCTTTACAGAATGGACCCCAAGATAAAGCATCCTTACATGAACCAGATCACAGCCAGTATTGAAAGAGAGCTGTTTAAAGATTCTTCCTTCAGCCTGACCTATATCTGGCGTGAATGGAAAAACATCATCGGACCGGTTGACTGGGCTGGAGATTATACCACCAGAACGGTCAGCGTACCCAACTTTGGCAACTTCACAGTATACGAAAGAACTTTGGGAACTCTTGAAACCTATGACTACGAAATAACCAACCTTTACAAAGCCTGGAAGAACGGTTATCCCTGGATTCTGGAGAAACCTTACCGTCGTTATCACGGCATCCAGTTCATGTTCAACAAGAGATTTTCCAACAGGTGGCAGTTGCTGGCTTCTTACACCCTGTCCAAGGCCTGGGGCACCACCGATAACGGCTTTGCCGACGACATCGGTTATGGTGGTAATGTCTATGACCCGAACTTCTGGATTAACACCAATGGAAATTCCACTTATGATCCCACTCATATGATCAAAATTCAGGGTACCTACGTCATTCCCAAGATTGAGCTTAGTGTCAACGTCTACTACCATGGTATTACCGGAAATGCCTGGACCACCCGTTACCGTACTCCGCGTTTCAACCAGGGAAGAATCACCTTTTTCATTGAACCCAGAGGTTCTCACCACTACCCGATAGACCATCAGATTGATATCAGGCTGGAGAAAATTTTCACCTTTGCTGGCAAATACCGTCTGGGTCTGATGCTTGATGTCTTCAACCTGCTGAATGTTGATACCATAACTTCCTGGGGTACTCGCTGGATGTACGACTGGCTGCCCAACCAGTGGCCTTCAACTCTCGGTCACCAGCTCTACAGCATCGTTAACCCACGGCAGGCCAGAGTCGGAATACGCTTAATCTTCTAAAAGCAGAAGCTACAATTGAAGGGCGGCAGGAAACCTGCCGCCCTTTTTATTTTAAAATCTTGTTTTTACTATTATCCTCAAAGAATCAGAACCAGGTAGCTACCTGTTTATAATCTGAATAGCTGCTGTCTGCAGGAAAAATCTTTCTTTGATTCTATCTATTTAAGCTAACCCTAATTATTGCTCTCTTGACACTGTTTTATTTTATAACCTATAAAGCCCCAGCTGCTGGACCAGTCAGATAAGGACTTATATGAAATGCTCTAAAAAAAATTTTTAATATTCAAGACTCAAAAGTCAGATCATCAGCTCCATTTATTTCTAAAAAAGATATTTTTTGCCCAATCTAAATTAGAAGACCAGCCACTTATGTTATAATAAATAATGCTATGAAAAGAATCCTGTTACTATTTCTGGTTCTGGCGCTAGCCATCACGGTAGTCTTTTTCATCCTTTCAGAACGCTCCGACCTCAAGAAACTTCGTGGTCAGAAAGATTTTAACGTTATTTTAATTACTATAGACACTCTAAGAGCCGATCGTCTTGGCTGCTACGGTTTCAGTCCAGATGTTACTCCAACCATTAACCGGATGGCGGCCGAAGGTGTGCTTTTTGAAAAATGCATCGCTCCGACTCCACTGACTCTGCCTTCCCACACGACCATTCTGACCGGAACTCTGCCCATCCATCACGGAGTTAGAGACAACGGCGGTTTCGTGGTACCTTCAGAACTTCAAACCATGGCTGAGGTCTTCAAGACTGCCGGTTATCAAACGGCGGCTTTTGTTTCAGCTTATGTTCTTGACTCCAAATGGGGATTGAATCAGGGTTTCGATTATTATTTTGACCGTTTTGATTTGGGGCGGTTTGAAAAAATCTCTCTCGGAGAAGTTCAGCGCCGGGCGGAGGAAACCATTGACCAGGTTTTGTCCTGGCTAGACAGAAACAGAAACAAAAAATTCTTTGCCTGGGTTCATCTCTATGACCCCCACACTCCTTACGACCCACCTGAACCTTACAAAACCAGATTTGCTGACCGCCCTTACCTTGGAGAAATTGCCTACACCGACAGTCAATTAGCCAGGCTCTGGAGCTACCTTGAAGATAACAACCTGCTGGATAACCTTTATCTGGTCTTTACGGCCGACCACGGCGAAAGTCTTGGAGAGCATGGAGAAGCCACCCATGGTTTTTTTGTCTACCAGGGGGCTATTCATGTGCCGTTAATTTTCGTTACCCCTTTCCAGAATTTCAAAGGGCGCTCATATTCCGGGGTGGTTACCCTCACTGACATCATGCCCACTGTTCTAGAGATGGTTGGACTCTCGGTGCCCTCAGAAGTTCAGGGAAAAACCTTGATTCCTTATTTCAGCGGAAAGAAAAAACCAGTTGATAATCTGGCTTACTCTGAAACTTTTTACCCCAGGTACCACTACGGTTGGTCGGAGCTTCGTAGCGTCCAGAACAACAGGTATAAGCTCATCATCGCCCCTGTTCCTGAACTCTATGACCTCAAAGAAGACCCAAAAGAAGAAAAAAATCTGGTCTATCTTGAGAAAAGAGCCTACGAAAAACTAACCCGGCTGGCTGAAGAATTCGAGAGAAAAGCCGGAGAAAAAGCCATTGAACCTGATTTCACTTCGGTTGATGAGGAAACAAGAGAAAAACTGGCGGCTCTTGGCTATCTGGGTTCATTCGTGGACCCGGCTAAGTTAAAAGGTAAAAAGCTGGCTGACCCCAAGGACAAGATTCACATTTTTAACGAAATATCCCGGGCCCGGGAGACCGGTCTGGCCGGTAATTTTGACGAGGCTATAGAAATTTTAACCAGGATTCTTCAGGACGACCCGAACATAAGCGACGGGTTTTTTGCCTTGGGTAATGTTTACTTTAAAGCCAGAAAATTTAAGGAAGCGGCCGAAGCCTTCTCCAAAGCTCTGGAGCTCAAACCTGATGACTCCTTCGCGGTGATCAACGTGGCCAACTGCTATGCTGCCCTGAATCAGCTGGATAAAGCAGAGCAATTCATCAAGGACCAGGTACAAAGAGGTTTTGAAGACCCACAGTTTTATCATGTCCTGGGGAGTCTTTTTGCTCTGCGAGGGCATTATGATAAGGCTTTATATTATTATGAAGAATGTCTTAAGAAAAACCCGCGCTCGGCCTCAGCTCACAATGCCATTGCTGCTATCTGCCTGAACCGGGATGAACTGGAAAGAGCCGAAAAACATCTGGAAGCTGCGTACGAACTGAATCCGACTCTGCTCAACCTGAGATATAACTTAGCCCAGCTGCGAGAGAAGCAAAACCGCCTGAGTGAAGCTATAGAGCTTTATAAGCAAGAAATCTCGGGTGCACCCAACCATTTCAAGGCCCTTTTTAATCTGGCCCGACTCTACCGGCTACAACACCGGGAAGAGGAGGAATTAGAAACTTTAAAAGAAGCTCTTCGGGCTGAACCAAATTTTCCTCTGACCTACTTTTATCTGGCCAGAATCTATCTAAGACGAGGCCAGAATTACCAGGAAGCCATTGAGCTGGTTAAAAAAGGGCTTGAATTAAAACCGGAGCGGGACAACCTGCCGTTCGGTTATTTTCTGCTGGCCGACCTCTACAACCGCCTCGGTGATTACCTCAGGTCCGAGCAGTATGCCCGACAGGGACAGCAGCTGCTTAATTCATCTCGCTGACCTGTTCTGAAGCAGATAAAGAAAATAGCCTGGCCTTAATTTTTAGAATTCAAATTTCAGTTTCTTTTCAGACCTCTTATTCTCCACTTTATTTTCTATTACTATTCGGACCACAAACGGCGACTGCCCTGAAAATTCTCCCTGGACTTCTAGGTTATAGCTGCGGTCGAAATTCTGTCTTAATTCATCAGCAGTTAAAGACAGGACATAACTTTTCTTGAATTCCCAGACCCGGTTTTTACCGGCATCCTCAACCTCCACCAGGACTTCAAGTTCGGTTTCAAATCTATCGCCGCGGGCTTTAAACCAGACCTGATTATAGGGGAGATTAATGGAAAAAACAGCTTGCCCTTTTTCAGTTTTCTGGAGTCTGACTTCAAAATCCATAGCCGGACTGCCCATCATCAGCCGACCTCTGGGCTGGTTCCAGTCCACCTGAGTCTGGGTGATTATGCCTATTTGTTCAGCACTGGCCGGGTCAAGCTGGTAGTTGCCGTTCCAAAATCGGTCGATGAAATAAATCCGAAAAAATCCGTAGTGCCAGATTTCAACCGGAAAACCGTAAAAAGACTGTCCCCGGGGGTAGATTTCTCGATGGTCGGGAGGTCCTAAGGTAATCCAGATTCTTCCCCGGTCACTCAACCAACCCGAAGTCCCACCCTCGTTGAAAAGACGATTAGCCTCTTCAATCCTTCTGAAATATTCTTCCTTAAATTCATTCTCAGGAGTAGCTGGATTGGGGTCTCGCCTTTTCCAGAATTCTTCGATGAATCCAGGCCTTTCAGAAGGAGACAGTTTGAGAAAAATTCTCCTCTCCTCAGGAGTTATGGTGTAACGAACTTTAGAAAGAAACTCCTGACTCTCTGGGTCCAGTGATTTTTCGAGCTTACGACTGGCACAACTTGCTCCCATTAGTATTAAAAACACTAAGGATAAAATTCCCCAGAATTTAAGAGCTTCAATTCCTGGTTTCATTATTTTCTTCCAGCTCCTCTTCTTATGTTACACCTTTTTAATAACAAACGTCCATAAACCATCCCCGATCGGTCCGAAAGCCCCATAAGCTGGAATTTTCCCACTTGCTGCTCAGAGGGACTTCAGGAACAGGCCTTTTCCAGGCTCAGTTAGCCATATTCCTTGACAACTCCCCCTCTGGAATCTATATTAAATTTGTACGAAAGGGAAATTGCATGGAAATTCTGATGAAAATCAAAGGTCTTTTAGTAGACCCTATTTCCAGGATGCCAATTGTAGTTCTGGAAGACCCCCTGAGCAATCGGGTTCTGCCCATCTGGATTGGAGTTTTTGAGGCTAATGCCATCGCCCTCAGCCTGGAAGGGATTCCCACACCCCGGCCGATGACTCATGATCTGATGAAAAACCTTCTTGACCAGCTAAATATTTCAGTTGATAGAATAGTCGTTAACGACGTTAGAGATAATACTTTTTATGCCATAATTCATTGTCGCCAGAATGACATTCCTTACCTCATAGATGCTCGTCCCTCAGATGCCATTGCCCTGGCTCTAAGAGTCAGCGCCCCGATTTATGTAGAAGAAGAAGTCATCAACAAAGCCCACAGCCAAAAGAGCGAAGAAAATCTGGAAAATTCAGAAAAGCTCAAGCAATGGCTGGAAAGCCTCGACCCGGAAGACCTCGGCAAATATAAAATGTAAAGTCAGACTTCAGGTCTTCGTTCTTAGAATAAAATAAAACCCGAGCAGTGAAAAAATCAGAGGAGCACTCCAGGCCGCCAGCCAGGGTGAAAGCACCCCGGCCAATCCGAGACTCCTGAAAAGGGCCGCGGCTTCCCAGTAGACAAAAGCGCTGACCAGGCTGAAAGCCAGGGGCTGGAGAAAATGGCTCTGGCTAAAATTTCCAGCTGCCCCTGCTGCAAAAAGAATAAAAATAAACAAAGAAAAAGAAAAGGCGTAACGGAATTCTGCTTCCAGCCAGAACTGGATAGCCGGTAGACCAGATTTTTCCAGGTCCTGAGCATATTTTCTAAGCTCAGCCACGGTCATGGTGACTGGTTCCTTCCATTCCTTAAGGAAAAGGTTCTGAGCTTCAGGTAGAGGCAGACGGGTAAATTCAAAACTGAACATCTGATAAGCTTCTTCCCGGGCATACCTTTCCCAGCCAGCCCTCAGATGGAGCCCTTCAGGCTGAATTAAAGCTTCCTGAGCATAGACAATCCTTTGAAAAGACCTCCAGTCAGAAGACGGCTCAAGAAGCAGAAACCGGCTAAGCTGACTCCGAGAAGGGTCCAGCCATTCGTAATGGTAAAAATGTCCTCTGCTTCTATTATGAACCCAGTAACGATTTAAGAAGCTGAAAACACTGGCTGGCCGATCAGTAATTTTACTCCAGAGGTAATCGGCTTCAAACTCTGCCCGGCTGACAATTCTATCCTGCCAGATAAAAATCAAGGGAACTGTTATCAGACCAAAAATTAACAGGGACCTAATAGCCCGATAGAAACTGCACCCGGCGACCAGGAAAGACAGCATTTCCTTCCGCCGGTATAAAAAACCCAGAGTAATAGCAGAGGCTATCAGGGCTGAAATCAGCAGACTGATTAAGAGATATTCAGGGAGTTTAAACCAGAGAAAATCAAGCAGCAAACTAACTGATTTCTGGTTCTTCTGGATTTCATCGAGCCGCAGCAGGAGATTTGCCAGAGCCATGATAAGAAGAAGACTTAAAAAAATCAGAACCAGCCACCTTAGGAAGTTCAAAAAAAGATAGCGGTCCAGTAGAGTGGGCCAGCTTGATCTGGCCCTGGTTTTCACACCGCTTTCTCCATTCCGCTTTAGAAAGCTCCAGAGGATTCTTAATCTGGAGACTTTTCCCGTCTGACTTGAAGAGAGAAAAACCCGACCACCGGCTCGGGGTTTGGTAGCTCTTGAATAAAAATAAAGGCCAGCTCCAAACAGCAACAGGTTGGGAAACCACATCGCCAGCCAGGGAGAAATAGAGCCTCGGAGTACCTTCTGTTCCCCCGCTACCAAAAGAAAATAGTAAAAAATTATCAACAAAAGGCTTAAACCATAAGCCCCATACCGACCACCAGGCCAGTGCCGCCAGCTTAACCCAACCCCAAGAAAGATAAACGCCAAACAGGCAGCAGGAAGACTGATTCTCTTGTGAATTTCCAGACTGGTCAAAATCCTTTCCGGATGTCTTTTTTCCTCATTTTTCAATCTCAACCAGTCATGCCATAATTCCCGTATGTTCTTTTCCCGGCTTCTTTTAGTTAGTGAATAGCGTCCGGTTAGCTCCTTCAAATCTATCAACTGCTGACTGAGCTTAAACTCACTCAGGAGAAGATTTTCAGGGTTATCATAATCCAGCTCATAACTGACTCCATTTTCCAGTCTAAGCCAGACTTCTTTAAGCTCAGGCAGGGTTACCAGATAGGCAGTTTCAGCCAGCACCAGCCTGACTTTTGATTGTTCTTCCTGATTATATATAAACACCTGGCGCCAGCGGTCATTGTCCTCTTTTTTCTGAAAATAAACCACCCGGCCGGGCAGCGATTCCAGAAATCGTCCGGGGTAAACCTCCAGCCGGACCTGGCTGAGAATAGAGTTAACCATAGTCTGAAGCCAGCGGTAATTTGCTGCCGGAGTTAGCCAGAAAGTCAGAACCAGACCGACCAGAAAAAGACCAAACCCACTGAGAAAAACCGGCTTTAGCAGAAAAGCTGGTTTGACACCGATTACCTTGAAGGCCTCGGTCTCACCCTCAGTCGAAAGCCGGCTTAAACCTCCCAGAACTCCTGCCATAAAAGCCAGAGGGATAGCCAGGGCCAGAACCGAAGGCATTAGATAAAACATTAACCTGAGAACCGTAAACCCCGAAACTTTCCTGACAATAAAGATTTCAGCCAGGTAAAAAATCTCGCCCATCAGGATTACCAACACAATAAAACCCAGGGCCAGGAAAAAAGCCGGCAGGATTTCTTTCAGCAGATAGCGGTCAAGAACCTTCATAGACTAATTTCAAGCGGACTACGGTTCATCAGGCTGATTTAATATAACATAAACCATTAGATAAACCCAAAAAAAAGGCCGCTTTCAGGAAACCTGAAAGCGGCCTGAGTTTCGGTCCGAAGGCTGCGAGGTATTAATACATATCGCTGGGCGGAGTCGGATATTTGGAATGTTTTTCCTCTTCTGGAATCTCACTGACACAACCTTCAGTGGTCAGCAGCAGACCGGCGATACTGGCCGCATTCTGCAGAGCTGTCCGAACAACTTTGGTTGGGTCAACTATACCAGCTTTAATCATGTCCTCATATTTTTCAGTCAGGGCGTTAAAACCGAAATCCTGTTTCATTTCACGGACTTTTTCAACTACGATAGAGCCTTCATAACCGGCATTCTCAGCAATCTGACGTAGCGGTTCTTCCAGAGCCCGCCGGATGATCTGGACACCAATCTGCATATCACCATCGAGAGTCAGGTTATCCAGAGCTTTCTGGCAGCGGAGCAGAGCCACGCCACCTCCGGGGACTATGCCTTCCTCCACTGCAGCTTTAGTGGCATGCATGGCATCTTCTACCCGGGCTTTCTTTTCCTTAAGCTCGGTTTCAGTGGCAGCCCCAACTTTGATCAGAGCTACGCCACCGACCATTTTGGCCAGCCGCTCCTGCAGCTTTTCCCGATCATAATCAGAAGTGGTTTCTTCAATCTGGGTTCTGATCTGCTTGATTCGGGCCTGGATTTCACTGTGTTTGCCCTTGCCTTCTACGATAGTGGTATTGTCTTTATCTACAACCACCTTGGCGGCTTCACCCAGCCAATCTAGGGTGACATTCTCCAGCTTGACGCCGATGTCCTCGGTAATTACTTTCCCTCCGGTCAGGATAGCAATATCTTCCAGCATAGCTTTCCGTCTGTCGCCGAATCCCGGAGCTTTGACGGCACAGCACATCAAGGTGCCTTTAAGCTTGTTAACCACCAGAGTGGCCAGAGCTTCACCTTCAACCTCTTCAGCCACCACCAGAAGGGCCCGACCCATCTTGGCCACACTTTCCAGCAGAGGCAGAAATTCCCTCAGGTTGGAAATCTTCTTCTCGTGGAGCAGAATTAAAGGATTCTCCAGCACACATTCCATTCTCTCGGGGTCAGTAATGAAATAGGGGGAAAGATAACCGCGGTCAAACTGCATACCTTCCACAAATTCCAGAGTGGTTTCCAGTCCTTTGGCTTCTTCCACTGTTATGACGCCGTCTTTACCGACTTTTTCCATGGCGTCAGCGATTATCTTGCCGATGGATTCATCGTTATTGGCTGAAATAGCCCCAACCTGAGCAATCATCTCTCCGGTAACTTCCCGGCTCATCTTTTTCAGCTCTTTCACCACTTCCTCTACAGCCCGGTCAATTCCCTTTTTGATCAGATTGGGATTACGTCCGGCAGTCACGTGCTTGATGCCTTCAGTGTAGATAATCTGAGCCAGGACAGTGGCGGTGGTGGTACCATCACCAGCCACATCAGAAGTTTTGGAAGCCACTTCTTTAACCAGCTGAGCTCCCATATTTTCCCAGGGGTCCTTAAGTTCAATTTCTTTAGCTACGGTTACGCCGTCTTTGGTGCTGGTCGGCGAACCAAATTTCTTGTCCAGGATGATGTTCTTACCCCTGGGACCAAGAGTAGCTTTAACCACATTACTCAGGATATTAACACCCCTTAAAAGAGCCTGTCTGGCTTCATCTCCAAGAATGATTTGCTTGGCCATTTTCTACCTCCTTTTTACTTGCTTATTATGGCTAAAATTTCATCTTCACGGACGATGACGTGTTCTACACCGTCAATGGTAACTTCGGTGCCGCTATATTTACCGATTAGCACCCTATCCCCTTTTTTGACAGTGAGAGGAATAACCTTGCCATCTTCAGTTACCCGTCCCTTTCCGACCTCTATTACCTCGGCCTCCTGGGGCTTTTCCTTGGCTGTGTCGGGGATGATAATGTTGCCTCTCTTAACTTCCTGTTCTTCAATCCTTTTCAAAAGCACTCGGTCATACAAGGGTTGAATCTTCATACTTACCTCCTTTGAAAATTAGATTTAGCAGTCTATTTATGAGAGTGCTAATTATAAGACATTCAAGTCTTCTTGTCAAGGTTTTCGAGCGATATTTTAGCAGATTAGGGTGGAGACTGCTATTTTTTTCGTTTGATTTTCAGGGCTTTGAAGCGGTTATGGAGAGTATTGCGGTGAATTCCAAGGGCCTGAGCAATTTTTGATTTATTACCACGGTATTTGATTGAAGCGGTTTCTATATAGATTTTCTCAAATTCCGCCAGAGCTTCTTTCAGGTGAATTGACTTCTCCACCATGTCTTCTATTAGGGACTCGAGTTTTTGATGGATAGTTAATTCTTCATATTTTTTGCTCATTCCACCCTCCCTTGCCCTCAAATTTTTTCAAGGTTTCCTTAAAGCGGTTTTTCATCTCTTCTGGTATTAACAAGGTCACGGCTCTGGCCGCTTTGAGCATTACCGGAGCCAGTCTGGATTCTATTAGAGCTTTTCTCTCAAAATTGAAAGTCAGAAAGGCAAAAACTATGATTGTTCCTATTAAAAAGCCCTTAATCAGCCCCAGAACACCCCCCAGAAGATGGTTTGTCAGGCTCAGGTTCCCCTTCATTAGTTTACTCAGGACAAAACTTATCAGCCATCCGGCCAGAACAACAACAAAAAAGATTAGCAAAAAGCTGAGACAATTTCTCCAGAAATCAGAGCTTATCAAATGGTGGAGCTTCCAGGATACATAAACATAATGTCTGGAAGCCAGGATTATCCCCACGACTACTGCCAGCAACCCCACCACCTGTCTTACCAGGCCTTTAATCAACCCCAGAATGAAAGTTATCAGGAAGATGATCAGAAGCAGGCTATCCAGCCAATTTAATTGCAGACTCATCAGCTTCTTTTTTCCCTTAATTTTTCGATCATAGAATAATCGCCCGCCTTAATCATTCCGAAGTGAACCCGGGGTTTTATCTGTCCATGAAAGTCTGAGCCAGCCGTGGGAACCAGCTCCAGCTCTTCAGCCAGCTGGAGATAGAAGTTTACTTGTTCCTCGGTATGATAGGAAGTGAAGACCTCAATCCCTTTTAAGCCAATCTTCTTTAGTTCCAGAAGGTCTTCTCTGGTAGCCCGCTGGAAATAAGCCCCGGGATGGGAAAGCACAGGAACTCCTCCTGTTAATGGAGCCAGACTCAAAACTTCCTCCAGAGAGATATGCTTTTTGGGTACGTAGGCCAGACCGCCCTCAGCAAAAAAATCCTGGTAGAAAAGATAGGGGGGGAGGGGGTGCCCATGTTCATCATAATATTTTTCAAGGGTCGGATTGCGGCGATTTTTTTCTTTGCCCAGGACAATCTGGGCAATTTTTACCCCGAGTGGTGGAGTTTGTCCTGAAAGTCTCCAGACTTCTTCCCAGTCAACCTCCAGGCCGTTTTCCTTCAGTCTTTCCACCCGGCTGCGGGCTTCTTCTAAGCGGCTTTTTTCCATCTTTTTAATGATGTATTTAACAACCTCACTTTCCCAGTTGACTAATGGCAGAAGAAGATGAAATTCTCTTGAATCATAAACTGTGGTAACTTCAATATTCGGAATGACTTCTATTCCGTACCGGAGGCCGAGCTCAATAGCTTCCGGATAGGCCTCAACTGAATCGTGGTCAGCAATGGAAATTGCCTGGAAGCCATTTTCTCTGGCCATTCTGATAAGCTCTTCAGGCGAATAGTCTCCGTCGCAACTGAAGTGAGAGTGAAGATGCAGGTCCACATAACCGTTCTTGGCCATGGCACAATTATTAAATCATAATTTTTTTCTTAAGGTAGATCTTCTCTCCCTGTAAAAAGGCGGTATATCTCCAGATAGCGCTTAGCGGTTTGTTCAATGATGTCATCAGGTAGTGGAGGAGGGGGTGAAGTTTTTCGGTCCCAGCTGGTGGTCAGGAGATAATCCCGAACGAACTGTTTATCAAGACTCGGCTGAGGTCTACCTGGAGAATATTGGGCCAGTGGCCAGAAACGGGAAGAATCGGGAGTAAAGAGCTCATCCACCAGAAGCAACTCGCCTTTTTTATTCAGACCAAACTCAAATTTGGTATCAGCAATTATTACTCCTTTGGAGATGGCATAAAGGCTGGCCTTCTGGTAGAGCTCAAGGCTTATTTTGCGGATTTTTCCGGCCAGTTCTGACCCGGTAATCTTCTCCATTTCTTTGAAAGTTATGTTTTCATCATGACCGACTGCAGCTTTGGTGGCTGGAGTGAATATGGGTTCATCCAGGCGAGAGGATTCCTGCAAACCCTTAGGCAGTTTTATTCCGCAGACCTTACCTATTTTCTGATATTCTTTCCAGGCAGACCCAGAGAGATACCCCCGAACCACACCTTCCACCGGAATGACCCTGGTTTTTTGCACCAGCATCGACCTCTTTTCCAGAACCTCAGCATAAGGATGAAGTTCAGCTGGAAAATCTGAAATTTCAGTAGAAATTAAGTGGTTTGGACAGACCAGATATGTATAGTCAAACCAGAAGCGCGATATCTGGGTTAATACCTTTCCTTTATAAGGAATTAACGAAGGCAGGACAAAATCAAAGGCTGAGATCCGGTCAGTAGCCACTATAAGCAATTGCTCATTCAGGTCAAAAACGTTCCGAACTTTGCCCTTTTTGAAAAGCGGTATACCTGGAAGGTCTATCTCTCCTACCGGCTTTTCTTCAATCTTCATCAAAGCCCTCCAAAAACCTGAACCTGAAAAGCAATCTGGCTAACCGCTTACTTTTTTTGTATGTTAACAAAATCAATACTGGAAATCAATTAAACTAAGTCTCATTCAAAAGCAGGTCACATTCCTTCGCTTCCAATTAGATAATGTTTTTAAGACCAACAAAGTTGATTAAGCGATTATCTTTTTGTCTGTCCCGCCGGTAGGAATAAAGATGGGAATTGCAGAAAGTGCAGAGGTTCAGGTCATATATATTTTCCTCTCTTAAACCCAGGTTCTCTACGAGCAGCCAGCGGTTGGCCTTTCTCAGGTCTAACAGGAATTTATCCCTCGGTCTGGCAGGGCTAAAAATTTTCTGAAGATCAAAACCAGACCTTTGAAAATTCTCATAAACCTCCAGTCCGACCTCATAACAGGTTGACTCAATACAGGGACCAAGCGCAACTTTCAGGGCTTCTGGCTGGCTGCCTGCTTTTTCCTGCATCATAGAAACGGTTTTTTCCAGGATTCTCTGGGAGGTGCTGCGCCAGCCGCAGTGGACAGCAGCTACCACCCTGTTAACCTCATCAATTATCAAAACCGGCAGACAGTCGGCGGTTTTGATGATGAGTAAAAGACCGGTAGCTTCGGTAATTAATCCGTCACCCGACAGTTTCCTCTCGGGGGCTCTGTCCAGGAAAAAAACCCGGTCCGAATGAAGCTGGTTCATCTCAACCGGGGTAAAAGAAGAAAGAAGGCTGTTGGTTTGAAGATGTTCTGGCCCAAAACCGGCCAGGCCAAAGCCGTGAGCCAGCCAGGAGAGGCTCTGAAGTTGACTTAAAGTCAAATATTTTATTTCCCGTTCCATCTTTCTCTTCGATACTCCTTTATACTTGACAGACTGGCTAAAATCAATAATTCTGTTCAAGTTTTACAGGAATTTCTGGATTCATCCCAATGTTCAACTCTTATAAACCCAGATTCAAAAAAACATTAAACTTCTTTCCCGGAAAAACTTAAAACTAATTCTGATCGATTTCAGAAAAACCTTTCTTCCAAGCCCGTTCTGGTTCAAATCAGAACCAAAGAGATTTCAGATGACAATTTCCTTTACCTAAATTCATGAAAAACTATAATAAATGGTGGAAACTTCGTTATGAGGTACCAGAGAATGAATATGAAGATTTTAATAATCCTTCTTCTGACTGCAGCTTTAACCTCTCTGGCTTTATCTGAAGAAACAAGACCCAGGGTCAGAGAATTCGGCCTGAAAATTGGTGTTCTGGAACCGGGCCCGCTAAATTCCATCACCGATGTACCCGGAGTAAAGGTTGGCCACGTTACCATTATCGAGGGTAAAAGCATCAGGACCGGGGTAACAGCTATAATCCCGCATCCCGGTAATGTCTTTCAGGATAAGGTCCCAGCCGCTATTTATGTGGCTAATGGTTTTGGTAAGCTGGTTGGCTATACTCAGGTGGAAGAACTTGGCTGTCTGGAAACTCCCATTATTCTGACTAACACCCTGAGTGTGCCGGTGGCCGCCAGCGCTCTAATTGATTACATACTTTCGCTCCCGGGAAATGAACAGGTTCAGTCGGTCAATCCGGTAGTGGGTGAGACAAACGACGGCTGGCTTAATGACATCAGAGCCCGTGCTGTAAGAGCAGACCATGTTCTGGAAGCCATAAGCAAAGCAGCTTCCGGGCCGGTAGAAGAAGGTTCGGTAGGGGCCGGGACCGGAACTACCTGCTTCAATTTTAAGGGAGGAATAGGGACAGCTTCCCGCAAACTTCCGGAAAGCCGCGGCGGCTGGACGGTAGGAGTTCTGGTCCAGACCAATTTTGGCGGTGTGCTTCAAATAAAAGGTTTACAACTTGACCGCTGGCTGAGCCCAGCTTCCTCCGGGTCTCTGACCACGCTTCAAGAAAACGGATCTTGCCTGATAGTAGTGGCGACTGACGCCCCCCTTGACAGCCGCAATCTTAAGAGACTGGCCAAAAGAGCTCTGCTGGGAATTCCCCGAACCGGCGGCTTTTACTCTAACGGCAGCGGCGATTATGCCATAGCTTTTTCCACTGCCCCTCAGGTAAGAATTCCTCACCGGGAAAAAAGTCTGACCCAAAAGATTGAAGTCCTTCGCAACGAAGCCATGTCAGCCCTGTTTCAGGCAGCCGCCGAAGCTTCTGAAGAAGCCATTCTGAATTCACTTTTCAAAGCCACCAGAATGGAGGGCCAGAACGGCCGGGTGGCCGAAGCTCTGCCCATAGAAAAGCTCAGACCTCTGCTGGAGAAAATTAAAGATGATTAAAAGAAAGAGAAAAACTATCGGAATACTTGGTGGGATGGGTCCAGAAGCGACGGCCCGCTTTTTTGAGCTGATTATCAAAAACACCGAAGCTGCCTTCGACCAGGAGCATCTCCGCATCATAGTGGTCAATCAACCAGAAACCCCGGACCGGACTAAAGCTTTACTTTACGGGGGCGAAAACCCTTTACCTTACCTCCTTAAAGGGCTGAAAATTCTGGAAAAAGCCGGAGCCGAGCTGGTAGCCATGCCCTGTCTGACCGCCCATTACTTTTTTCCCGAATTAAGAAATAAAACCAAACTGAAGTTAATTAACCTGGTTGAAGAGTCAGCCCGCTGGATTAAAAATAACCTCCCAGAAGTAAATGCTGTCGGTCTTCTGGCCACTGAAGGAACCATAGCCTCTGGCCTCTTCCAGAAAGCCCTGACCTGCCGGGGGCTTGACCTGATTATCCCTTCCCCTGATACTCAAAAGCTAATAATGAAGGCCATTTATGGAAAGAAGGGTATCAAAGCCGGCTTTCTGGGAGTTGGTCCGACCAGATTGTTGAAACAGGCAGCCAGAGAGCTTATTCAACTTGGGGCAGAAGCCATCATCGCTGGCTGTACAGAAATTCCACTGGTCTTAAAGCCAGGAAGCCTGCCAGTTCCGCTGGTGAATCCTATGGTCATAGGAGCCAGGGTCTTAATCATCCGGGCTGGTGCCCGTTTAAAAGAATCTCCAGTTTCTTGACAAACTGGTGGCAATCAAGTATAAAATCAGTGACTTTCCAGATGTAAGGAGGTGAAAGGTAGTGGCTTTTGTAGTGGTAGAAGAAGGAGAAAGCTTAGAATCAGCACTCAGAAGATTTAAGAGAAAAGTTCAGCAAGAAGCTATCATTAAAGAAATCAAAAAGCACTCGGTCTACCTGAAGCCGGGAGAAAAGCGCCGGTTGAAAGAAGCTCAGGCTCGGAAGAGAATGCGGCGACGGCTAAAAAGAGAACGCGATTTCGAGTATTAATCCAAACTGAGGTAAGTCTCCCCTTTTTCTGAAATTACCAAGAGAAGACGGGGTTGAGCTATTTAAAAAAACCTTCCTGGTTAAAGGTCAAGCTGCCCTCTCATTCTGCTTATTTTCAGGTAGCTGGTCTGCTTAAAAGACAGGGTCTTAATACTATCTGTCAGAGTGCTCGCTGTCCCAACATTGGGGAGTGCTGGGAAAAACGAGCTGCCACTTTTTTAATCCTTGGAAACATCTGCACCAGAAATTGTGGCTTCTGTGCTGTTGAAAAAGGCCAGCCGGAACCACTTAACGAAAATGAACCGGCTGCAGTCCTGGAAGCCGTAAAAGAAATGCAGCTGAGATATGTGGTCATCACCTCAGTCACCAGGGATGATCTGGCTGACGGCGGAGCAGGCCTTTTTGCCAGAACAATTCGCCTGATTAAAGAAAATTTACCCCATACCAGGGTAGAAGTCTTAATTCCGGACTTTCGGGGCGAGGAAAAACCTCTGCTCCAGGTGCTGGAAGCCGGACCTGATGTCCTCAATCACAACCTGGAAACAACCTTGAACCTCTACCCACTGATCAACCGACCAACCGTTAATTACCACCGTTCCCTTCTTTTGCTAAAAAGAGCCAGTCAGAATGGAGCTTTGACCAAATCGGGCCTGATGGTCGGCTTAGGTGAGTCCAGGGAAGACCTCTACCGGACTTTCTTAGACCTCCGGGAAAGCAATTGTCAGCTTCTGACTATCGGGCAGTACCTGCAACCCACCGCCCGGCAGGTGCCAACTGTCCGCTATTACACCCCTGAAGAATTTGAAGAGCTGAGACAGTTAGGCTTAAAACTGGGCTTCAAGGAGATAATTTCCGGGCCTCTGGTGAGAAGTTCTTATTCAGCTGAAAAGATTTTTGCTACAGTTCGGAGTGCTCACTGATGCGCTATCTTATATTTTCCGATATCCACGGGAACCTGGAAGCTCTGAAAGCCGTTCTGGAAGATGCCAGGAAAAAGAAGATTGACCATTACCTTTTTTTAGGCGACCTGGTCGGCTATGGCGCTTCTCCTAATGAGGTGATTCAGACCGTCCTGTCTCTTAAAAAATTGACCATGGTCAGGGGAAATCATGACAAGGCTGTATGCGGCCTGGATTCAGTTCAAACCTTTAACCCGGTGGCCGCGGCCGCCATCCAGTGGACCAGAAAAGCACTTTTAAGAAAGCATCTTAATCTGCTAACCGGACTCGCTAAGAGCCCGGTAGTGGTTCACAATCAGATAACCATCTGTCACGGGGCTCCCTTTGACGAAGATTATTACATATTTGGTGAGTTTGATGCTGTTGAAGCATTCAGTTATTTTGAAACTCAGGTCTGCTTTTTCGGTCATACTCATTTCCCGTTTATTTTTGTGGAAAAAGACGAGACCGTGGAAGGAAATTTAATTGAGGGAAATCACTTTGAAATTAAGCTGGAAAGAGGAGCCCGCTACCTTATTAACCCCGGTTCAGTCGGGCAGCCGAGAGACCGAAACCCGAAAGCTGCCTATGCGATTTTTGACACTGAAACTCGAAAAATAAAATTCTGCCGGGTTGAATACGACATCAAGGAAGCCCAGAGAAAAATACTGGAAGCCAGCCTGCCCACAGCCCTGGCCGAAAGACTATCGACAGGAATCTGAAAGTCGCATAAATCTACTTAGCCATTTTCTACCAGTGACAATATTAACAATAGACCCGTTATTTTTCCTCCTTCCCCAGGAAAATCGTCAATCCAAAAGATAACCTACCTTAAAATAGCTCTATTATGAGGTAAAATGCTAAACAAATAATCTTATCATCTTAGAGAATAATTCCAGGAATGATTTTATTTTTAGACATCAGTCCGGGATAGGAAGCTTTCTTTATCTTGATCTTGAGCAACCTTAATTTTAGGGTTAGCATAGCAGTAGAGGCAGGCTGTCGGACAGCTTTGAGTATAGCTACCTATGTCTATGGATTCGGTACAGAGACAATCCGGCCTCTGAGTATGGTCTTTGCGGATTGAAGCCGGTTCTTTTCGAGGATGAAGCTCCTTCAATAGAGAACCGTCAATGCAGGCAGAGGCCTTAATTCCGGGAAGAGAGGCAATTTCCTTTTGACTGCAGCTTAGAAGCTCAAGATTATGTTTTCTGGCAATCTCAACCAGCCTGGAAACCAGTTCTTTTTTTTCTTCAAACGAAGGTTCAAAAAAAATCAGACCGGCTCTTCCAGCCCTGGTCAAAGCTTTTTTATACCACTGGGTAAAACTGAATCTGACCGTCCTGAGCTGCAATTTCCCCAGAGCTTCAGCCAGAACCTGAAAAAAATCGAAGTTGGTTTTCAGTTTTCCTCTTTCCAGCCAGAAAACTATCGGGTCAAAGCGGATTGAGATTCTTTCCGGCCGCCCGGCAATTTCCAGTAAACCCGGCAGTTGTTTTAAAGCAACCTCAGGTGGTGGAGCCAGCCTTTCCAAAAAGGTGCCCCCCAGGCCAGTTATAGTGAAGTGAAAATAGATCTGATCATATTTTTTTAAAAGCTTCCTCAGGTCTAAGCGGTTTTCCAGAAGAGGCTTAAAGTTTTTTGACCATAAAACCAGCGAATGAACCTCGGCCGGGCTGAGATTAACCCTGACCACCGATCTCAGCCCGTGATGAAAAAACCGGGCTTCCTCTCTCCTCAAAGCTTCAGCCAGCCATTCGTAATAGAAGCTTACCAGGTCAGTTCTTCTTGAGGCACTGATGACATTTTTCATCCTGAGTGAGTCAAATCAGACCCGAAGACTAAAAGAGACTGCAGTTTGTTCTTTTCAACTGAGATCCTCTTCCCCTTCTTCTCTAAAAAGTCTGTCGCCGAGAGTTTCTCCAATAAAGAAATAGAAAAGGAAGAAATAGAAAAAAACCAGAATCAGAAGATAGAGCAGGAGACCGTTGGCAGCCAGATCGAATAGCTTAAAAATGGTTGTCTCCATAGAGCGAGCTGCCATCCAGACTGAAATCAACCAGAACATTATGATAAGAAGCAAATCAAAAACCTTGGCCTTGATAAAATTCATAAAGCCCAGAGATGGCAGAGCCTGAACACCTTTTTCTTCAGCTCCGACTTCTCCTGTGTGGAAAATTGTGGTCTCAGCGGTATCCCGGCATCCTAATTCTTCAAATTCACCTTCTTCTTTCTCTCGCTCAAACCTCATATCAGTCGCCAGCTCCCAGTCCTCATCTTTAATTTCAAAATCCATTGGACTTCTGGTGATGTTTTCCGGAAAGCCAATAGTTTGAGGTGAGGGCTTTCCCTCCTCAGGCCAGATTTTATTTGCTTCTGTTTCCATTATTTTAGAATCCTCAACTGCTGAAGTTTCTTCCCCTTCGGTCAAAATTTCAGTTGAAACGGTTTTGACCTCTTTAATCCAGGAAGGAACATCTCCGGTTTCTTCTCGGCTTTCCTCCAGAAGACGTGATTTTTCTTTGAGCCGCTCTTTTTCTTTTTCCTCCAGAACCTTAAAGAAATCTTCCACCTGACGTCGACCAAGTTCCACAGTTGGTCCAATATTCTCCAGTTCAGCCGTTTCAAAAGTGAGGGAAGGTGAAGATTCCTCCGATTCCTGGATAGCCCGGGCAGTTCTCTCTCTAGACCCTGAGTCTGAAACCCTGATTTCAGACTCCTCAGCTTCAAGCTCCTGGACCAATCTGGTTACCAGACCTGGTTCAGGGGGGTGTTCAAGTCCTTCTTCCTCATCTTCTCTTTTTTTAAGTTCCTCAACCATCCGGGTGACAGGACCAGGACTGGTTCTTTGCTCCAGTTTTTTTCTCTCTTTTTCTCTAAGTTCTTCAACCATTTGGGTAACCAGGCCGGCACCCCGAGTTCCAGCTTCAGCCGGTTTGGTTTCTTTTTCTTTCAACACTTCTGCTTTAATCTTTTTAAGCAGCTCCTCCTCCGTCTCAAGCTGGCGGATTTTTTTCTGACGACTGCTTTTTTCTTCAGTCAGCACCTTGACCTCATCCGGAGGAAACAAAATTCCTTCAGTTTCTGTCTTTCGGGCAGGGGTTTCTCCCTGAAATGAGGTCTCAGGCAAAGAAATAGAAACTTCTGACTCTTCTGCTGCTTCGTCTATTAGAATTACCTCTTTAACTTCTTCTTCCATCATTTCTTCCGGTAATTCTTCTTCAATCAACTCTTCCTCAGGAATTTCACCGCTGCCTCTGGTGTCTTCTATTATTCTATCTCCAGGAATTTCTTCTTCTATTTCTTCATCCTCAGGAAAAAGCAGTTGAGTACCACAGTTTTTACAATACTGATCTTGCTCACTGATCAAAGACCGACAGTAAGGACAGCGCTTTATACCCATAATCTTTTCGCTGTCTTATTTATAAAACTTATTATACTGACTGTCAAATAAAATTTTCCCTGATTGGCCCGGGATTATTTTTCGGATTATTTTTTTGCCCTAAATTTCCACCCTCATACCCTGTTTGCTGTCTGAAGCTCGAGGTCACCTTTTTATTTCTTATCCAGACAGTTTAGAATTACCAGGCAAAATCAGCTGAAAGGAACGGTTAAAATAAATCGCTTAAGTTTTCCTTTTCTTGATTCCAGGTTGACAGACTCTGCAATTTAAATAAAATTAAGATTGGTGGGCGATTAACTCAGTGGCAGAGTGCTACCTTCACACGGTAGAAGTCAGAGGTTCAAATCCTCTATCGCCCACCATTTTTTATAAAATCCGATTTATCCAGAACTTTCCTTTCCTGACAAGAACCTAACTTTTCATTCAAAATCAAAACAGCCAACTACTCAATTTTCCGCTCCAATCTCGCTCACTTCAGCAAAACATTGAATTCAAATTTTTGGCTTAAAATACAAATTATTGAATAAATACTCAAAATCTATTTTTTATGTTATTGAAATTAAAAGATTTATATTCTATGGGGAATTGGCATATTTATTGCTATAAACAAGCAATGAATTATCCTTTAAAATTCCAGAATCAAGGAGGTGAGAGAGAAAAGGGACTCTAAAATTAGTCAAAAAGCTCAAGGGGTGGGGCAGCTAAAAGAAGCTGTCCCTGGGCAAGGGAAAAATCATTCGAAAGGAGAATTGATTCGAATGAGAAACAAAATTCTTGTTTTTGCTTTAATCCTTGTTCTTCTGGCTGGTAGTTCCGCTTTCGCCCAGATCAACCCAGAAGGTAAGATTACCGGTAAGGTTACTGACGACCAGGGTAATCCCCTTCCGGGAGTAACGGTCGAAGCTACCAGCCCCAAGCTGGTCGGTAAAGCGGCCACGGTGACTGATGCCACCGGAACTTTCCGCTTGCTGGCTCTTCCCTCAGGCACTTATGAACTCGTTTTTACTCTGCCTGGTTTTAAAACCCTAATTCGTAAGGATATTGTCCTCCAGCTATCCTAGACTCTGGTCATTAACGTAACCATGGAGCCGGCAGCCATCGAAGAGCAGATAACGGTCGTTGGACAGAGCCCACTTATCGACGTTAAGAGCACAGTTAAAGGCCAGGTCATGACCAAAGAAACCTTCCTGACCCTGCCTCGCGGCCGCACCTTTGATTCACTGATTACCACTGTTCCTGGTGTTAGCAGCGAAGGCAGAGCGGGTGGTATCTCGGTTGACGGCGCTTCCGGTGCTGAAAACATGTGGTATGTTGACGGTACCAACGTCACCGAAATCCACGTCGGAACCAGAGCTCAAAACGTCGTTCTGGAGCTGGTTGACGAAGTTAAGGTCACCGCTTCTGGTTACAACGCCGAATTCGGCGGCTCCATGGGTGGTGTGGTCAACGTCATAACCCGTTCCGGTGGAAATACCTTCCGCGGTGATATTATGGGCTATTACAACAACAACAAGCTCTACATGCAAGGCAAAGCCAGAGATTACCTGCGGCTCAACCCTTACGACCCAACTACTCTTATTTATGAATACGTCAATGACGACGATTTGTTCTTCAATGGTGGTAAGGACAGAGATAGATACTACAGAATAGAGGGCATTTTCAGCCTGGGTGGTTATATAATTAAAGACCGGCTTTGGTTCTTTGGCTCCTTCAACCCGATTTACTCTCAAACGAATGCTCTTAGAGACTTCAATCAGAGGAACGGGCCCTGGTACAATTTCATTTCCTGGTACAGGTACGACAATGCTTCCATCAAGCTGACAGCTGCCCCGATGGCTGGCCTCAGAGTTTCAGCCAGTTTCGTTAACAACTTTAGCCGCGAGAAAGGCTCCATCCCGAGCATCAATGGTACCGGAAACCCGGAAACCCCCTACTACATGTCAGGTTATGATTATCCCAACTTCTCCACTGCCTTTACTGCTGACTATTCCGGGCAGAATAACCTTCTGGTCTCTTTAAGAGCCGGCTGGCACAGACAGGACGTCGGCAATCAGGGAATTAAACCACCGGCTGGACCAACCTACTATTTCAATTATGCTAATACCATGTATCAGAGCCTGTATCAGCAAATGGGTAGACCAGAACTGGTAAAGTATGCTGGCTGGGCCAGTGCTGGCGCCTGGCTTGAAGCTAAGAGGGAACTCAGAGAAAAAGTCAGCAGCAACCTGGATGTAACTTATTACCTGAATCTGGCCGGTGAGCATGCCTGGAAAGCTGGCGTCCAGTTCATCTGGCTGCATGAAAACTACGACTACACTCCTAATGCTCCGCGAGTCAACCTATACTGGAACAGATCTTCTACATTTGGCCGCGGCACCTACGGTTATTACATTATTAGGCACGGCTACAATTCTTATCCCTATGGCTGGAAGTGGAACATTCACAGCAGCAACTGGGCTATCTACCTCCAGGATTCCTGGACCATCAGCAACCGTCTGACCATCAACTTCGGTCTGAGAACTGAATCTGAATACATTCCCTCCTTCTCAGATGATCCGGAATTCAGAGACATGAAGCCCATTAACTTCAAGTTCACTGATAAGCTGGCGCCAAGGTTTGGCCTGGTTTATGATGTGTTTGGAGACTCCAGCCTGAAGGTTTTCGGTAGCTTCGGAATTTATTACGACGTGATGAAGCTCTACCTGGCTGAAGGCGCTTTTGGCGGCTTCAAGTGGAAAAATAGCTACTTCGCTCTGAACGAGCTTGACTGGACCTTAATCGCTGCCAACTTCATCAACACTGGAAACTTTGAGGACCTCAACGACCAGGCACCCGGCACCAACCAGTACTTGGGCACCATTGACTTCCGTTATCCATCATTTGATGCCGTTGACCCCAGTATGAAGCCAGTTTCTCAGATGGAAATTTCCTTTGGGGCCGAAAAGAAGCTCATGGAAAATCTGTCTTTCTCCGCTCGGGCTGTTTATAAACACCTGATCAGAACCATCGAAGACATCGGTGCCTACGAAGAAGTGGCGCCCGGACAGTTTGCTGAAATCTACATGTTTGCTAACCCGGGTTACGGCTGGGCCAGACCGGTCTCTCAGGGTGGAAGAATTTCTGACGAGTACTGGCCAATGCCCAAAGCCAAAAGAGATTATTATGGCTTAAACCTGGCTCTGGAAAAGAGGTTTAGCAACAACTGGCAGGGCGGCCTTAACTACACTCTGAGCCGGGTTCAGGGTAACTACGGCGGTTTAGCCAGCTCAGATGAAGAAGGGCGCGTTTCCCCCAACGTTAACCGTTACTTCGACTACTGGTTTATGCCTTATAAGGCCAATGGAGAGGAGCTGAGTGGACCTCTGCCTCACGACAGAACTCACTACATAAAAGCTTACGGCTCCTACGTCTTCCCGTTCGGCCTGACTGTTGGTGTAACCGCTTATGCCAGAAGTGGCTATCCTCTAAGCACCAGAATCAACCTCTGCAATGCCTACATGTGGCCCAATGGATATGGCGACCTGGGTCGGCTGCCCTGGAACGTCTGGGCTGACGTTTACCTGGAATATACGCTGCGCTTTGCCGGTAAATACGCCGTTGGTATCAACCTCCAGGTTAACAACGTCACCAATACCAAGTCCATCACTGGAAAAGTTTATGACCTGAATAGAGTTGGCACCCGTTATTATGTTTATGCACCCGGAACTAGCACTCCAGTTGACTTCGAAACTGACATGCTGAACGGCACCTTCCAGAACTACTGGTACGAATACTTTTCGAATCGCAATCTGGACCTTGATGGCAATCCCAACACCCAGACCAACCCACTCGACCCGCACCCGGCTTTTGGCTGGTGGAATTCCAGATTCGGAACCTGGTCTGCCAGACTGGGCTTCAAATTCACTTTCTAAGCTGAGTTAAGCAGACGCTCAAGCCCGTCTCCGCCTTGCGGAGGCGGGCTTTTTATTTTAATAAAGGCAAGTAGAGCTGTCCTGAAAAATGATTAAGGAATAAAGAATAATTTCTTTTAACTCTGGATGTAAGCCTCGCAGAAAACAGCCATCGTCAATCAGGTCTTTAGGCCCGATCTCTAAAAAAATTTTAAAAAATTTAGCTCGACCTTAGCTGGCTGGATGGAATTTTCGTTTTCTAATCAGAAAGGCAGCCTTAAATATCTTTCCAGAAATCAGGTAAAAATTTATCTAACAAAATCAAGCCAGAAAAAAGGCCAAAGCTTTTGAATTGCAGTTTTTCTGAAAAAAGAGATCATTTTCCGTGGCGGTAAAGTTGAGCTTCCAGTCGGGCCAGCTCTTTTCTGGCCAGATTGATGCTGGCCGGGTTGTCCCCCTCTGAATTGTCAAGATAAAGTCTGAAATAATCCACCGCTTCTTTAATCCTACCGGCCTTTTGATAAGCCACTGCCAGGTTAAAATAGCCTGACCTGGTGGGCATCGTGGTTATCGCCTGCTTCAGATAAAAAATGGCCTGGTCATAATCTCCAAGATAAGCATAGGCCAGACCGATGAACTGGTAAAGGCTCTGGTCGTCAGGAAAATCCTCAATGAGTTTTCGATAAATTCCAATAGCTTCAGTCAATTTTCCAGTAGAGGCCAGGTTAGCGGCCAAACTCATTCTGAGATGCTTGCTTTCCGGCTCAATGTTCAAAGCTTTTTCATAGAAAGTTCTGGCTTCTTCCTTTCGGCCAGCAGCATCAAGAATAGTAGCACAAACTGTGAGCGCATCCACATTTCTTGGATTGAAGTGCAAAACTTTCTCCATGGTCTGAAAGGCCAGTAGGTAATTGCCCGTAACCAGGTAAGTATGGCCCAGCCTGGTTAGAAGAATTTCTGAATCGGGAATTTTATCCAATCCACTTTTGAGCGTGGCCACAGCCTCCTCCATCTTCTTTTGCTGGGCCTGAGCCAGAGCCAGGTTAACATAAGCCGCCGGGCTTTCAGGGAGCTCCTGTAATAGCTTCCTGTATATCTCCTCTGCTTCAGAATACTTTTCCTGGAACTCAAAAGCCTGACCCTGCTGAACTAATCTCAGCAGGTCAATTTTTTCTTTGGGGTCAGGAAGACTGGAATCTGTTCTGATAGGAGCCAGGCTCAAATAACCAAGAGAACGAAGCCTTTCCAGGTCTTCACTTCTGGTAGAAGAGGTAGCCTGGCTGCTGGGCAAAGCCAGCAGAATTTTCTCCAACCGTTGTTTCAGGTCTTCAGCTACGGATTGATTGAAACTAAACAGATTTTTCCTCTCCTGTGGGTCAGCTACCAAGTCGAATAACTCCGGACGAGGTGATTGTATCAATTTCCACCTTCCGGAAACGATTCCCACCAGCTCTGACCAGCCAAAATTTTCCCGCGGGTAGAAAGTTTCAAGCAGTACTTCTCTGTCCTTTCTATCCTGCCCACGGAGCATTCCCACCAGGCTTTTGCCATCCATCTGGCCGGCGGCTTCCTCCAGTCGGAGGAGTTCGGCCAAAGTTGGAGCCAGATCGCTCAATCTGACTCTTTCTTTAATCACTGCCGGACGGGGAAATATTTTCTGGTTCCAGATGATTAACGGTACTCTAACTGTTTCTTCATAAAGAAAAATCCCATGGCCCAGTTCCACTCTTTCTCCCAGACCTTCTCCATGGTCACCGGCAATGATTATTAGGGTTCTATCCAGTAAGCCCTTCTCCTTCAGAGCATCAATAATCTTGCCGACATAAACATCCATGTAAGCAATTTCGCCGTCATAAGGACGCAACTTAAACTCTTCGGAAAAAGGCGCCGGCGGGTCGTAGGGCAGATGGGGATCAAAATAGTGCACCCAGCAGAAAAACTTGTCCCCCGCATTCCGGGAGAGCCAGCGGTAAAAGCTTAAGAAAGTGTTTTCAGCCCGGCGTTCAGCATTAGCTGTTTTAAAAGGCAGGCTGGCTTGAAAAGTATCATCGTAAATTTCAAACCCCCGGTCCAGACCGAATCTGGAATCTACTGAAAAGGAAGAAACAAAAGCCGCAGTCTTATAACCTCTCTGGCTAAGATATTCAGTTATGGTTTTTATCTCAGGTGAAAGATAATGACCATTATTCCTGACCCCGTGGCGGGCAGGCTCCAGACCCGTTAAAATTGTCACATGAGAAGGAAGAGTCAGGGGAGCCGGACAGTAAGCCCTGGTAAAAAGAATTCCTTCTCGGGCCAGCCAGTCTATATTAGGTGTTCTGGCTTCCTTATATCCGTAACATCCAAGTCGGTCCGCCCGAGTAGTGTCCAGGGTTATTAAAAGAATATTGAAAGAATCTACTTGATTGAGATTTGGCTGAGGGGTTTTAAATTTGATCCAATATAAAAGAACAAAAATCAGAACCACCATAATCAAGGCGGCGATTATGATGGAATTGCGCTTCTGTCGGATAATGGTACGGGTTGAGCCGGAACTCTTATCTTCTCCAGAACTGGCGGCGGGTGCACCTCTAACATGAATTTGATTCTCTTTTTCTGCTGGACCGCGATTTTTTTTCTTCTTTCTGCTCATAACATAGAGTTTCCTTGAACCTGCTTACTCTTTCTTACTTTTTATTTTACAATCCCTTTAATCAACCTGCTATCTTGAGATTTCTTGGAAAAACCAGTCTTACAACTCGCCCGCCAGCTTTAATCATCAAAACCCCAGTTTTGGATCAGCTTATATAAAGGTATTCCTTCCCGACGAACTCACTTTTTTCCAAAGCCGCAACTGGCATAAGCTATTATTTTTTTATTGCCTGCAGAATCTGTTGGACCATGGCTACCCGAGGGGAATCCTGGGGTTCGTATTTCAAAAACTTTTCGAACTGCTCCACCGCGGCAGGGAGGTCATTTTTATTGAGCAAAACATAACCAAGCTTCAGATAAGGCTCTGGCCACTCAGGTTTTATACTGGAGGCCAGTTGAAAATATTTCTGGGCTTCATCCAGCTGCTGGTTGTTAAAGAAAACTTCACCTACATTAAAGGCCACGATTTCATCCTGGGGAGCGGTGTCCACTGATTGCTTAAAATACTTGGTGGCTTCTTCAAGATTATCCTTCTTGAGGTACACCAGCCCAATGGCAGCCAGGGTTTTGGCAGTCATGGTCACACCCATAGTCATATCGTTTTTAGCCTGCTCCAGAACTTTGTTATAAATTTCCATGGCTTTCTCTAACTCGCCCTTTTCCCGGTAGCAGTCTCCGATATTAAGTAAAATCTGGTAGGCTTGAGGGTTTTTTTCGTAGAACTGTTCATACATAGCCAGGGCCGTATCGAACTTTCCCTCCTGATAAAAGGCATTACCCTGATCAAGCAAATCCAGCGAAGATTGGTCCTGGATAAGAGGAATAGATGATCCCGACTTTTTAAGCTTTATTATAACCCGAGGATTTTTTTCCAGCTGACTAACGGTAACTTCCTGAGTAGCCGGAGCGTATCCTTCGGCGGTCACCGACAGCGACCAGCGCCCTGAACCCAGGCCGATGAAAGACCACTCACCTTTTTTATTGGTCGTGGCTTCCAGCTTCAAACCGCCACCGGCATCCTGGAGGTAGGTCATTACTAATTTGGCTCCGACTACCGGTTTATCCTGTTCGTCAAGCACCAGGCCTCCCAGCCGGCCAACTCCCCGACCGGCCTGGGCCAGTAAAGCTGAATGGCTTAAAAATACAATTATTCCAAGCACTACTAACAGTCTTAATTTACGATTTCTCATTATTACCTCCATTCTCCGATTATCCATACTAATAAATCTTTTGGAATTATATTCTTTCATTTTTTCTTTTCTTTTATGGCCTTCACCCGAGCTTTGAGCTGCTCCTGGCCTGGCTCCAGCTGCAAAGAGCGCTCCCAGGCATAGAGCGCTTCGTTTAAGTCCCCGAGCTGATAATAGCATTCACCTATTTCATTGAGAATGTTGATATTGGTGCCAAAGTGAGTTAGATACTGTTTGTAATAGTTTATTGCTTCCTCATATTGACCTATAGCCTGAGCAGATTGACCCATGATTTCCAGAAAATCATAATTCTTTTGATTTTCGAGGAAAGGCCTGGCAATGGTCAGAACATCCTGGTATCGTTTCTCGCTGTACAAAAGCTGGCAGTAATCCAGGGCATACTCAGGTTTGGTTGGATTCTGCTGGTAAGCACTGGCCAGATGTCTCCTGGCCCGATTCAGGTCTTTTTTATTCCAGTATTGGATTCCCAGAGCATGCTGAACCGCGGGAGAATTATCACCATCCACCGGCTTAGTCATAACCCAGGACCTGTTAATAACGCTAAGAAAAGTGATGTAAAAACTGGCTTTCTGGCTCTGCAGAATTTTATTCTGGTCGTCAATCAGGCTAACTTTCAGGAAATAATTAGCCGGCTGAAGCTCAGCTAGAGATAGTGATTCATAAAAGACTGTTTGGTCAGGATATTCAGAAATTTTCTTGGTGAACGACTTAATAACTTCCCCTGTTTCCTTCGTAAGTTCAAAAACAAAAATGCCTTTTTCCACCAGTTCCCGGCTCAGCCCCCAGACCTGAAAGAAAGCATAAAGAGTGTCGTTGTTCAGAAAATCATTCCGGGGTGACGGCACAAACTGAAGGTCGTTGAAAAGAAAAGCTTTATTCAGGCCACGGAACTGATTGCTTTTAGTCAGCCTGTTGGCCAGCACCAGCGGGCTCATCTGAAGCCCCTGCTCCGGAATGTTAAGGGTGGTTTCAAAGGAGGTAAACTCCTTGGAGACAAAATTCTTAAGCAGAATGTTCAGACGGTAGCGCCCCGGGATTACCGGAAAAACATCCTGAAAGCTCATCATCCGGTTCTGAATTCTTGATACCTGGTCTTCGTTAAGATTAAGGGGTAATCTCCGGTCAAATTGATAAACCTGCTGACCGTTGAAGTCGGTTAAGATTCCATTTATTTCCAAACTAGTCTGATAATTAGGGCCGTCCTTTTCCAGCGACAATTTTTTCGGTTCTATCAAATAATGAACATAATAAATCCCACCGGAGGAGCGGAAGACGCTGACCAGGGCATCACTTTCTATATAATTGGCTGAATATTCAACTTCGATTATGTCCTTGTATTTAAACAATTTTTCAGCATAGGTATCTTTGACTTTATAAATGGGGGCGTTAGGAATTCTTTGATTCAGCAGAATATCCGAAGAAATAGAGGGAACCAGGTCAGTCAGGGGTTCACCTTCAATCAGGCTCAGGGAAACGCTAGCAACCTGGGGGGAGACATTAACCAGACTCCGGAAAGCCTGGGCATAATCTGTCATGTCACCACTGTAATGGGGCATTAGTTTCTGAGGCCCATCCTTGATTGGCGAATAAAGTTTATATTCTCCAGTCCCGTCTGGTTTGTAAAAAACCACCGAAAAAGCATTGGGTAATCCATATTCGGCCATTCCCTGGTAGAACCAGATAACAGTCGGATAGAGGTCGTACTGGTTTTCTATTTTTTCTATGGTCTTGGGCTCACCCAGCAGGATGTATATCCGACCCATATCACTTCGCCAGCCAGGACCGGGAGATTCTTTCCCGAAGTGCTGATTGGCATACTTGATACGTCGATAATGTTCTTCCTTGAATTCATTCTGAGGGGTGTTGGGGTTAGGGTCCCGCTGCTTCCAGAAAGCTTCTATGAACATTTCCCGCTGCCTGTCGTTTTCCAGGTTGAGGAAGACTTCTTTTTCTTTGGGAGATATTATGTAAACCACTTCCTCTTCCAGCCAGACCCGGTATTTTTCGGGCAGGGCTTTGATTAGCTCCTTAGTTGACCTTGATTGGGCTCTGTTTTGAGGTAAGGAAATCGCCAGGGTAAAAAAATGGAATAAAGTTGCCAGCATCAGCAGGTAAACCAGCCTGTTTCTTCTCATATCATCTCCCTTAGTAATATATTATATATAACCATATCCTTCAAGGTTTGATTCATAAAACATCTTGACAAAAAAGAACAGCTGACTTATTAATTAGAAGGATTTATGCTTTAATTTTATCCCGCCCTTAAGGTTCAATCCAAGGGTAGAGATTCTCAGGGGTCCAATGGTTAAAAAAGACAAAAAAATTAAGACTATTTCTAAAAAGAAAGTCGAAAAAGAAAAACCTAAAGCGGAAAAGTCTGAGTTCATGACCGGGGAACAGACCATTTCGCCCGAGCTGCTCAACGAAGAAATAGATCCGCTTTTCTTAAGCAGGGCCCTTGAACCTGAACTTCAAGGACCTAACAAATTGAAAAGTATTTCTGATGATTTTGATGAATTTGAACTGAGAGATATACTCCCAAAAACTGCTCGGGCTGAGCAGGTTGCTGCTTCGGAAGCTGTTGAATCAGATCACGACCCCATAAAAATCTATTTCCGAGAAATGGGCAAAATTTCCCTGCTTTCCCAGCAGGACGAAATCGACCTGGCCCGCCAGATGGAGAGGGGCAAGAAAATTCAGCTCCGGGCTCTGCTTAAAACCAGGATGGCCATAAAAGACATAATTTCCCTAAGAGACCTGGCCGAGACCGAGCCTGAGAGATTCCTGCGCTTTTTCGACGAGACCGAAGACTTTGAAGACGACGCCGCCCGAAAAAAGGTAAAAAGCCTGAAACAAACCCTGGATAGATTCTATCGCCTTTCAGAGCAGTTTTCCGCCCTTAAACCAACGGCCAGAAATGCCTTTGCCAGGGGCCGGTTAATTATTAAAATGTACCGCATCTTGGAAGAGCTGCATCTTTCCCCGGAAAAAATGGCGGCCACCATTAGTCGGTTGCGGGAGATTCTTCAAGCCATGAATGAGCTTGAAGATAAGAAAGAAGAACTCCAGCTTACCATCCGTAAAGCCAGAGGTAAACAAACCACTGAATTAATCAAACAGAAAATCAAGAAATACAACTTAGAAGAAAGGGCCTATCGACAGGAGGCTGGACTGGAGGCTATGGAGCTGCGACGGGTCCTTAGAGACGTAAGCCGTGGCGAAAAAATCCAGAAGCATGCCGAAAACAGGCTAATCGAAGCCAACCTGAGACTGGTAGTTTCCATTGCCAAAAACTACGTAAACCGCGGACTCAGCCTTTCGGACCTCATCCAGGAAGGAAACCTTGGCCTGATGCGGGCCGTTCAGAAGTTTGATTATCATCGGGGTTTTAAGTTCTCTACTTACGCTACCTGGTGGATTAAACAATCCATTACCAGAGCTATTGCTGACCAGGCGCGCACAATCCGCATTCCGGTCCATATGGTTGAAACCATCAACCGTCTTAAAAAAATTCACCAGGAGCTCGTCCAGAAAACCGGACGAGAACCGACTGTCCAGGAAATTGCCGAAGCGGTCAGGATGCCAGTCCAGAAAGTCACCAAGATACTTCAGGACAGCCAGGAGCTGCTTTCCCTGGATTCACCCATCGGAGATGACGAAGAGAGCTTCCTCCGCGATTTTGTTCGGGATATTTATACCCCATCCCCGGCTGATATAGTAATCAGGGCTAATCTGAAAGAGCAGATTACTCGGGCCCTTAATACCCTGACCGAAAGAGAAGCTACTGTGATCAGAATGAGATTCGGAATCGGAGACGGTCAGGAACACACTCTGGAAGAAATTGGACAGAAGCTCAAGGTCACTAGAGAAAGAGTCAGGCAGATTGAAACCAAAGCCCTGCGCAAACTGGCTGAATCAACCCTTCGCGATAAGCTCAAATCTTTTTCCGAAGCTCCAACCGGACAAGGCTAAAATTCACATTTCGGCTTAACAAGAGCTCAGAGTTTTCAGCTTTAACCCCCAGAGCGTAAGCCCATTTTTTTCAAGGCTTCATCTCCCCGGGACTGAGCTGGAGCTTCACCCGGTAAATAGAGCAGGACCCCACCCTTAATCGGTCTGATTTCAATCTTCTTTTCCTCGGCCAGGCGGTTAGTAGCTTGAACCGGGTCCTGCCCAAAATATTTCTTAAAGGCTTCATTAAAACCGCTGTAAACTGAGTGAATTCCCTTGAATTCGCCCATCCGTAATGACCTTATAGCGAGATGGACAAACTCTTCAACCGTTAATTTTTCTTTTTTATCGGGGTTAAAACTCCGTTCACCCATCATCTCCTCCTCCAATCCATAAATGACGCTTAAGCCTGAATTTTTTCTCAGTTTCCTTCATTCTCAGCAAGGCTTCTTGTATAATCTTTTCTGGTTAGCGGAGTCTCTCTATGGAAAACAACCTGATCATTAATCTGGCTGGCTGGTCCGGGGCTTTAATGTTATTACTGGCTTACCTTCTGGTCTCAACCAGGAGGCTGGCTGGGGATTCTCTTCTTTATCAGCTCTTGAACCTGGCCGGAAGTGCCTGTCTGCTGCTGAACGCCTACCACTTTGGAGCCTATCCGTCAGTTGGAGTAAACTCAGTCTGGATTGGCATTGCTCTATTTACCATCATAAAAAGCCAGTCCAGAAACCATAAGGAGGAATAAGATGGCTTTTAAGATGCTGATCTTTACTGGAAGTCCCAGAAAAGAAAGCAACAGCGCCACTTTAGCCTGGGAAGCCGCCCGTGGAGCCCAGGAAAGCGGAGCCGATGTGGAGATAATTAACCTGGCGAGCCTTAAAATCAATCCCTGTTTGGCCTGTGAAAGCTGCCGCCAGGAAAGACCCGGTGAATGTCGGCAGCAGGACGCCATGAGCGAAATTTACCCAAAACTCAAAGAAGCCAATGCTATAATCCTGTCTCATCCGGTTTATTGGTTCACCATCAATGCCCAGACCAAGCTTTTTATCGACCGCTGGTATGCCCTCGGAGGTGATGAATATGCCTGCTTCAAGGGGAAAAGAATAGGTCTTATCCTGACCTATGCCGATCGGGACGTCTTCACTTCTGGCGGAATTAATGCCCTGCGAACCTACCAGGATATTTTCAATTATCTTGGAGCAGAAATCACCGGGATGGTCTATACCAGCGCCTCAGAAGCTGGCGAAGTAAAGACTGACCCCTATGCCCTGGAAGATGCCTTTAACCTTGGTAAGAGTCTTGTGGTTTGAAAAGTAGCTTTTAGAAGTCAGGTGAGGGGCTTCACGTTATCACTCATATAGGATTTGCCTTCAGAAGTAACCAGTTTTTATCTCTCATAATAGCTTTCATTCTCTGTGACTGGAGTTTTGAAGAAATTTTTCTAAATTTACCCTAAATTTTTTCAGATTTTGAAGGTTTTCACGACTAAATAGTTTGAGGGGAGTTGTGTATTATAGGGAGGCAAAAAGGCATGCAAAATCTCAGGATAATCAGGACATTTATATTTATTTTTTCTTTTTTCTTTCTATTCAAGCTTCCTCTTTTTTCTCAGGTTCAGTCTGAATCGGGAATAGACAAAGAGTCACTCAAGAAACTCCAGGAGAATAAGGTTATCATCGCTTACCGTTTGACCGAACCAATAGAGCTGGATGGTTTCCTTCTGGAAAAAATTTATCAACTTCCCGGGAGTGAGGATTTCATCCAGTCTGACCCGGTAGACGGAGCTCCGCCCAGTGAGAAAACCAGGGTCTGGATTTTTTATGACCAAACCAATCTTTACGTAGCTGCCTACTGTTATGATTCGGAGCCTTCGGGCATTATCGGCCAGCTCGGGCGGCGCGATTATTCAGTCGATTCAGACTGGTTCATATTCAGCGTTGATCCCTATTTTGACCGCCGGAGTGGTTATTCTTTCTGGGTTAATCCGGCCGGTTCTATGATAGATAAAGCCCTCTATAATGACATTAGTGAAGATAAGAGCTGGGATGGAATCTGGGAGGCCAGAACCAGAATTACCCCCGAGGGCTGGTCGGTGGAAATCAGAATTCCCTTTAACCAGCTTCGTTTTTCCAAAAAAGCCAGTTATATCTGGGGGGTTAATTTTCAGCGCCTCATCAAGCGGAAGAACGAAAAAGTATCCCTCGCCTGGGTACCCAAGGAAGACAATGCCTTCGTTTCGCGCTTTGCCAGGCTGGAAGGAATTGAAAACATCAAGCCGGGCCGAAGGGTGGAAGCCTTTCCCTATTCAGTAGGGCAGGCTCAATTCCGGCCAGCAGAACCAGGAAACCCCTTTGAGACTGGCCAAAAATACAAAACCAATACAGGCTTTGACCTGAAAGTCGGGCTTACCAGCAGCCTGAATCTCGATTTGACCGTCAACCCGGACTTCGGCCAGGTTGAAGTGGACCCAGCTGTTATCAATCTGACCGCCTACGAAACATACTACGAAGAGAAAAGACCCTTTTTCATCGAAGGCTCATCAATTTTCAACCATTTTGGTCGGGGCGGAATATATATCAGCGCCAACTTGAACTGGCCTAACCCCAGTCTTTTTTACAGCCGTAGGATAGGCCGACAGCCACAGGGTTACCCGGTTCATGAGGGATACGTAGACTTTCCTGACCGCTCAACCATAATCGGAGCTTTCAAGTTGACCGGAAAGCTCGGTTCAAGCTGGAACGTCGGTGTTATAAACGCCCTGACAGCCAGGGAATACGCCACAGTGGATGACTTAACAGACCGCTACCGCGAAGAGGTAGCTCCTCTGACCTACTATGGAATATTCCGGGCTCAACGTGAATTTAATAAAGGACAGCAGGGGATTGGTTTTATTTTTACCTCGGTAATTCGCGACCTCAGGGATGAAAACCTCAAAGCGCTTCTTTCCTCCGAGTCTTTCAGTCTGGCTTTTGACGGCTGGACTTTTTTAGACCGGAAAAGAAACTGGGTTCTGGGTGGCTGGGCAGGCGGGACCCTCATTCATGGCAGCCAGGCCGCCATCTACCGGCTGCAGCGGTCTTCTATCCATTATTTTCAGCGCCCCGATGCCAACCATGTCAACCTTGACCCAGAAGCCACCAGGCTTTCCGGATGGGCAGCCAAAATGAGCCTGGCCAAACAACAGGGTCATTCTCTTGTGCTGATTTCGGCCGGCGCTCTATCACCTGGATTTGACCCCAACGAAGCCGGCTACCAGAGAAGTCTGTCCGATAAACTCAATTTTCAGGCACTTTACGGCTACCAGTGGACCAAACCCGGCCGGGTATTTCGTCAGGCTTTGCTTATAGGCGGAACTGAAAGAACTCACGATTTCGGAGGCACTAAAACCTTTGAAACCTGGCTGGTTAATCTTCAGGGAGTCTTCAGAAACTGGTGGTCCACCAATCTGCTGGCCCTTTATTATCCAGAATGCTATAGCAATACTTTGACCCGGGGTGGACCGCTGGCTCTAATTCCCCGCGGTTATTTTTTTCAGCTGGGGCTTGATACGGATTCCAGAAAACGGTTTGTTTTCTATGCCTCAGTTGATCACTCCTCTACCAAGAATAAGCAAGACCAGTGGAATCTGAGCCTTGGCCTGCGCTGGAAACCCAGACCCAATTTCAATCTTTCAATTGGACCTCTGATTGGCTTTGATACCAACGAAACCCAGTGGATTACTTCTGTCTCAGACCCATTGATGACCGAAACTTTTGGCCGCCGTTATATATTCGGAAGGATTGACCAGACCATCGTGGCCAGCGAAATCAGGATGAACTGGATATTCACCCCACGGTTGAGTCTTCAGCTCTATCTTCAGCCCTACCTAGCCGTGGGTCGCTATGACCGTTTCAAACAGCTAAACCAGCCCCGGACTTTTAATTACCTGGTGTTCGGCGAGGAAGTCTCCACTATAACCTACAGCAACGGCTATTACCTCGTTGACCCGGACGATTCAGGTCCAGCCCCGGGCTTTTCCATCCCCAATCCTGACTTTAATTATAAATCATTCAGGGGAACAATAGTCCTGCGCTGGGAATACCGCCTGGGTTCACTTCTTTACCTAGTCTGGACTCAGAACCGGGCTGATTATTCCAACCCTGGCGATTTTTCCCTGGGGCGGGATTTAGGAAACCTTTTTACCGCTCCAGGAGATAACGTTTTTCTGGTCAAACTGACTTATCGCTTTAATCTTTAATTTTTATAAAATTAGAATCTGGCACTCTTTTTTCTCTGCCCTTAAGTAGCCTGCCTGGGGAAAACATTAGGTGTCAAAAAGTGTTTTTTTTGCTTCTGATTTCTGCCTGGAGGCAGCTCTGGTCAAATTACTGCCAGAAAATCCCCTATTATCACTTAAAATCTGGATTGAAAACCCAAAACGGCTGTTTTAATAATAACGGAACTGACGTTTCCCCCTATTGACAGAGTTTAAAACAGGTCTATTATTAATAGCTAATTTTTAACAAAACGGGTTATTAAATGCCTTACATGACGGTTGTATTACTGATCGTCTCCAATATTTTTATGACCTTTGCCTGGTACGGACACCTGAAATTTAAAGGTCTGCCCCTGTGGAAAGCCATCCTTTTTAGCTGGCTAATAGCCTTCTTAGAATACTGCTTTCAGGTGCCGGCTAACAGGATTGGTTACGGCAGGTTAACGGCCGCCCAGCTTAAGACCATTCAGGAAATAATCACCCTGACCGTGTTTTCTTTTTTCTCCATTCTGTACCTGAAGGAAGAGTTTCGCTGGAATTATCTTGTTGGTTTTATTCTGATAGTTATGGCCGGATATTTTATTTTTAAGAAATAAAAAGCTCTGGCTCAAACCCGGGATTTCCTATTGCTCGCTGGCAATATGTCGGTAATATTTTATGATGTATTTTTCCTGGACCTCAAAAGACCAGTGAACATCTCGGATAAACCTGGCCGCCTCTTCTTTCTGGCCATTCTTCAAATACTTAAGCAGCTGAGCGTGTTCTCCCACCGAAACTTCTTCCCATTCCTTGACAAAAACCGGTGGACGGGGGAAATCATAAAGTCTCTTTTTTAAATTGTTAACTATCCTCATTAACTTCTCGTTGCCGCAGGCGTTGAGATAGACATTATGAAAGGTTAGATTTTTCTCATAATAGAGGTCGAAATTGTTATTCTCTATTGCCTGCTTCATCTCCTGATTCAATCGATCCATGAATTCAAAATCTTTTTGCCTGAGCCGGTCAAAAGATTTGATGATGGCTATGCTTTCCAGCGCTCCGATGATCTCATAGTAGTTTTTGATATCCTGAGCACTCAGCACATTTACCACTACCTTGCGTCTGGGAAGAATGGTGACAAAATCCTCGCTTTCCAGCTGAAGCAGAGCATCACGGAGAGGCGTCCGGCTAACCCCCAGTTTGCGGGAGGTCTCCTCCATATCAATTACAGAACCCGGCAGGATTTCACCCCGCCTCATCTGTTCCCGAAGAAAATCGTAAACCTGTTCTTTAAGAGATTTGACGTTGAGGACTGGTTTTTCATTCATGGGCCTTTTTATCCTCCATCTAAATTTTCAGCTTATGTAATAATCGACATTTTCTGCAGTTATTATGTCAATTTGCATCATCACCTTTTCTCTGACTTTTTCTCCCAGCACCACCTTTCTAAAAAGGGAGTAAATCCCCTCATAACCCTGACGTTCTGATTGCTGACTGATTAAAAAATCAATCACTTTCTCCTTAAGCAACCTGACATTTTTCGGAATAGGGTCATAACCTATGAGAATTACTTTATCCTGAACAGATTTTTTCTTCCACCATTCTGCCACCTTGTGGGTCATAGCATTGGTCACAAAAAGGCCTGCCAGATCCTGATGGTGGCGGTAAAAAGCTTCCAGCTCAGCTTCAGTCTTGCCCAAAGGCCAGTTGCCATCAATATCGATTACCAAAACCTCAAAACCCGGCCAATCAATGCTTCCCTGCAGAAATCCCTGTATCCTTTCAGCAATATGATAATCCTCAGGCAGGATTTTAATCACCGCAATTTTCCCTTTTGGTCTGCGTACGGTCTGTTTCATCAGGCAGGAAGCTAAAAGTCCGCTTTGAAAGGCATCCTGGCCGATAAATGAGAGAGGTTTGATACCTGGCAGATACGAATCAAAGAAAACTACCGGCAGGTCTTCAGGCAACTCCTGCAAAACCTGCCCGAAGCTTTTTGGCAGGACTGGAGCAGCCAGAAGCCCATCCAGGTTGCTTTTTAGCATTTTTCTGGCAGCATAGAGGACAGAGGTTTCCTTGAAGCGGTCAAAAAAATGGAAGCTGACCTCGACTTTATGAGAGGCCAGTTCCTCATGGGCTTTTATTATTCCTTTATAGGGAAGAGACCAGTAGTTACTGTCCTGTTCAATCCGGGGCATCAAAACCCCAAATTGGAAAACTTTGCGGAGCTTCAGGTTCTTGGCAAAAATATTGGTTCGGTAATTTAGCTGCTTGATGACCTTGAGGACTCTTTTTTCCGTTTCCGGGTGTACTCTCCCCCGATGGTGGAGAACCCGGTCTACCGTTCCGATAGAAACTCCAGCCTTTCTGGCTATATCTTTTATTGTAGCAATCGCTGGCCCCCGTCCTTCCAGTTTACCGAGCTATCTTTTTATCAAATTCCATCAAAAAATACAATATATTTTTCAAAAAATTTTCAAGCAATAGATACGGTCCTGAACAGGTGATTATTTTAGCCTTCTCTGACAGGGCCGGAACCTCAATCAAACCTCGGCCCCAACCTAAACCCAGAATCATAATTAATAAGTATTCTCCTATGAAACTTCTTGGAACGAAAAAAATAAGGAAAAGCCAACAAGGCTACCGGGAGCTATTATGTTACGCCTCTGCTTTTTTGAAAAAGAACCAATCAACTATTATCACAGGAACAAACAATAACTTAAGTTAAAGGCCGGGCAGGTTATCATCATCCGGTCAATATCCGAGGCCTTTTTTCAGCCGCTCGTATTCCTGCCAGATTTCATAAGGCATGCGCCGGCCAAATTTTTCCAGAAATTTCTTGATATCTGCAAGTTCCTCTTCCCATTCTTCAGGATTAATCCTGAATAGTTCTTCCAGATCTTCGTCTGCGAGGCTGAGTCCTCTCAGGTCCAGGTCTTTCTTATCCGGAACCAGGCCGAAGGGTGTTTCTTTGGCTCCTGCTCGGCCGTTAACTCTTTCAATTATCCATTTCAAAATTCTGATGTTTTCACCAAAGCCAGGCCAGAGGAACTCACCCTTTTCGTTTCGACGAAAAGCATTTACCGAATAAATCCTGGGAGGATGACTCATCAACCTGCCCATGTTAATCCAGTGCTGGAAATAATCGCCCATGTTGTAGCCGCAGAAAGGCAGCATGGCCATCGGGTCCCGCCTCAGCACCCCCACCTGACCGGCAGCTGCAGCTGTGGTCTCTGAACCCATCCTGGCTCCCATGAACACTCCGTGCTCCCAGCTGAAAGCCTCAGCTATCAAGGGGATTAATTTAGTTCTCCGGCCGCCAAACAGGATGGCTGAGATAGGAACTCCGAGCGGATTATCGTATTCTTTTGACAGGGTGGGACAATTGTACACAGAAACTGTAAACCGAGAGTTGGGGTGAGCAGCTGGAGTTCCCTGGCCGGGTTTCCAGGGCTTTCCCTGCCAGTCGACCATATTTTCCGGCACTGGCCCCTCCATACCTTCCCACCACGGCGACCTGCTATCAAGGTCCAGACCAACATTGGTAAAGAGGGTGGGGTAAAAATTAGAATTTCGCAGGGTGCGCATCATGTTGGGGTTGGTCTTCATCGAGGTTCCTGGAGCTACTCCGAAAAATCCAAACTCCGGGTTAATGGCATACAGCCGGCCATCAGGGCCTACATTCAACCAGGCAATGTCATCTCCTACAGTCCAGACCTTATATTCCGGCAAGGCTGATTCCAGCATGGCCAGATTGGTTTTGCCGCAGGCTGAGGGGAAGGCTCCGGCTATGTAGGTAATATTGCCATGCATATCCTCAACCCCGATTATCATCATGTGCTCAGCCAGCCAGCCGTATTTGCGGCCGAGCCAGGAAGCAATTCGCAGCGAAAAACACTTTTTACCAAGAAGAGCATTGCCGCCATAACCTGAGCCTATACTCCAGACCAGGTTTTCTTCCGGGAAATGCATGATGAAGCGTTTGTTCGGGTCAAAATCCCCTACACTATGGATTCCCCTGACGAAATTTTCCGAGCTGCCAATCTTCTCCAGAGCCCTCTTCCCCAGACGGGTCATAATCCGCATGCTGACAGCCACATAGGAAACATCGGTAATTTGAACACAAGCTTTAGCGTAGGGTGAATCCGGATGCCCCATCATATATGGAAGAACATACATTGTCCGTCCTCTCATGGCCCCACGGGAAAGTCTGGTCAGAAGCTCTTTAGCTTCATCAGGATGCATCCAGTTATTGTTCGGGCCGGTTGTCTCCTGGTCAGGATGGCAGACGTAGGTCAGATGTTCGGTTCGAGCCACATCGGTTGGATGGCTGCGGTGAAGATAAGCGTTAGGCCAAAGTTTATGGTTAAGTTCCAGAAAAATATTGTGCTGTTCAATTTTTTCTTCCTTCATCCCAATTTCGATGAGTCGGTGGGCTTCTCCTTCTGACCCATCACACCAGTAAATTTTTTCAGGTTGAAAAAGCTCCGCCTGCTTTTCAACCCATTTTTCGACTGCTGAGGCCATTTTCCTTCTCCCTCCTGTATTAATTTTTGGGTGAATTCCTTTTAACATACGTTTTTTTAACTGTCAAAAAAATATTTTTGCTAAATCTTGTCAGAGGACCTGTAAAGATAGCTGATTTGATTTGAAATAAATTCTGGTCTGATGTAAAAAGTAAAGGTGGAGAAGTTTAATAAGGAGGACTCAATGAAGGCTGCTTTATCAATTTTTCTGTTATTTGCCTTAAACCTGATTGCCTCACCGCAAACTCAAGTCACAGCCGCCCCAAACCAGCAAACCACGACTATTAAATTGCCGGAACCCCAGACCTCAGGTGGCAAACCTCTGATGGATTGCCTTAAAGCCCGGCAGAGCAGCCGCGAATTCAGCCCGGAGAAAATTTCTCTGCAAACTCTTTCCAACCTGCTCTGGGCAGCTTACGGAATCAACCGCCCTGACTCAGGAAAAAGAACCGCGCCTTCTGCGGTCAACTGGCAGAACATAGACCTTTATGTAGCCACTGCTGATGGTCTTTTCCTTTATGAAGCCAGAGAACATTCTCTGATTCAAATTTTAAAAGAAGATATAAGAGCCTTAACCGGCACTCAAGATTTCGTCAGAGTTGCACCGGTCAATTTAATCTATGTGGGCGATTACTCCCGAATTCCCCGCGGCAGTGACGAGGATAAAAGATTTTACTCCGGGGCTCATGCTGCTTTTATCTCTCAAAATGTCTACCTGTTCTGTGCTTCTGAAGGTCTGGCTACTGTAGTAAGGGCCTCTATCAATCGGCCAGAACTGGCTAAAGCCATGAAACTTCGCCCTGAGCAAAATATCATGCTTGCCCAAACCGTGGGCTTCCCTAAAAAATAGCCCATCAAATAGTTAATAAACCTTTGCCTGACTCCAGAGGAAAACAGGGTGCAGTCCTGTTTTTTTATATATAATAGTGCTTAGAAAAGACACAAACTACAAATAATGGCCCCTTTTATTTGAGAACATGAAAAACCTTAAACCTCATCCAGGAGGCAGTTTCTTCTGGCATTAATTAAATTTCTTCTTTAATCCTTCAGTCCGTTATTCTCTTCAACCAGACGGCCATTTCCCAGGAGCCGCGGTTTGCCCAGGTGCAGTAAGGAATTAAAAACAGGTTCTGTTTTCGAATCGCTTTACCCCGGTCATCAACCACCAGACCATTTCCGGTTATAATGGTAACACCACCCAGAAGATCGTTCCTGAACCACTGCTGGAGACGGCCGGAATCGGGAATGGCTAAGTTCAGCGCTGTTCCGCCATTATCTATGGCTTCAGCACAGTAAACAATCGGGCCTCTTTCCACTGCAACCTTTCCCCTGTTTTCGGCCACTTTTTCATTTGAAACCACCCTTCTAACCGACATCGGGAAAATAATTTCTATCACATCCCCTCTAACCCATTTTCTTTTAAGTCTGAGATAGCCCCGGTCTACCTCGACGGGGATAATTTTCCGGTTTACTCTAACTACCACTTCACCGGCTTCTCCATCCAGGTAGCGGTAAAGGTCTGAGGGTACAGGCCTGGCCTGAACCCAGCCGGGAATTCGGATGGAAAGGGTAAACTCCCGCACTCTTGAAGTATTAACTCCGATCTTAACCACTCCCAGCCAGGGATACTTGGTTTCCTGAATTATCTCCAGTCTGGCCTTTTGAAATTCAAATTCTGCGGTGGAATTTACGAACAGGTTAATGAAGACTTCATTTTCAGAATGAGCATAGATGTATTGTGGGAAAGTGGCCAGAAAGCGAGCCACATTAGCTGGACAGCAAGCCACTTCAAACCAGCTGCTGCGCTCATATTTGCCTTCTGAAGCCAGGGGATTCTGGTAGAAAAACTTTGTTCCAGTCAGGTCCACCCCGGAAATCAACCCATTGTAGATAATTCTCTCCAGAACATCGATATATCGGCCGTCGCCTTCGGTCAGAAAAAGACGCTGGTTCCAGAAGGCGTTCCCCACCGCAGCACAGGTTTCTGCATAAGCTTTGAGATTTGGCAGCTCATACTCAACCCCGAAGGCCTCGTATTCGCCAGTTGCCCCAATACCTCCCGTCAAATACATTTTTTTGCCGACGACGTTTTCCCAGAGCTTCTGACTGGCCCGAGCATATTCTGGAAAGCCACCAGCTGCGGCCACATCCAGCATTCCGCTGTACATATAAGTAGCCCTGACGGCATGCCCCACTGCTTCAGTCTGCTCCAGCACTGGCTTATGATTCTGAAGATACTCTTCCGAGTTGTAAATATGAAAAGGAGAATTGTCCGGATAGACCTCACCGCCGTGATAATAACCCCTTTCATCCAGAAAAAACTTAGCCAGCTTCAGGTAGGATTCGTTTTTCGTAATCTGAAAGAGCTTGACCAAACCGATTTCAATTTCCTGATGCCCGGGAAAAGCCCGACGTTTGTCCGGACCAAAAGTCTGGACCAGGAGGTCAGCACTCTTGATGGCCACGTCCAGCAGATTCCTTTCGCCGGTAGCCTGGTAATAGGCCACTGCCGCCTCATAAAGATGGCCCAGGTTGTAAAGTTCGTGGCTGACGCGCAGGTTTGACCAGCGCTCTTTCCCTGAACCAGGTGCAGGATTCTTCGGGTCTATAGTCCTGGTGGTGAACAGATAACCATCAGGTTCCTGAGCCCGGGAAATTATCTCCACCAGCTCATCAATCTGCTTTTTCAACGTTGGGTCAGGGTGAGTTTTCAGGGTGTAAGCTGCAGCTTCAATGGCCTTAAAAACATCGGAATCATTGTAACGCTTCCCGGTATGTTTTCCGGTCTTCAGTGCAGCAGCAATCCGGAAATTGTCAACCCGTCCTGTTTCCTCGTTCATTTTGAAGAGATAGGGGATGGTCACCAGCCGATTAGTTTCCATTCTTGGGGCCCAGAACTCATCAGTAACTTTCACCTGCCAGAAATTAACCGGTTTTATCGGATACCCGGGTAATCCACTTTCTTCCTCAGTAGATGGTGAAGGCTTCTCCTTAACCGAAAAGAAAATCAGAAAGAAAAGAACAGACACCACAATAGCCATTAAAAGAATCAGCCTCAATGATCTCATCTTGACCTCGCTTTTTTTTTATTTTACCACATTCTCAAATCAGGCTGTGGTTTTGGCCGAAAATCAATGTTCCTTTTGCCTCTAATACCTTCAGGTCAGCCATCCAGGTTTATTTTTGCTCCTTACAGCTTAATTCCTATTTATTTAGTAGGATTTAGGTTTCTCCTTTCACTTCAGTACATAAATAGTTATACTGAGAGGGGGCAGAACCAGTCGTCCGGGCTCAAAAGCCTCGGCTACTGTTTTGATTTCAACCTCAGGCGGCTTTTCTGGAACGTTACAGGCTTTTTCATGGCTGCCGGTTATTCTGAAAATTTTCTCCACCCGGGTGGGTTTAAACTTCTTTAACTCCAGTTCAATCTTCTGAGGCTCTGGGAGCGGGTTAATCACAGCCAGAGTTAGAGTTTTTCCATCATCCTTCCAGGAAGCCATGACGTCCAGCGGTTCGGGTTGACCTGAAATTTTTACCGGAACCGTTCCAAATTCATTACGGTAAAGCTTGAGTACCAGTCCGGTGGTGTCAAACACAGCTTCAGTTTTTGAGGTTTTGATAGCTCCGATGACGTTGACCGTTTGAGCATAATTGGCCATATAGATGATATCAGCCTGACGGTAATATTCATGAAGGCCTGAAGCAATGCCCAGGGCATCTTTCAGAAAATACTGGGTGCCGAGTTCGCCATAAATATAAGGCCCATACCAGTAATTCCATTCATCCAGAGCTATTTTAATATCTTTTCCTTTTAGCTCTGGTATCATTTTCCGGTACTGACGGTGAGCTTCTGCTATTCTTCTAATGAATCTGGGGACCTGATAAACATGGCTGAGAAGGCCAGGCTTTTCCTGAACGTAGAAATGCTCGCTGATAAGCTGCATATGATCAGAACAGCTTTTAAGCATGCCTTCACTCCACTCGCCAATCGCCCCTACCCCTATAAGAATTATGTTCGGGTCTACAGCCTTCATGGCTTCCGCAAACCGGTTGTGACGTCTGACATAATCTTTAAGCGGCATATGACCGAGCTGCCAGTCGCCGTACATTTCATTGCCCACAGACCAGAACTTACAGTTGAAAGGTTCAGGGTGACCATTTAAAACCCGAAGTCGGCCCATCGGGGTGTCAGGGTTCCCGTTGACATATTCAACCTGCTCAGCCGCCATGGTTTCATTGCCCTGACCGCTGTTTACAACAATGAAAGGTTCGGCTCCGACCAACCGGCAGAAAGCCATAAATTCATGAATACCGACGTCGTTGTGTTCCACTCCCTGCCAGGCCGGATTTTTTCTGGGTGGACGGCGGTCGGGGTCACCGATACCGTCTTTCCAGTTATAACCAGAGACGAAATTGCCGCCAGGCCAGCGGTAAACAGGAGAATTTAACTCTTGAAGAAGCTTGATCACTTCAGGCCTGAAGCCTTCCAGATTGTCAGCCGGCATCAAAGAAACTGCAGCCACCCGGAAAGCCTCACTCCCCCGACTTACGATTTCCAGGCGGCCATTGTCGGTGGTTTTCCTGGCGGTAAAAGAAAAATAATACTTTTCATAGTCGGGCTTAATCTTTTCTATAGCAAAAACCTGCCGGTCATTTTCACCGTTTCCCCAGACCAGCCTCACTTCCACTGGTACCACACCCGGGTCTCCCCCTATGACAATTCTACCGTGGTATTTCCGGCCTGCCTGAAGGGACAGTTCTTCCTGGTAAATTCCGCCTTCCTCTCCATTACCTTTAAGCCTGATTTCAGGCACCGGAACTCCGGCATAAACCAGAAGAGGGTTCATATGGACAGCGTGGGGAGTCCCAGCAACTTTCCAGGGCGAATCACTGGAACCGAGCGGGTAGTAAAATTTTCGGTCTTCCAGCATCTCAGCCCAGATACCCTGGTAAATGCAGCGACCCAAATGCTCAATAAACTGACCGTAGATATATTTGGAAACCGGAGTCAGCTTTTGGTCTGTATGGACAGTGGCTGCAGGCTTTAAGGTGCGTCCGGATAAAAACTCTAAAGTCACATCATCAAACCAGGCCTGACCCCTCACTTTTCCCCAGCCCCCGAAAAGACAGTTAATCTGCAGAGCATCGTTGAGCTCGGTATCAATGACCATCTCGAGCCGGGTCCAATCGTTGGTTCCAGTTAAAGCCCTGGTCTGGTATTTTTCCATTCCATGGACGTTAAAAAGCACCCCTTTCCCACCAGCTGATTCAATCTGCTCGGTTTTTATCCAGCCAGAAAGCCTGTACTTAGAAAAAGGCTTTACTTTTACCACCACCGACCACGAGGCATCAGCTCCATTTTCCGAGCTTATCTTCACGCTGTAAGCCCCGCTTCGAGCGATTTGCTCCAGAGAAAACTGAGCCGTCCCCTGATAAGTAATAACCCTCCAGCCGGACGGTTTATCGTTTCGAATTTCTTCAAAAGAAGGATTCTGAACTACCTGTTTTTCATCGCTCCCATAATAGCCACCTGCTGAGACCCCTGCTTGAAGAAAACCGGTACCCAAAACCAGGAAAAAAAGAAGTCTAAGCCAGAATAACAATGACCGATTTCTGAACCAGCTAACCGGGCAGTCCGCTGGTTGCTCTTCTCCGGAAAAAATTTGACTCTTCATAATATTGTGCGGGCTATTCATCATCACCTCCTTTTTTAATTAATCAACTTTCTTCTCTTGCCGGATTTTAACCCGGCCTTCTGCTCAAAACTGTAAACGGGCCCGCGCAAAATCTTGCCCTAAAGTTTATCATCTGACTTGAACCCGAATAAAAACGGTCAGCTCTCCTACTTTACCTTCCACTCCTGAATACCAGCAGAGAAATTTTCCTTGGACTTTAACTCAATCTTTAGTCCCCGCGTCGTAACCGGGTTAAACCGGACCAGATTATATTCATCCTTTTTAGTTCCGTAAGGATCAAAGTTTTTTACTTCAACCCAGTCCTGTCCCTTCAGGTAATAGAGTTTCCAGGACTCAGGCACTCGGCATTCACCCTGACCGGTGTCATCAAACCAGTAGACAGCCACTTCCGAAACCCTGACCACCTCAGGAAATTCATAAGATACCCATTCAACGGTCCCTTTTTTGGGCCACCAGTGAAGGTAGCCGACTGAGTGGTCGTTGGAATTTTCAGGTTCATACTGGTCGTTAATAAACATGGCTCCCCGGGCTCCTTCTGAGGCTTCAACTTTGGCTCTTGAGGCTAATGAAGGTTCTGGCTTAGGTCTGACCCGGAATTCTTCTCCGGCCAGCCAGACAGCCATCTCTCCACGGCCCCGATGAGCCCAGGCATAGTAAGGAATAAGGATAATTTCCCGGTCCTGAATTTTGATTTTATTTTTTTCCATCACATAAGCTTTGCCGCCGGCTTTTACCACAACCAGACCTCCAAGCAAGTCAGGCCGATATTCAGTCGAGAATGAAACGCCTTCTGGAAGCAGAAGGTTACTGACCCGACCCTGATTATCGGGCCATTCAGCACAGTAAACTACCGGACCTCTCTGAACAGCCACCAGACCGATATTGTCTTTGACCTGGTCGTGAGCTTTTATAAGGCGGGGCTCTATGGGCAAACTGACCTCTACCACATCACCCGCTTTCCAGGTCCTGGAAAGAGGCAGAAAACCCTTCTCCAGGTTAAGCGGGACTTCTTGGCCATTAACCCTGACCAGTGGTTTTAGCTCAGATTTATCAGCAAAATAATAAAGGTCTCCAGGTATCGGCTGCTCTAAAGCCCAGCCTGGAATTCTGAGCATCAAAGTAAAGTCCTTTTCCTTTTGCGGAGTGACTTTGATTTTTATTTCCCCGCTCCAGGGGTAGTCGGTTTCCTGTTCCAGCTCAACCTTCACTCCCTCTAACTCCACTTCTCCTCTGCTCCGGGCAAAAAGATTAAGGTAAAGGCAATCGTCCGAAATGGCGTAAACATACTGCCCTAACTGAGGAATGAATCGGACAATATTGGGGGGACAGCAAGCACAGCTAAACCAGGGGCTTCTTTCATGCTGACCGAAGGAGGCCAGGGGATTGGCATAGAAAAATCTGTCTCCGGTGAGAGAAAGACCGGATAAAAACCCGTTGTAGAGAACCCGCTCAAAAACATCCAGGTATTTTGCTTCACCATGAAGCAAGAACATTCGGTAATTCCAGAAGGCGTTAGCTATGGAGGCACAGGTTTCAGCATAGGCAGAAGCATTGGGCAAGTGATAAGCTGGTCCGAAGCCTTCCCAGGCCCCGGTCGAACCAATTCCACCGGTGATATAAATTTTTTTGAAGACTACATCTTCCCAGAGTTTATCGAGGGCCTGAACATAGGCCAGGTCTCCGGTGAGAGCAGCCACATCGGCCATAGCAGCATACATATAGGCAGCCCGCACCGCATGCCCAACAGCTTCAGTCTGTTCTTTCACTGGCTTGTGGTCCTGGGAATAATAGCCATAAAGTTCCCGACCCTGAGGATTACCTCTTTGCTCAAGAAAAAAACTGGCCAGGTCCAGATACTTCTTTTTACCAGTGAGCCGGTAGAGTTTGACCAGACCTATTTCTACTTCCTGATGGCCGGGAGGGAAGTTCAATTTTCCCGGGCCGAATTCTCTAATCAGCATATCGGCAGCCTTCAAAGCCACCTCAAGAAGGCTTTTCTTACCCGTAGCCTGATAATGGGCCACTGCCGCTTCAAAAAGATGACCCAGGTTGTAAAGCTCATGAGAAAAAGCGGTGTTAGCCCATCTTCTATCCCTTACCCAGTCGTCATAAGGAATTTTTCCACCCCGGTTTTTTATGGTTCTGGCAGTGTAAAGGTACCCATCTTCTTCCTGGGCGGCGGCGATTTTTTCAATTAAAAGATCCAGGTATTTCTCAAGCTCTGGGTTCTTCTCAAGCATTAGCTGGTAGGAAGCTCCTTCAATGAGTTTGTACACATCCGAATCATCAAAAGGAAAACGGGAGCAAAAATCGCCTTCAGCCTGCCCGCTGGCAACCTCAAAATTCTTAATCCGGCCAGTTTCCTCGCTCTGCCGGAAAGAATGAGGGATGGTTACCAGGCCATTAGTTTCAATCCTCTTGCTCCAGAAGTTATCCAAAAACCTGACCTCAGTGGGTTTGATTGCCCTGATGGAATAATCCTTTTTACCGGAGCAACCTGCTGAAAATAATAGAACTAAAATTAGACACCAGTAAAATGGCCAGATAAACTTAAAAAAATTCTTAGGTCTCGCCCACATTATTTCCTCCTTATAAATATCTAATAAAATATATTTGACATCTGATTAATTTCATGATAAATTTTCAACTGGTTTGAGGATAGATAAAATTGTCTTGATGGCGATACTAACCCTTCCTCAATTATAAACCTCTTTCCCCTCACAATCCCCCTGAACAAAGCGGGCGCCCTGAAAGGGACGCCCCTTCTTCCCTCACCTGAGTCTCTTACCCTCAAAAAAACCATCTTTCTTGCCTTAATTTATTTTGCCTGATCGAATTTTCATCTAATCATTCAGCCTACTCTTTTTATTTTAAAATTTACCCGGCATATTTTTTCAATCAATAATTTTCCAGATTATAGCTCTTCAAAACCACAGGGTTGGGACCGATTGACCAGCTTATCCTCTTAGAAATCAAAGCTTTCTGCTCGAGTTTCGTCCCCCCAACCTCCAGAACCACCAGATAAAGACCCGGCTCAACCCTGGATGCCGCACGTCCCTCTCCAGACTTCCTCATGTCCCAGGACACCCGGTTCAAACCAGCTTTGCCGTCAGCCTCAATCTCTTTGAGCAGGTTTTTTTGCAGGTCATAAATTTTTATTTTTGCCTTCACCGGTAAGTCGCTCTTAAGATAGTAAAAGATGGCCACTTCATCGGGCTCATTTGGGGTGAAAAGGTGACTATCTCCGGTTAATTGATAGTTTCCGAAAACTGGATACTGTTTTTGAACTGCCGGCCTCGTGGAAAATAGATGAGCTTCTTTAAGCAGAACTTCTTCAGCAAGTTCCTGAAGGGGCCAGATGTTGGTTATCCAGATTCCCCGCCCGTAAGTCCCGACCACCAGATCACTTTCCCGCGGATGAATAACGAGGTCTGATACCTTAACCTTAGGCATGTTGCTCTGAAACGGACGCCAGTTTTTTCCCCCGTCAAGGGAAATAAAGAGCCCGTTATCTGTGCCAACAAAAAGCAAATCAGGATTTTTCCTGTCCTGAACCACCACGTTGATAGGTGAATCCGGAAGGTTGGAAGAGATGGAAACCCAGGTGCGGCCATAATCCCTGGTCTTAAAAAGATAGGGTTTAAAATCGTCCTGGCGGAAACCACTTTTAGCCACAAAAGCAGTCCCGGCCTCGTGGGGAGAAGCAAAAACCCGGCTTACCCAGAGGCTAGCCGGTCCGCCGGCTTTTGCTAAAGCCTGAGTACAATCTACCCAGGTGGCGCCGCCATTAACAGTCACCTGAACCTTTCCGTCGTCTGTCCCAACCCAGATGACCCCAGGTTTTACCGGGGATTCAGAAATCGTGGTGATGGTACAAAAGGTGATGTAGCCTGCTCCTCCCTGCTTACTTTTGTCGTTAGTAGTCAGGTCCGGGCTGATTTCTTCCCAGCTATCTCCGCGGTTTAGAGACCTGAGTAAACACTGCGCTCCGATATAAACAATAGAACTGTTGTGCGGTGAAAGATGGATCGGCGGGGTCCAGTTGAAGCGGTAAGGCTCTTTATCCGCGGCTCTAAACGGCTGGATGCTCTTCCGAATTCCGGTCTTCTGGTCAAGGCGGCCAAAATCACCAAACTCACGACAATTATAGACCCAGCGGCTATCAGTTGGGTCAACCACGTTATACATTCCATCGCCCCCGCCAACTGTTACCCAATCACTCAGATTAATTACCCCAGACCAGGAATTAGAAGGTCCCTTCCAGGAGTCATGGTCCTGCAAGCCGGCATAGATGTTGTAAGGTTCTTCCATATCAACACCCAGAGCATATATCTCTCCAAGAGGCAGGTTGTAGAAGTGATGGCAGGTCCGCCCGCCGTCATAAGACACATACACCCCACCGTCGCTACCAAAAAGAATCCTTCTGGGATTGGCCGGGTCAATCCAGAGGGTTCTGACGTCACCAAAAGCTGACCGAAAAAGGGTTCTTGGCGGCCAGTCGGCATCCCGCCAGGTTTTACCACCGTCTATCGAACTGGCCAGAGTTACTCCCGTAATGTAAAGAACCTGGTCGTTTCCCGGGTCTATGTAGATTTGATTGAAAGAATAAGGAGCTTTGCTGGCCAGTGGCTCCTGTCCAGAGTTAACTTTAACCCAGCTCTGCCCCCCATCCTCAGTGCGGTAAACTTCACCGACAGAGACTGGATGAGCCGGTCGACCGGCTTTTCTGGCCGCCTCAACTTCTGCTTCCGTCGGCAGGCGCAGTTTTTCCACTACAGCGTAAAGTATCCTGGGATTTTTCTTGTAGATATCTATTCCGATACGTCCCAGAGGACCGGTGGGAAAACCGCCCTTGAGTCTCTGCCAAGTCTTACCACCATCAGTGGTTTTGTACAGGCCACTACCGGGCCCACCGGCCTCATAATGCCAGGGCAGACGGACCTTGTCGTAAGCAGCAGCATAGAGAGTTTCAGGGTTGGTGGGGTCCATCGCCAAGTCAATTATCCCAATCTTATCGCCGAGATAAAGGACTTTTTCCCAGGTTTTTCCACCATCGGTGGTTTTAAAAACCCCCCTCTCCTGGTTGGGGGTAAATAGATGGCCCATGGAAGCTACATAAACGATGTCTGGACTGGTCGGATGAATAATTATTCGCGGTATGTGGTGGGAATCCCGCAGTCCCATATTCTGCCAAGTTAGGCCACCGTCCGTTGATTTATAAACCCCATCACCGCTTTGAGAACTACGGGCATTGTGAGCTTCACCGGTACCTACCCAGACAATCTCCGGGTTAGACGAGGAGATGGCTATCGCTCCAATGGAAAGATGACTCTGGGTATCAAACACCGGCTCAAAGGTAATCCCATTATTTGTGGTTTTCCAGACACCACCATTTCTGGTGCCCACATAAAAAGTATAAAGATGAGCCTCAGGCGGTGAATCTGGCACCGCAAAACAGGTCACCCAGGAACCAGCCCGAAAAGGTCCAAGATTACGGAACTGAAAAAGTTCTGGACCAATTAATTTTGAAAGTTCCTGAGCAGGCAGTAAGCTGAAAGTCAAAAAAAGAGCTAATCCACCCAGAATAAGGCTCTTTCCAATTTTCAATTTCAAAGGACCACTAAATATAACAGACATCTCAGCCTCCAAAAAATTTTTCATATATATCTTATTGAAATTCTGTGTCTTTGCCTAATATTTTTTTTTGAGTACAATTAACTTATTAATTCTTAAACCGGGCCCGACAGAAGGCGATTACCTCAGGACGAGCTCCGGTTAAAACTTATCGCTCCCGAAGCCATCCAATCGCAAAAAAGGGGAAGGGCTCAGGTGCCCTCCCCCTGACCGGATTAGAGAAGTGCTGTTCAGTCTCAGAATTTGTATTTGACTGAGAACTTAAAGACCCTGGTGGCTGAGATGCTGGTAACTTTACCGTAGTTATAATCTACAGTATAGGTACCGTTTGTAGTGTTTTCGCCATTTGGACGCCAGACGCTTATGGGGTTCTGGCCATAGTAGACGTATTTGTTCCCAAAAAGGTTATAGATATCCACATAAGCTCCAATAATTCCATAGGGCAACCTGAATTCTTTTTCCAGATGGAAGTCCACATTGGTGAAGTCCTGATTTCTTCTTGTCCCTACCGGTTCCAGCCTGACAGAGACATTCCAGGGGACCACGTTGTTAGCTTGAGCCCAGCTTGAGGGAGGAACTACAGTGACTGTCCGGGCCCAGGGACTTCCTAACATATATCGACCAAAGAATGAGACCACAAAGCCATAAGGCAGACTGAAAGTTCCGTAAAGTTTAAGCTGGAAGGGCATATCGTTGCTATCTCTGCCAGGAGCAAACAGGAACTGATTGGGCGAATTACCGCAGCTTAATTCAGTTAACTTTAAAAGCATAACGGAACCGCCCAGCGACCAGCCGTTGCTCAACCGCTTATCAAACTGAACTTCTAAGCCATCGTACTTGCGGAATTGTTCTGGAACATTTTTCTGAACATTAATCGACCGATTGTAGGCAGAGTCGTAGGTCATAAAATAAACAGTAACTTCCTGCTCTGGAAAAACTCCGTAAGCCGGAACTATGGTGGTGAAAGGCACATACCACTCGGGAGCCTGCTCCAGCTTGTACCAGTACCTCTGGGTAATCGGGTCATACTTGGCAGAAGCATAAATATTAGTTTCTTTCTTATGAATGTAATTAATCTTAACTGCAAAGTCCTTGAAAAGCTGATGTTCAAAACCGGCTATTATTTCGCTGTGCACGGGAGCGGACAGTTCAGGGTCAACCAGTTGCCTTAGATAAGCGGGGTCGGGACGGGTGAAATCTCCAAGGCCATAACGATATTCATAATAATCTGTGCCCGGAAGGTCTGGCTGGCCATTTCCATTGAGGTCCCACCAATTGAACTGGTACTGGGCCATAACCGCTGGAGAAACAGCTGAGAAAAACATGACCGGAACATGTTCAGAATACCTGGAGTAAGCCAGCTTCAAGGCTGTCCGGCCGTTGCCAAAAAGGTCATAACTCAATCCAACCCGTGGCGATAGCCGGGCAAAGTGCAGTACATCCTTGATGGGCTCAACTTCAAAAGGACCAAAGGGATTGAAGCCAAGCTGGGATTCCAGAGTTTGACCGATAGCGTACGGTATATCATTAATGGTGGTGGTCGAACCAGTAGTCTTAGCTTTTCCTCCCCAGCCGTTATAATAATCAAGCCTCAAACCAAGATTGATCGTTAACCGCTTCTTTAAGGTCCAGTTGTCCTGAAAATAAGCACCTATTCTGTACTCAAAAAGGTCCTTCCAGCTGTCGTTGCGCCCGCCACCGCAGTTGGTAAAAGACAGGAGGCCATCACCGAATTGAGTCGGTTCGTTAACGCCATAATAACCCCGCCAGTAGTAAGGATTGCCATTCCAGTAAAACCAGTTCATTGGCTGTTTCCTGGCGTAGGCGTATCTGTCCCAGCCAAACTGAAATTCCACACCGGCTCCCATTTCGTGGTCGCCCCCGAGGAAATCGTCCTGGAAATGGGTCATCCTGGCTGAAGCCTGACTCGTATGACGGGTAATAAAACTCTCCCAGGACTGAATCCCATTCCAGATATATCCGGTATAACCATCAGTGTAGCTGATGCGGTCAGAACCTTCTTTAGCTACTATGGGATAATCCAGGTGGTTGACATTTATCCTGAAATCTATAAAGGTGCTGGAGCTTGGAAGCCAGGTCAGGTTGGCCGTCCCGACGTACTGAGTGGGCCTGGCCATAAAAGTGCCATCTTCTGTTTTGTTGGACCAGGCCTCGAACATATTATTACTTCAGCTGTAGGAAAAATAAGTGAAGAATCTCAGCTTCCTGGAAAACTCTGTGGTTAGTTTGAGATTTCCTCTGTAATTTTCGCGGGGGACTTTATACTGATCATAAGGAGTGCCAAGAATGGTCACTGGCCGGAAGGGACTCCAGGTGCTGGACTTAGTGAAAGCCAGATCGGTAAAAAACCAGAGCTTATCCTTGATTATCGGGCCCCCCAGTAAAGCAGAAGTGTCAAGGTCATAAAGGCTGAAACTAGGCTTGCCGATGTTCATAGCTTTAAGTTGCTCATCTGGAAAAAGAACCTGGGATAGGTCTTTGTTGGTGTAATAAGTAAGAAGCTGACCAGAAAAATTGTTTCCCCCTGACTTGGTAACTATGTTGACAAAAGCACCTCCAGTGGTACCTACCTGAGCAGGAAGCGAGCCAGTTACCACCTCAATCTCTTCGATGGCATCGAACTGAGGCGTTCCAAAGGCTCCGCCGGTTGTTGGACAGTTGGCATTAATACCATCTACTTCATAGGTAACCCCGCGCCACAGAGTACCATGAATACTCCCGGAATAAGTAGCTATGGTGCCGACCGTTGAGGGAACAAGGTTCAGCACATTAGTCAGACTGCGGTTAAGAGGCAATCTGGCAATCTGTTCCGAGGTAACGGCCGTGGTCACTTTAGTCTTCTGAACATCAATTTCTGGAGCTTTAGCTACCACCGTGAGCTGTTCTTCCACTGCTGCCTGCTCCATCTTAAGGTCGAGAGTGACGGTCAATCCTACCCTGACTATCACCTCAGTCAGAGTCAGAGTCTTAAACCCTGAAAGCTCAGCCGTCAGGTTGTAGGAGCCCGGCGGTATGGCCGGAAGTCGAAAAGAGCCATCCTCCCGGCTCACATCAGTGGCTTTACCCATCAGATTAGGACCGTAAAGAGTTATGTTAACCCCTGGAAGGGGTTGGCCGTTAGCATCCTTAATCACGCCGCGGACTGTTCCGGTCTGACGGGTAATTTGAGCCTGGAGGAGGTTCAAGGAAAGAACTAAAGCAAGCAAAATAATCAACCTGCTTTTTCCTTTTTGCATAATAACATCCTTTATATAATTGAAATGGAATGAAATGCACTTAGCCTAGAGGGGAAATCAGATTTCATCCTTAAAGTTGCCAATCCAATTCTTTCAGCTTTATGGCTGCTGAAAAGCTCAAAGCCAGTTGCCCTCAATTTTTGCTGGCTTAAAGCCCGTAGCCACAACATGATCCTTTCCTCTGCGTTAACGATAACGCTTTCAGCCAAAAAAAATATTTTTAATAAAAGTGTTAACGTTAACACACCAATCATATATAATAATTCAGGAAATGATGTCAAGAACTTTTTTTCAAATTATAAAAAAATGATTTCCAAGCTTGACTCTTCCTGCATTAAAATTAGAAAAGAAAAGGAGGCACGATAGATGAATCCCAGAACCAAAACTAATTACAGCCTGGGTTTGGATTTCGGCACCAATTCAGTCCGGGCCCTGATTGTGGACACTTCAACCGGCGAAGAAATCAGCACTGCCGTAGTTAATTACCCCTCAGGTGAGGCGGGCATACTGCTTGACCCCAAGGACCCCAACCTGGCCCGCCAGAATCCGGCCGATTACGTCGAAGCTATGGTTAAGGTAGTAAAGAGAGCCCTCAATCAAGCCAGGAAAGCCAGAAAAGGCTTTTTGCCCGAACAGATAATCGGCCTCGGCCTTGATACCACAGGGTCCACCCCAATGCCGGTAGATAAGAACGGACTGCCTTTAGCCTTCCATGAAGAATTCAAGACAAACTTAAATGCCCAGGCCTGGCTCTGGAAAGACCACACTTCCTTTGCCGAAGCTCAGGAAATAACAGAGCTGGCAGCCCGGGAGCATCCCGAATATCTGTCCAAATGCGGCGGGGTTTATTCCTCTGAATGGTTTTTCAGCAAGATTCTCCATTGCCTCAGAGTGGACCCAAAAGTCTTCGAGGCGGCTTACACCTGGGTGGAATGTGTCGATTTCATCCCGGGGCTGATTACCGGCACCCTGTCTCCAGCTAAATTGAAAAGGAGCCGCTGCGCAGCCGGACACAAAGCCATGTTTAATGAGGCCTGGGGAGGCCTTCCAGCTAAAGACTTTCTGAGTCGTCTGGACCCGAAGCTCGGAGAGCTGAGAGACAGGCTTTACGATAAGACCTATACTTCCGACCAGGTAGCTGGCTACCTCAGTCAATCATGGGCCAGGGCTCTTGGGCTCAAAGCAGGTATTCCGGTAGCTGTGGGTGCTTTTGATGCTCATCTGGGAGCAGTCGGAGCTGGAGTGGCCCCAGGAAAGTTTGTTAAGATCATCGGCACCAGCACCTGCGACATCTGCGTCTGGCCCAACGACCAGCCGCTTCCAGACATTCCCGGCCTCTGCGGAATCGTTGATGGCTCGGTTCTGCCGGGGTATTTCGGTTTGGAAGCCGGGCAATCGGCCGTGGGTGATATTTTCAACTGGTTCGTGAATTACATCAAGCCCGGCGGAGCAAAAAAAGGCAGTCATGAAGAGCTCACTCGAAAAGCCGCCGCTCTGCTACCCGGAGAATCAGGACTCCTGGCTCTCGACTGGAACAACGGTAACCGCACCATCCTGGTGGATCAAAGATTGACCGGACTCCTTATAGGTCTTACCCTTCACACTAAGCCGGAGGAAATCTATCTGGCTTTGATTGAAGGCACGGCCTTCGGAGCCCTGACCATCATCAAGCGCTTCCAGGAATATGGAATTGAGATAAATGAAGTTATAAATTGCGGCGGAATTGCTGAAAAAAATCCCCTAGTGATGCAGATTTACGCCGATGTTTTCGGGCTGGAGATGAAGGTGGCCCGGTCCTCCCAGACCTGTGCTCTGGGAGCGGCCATGGCCGGGGCGGTAGTGGCCGGGAAGGCCGCCGGCGGCCATGACATTTTTGAAAAAGCCCAGGCGGCTATGTGTGGAGTTAAACCCAAGACCTTTAAACCGCGGCCAGAATATCATCAGGTCTATCAGGAGCTTTACCGCCTTTACCGTGAGCTGCATGACGCTTATGGCACCAGAAACTGGCAGGGTAACCTTTACCACGTGATGAAAGACCTGCTGCAGATTAGAGACCGGCAGCTGGAAAAAGCCCGACAGCTGAGTCCGGCCAGCAGAAAGAAAAAACGGTAAGGAAGGTGGCAGGATTATATGAATAATTATTCATATATTACTCAAGGAGAGGGAAAACTTTAGTCTGGTCAGAACAGGCAGTAAAAAAAATAGGTGGAAAAATGGTGGGTAGAAATAAAACTTGTTGCTGGTTACAACCCTCTGACGGAAGTCTCCAAAGAAACCGGAAAGTCCTGACCGGAGGGAATCAGCTGCTAATCCCTGTCTGGTCTGGTCAATATAAATTATAAAGGAAAAGCCATGTATGAAGAATTGAAGAAAAGGGTGTATGAAGCCAACTTGAAGCTGGTGGAATACGGTCTGGTCATCCTGACTTTTGGCAATGTCAGCGAGGTTGACCGGGAGAAAGGAGTGATGGCCATAAAGCCCAGCGGTTTTGCCTATGAGCAAATGACAGCAGACGACATGGTGGTGCTTGACCTGAACGGCCAGCAGGTTGAAGGACGGCTTCAGCCTTCATCTGACACCCCGACTCATCTTCATCTTTACACTTCCTTCCCGGCTATATGTGGAATAGCTCACGCCCATAGCGAATACGCCACCGCCTTCGCCCAGGCCGAAGCAGAAATACCCTGTCTTGGAACCACCCAGGCCGACTTCGCCCCAGGAGCCATACCGGTGACCAGAGAACTGACCGAAGAAGAAGTGGTTAGTGAATACGAACTCAACACCGGTAAAGTCATAGTGGAAAAGCTCAGGCTGCTTGACCCGACCCACTATCCTGCCTGTCTGGTAGCCGGCCACGGCCCTTTTGCCTGGGGAAAATCAGCCCGGGAAGCGGTTGATAACCTGCTGGCTCTGGAAAAAATCGCCAAGACCGCTCTTCTGACCAGACTAATAAATCCGCAGGCTAAAAACTTGAAAGATTACTTGCTTAAAAAACATTTTGAAAGAAAACATGGGCCCAAGGCCTATTACGGACAAGGAAAGGAGAAATAAAATGAACAAAATCGGAAACATACCACAGATCAAGATTGGCTTGGTGGCCGTCAGCCGCGATTGCTTCCCTCTGGAACTTTCCAGAAGAAGAAGGCAGGCCATAGCTACTGAATGCCAGAAGCTTAATCTTCCAGTTGCTGAGCTTCAGACCATTATTGAGAACGAAAACGATTTGCTTAAGGCGCTTAAGGAAATTGAAGAAAAAAAAGTTAATGCCCTGGTCATTTATCTGGGGAACTTCGGTCCGGAAGGGCCAACCACAATTTTAGCCCAGAAGTTCCAGGGCCCAATTATGGTAGCAGCAGCAGCTGAAGAAACGAGTGCCGACCTTTATGACGGCCGGGGAGATGCCTACTGCGGTCTGCTCAACGCTTCTTATAACATCGGCCTGCGTGAGCTCAAAGTCCATATCCCAGAATATCCAGTTGGCACAGCGGCTGAAGTGGCCAGGATGATTGAAGAATTTGTGCCGGTGGCCCGAACCTGGCTGGGACTTAAGGGTCTTAAGATATTTGGCTTCGGACCGCGTCCCCAGGATTTTTACGCCTGTAACGCCCCGATAAAACCGCTTTTTGATCTTGGGGTGGAAGTAATGGAAAATTCAGAGCTTGACCTTTATGACATTTTCCAGAAAGCGGCTGGTTCCCCCGAAGTCAAGGCCGTGGCCGCTAATATGGCTAAGGAACTCGGGACTGGTAACACCTACCCGGAACTCTTAGAAAAGCTGGCCCAGTACGAAGTGGCTCTGCTCAATTTCATGGAGAAAAATCTGGGAGCTTCAAAATACGGAGTTTTTGCCAATAAATGCTGGCCGGCTTTTGAAGCCTATTTCGGCTTTGTCCCCTGCTACGTGAATTCTCGGCTGGCCGCCCGGGGCATCCCGGTAGCCTGCGAAGTGGACATCTACGGCGCCCTGAGCGAATATCTTTTAACCTGCGCCACCGAACTTCCAGCCACACTGTTAGACATCAACAACACCGTCCCGGCTGATATGTATGAAAAAAATCGCCACAAGATAGGTGATTATAAGCCAACCGACCTGTTTATGGGTTTTCACTGCGGCAACACTGCTTCGTGTTGTCTGCTTGACCCAGCCCTAAAATACCAGCTCATCATGCACCGGCTGATGGAACCAGGAAAAGAACCCGAGATAACCCGGGGCACTCTTGAGGGAAGAATAAAACCTGGAGAAATAACCATTTTCCGGCTTCAGGGAACGGCCGAAACTGAGCTTCGTTCTTACCTGGCTCAGGGTGAAGTTCTGGACGTTGAACCTCAATCCTTCGGCAGTATCGGAGTCTTCGGTATCAGGGAAATGGGCCGCTTCTACCGCCATGTGCTGATTGAGCAAAAATTCCCACACCACACGGCTGTTGGTTTCAAGCCTGCCGGCAAAACCCTGTACTCTCTGCTGAGAATGCTCGGGCTAAGAGAAATCTATTACAATCAGCCGGACAGCCTTCCCTATCCGACAGAAAATCCCTTCTGAGGGCTTAAGTTTTTTTCGTTTACTCTGAAATTATTCTTTTAATTGAAACAAAAGGGAAAATCTATAATAAAATATTCT
>CAYQZX010000029.1:0-185460 GCA_964422165.1 uncultured Eubacteriales bacterium | reverse complement strand
ACTCCACCCGGCTGTGAGACCTCAAAAGACGTCACTTCACCTTTTTGGTCAACTATGAACTTAATCCGGGCTACCGAAACCTGCTTCAGATAAAACTCATCTCCCAGGTCAGGGACAAGTTCGTAAACCGGCTGGCCGGGTATGGTCAGGGTCAGGACATTGCCTTTCAGGTCAACCGACAGCCTCTGGTCCAGAAGCACGTAGGTTCCGACGAATTTCTTTAAGAAGTTCGGGTCGAAATATTTCTCGTCCGGTTTTTTCCTGAAAACTACCGGGTCAGCCATCGGTTCAAACGGCGCCGTCAGGGCAGCCACATTGCCGTTGACGTCAGTCTGGAAGGTGAGCTTCATATCCTTGAAGGTCGGGTCCTCAGCCTGGAGGCCGTTAAAGGTTTCATAATGCCAGTGCTCCAGCGGAGTGGTTATCCCATTGTAGACAAAAGAAAGGCTCTTATCCTTAAAAACTACCTTTACTTCGCCGTAACCGGGATGAACGTAGGTTCCGGCATATTCTTCCAAGGGATGAGCCGGCCTGGTGCCCTTGATTTTCCTGGTCTGGGCCTTCTGCTCGGCTTTTTCGCCAACCTCTTCAGCCTTTGTGGCATTGCGCACCGCCTCTCCGATCCAGTCCACGGGCTCAAGGCCCAGTAATTTATCAGTCAGGGTTCTAACCAGAAGCTCAGGCAGGCCGGTGCCGTTCCTGTTGGTCAGCACCACGAAGCCAAAGCCATCGTTGGGCAGCATGGAAACCAGCGCCGAAAACCCGTCTATATTTCCGCCGTGATGAACACGGGGATGCCCCCGGTAGCTGTCAACAAACCAGCCGAGAGCATAGCTGGCATATCCAAGGTGAGTAGATGTTGGCGTCTGGGGAATCGGCGTGTATGGCAGGTGCAGGTCAGCCATGGTGGCCGGGTTTAGAAGCTGTTTTTCGCCAAACTTGCCCGAATTAAGATGCACCACAAGCCAGTTGCTCATTTCGCGCACGCTGGAGTTAATAGAGCCGGCCGGTCCCATGTTGGTGATGTTGCGGAAAGGAATTTTCTCTATCTTTTTCTGACGGTAGGCATAGGGCTGGGCAAAATCCTGGTCTTTTTGCGAATCCAGTACTGAAAAGTTGGTCCTATTCATCTGTAGCGGGTTTAGCACCAGCTCTCTTATCGCCTCTTCCCAGGTCTTTCCGGTGAGCACTTCCAGCAGATACCCGGCCGTCAGGAACATCAGGTTGTTGTACTGGAATTTTTCTCTGAGGTCAGCGGTGAACTGAAGATAAGCCAGCCGCCGCACCAGCTCCTCGCGCGTGGCCTGGTAATTGTTGTACCAGAGAAGGTCATGGCGGGGGAGGCCGGAGCGGTGGGTGACTAAATCGCGGGGTGTGATTCTTTCGGTTATTACCGGGTCCGACAGCTTAAACCAGGGAATGTAGGTGCGCACTGGCTGGTCCCAGCTCATCTTGCCTTCGTCTGTCAGACGGGCCAGGGCGAAGGTAGTAAAGGCTTTGGTGGCTGAGCCAATAGCCAGCAGGGTGTCCGGCGTCATCGGCAGCTTGTTTTCCACATCGCGCAGCCCGTAGCCTTTAAGGAAAATTACTTCTTTACCCTTGACCACAGCCAGAGCTAAGCCCGGGACCTTAAGTTCGGCCATCGCCTTGTTGATGACTGAATCCATGCCTTCCAGGATTTTTTTGGCCTGGGCCACCGGGTCTTCGCCTTTGCTCAGACTGAAGGAAAAAGTCTGGCCCGACTGGGTGAACTGGCCGCTCATTTTCTGGCCGCTTTCGTCCAGCTTTCCCTTGAAGACCGGATTTCCGGGAACGCCAGCAATGGCAAAGCTGATTTCACTGTTGGCAATTTTTATGTCGGTCAGAGGCAGGTCCTTAGCTTTCTGGATGGGAATGGAGATGACGCCTTCCAATTTATTCTCGGTGGTAAGCTTGAAATCAATCAGGACTTCGAGCTTCATCCCGGGAAGTTCAATGGCCCCTTCCCAGTGGCCAACGACCTTCTGGCTCAGCTCAGCGCTTTGAGCCTGAACTGGCGTTGCAGTACTCAATGATGGGACAATCAAAAGCAGAGCCAGTAAAGCAAAAAAAGATATTGAGACGCTGTTCAAGCAATTTTTAGGTTTCATGTTTCCTCCCTGAAGGCAAATTTTCGATGCTTTATTTAAGCCTGTACATAAACCTTATTTTATTATTACGAATTATTCAATCGGAAAGTTCAATCTTGAGGTTTCAGAAAAAGATTAAGGACCAGAACTTTTTATGTTTATTTTTCGTCTATCTAATAGGGTGAAATTAGAAATAGCCAAATTTACCGCTCTAAGGAGGAAGTTATGTCTGAACAAAATCAGTTTTTTAATCAAAAACCGGAAAATATTTTTAAGATTTTGTTTATTTTAGCTTTCACTGTTCTGTTCACTGCCGGCTGCGAGGACTTTATAGATTCTGGATATCGCTATCAGGATTCTTTCACCCGGACTATCTCCCTTAAAGAAGCTGGCTCTTTCTCTCTGACCAATATCAACGGCTCAATCACCGTCACCACCTCGCCGTCCCTTGAAGTTTCTATCAAAGCCATCAAATACGCTCGCTGGAGAAAATCTGACCTGGATAAAATAAGAATAGAAGTGGTTAGCGGCGAAAAATCGGTCATAGTTGATACCGTCCATGGAAGAAGGAATCTGCGGGTCAAGGTAGATTACGAAATCAATTTGCCCGAAGGCATGGCCCTCGAAACAGTCAAAACGATTAACGGCAGGATTAACATTTCAGGAAAGTTTGAGCGGGCCCTGCTCCGAACTACTAACGGCGGAATCACTGCCCGCGGGGATTTTGGCTGGCTGGAAGCCACCACCACTAACGGCAGCCTGGACATAGTTCAGGCGAAAGGGAGAATCAACCTCAAAACCACCAATGGCAGCATCAGGCTGGTGCTGGATGAGCTCGCCGGGGACCTCAGTGCCCGGACCACCAACGGCAGTATAACCATAAAGCTGGCAAATCAGCCCGACGGCTATTTCACGGCCCGGACCACAAACGGCAGTATCAGAGTTGATTATCCAGTCACCATTGAAGGCTCAGTTTCCAGAAGGAGAATTGAGGGACGGATGGGCAGCGGCCAGGGCCCGCGGATTGATCTTCAGACTACTAATGGCTCAATCAGCCTGTTGAAATATTAGGGCCCTTACTGAATTTGAGTTCTCAGGTCAGATTAACAAATTCTTAAATCTCCAGCCGCCAGATTCAATCAAATCTTTTTTCTGGATCTTGGGTCTGCAAATTTAATTATCTTCCTAAGGTTAAGTTCGAATAATCTCGAATAATAAAAAATTATTCTGCGAGAAAATTAAAAACCTTTTTTTCTAAAAGTCAGTCTTCTTAGAAGAAAATAGGATGACGGCAGCCGCTTTTCCAGGCTGCAATTCATTCTGTCCCGAACTTCGTCCTGACAATCCGGGCTCCTATTTTTGGGTACTCCCGGATAGTTCTTTCAGGGTGGAGTGCAGTTTTTCCACCACAGAGGGGGCTTTAACGTTTTCATAAAGAATACTTGAGGCTTTGTGGTCAGCACCGTAGAAACCAGCATTGGCTTCCCGGTCCACCCGCAGCGTTCCACCTTTAAGGGATATGCCGGCAAAAAGTCCTTTGCTTTTGGAGTAGGAATAAATCTCGGCTTCCATTTCCAGGTCAGTGCTGGCTTCAGCACTTCGTCCCACCGGCCCGGCTGAAACACTCATATCAGCTCCCAGGGTTATCTTGTTGGAGGCTATGTTTTCTACTCCCTGCCGGTTCTTAAACACCAGGACTATATCGGCTTTCTGCACTCCAATCTGCCAGCCCAGGCTTCCCCCGATAAGCTGAATGAACAGCGGATTACTCCAGCGGCCGTCCTCTCTTTTAACCAGCACAATACCGCGGCCATATTGTCCACCGATGCCCCAGGCTGCTTTAACCACACCGGGAATGATGGCTATACCCTGAGCTTTTTCCAGGAGCCTGGCCGGAATGCCCTCTTCTTTCAGGCTGGCCAGTTCTTTGATGACTTCAATTGCTCTTTCCACTCTTTCTTCACCCGGTTTAGAAGCCGGTGAGGGTTCGGTGTTTACCATGGGTTGAGATAGACTTGCTGCTTTTAGAGTAAAAATGAAAAATAAAAATAAAGAAAACAGAAGATAGGATTGAATATGCCGGACTTTTTTCATGGTCTTTCCTTTCTCATTAATTTTATAACCAATCTGGAGCCTCAGCAACTGTCGGTTCAAGAATTAATACGTAAGTTTTTCCATCAGGGGTAAAAGGCAGGGAAGGGTTTAATTGCATAATTTACTAATTGATAATTCCGTCCTTATGAAGCTTGGAAGTTGCCGCAAAAATAGCCATGTTATTTCAGGCTGAATTAAAAAAAATGGACCTCCGTTTTCTTTTTCTTCCTGTGGAACGGAAGTATTTGCCTTGATTAAGGCTCTAAAGTAAATTAAATAAATAAATATGATTCTTAGAGTAGCAGAGATTCTCAGGTATCAAAGCTGAGATAGAAAATGAGCCTTTTTTCTAAAGCCTTTGAAGTGGTGGCCGCCCAGCTGGGAATCGCCCTGGTCGGATTTTTTGTTTTCCGGGCTAAAATCCAGGATAAAGAAAGTGTCTTGAGATTTCTATCAACCTTGGGAATTGATTTAGCCCTGCCGTTCCTATCCTTCAGTGTTATTATCAAGAATTTCGATCCCCGGGAGTTTCCCAACTGGTACATTTATCCCCTGTGGTGGTTAGGGCTGACTGCCGGCCTGGGTTTACTGTCGCTTTTTTTTACTCTTTTGTCAAAAAACGGGAAGGAATTTTTTCTATCATTGTTTTTCCAGAACGGTATTTTCTTTCCGGTTGCCCTGATAAGCGGTCTGTTCGGTTCTGATTCACCCGAGGTGGCCGTGCTTTTTATCTTCATTATGTTCTATCCCAGTTTTTTCTTTGTGGTAATCCCGGCTGTTCTGGGAATGAAGCAAAAGGCCAGGTGGCAGAGGCTAATCAGCCCGGTCTTTATAGCCACCATACTGGCCATCGTCATCAAGCTGGCTGGCCTTGAAGGTTATCTCCCGAATTTTCTCAAGAGTACTTTTCAGGCGATTGGAGCGCTCTCCACTCCTATAATTTTTCTAATACTGGGTGGGAATATCTATCTGGACCTGGCGGGAACAAAAAAGTTTGATACGGGAAAAGCCCTGTGGTTTGTTTTGATTAAAAATTTCATATTTCCTGTCCTTGGACTTCTGGCCATTAAATTTTTACGGATTCCCCATCCGCTGTCCATTATCTTCATTCTGCAATGTGCTGTACCTCCATTGACGGCCGTGCCGGTCCTGGTCGGCCGGGCCGGGGGTAACCGGGCTTTTGTCAACCAGTTGTTTGTAGCTTCGGCCCTGGTGTCCATGGTCAGTCTGCCGTTTTTCCTGTACATTTTTCAGAAGCTCGGCCTTTGATTTTTAGCCTGTTTTGAAATAATGAAAGTTACCCGATAGGTATTATCCTCGTTTTTTCTTTTTTTCTTAGAATCTTGATGGAGCGAAGGCTGGAGTCTTGTGGCCTGATAATTTTTCTTGACCCAAAGATAATTTAAGGGTAAAAAAGAGGCGGAAATTCAGCCTGGAGGAGGGCATATGGCCGAAAAAAGAACAATAAACCGGAGAAAATTCCTTGGGGCGGCGGCCGGAACCGTAGCCGGAGTGCTGGCGCTTGGAGGTTCTGTGCAAGTTTCAGCCCAGGCCAGAAAAAAAGAAGAAAAAACCGGGGATTTAATCACCCGAACTCTTGGCCGGACCGGTTATAAAGTTCCCATAGTTGGCATGGGGGTAATGAATGCTGATAACCCGGAACTGGTCCACCGGGCCTATGAGCTGGGCATCAGGCATTTTGATACGGCTGCAGTTTACCAGCGCGGCCGCAATGAGGAAATGGTTGGGCGGGTGCTGGTGGAAGAGCTTAAAGCCAGGGAAAAGGTGGTCATTGCCACCAAGGTGCTTATTCGGCCACAGCAGAGGAACTTGCCCTTTGCCCAGCTCCGGGAAATGCATCAGAGGACCGTTGATGAGAGCCTGAAAAGGCTGCGGACCGATTATGTGGATATTCTTTATTCTCATGATGTCTTTGACACTGACTGGGTAAAAAATCCTGCCCTGATTGATTCGCTTCTTGAACTCAAGGAGCAGAAAAAAGTCCAGTTCATTGGCTTAAGCACCCATCAGAATATGGACGCGGTCATTAAAGCGGCTCTGGAAATGAAAGTCTACGATGTCATTCTGACCACTCTTAATTATTCACTTTATGATTACACGGAATACCTCACTACCCTAAAGAAAGCAGCTTCGGCCGGTGTGGCTCTGGTGGCCATGAAAACCCAGTGCCAGCAGGCCTGGTATCGGGAAGGTTTGCCCGAAGAAACCAGAAAGTTTTACGAGGGACCTATTGACCATAGTGCCCTTCTGAAATGGACCTTAAGGAATGAATTTATAGCCTGTGCTGTGCCGGGATTTACCAGCTTCGACCAGCTGGCTGAAGATATTACTGTGGCTAAAAACCTTGAGTACACGGAAGAGGAGAGAAAATTTCTGGAAAGTCGTCTGGTTAAAGCTCAAATGGCTGCTGTTTGCCGCTCCTGCGGCCAATGTGTTCCCACCTGTCCGCAAAGAGCTGATATTCCCGGGCTTCTCAGAGTTCACATGTATGCGGCTGAATACGGTAACCTCTACCAGGCCCGGGAGACCCTCGACAGCCTGGAAGCCGGGAAATCGATTAAAACCTGTGTTGAATGCGAAAGCTGCACAGCTCAATGCGTGCGCAGCGTGAACATTGCCCGGAGGATAGATGAGCTAAGAGTGCTTTTCACCTGAGCGAAAGGTACAGATTTAACTCGTAATCAAGAATTAATCAGGCTGAAAAGGCAGCTTATAGGTTCAGAATATAGGTCAAGCTGGAGCCGATGGCCTGAAATATGGAAAAGAGGATTTAAAAAGAAGCTTAAAGGCGAAACATAATTAAAAAAATTTAAGATGAGGGAAAAAGGATGAAGATAAAAATTAAACCCGGCCTTTCGATTTTTTCTCAGGTGGGCTTAATTGTTCTGTTTGGTGTTTTATTTTACACTCAGGTCAGCAGTCAGCAGTTAGGCCGGGAATTTAAAAATAAAGAAAAGCAGAAAATGAATCCTTCATGGCTTTCCAGAGTGGTCATGGGATATTATCCTTCCTGGAAAAGAGCTGAATTCAACCACACGATGATAAATTTTAAGAACCTGACCCATCTGGCCCAGGCCTTCACCAAGCCTGATGTCAATGGCAATCTGATAGTTGACCAGAATTATATTTATCCTGAGCTTATCCAGGCAGCCCGCAGCCATTCGGTTAAAGTGCTGATGAGCATCGGCGGCTGGGGCAACTGTGAGGGCTTTCCGCCGACTGCGGCTTCTCCGGAAAAGAGGAGCCGGTTTATCAGCCAGGTGGTTTATTTCTGCCTTCAGCACGGTTATGATGGAGTGGACCTGGACTGGGAGTTTGTCTCTAACGAACAGGAGAGCAGAAATTTCTCAGCCCTGGTAAAAGAACTCTCGGCTGCTCTTAAAGCTCTGGTCCCGCCGCGCCTTTTAACCATGGCTGCTCCCTCAGGTCCCTACTGGGGCCGCTGGATTAATTATGAAGAACTTCATCCTTATTTTGATTTCATCGGCTTTATGACCTACGACTATCATGGCTCCTGGTCAGACCATTCCGGTCACAACTCTCCGCTTTACACCTGCAAGAACGACCCCTGCGGTTCGTGGGATGATACCTTTACCTATGCGGTCATAAGAGAAGTTCCGCTCAATAAAATTCTTCTCGGACTTTCCTTTTTTGGGCGATCTTTTGATACCGACGGTCTTTATAAAAAATTTACCAGAAGCGATTACTACAATTATTCTGACATTCAGAAGCTGCTGGCCTCCGGCTGGAAGTATAACTGGGATTTTTGCAGCCAGGTGCCATTTTTGCTGAGTCCTTCTGGCCGAATTCTCATCTCCTACGATGATATCCGCTCCATTTTCAGAAAAGCTCGCTATGTTCAGGAAAAGGGAGTGGCCGGGGTGATAATCTGGGAAATCACCGCCGACTGGCATCGGGGAAAATCCGAACTGCTTGAGACCGTGGCCAAAACTTTCCGCAGACAGGCTAAAGAATAAATTTTTTTGGCTCTTTCTTAAAGGAATCTGACTGGAAGAATAAATTTGCCGGTGAAGAGCTAAAATGAATCAAAGAGGGGTGGCGTTTTCAGTCTTCAAGCAGGGGAGGGTCTTTTCTTAAATCGGTTTTTCAGTGAAGATAGAACCAGCTAAGACAAGGAAAAGGGGAAAAACTCAGAGTCAAAAGATATTAAAAATTTGCAAAGGACAAACCTGCAGGGAAAAACCATGGCGGATTTGTTTGCGGATCTCAAAAAGCCCATGGATTGACTGATTTATTTTCCAGCTGAAAAAAGAAGTCTTATGAGCGATAATAAAAAACGCAGAAGGAAATTTTATAAAGGAGAATCTCCATGGGTTTGAAAAAGGGCTGGCTGATATTTTTAGTAGAAATTCTTATTATAATTTTGCTTTTTACCATCGGTCAGTTGCAAGCCTCTGCTCGAATTGTTCAGGAAGGCCCTTCAGCCAAACACCATAACTTTTTCCCGGTTTCAGTCTGGTATACAGGAGGCAAGGTTCGAGCTCCGATGATTGAACCGGTCACTGCTAAATCCCGGGCCGAGTGGAAAAAAGACCTGGAGCAGATTAAAAAGCTGGGCTTCAACACTGTCCGCTGCTGGCTGGAATGGGCCTACAACGAAAAGGAAGAAGGTAAATACGATTTTTCCAGTCTGCAATTGCTGACTGACCTGGCAGCTGAAGTCGGGCTGAAAGTCATCTGCCAGGTTTACATCGATTCAGCCCCGGAGTGGGTCGGCCAGAAATATCCCGATTCGGCTTTCGTAGCTTCTAACGACCTTAAGGTTCACTCCCAGTCAGCACCGGGATTCTGCTTTGACCATCCTGGTGTCCAGGAAAAAATTCTGGAATTTTTCAGCGCCGCGGCCCGGGCCGTTAAAAACAAACCGGCCTTTTATGGCTGGGACCTGTGGAGTGAGCCCCATATCATCAACTGGTCTGAAGTCTATCATTTAGGTGATTTACGATATGTTCAATTTTGCTACTGCCCTTCAAGCCAGGCCCGCTTTCGGGAATGGCTTAAGAAAAGATATGGAAACATTGATAATCTGAACCAGGCTTGGCATCGGACTTTCAGGACTTTTGAGGAGGTGGAGCCACCGCGCTTCGGCACCATACTGACTTACACCGACTACATAGACTGGCAGGAATACATCTCTGACAAGCTGGCTGAGGATCTGGCTTTAAAGGCTCAGGCGGTCAAAAAAGTCCTGCCAGACTCGGTGGTTACCAGCCATTCAGCCATCCCGGGGCTTTTCAGCCGGCCTTCTTGGGATGGTACGCCGGACGACCGCAAGATGAACAACGGTGTGGATTATTACGGTGTTTCCATCTACCCAAAACATGCCGGTGCGGTTAGACCCTGGTCACCGTTCTTCCGGGCAGCCGGTCTGGATTTTGTTCGCTCGATGTCCTGGAAAAACGAGGGCTTCTACGTGGGCGAACTTCAGGCTGGCTACGGGGTGTTCGGGATGAAAGTCAGCCTTCCGGTTACGGCGGCCGACCTGCGCGATTGGATGTGGAGCATGGTGGCTTATGGCGACAGAGCCATTAATATCTACGCTTATTACCCGATGAGCTCAGGCTATGAGGCTGGAGGCTACGGTCTTATTGAGCTCGACGGGAAATTAACTCCGAGAGCTGAGGAAGCAGGAAGGATTGCCAGAGTGATTTCCAGGAATATGGACCTTTTTATGAAAGCCAGACCACCAAAGGCTGAGATAGCAGTTGTTTATAATCCGCTTTCTCACCTGGTCGGTGGGCAGCAGACTTTCACTTCCGAAGGCCAGCCGGTCGGTTATAACAACCTCAGCGAGTCGCTCCAGGGTGTTCACCAGTTCGTAATCCTAATAACGGGAAATTCCTGGCCGGCCTGGCCGAATGGCTGGACCTCAAGCCTGACCTGAAAATTAAGTCGCAGCCAGAAAAGGCAATCATTGAATGCCGCTTACTGGAAGGCCCGGATTACCACCTGCTGTTTGTTTTTAACCGGGGAGAAGAAAAAGCCAAGGCAGCTCTTACCACCAGCTGGCCTTGGTCCGGGGTTGAGCTCAAGAACTTGGAAACGGGAGAAAAAATTCCTTTCAATCGAAACCAGAACCGGGTAAGCTTCAACCTGGAACTGGAGCCTCAGGGGGTTGTGGTTTTACTGGCAAGGAAGATTTGAGCCTTTTTGTAAGGCCAGAATTGGTTATGGCGGGAAAGTGGGTTGGAAAAAAAATACCTTAAAAAGTAAGCAGATGAAGAAAAGAATAGGAAATGGTTCAAACCGCGAAGAGGTGAGCGGCTGGTGAAAGATGAAAACGGGCCGGGAACTTGAAAGAAAGAAGAGGAGAGAGAAGGGAAAAATTAATACGAAGTGTGAATCGAAAATAGAGTGTAAAGAATTAAAAGCTTGAGCCCGAACCAGGAAATTGGAACGGAGGGATAAGAGAGAAAAATGCGGAAGATCAAGAAGGTTAAGAAGATAAAAAGAATGCGAATTTTAAGATGAAGAAAAACAAAATGTCCCGATACTCAAACCCGCTGATCGGGGCCATTGACTTCGTTAGCACCAAGATAGCCTCGGCTTTATTCAGTCCGCCCGGCAGGCCACTTTTCAGGTCCCGGGTGCCGGCGGCGCCGAATGGCGTTCTGGCCGTGCTGGATGAAGTCGTTTCTCTTTATTACCAGCTCGAAGCAGAATCTGGCAAAAAAAGCTTAGCTGGAAAATAATTTTATCGCAGGAGAGATAGAATGAAAAAGACCAAAGCTTTTGGTGTTTGGTGTCTATTAGTCTTAATAATAGGCCTTCTGGTAACTGGCTGTGGCGGCCGGGTGGAAGAATCCGGGGTGGAACTCATTGTCCGGGGCGATGACATGGGGATGACCCAGGCAGCCAACGAGGCTTTTGAAATTGCCTTTAATCAGGGAATATTGACAGCCGGTGGACTGATTGTCCCTGCACCCTGGTTTGAAGATGCTGCCCGCCGCTGCCGTGAAAATTGGCTGTGGTCGGTTGGAGTTCATCTCTGTGTCAATGCTGAATGGAAGGATTACCGCTGGCGCCCGGTATTGCCTTACAACCTAGTTCCCAGCCTGGTAGACCGGGATGGCTATTTCTTTCCTACGGCCCGGGCCTTTCTTGATAACAGCCCCAGTCTGGAAGAACTGGAAAAAGAATTAAGGGCTCAGATAGACCGGGCTCTCGACTGCGGGCTGAGGCTCGATTATCTGGACACACATATGGACAGCCTGGAGAGCCGGGAGGAGTTTAAAGAGCTGGTCAGAAAAATTGCCCGGGACTACAGACTGCCCATATCAGGAGAAAACGGTGAAGACCGGGAATTTTTTAACATTTATAGCGTAGCTCCTGAGGACAAAGAAAAGGTTTTGATAGAACGGCTGAAAACAGCTAAACCGGGTCTTTACCTGCTCGTGGTTCATCCTGGTCTGGACACACCGGAAGAGAGAGCCATAGTTGACCTGAACCCGGATGGCTTAAAAGACGTTTATCGCTACCGCTCGGCTGAGGTTCGAGCCATCACCAGCCCAGGGGTAAAAAAGATTATTGCCCTGAGAAGTATCAAGCTGTTAAGCTACCGCGATTTAAGGGAACAAGGACGGCTTAAGTTTTAACCCGAAATAAGTTATGCGGCTGTGGCGATTTTGTATGGTTACTATTCTTACAGGTAAATCAAAAATGGTAAAATCCTGGTGTAATATCCAAATGAAGGAGAACCTCCACTATGAAGCTTAGCGCCATCAAAGGAAACCTGATACTACCAGAAGGGGTAGTAGAAAATGGACTTCTGGTAATTAAAGGCGAATATATTGAAGAAGTAATAACCACGAATTTCGGATTGGGTTTAAACACTATTGAGGTGGAAGACTACAGTGGATTTTATGTTTCACCCGGGCTGGTTGATGTTCATCTCCATGGAGCTCTTGGCTGGGAGGTGATGGATGGAGAGGTTGAAGTCCTGAAAAAGATTGCCGAACATCAGGCTTCCTCAGGAGTGACTTCTTTTTTCCCCACCACTTTGACCTCCAGTCTGGATAGGGTGTTTAGGACGGTGGAAGCGATCAGGGCTGCTCAGGGACAACCGCTTCCTTCAGAAATAGCCGGGGTTCATTTAGAAGGTCCTTATGTTAGCCAGAAAAGGAAAGGTGCCCAGGACCCAAAGTACGTTAGAGAAATCCAGCCCGAAGAGCTGAAGCTCTTTGAGCAGCATCTTGGCAACCTAAAAACTTTAATCACTCTTGCCCCTGAAGCCGGGAACAACCTCAGTTTCATTCCTGCAATGGTAGAAATGGGCTGGGTGGTTTCGGTTGGGCATTCAGATGCCACTTACGAAGAAGCTCTGAAGGCTTTTGAGGCTGGAGCCACTCACGCTACCCATCTTTTTAACGCCTGGCGGGAGTTTCACCATCGCGAGCCGGGAGGCATTGGTGCGGCTCTGGATGGGGATAAAGTTTTTGTGGAACTAATCTGCGACGGCATCCATGTTCATCCGGCTTTTGTCCGGCTGGCAATCAGAATGAAGGGACCGGAGAAAATCTGTTTAATTACCGATTCCCTCAAGGCTGCCGGTCTACCCGATGGAATTTATGGATGGGGAGAAATGGAAATTGTGCTTAAGGGAAATGAGGTTCGCCTTAAGGATTCTGGAGTGCTGGCCGGTTCGGTTTTGCGGCTGAATCAGGCCATAGAAAACGTCCGACGCTGGACTGGACTTCCGGTTCATCAGGTAGTCAGGATGGCTTCTCTCACCCCAGCAGAGAGCGTTGGTCTGGGTAAGGTTATTGGCAGTCTGGAGAAAGGCAAACTGGCTAACGTGGCCGTCTTCAACTCCAGCTTTGAGACCGTGGCTACCTACCTGAGGGGCAGGAAAGTATATCAATCAAACTGAAATCCAATCAAAAAGGGGGGTTAAATGAGAAGAAAAAAGTTATTAAGAAATGGCGGAAAGTGTTTTCTGGCCGGCATTTCTGTTTTGATTTTTTTCCTGACGTTTGCAGTTGAGGCCAGGTCAGGTCAGAAGCCGGGTAAAGAAGGCAGAGCCGCACTTCAACCCGGTTTTGAATTCCCGTTTCGGCCAGCCCCGCCAAACATGGCCGGCTTCCCTGAGGTTTCTTTTTCCAGGCCTTTCGGCTACAGGATGGAAAAATTTGGCCGGACGGCCTATCCTGAAAACATTGACAACGACCCGGAGGGAAGCGCCTGCCCGGTCGGCGGGTTTGGAGCTGGAGGTTATGAGTGGACCATCAGCGGCAACTTCCGCTACTGGTTCTTAAAATCTGGCTGGTATGTGGATGAGACCATCCCGGCCAATGCTTTCCACGTTTTTATGAAAAAGGGAAAACAGAAGATTGTTCAGACAATTTCAGCCAGCAAACCGCAAGGCAGCCTGCAGAGCTGGAAATGGGGCCTTCCGCCAGGAAGCGGCGATTATTTTGCTCTCTATCCTAAAAGTGGATTTTCCTTTGAAAAGAAAAAAGACTGGCCGGTGCGTTTGGCTGTTGTTCAGTTCTCCCCGGTAATTCCCCATAACTACAGGGAGACCAGCTATCCCGTGGCTGTTTATAAGTGGCTTATCCATAACCCAGTCCGGGAAGAAGTGGAAGTTTCGCTGATGCTAACGTGGGAAAACATGGTGGGCTGGGAAGCGGTCTGGCCGGGGGGACAGGTGCCGGCCACCCAGTTTGTCTGGCAGAAAAACAGCCAGGGTAATTTTAGTGAATTTGCGGCTGAACAGCGGAGAAAAGGCCTGATTTTTAAGAAGAGAGGGGCTGACCTTCAAACTGGAAATGCCCTGACCGGCTCCATGTCCATAGCGGTCCTGGAAGTGCCGGGAGCTCAGATTTCTTACCTCATTGATTTTGATCCGACCGGCGATGGCTCGGAAGTGATGGAGCCTTTTTCGACTGAAGGTCGCCTGCCTTCTGGTAAAGGCCGCACCAGCAGTCTGCGGACGGCTTCAGCTCTGGCCATTAACCTGAAGCTGAAACCGGGCCAGCGGGTAGAAGTGCCATTTGTGGTGAGCTGGGATTTTCCGTATTACGAATTTGAAAAAGGTGTGAAATACCCGAAAAAATATACCCAATTTTTTGGAGCCGATGGTCAGCAGGCTCTGAAAATTGCTTTTGAAGCTCTGGATAAATATGGAGAATGGGAAAATGCCATAGACCGCTCTCAGGCAGAAATCCTGGGCAAGAAAAACCTGCCACCCTGGTTCAAACAGATTCTATTCAACGAGCTTTACATATTGAGTGAAACCAGCCTCTGGGAAGCCACTACTGACCTATTCACTTATTTAGAAAGTGTCGATTACCTGATGTACGGTACCTTTGATGTTGATTCTTATTGCTGGCAGATTCTGGAGCTCTGGCCAGAGCTGGAAATCAGGAATATTCTTTACTTTGCTGATACTGTCAGGATGGTTGACCCGACTTTCAAGGTTTATACCTACAATCAGGTCTTTCCCGATGAAGTTCCGGCTGACAGAAAGCATTATTACTGGAATGTCAACAAAGAATGGGGAATGGTTCCACACGACCTGGGTTCTCCACGGGTCCGGCCGTGGGTGGTGCTGAATGCTTTTGACTGGCAGAACGGCAACGTCTGGAAGGACCTTAATCCCAAATTCCCGTTAAGAGCTCTCAGGAATTATCTGGCGGCCGGTCTGGATGATGTCCATTACCTCCTGAAGGTTTATTCGGCTTCGGTTCTGGCTCTTGACACCCTGGAGAAAAAATTCGGGGACCCGATTTCCCATATCCCGCAGAATGAGGCCATCCCCGACCAGACCTACGACACCTGGCGAATGAAAGGCACCAGTGCCTACGTTGGCTTGCTCTGGCTTTCCGCATTAAAAGCGACCAATAAGCTGGGCGAACTGCTTCAGGCCAGAGGAATAGAGCGGGTTGATGGGTTCAGGATTGAAGAAGTTAAGAAAAAATACCAGAGCTGGCTAGAAGCTGGGAAAAAGGAAGTTCAGAAGCTTTGGAATGAGGAAAAAGGATATTTTCACATAGACAGCTACACCGCTGATGTGATGACCGACCAGCTTTTTGGCCTGTGGTATGCCACCATGCTTGGGCTTGAAGAAAGCGACCCGATTATTCCTTTAGACCAGGCCACCAGAGCTCTGAAAACCATCTTCCAGACTAACGTGGCCGGATTCGGCGACGGTCTGATGGGGGCGGTTAATGGCCGCAAAGCTTCGGGCCAGCAACTTTTCAGTCAGCAGGGTGATGAGGTCTGGGTAGGGACGGCCTATGCTTTTGCCTCCAATTGTTTGCTGCATGGTCTTAAAAAAGAAGCCTGGCAGACCGCATATGGGGTTTACCGGGTGGTCTGGAGTGAAAATGGCCAGGGATATTTCTTCAAAACACCTGAAGCTTATCTTAACCCTGACGAGTATGTCTGGAACAACCCGGCGCAAAAGTATGGGGATAAGCTTTTTCGGCCGCAGAAGTATATGAGGCCCGGGGCGGTTTGGGCTATTTACCGGGCCTGGCTGAAAACTGGGGAATGAAAGAAATAAGCCCGAATTTTGAAGTTTTTGGGCGGCTAAAAAATCAAGATAGATTAAGTAAAGACAGCAGTTAAAAACCTCAGGCAGCGGTCAGACTCGCTGGTTCAGACAGGGTTGATTGAGAATCAAGTCGTTAAGGCTTAAATTAAGCTAATTCTGGTAGGTAAGGCTTTTAATCAATCAATTAATGGTGATATTATTGAAATTGAAATGAAAAAAAATAACAAGAGTCAGAATTCAGCAGCTGAAGGAAGAATAAACAAGCTCCGCTTCAGGTTGATTTTTGTTTTAGGGTTGCTGGCCCTGGCAGCGGTCGGGTTTCTGGCTGTTAAGTTCTTGTGGAGTACTGCATCTTTCTGGGGAGGCTTCTGGAAGAAACAGGGATTAGAAAAACCCAACGTTTTATTCATTACCCTCGACACCACCAGAGCCGATCGTTTACCTGCCTACGGTTATACTGGCCTCAGCGCTCCTTATCTTGATGAACTTGCCCGGAAAGGGCTGGTTTTTGAAAACTGCGCCACTGTTTCTCCGCTGACTCTTCCTGCCCATTGCTCAATATTCACTGGTTACTACCCCCCTTACCACGGAGTTAGGGTTAACGGCAACAACGCTCTGGCCGATGAACAGCTAACCATGGCTGAAGTCTTTTCTGAAGCCGGTTACCGGACGGCAGCCTTTATAGCGGCATTTGTTCTGGACGGCCGCTGGGGTTTGAAGCAGGGTTTTGACTATTATGACGACCAGTTTGATCTCAGGAAGTACAAACAGCTGGACCTGGGAGCGGTTCAGCGTCGGGGTGATGAGGTGGTTGATTCAGCCCTGAAGTGGCTTGAAGAAAATAAGAATGAACCCTTTTTTGCCTGGGTCCATCTTTATGACCCACATCTTCCCTACGAGCCGCCTGAACCTTATTTTTCAAGATATAATTATTATCCGCCTTTCAGCCTGTATGACGGCGAAATCGCTTTTATGGACGAACAGATTGGCCGGCTCTATGACTGGCTGAAGAGAAACGACCTGGAGAAAAACACTATTGTGGTGCTGGTGGGAGACCATGGAGAAGGATTGGGTAACCACGGAGAAATGGCTCACGGTTTTTTTATCTATGATTACGCAGTTCATGTGCCACTTATTTTGGTTAGCCCGCACCCAAGGCTTCAGGGAAAAAGAATCCAGCCTCAGGTAAGTGTGGTTGACCTGATGCCAACTCTTACTGAGATGGCTGGCTTGAAGGTTCCCGCCACTCAGGGACGCTCGCTGACCAGAATGATGCTGGGTAAAAAAGAAAAAGAAATTCCAGCTTACTGTGAATCTATGACTCCTAACCTCCATTACGGCTGGAGTCCTCTGCTTGGCCTGAGGACTACAGGGTTTAAGTTCATAGATGCGCCCCGTCCTGAGCTTTATGACCTGCGACAGGACCCGAAAGAGCTGAACGATGTCCAGAATCTTTATCCGGAAGTTGGACTGAAGATGAAAAAAGAGCTGGATCTGATGGTTGAGAAAATCAGCCTGGGGGCTCCCGAGCCTCAAGCTGCCAACTTGGATTCAGAAACCATACAGCGTCTGGCGGCCTTAGGGTATATAGGAGCTTCGGTTAAGATTAAAACCAAACCGACCAGAGAGCTGGCTGACCCCAAAGATAAACTTGAAATCTACGAACTGATTCAACAGGCTGGCGACTTGCTCAATCACGAACAATACGACCGGGCTGCTCAGAATCTGGAAAGAGCCCTTTCGCTGGAACCAGGAATACCCCAGGCCAGGTTACTTCTATCCACCTGTTATAGTGAACTAGGGAGGGAGGAGGAAGCCCGAAAGCTGCTTGATGAGCTTTTGAAGGAAGACCCCAACTCCATCCAGGCTTTGATAGGACTGGCTAACTTGCTGCTGGAAGAGGGAAAAAGCGAAGAAGTTCTGGCTCTCGCCCGAAAAGCTCTGTCCATAGATGACCGTAATACTCAAGCCTATACTTTGATTGGCGAAGTTTATATGGCCAGGATGGAGCATGCTGAAGCCCGCACCTACCTGGAAAAAGCGGTGGAAATTCAGCCGAAAGTTACCAGAAATGTTCTGAATCTGGCGGTTTGTCTCATTGGACTTAGAGAATATGACCGGGCTGAAAAATTGCTCCTGCAGATTCTAAAAGAATATCCAAAATTCCCTTTGACTTACTATCATCTTGGTTTATTGTATGAAGAGCAGGGAAGGCTGGAGGAGGCTGTGGCTTCTTACCTGAAAGAAATAGAAAATTATCCTGAACATTACCGGGCTCGCTTCAACCTGGGGAAAATTCTTCTTCGTCAGGGCGATCTGGCTGGTTACCTGGAGCACATGGAAAAAGTGATGAAGACAGCTCCGGCGCAAGCTGAGGGGTATCTTTTCCTGGCCAGAGGAAAACTGCTGAGAAAAGACCCTCCGGAAGAAATTCTTAACCTGGTTCAAACTGGCTTGAGCAAAGCCCAAACTTCGGAACTAAAGGCTCTGGGCTATTTTCTGCTGGCTGATATCTACAGCCGGCTTGGCCAGCCTGGGAGAGTCCAGGAAGCCCTGACCAGAGCCAATCAATATAAAAACCAGAAATAAGAAATAGGAGTCAGGCAAATGAAAAAAGCAAGATCAAGTCTGATAATTATCGGGGCAGGCCTCTGGCTTGGCCTTTTTTTCCTTCTGGGTTTATCTTCAGGCTACGGTCAGTACCGGGAATATCATCTTACGGGAACGGTAACCGATACAGAAAGCAACCCCCTGGCCGGGGTAGATATAATCCTGCAGCATCAGAGGACAAGTCGCAATTACCGGGTGAAAACTGACAAGAACGGGCGTTATGTCCTATCCGGGCTGCCCCATGGCCGCTATCAGGTTACGGTCAGAAAAGAAGGCTACGAAACCAGGACTTTTGAGTGGGATTTTTCTGCTCCTCAGGAAAGAATGCAGAAAGTAGAAATGGAAACCATAATTCTGGCTTCTGGGGAAAGATTGAAGGCTTTAGCCAGTTTAAAGGAGCTGAAAAAATCGGTTGAAGAAGTGATGGGAAAAATTAACCAGAACCAGCTGGATGAAGCCTTAAGGATGCTTCAGGAGTTAGTAGAAAAATATCCTGAAGATTCCAACGTTCATTACCTTCTGGGTGTAACTCTCGGACGATTGCATCGTTATGAAGAAGCCGTAGTGGAGCTGGAAAAAGTGATCAGGATGGCTCCCGAATTCGCTCCAGCCTACCAGCAGCTTGGCTTTTGCTACCAGACCCTGAAGCAGATGGATAAAGCTTTAGAAAACTACAGAAAATCAGCCGAGCTGGACCAGGCCAATTACAACAATCTTTACAACCTGGGGTTAATTCTGTTTGAGATGGATAAAGTGGATGAGGCTATCTACTATTTTGAAAAAGCTCTGGCGGCCAGGTCTGATGACCTGGATACCTTAGAGATGATTGCCCGCAGCTATGTTAACAAAGGAGAGCTGGTTAAAGCAGTGGAGTATCTGGAAAAAGCCAGGGCGCTGGCCCGGGATGAAAACAAGATAAAATTTTTGGAAACTTTTATCAACACCTTGAAAGAACAGATTAAGAAGTAAATTTTTAGTTTTTAGTCCTTCTTTTCCACAGAGCCAGGCCGTGAGGGAAGATTGTCTCCTGAAAGCCATTAAAATATATTGACAGAGAAAGTAATAAAAGCTTAAATTATTTTTGTCAGTGAATCAACAAAGGAAGGAGGTGGGAATGAGGGAAATCAAAAAATAACGGTCTATGGGTTTCTTCCTGCCTGTTTTTTTATTAGGAGGAAGAGTTGGTTAAAGGAGTAAAGGAGGGAAAAATGGGAATCAAGTCATTACTTTCAAAATGCTTGCTTCTGGGGCTGATTTTCTCCCTGCTGACATTTATGGTTGTGGCTCAAACTATTGAATACGGAAAACTAACCGGGACCGTGCTTGATGAGGAAGGAGCTCCTCTTCCTGGAGTAACGGTGGAAATTACCAGTGCTTCTCTAATGGGCGGGAAGAGAGCTGCTCAGACCTCAGCCAGAGGAAGCTATGTCTTTATGAATCTTCCACCCGGGAGATATGCCCTTACTGCTACTCTGCCCGGCTTTAAGACTGTCAAGCAAGAGAACATTGTCATCACGGCCGGGTCCTCGGTGGTGGTGGATGTCAGGATGGAAATGGGTAAACTGGAAGAGACCGTTACGGTTACGGCAGCCGGTCCAGTGGTGGATGCTAAGACCTCCACTGTAGCCACCAACATCGGTAGTGAGCTTCTGGCAAAGCTTCCTACCAGCCGCGATGCTTTCTACGACCTGGCTCTCACTACTCCCGGTATGGTAGCTCAGGGTAAAGACGGAAGCTGGTTGCCGAGCCCAAATGCTTACGGCGGTGCTTCCAATGAAAACGTATTCTTGATTAACGGGGTCAACACCACCAACCCGCGCTCTTCGGCCTATGGGTCTCTGGTCAACGTCAACTACAATGCGGTGGAGGAAGTCAGGGTAATTGCCCTGGGTTCTAAAGCCGAGTACGGCAGCTATTCTGGTGTGGCTATTGACGTTTTAACGAAATCAGGCAGTAATGAATTTCATGGTAATTTCTCTGTTTATGGCGCGCCAAAAAAATGGATAGCCGACAACCAGCCCAAGCCAGTTGTCCCGGGTCAACCGGTGGATATAGGGGGATTTGGGCCATTCGGTGAAAGATTATACATCGGACCAAACGATGACATCCTCAACAAAAACACCAAAGAGTATGAGTTTAACTTCACCGCCGGCGGGCCGATAAAGAAAGATAAACTTTGGTTCTACGGTGGGGTGGATTACATCCGCAGCGAGTCAAAGACACCTTTCTGGCCGGTGCCTAATAGATACTGGGGCCGCTTTGGTGATATCAAGCTGACGGTAGAACCCTGGACCAACCATCGGGCCTGGGTTGCTTATCACTACGAGCGGAACAAAGGCGACGGCTGGACCTGGAACCCGCACTGGGACGAAACCATGACCTATGGTCAGAACAGCAACACCCACAGCATCTCTTCGCAGTGGCAGTGGATGGCAACGGGTAAAACAATTTTCACCCTGAAGTACTTGGGGTTCTGGAGAGATGACCAGCCCTTCATTCCGGCAGATGCTCCAGACCATCCTGGTTATATCAACTGGTGGAAGTGGATGACTTACGGAATCAACGGGGCTTTCCCTTATGTAGAATCTCAGAAATCAAGCCGTAACACTATTCAAGTTGATGTTTCTCACTATGCGGAAAACTTCCTGGGTGAACATGATATCAAGTTTGGAATTCAATACACCTTGGGTAGAGGCAACTGGTTGGGTGGTTATTTCCATAATTACGCTAACTTTGCTTACCCGGCTCCCTGGACCAGAAACATCAATTACCTACGCAACTGGTACGGTCATGACGGCCTGATTTTCTACAATCGCCGGACGACCCTGAATCCCTTCCTGACGGTCAGGACCGCCGATCAGATAGGAATATTCTTGGATGACCAGTGGACACCTCACAAGAGACTGACCGTCAATCTTGGTCTGCGTTTTGACCGGATGACCACCAAATATGGAAAGGGTAAAGTCTACAATTTTGTGACCAAACCTGAGGACATTAACGGCGGACTGACAGTTCTCAGGGAAAGAGAAGGCACTGGCAACATTTTTGATTTCAAGCTGTTCTCCCCCAGAATCGGCCTGACCTATGCCCTCACCAGAGATATGAAGACCATCTTCCGCATCAGCTACGGCCGCTATTATCTGCCATTGAGCGTTGAGTACCTGAGAAGGTTTGGTCCCGATATGCCAATAGCCCAGATTCACTACTTGTTCTACAAGATCCCGTTTGATGAAGTTGATCTCAACGGTAATAATTACATTGATGACAACGAAGTCATCAACGCCGCCCGTAAACTCCATAACCCGGCTTACCTCAGCCCTGAATCGCGTCCGGGCTGGTGGCAGGAATACCAGACAACCGATTATTCCTGGCAGTTGAAGGTAAAAGAAGGAACCAAAGACCAGCATACGGACCAGATAACGGTTAATCTCGAAAGGGAAATCATTAAAGACCTGTCACTAAGTGCTACCTACATCTGGAAGAGAGCCGCAAACATCTTTGTTAATTGGCCATTGAACGAGGTTACCCAGGAACCCTTTGAATATGAAAGAAAATCCTACACCACCCAATACGGAGAAACGGTTTCTCTATATAGTGTTGTTCTGAAAGATTATAACGGGGATGGAGTGATAAACGGAAATGATGTGGGCTGGATTGGCTCCCATCTTGACTACATGGTTCAGAACATGCCAGAAATTGACGGCATTAAACCGCGGCGTCTGTATCAGGGACTGCAGTTTATGGCCAATAAGCGGTTCTCCAACAGATGGCAGATGCTGGCTTCTGCCCTGCTTTCCTGGTCGGACGGAATGGCCATGAGGTCGGTGCGGCAGGACTTCAACTTTGAAGGTCCAATGGTCATGGATACTACCTTTCTGGCCGGCCTCAACCAGACCATAAACAACATGAAAGGACCTCTGCCTCATACTCAGAAATTTGAGTTTAAGCTATCGGGTTCTTACCGGATTCCATGGATTGAATTGGACCTCGGTCTGCGCTACAGGTACAACTCCGGCCGGCCGCTGTGGCCTCTCGAAACCTACCCGGTTATCACGCAGTGGGGATTCCCACAAGGATTGGTGGTCAATACCGGCGATAATTACATCGTTTCCATTGATCCGACCAAACCCTGGTATCTGCCTTCTGAAAGGGTGGTGGACCTGAGGCTGGATAAAAGCTTCGCTCTAAAAGGTGCTGGTTACATCCGGCTGGCAGTGGACATCTTGAATCTGTTCAACGAGAATGCCGTGGTCAACGCCGGTTATGGCGGTCCGCACGAACCTCAGATTGGCCGGGTTTCTGGTATTACCTATCCTTCAAGAAAAATCAGGTTGAGCTTCAGTTACGAGTTCTAAGCCTCCGAAAAGCTGGAAATCGAGGGCGTCCGGGTCTTAAACCGGACGCCCTTCCTTTTTGTCTGAAAAACAATAAAAGATTATAATTTCTTTATGAGAATTAAAAAATCAGATCAGATTGCCCTGGGGAGCGAATTGTCAGTCATCAGCCAGATTTTAAGAGTCTTAGCCGTCATAATTTTTGTTTTGTTTTGCAATCATCCTCTATCAGCTTCTGACCTTCCGGAAAGATACAGGAAATGGCTGGAAGAGGAAGTGGTTTATCTGATTACTCCTAAAGAGAGAGAAGTTTTTCTTAAGCTTAAAAACGACCGGGAGCGTGATATTTTCATAGAAGCTTTCTGGAAGCAGCGCGACCCAAGCCCAGACACTCCGCGTAATGAGTTCCGGGAAGAACATTATCGGCGCTTAAATTATGCCAATCAATATTTGGGGCGGGGTACTGGAAAACCAGGCTGGAAAACCGACCAGGGAAAAATTTATATAATCCTCGGTCCCCCTAACAACATAGAAACCTATGAAAACATCATGGGTATTTACCCCACTCAGGTCTGGTTTTACTACGGAGATCCGCGCTATGGGCTACCGGCAGGCTTTAACATCATTTTTTTCAAAAAGGAAGGCACTGGCGAATATATTCTTTATTCTCCATCAGATCACGGACCCCAGGCGCTGATAGCAGATTACATGTATAACGCTAAGGATGCCAGAGATGCTTATCAGAGGCTCTACCAGCTTTCTCCCAATCTGGCCGAGCAATCGCTGAGCCTGATTCCTGGTGAAAAACCGGAACCAGGAGTAATCAATCTGGTTTCTAACCGGTTACTGGCCACAGTGATGTCCATCCCGCAGAGGATGGTGGAAGACACTTACGCTGAGGCCTGGTACAGGTCCAGGGACCTGATAGAGGTGGAGTACAGCACCAACTACATCAAGATTGACTATGAAGTCTGGGCAGTCAGGTCGGAAGCCGGGCATTACTTTATTCATTATTCAGTGGAGCCGGCCAAAATTTCAGTGGAGCAGGAGGGAAGTAGCTATCTGGTGAAGTTTGAACTTATTGGCCGGGTATATGACGAGCAGAATCGGACGATTTATCAGTTTGAAAAGACGCTGCCCGTTAATCTGAGTAAGGAAAAGCTGGCTGAAGTGGGTAAAAGTGCTATTTCTTTTCAGGATGTGTTTCCACTGATTCCCGGTGATTATAAATTTGACCTGCTTATAAAAAATCCAGTTTCCAGAGAATTTTCCAGTTTTTCTCAGAAACTACAGCTTCCAGCCAGGACTAAAGCTCCAGAAATTGGGCCCATCCTGCTGGCTTTCAACCAGATTGAAGCCGGAGATAAAAGGGGATTGATTCCTTATCAGGTGGGGCGGAATCAGCTTCTAAGCCGCTGCCGCAAATCTTTTAGCCTGTCCGATAATCTGGTAGTGGCCTTTCAGGTTCTCGGCCTTCTGCCGGAGATGGTCAGCAAAGCCGGGGTCAAAATAAGCCTTCTGGGCGATGACAAAAAGATTGTTTATACAGGTGAAAGAACTATTGACAATCAGCAAACAGGCCTGATTGAGGTCGAAACCATCCCTCTGAGCTCTTTTAAACCCGGGTATTATACCCTGAACATTGACCTCATGCTGGAGGGAAAGCTCGTGGGAAGTCGCCGGGCGGAGCTGGAGCTTTCGGCTCTGCCGGTTGTAGCTGCACCTGTTCTGGTCTCCAGGACTGTTATTCAAGAAAGCGAGGAGTGGCTCTTAACCGGTCTTCAGTATCTCAATACCGGAAACTACAGGGAAGCTCTGAGGCATATTGCCAGGGCTTACGGGCTTCAGCCCGGCCTGAGAGAAGCTCTGGCCTACGCTCATGTTCTTCTAAAGCTCGGGGATTATTCCGGGATGCTTGAGATTTTGAAAAAATACGAACAGGAAGACTCCCCGGCTGAGTTGCTCTCATTTTTGGGTCAGGCCTACCAATCTCTTAACCAGCCGGAAAAGGCCCTTTTTTATTACGAGCGGTACCTTGATAAATTTGGGATTAACCTGGATATTCTGAATTTCGCGGGCACCTGTTATTATCAACTGGGTGATAAGGAAAAGGCTCTCAGCCTCTGGGAAAAATCTCTGAGCCTTAATCCAGAGCAAGAAAGGCTCCGAGAACTGGTCAAAAACCTTAAAAAAAGTAGAAGAAATCATCAGCTGTTTCAGGCTTCAAACTGAAGGCCCAACCCGAGCTAAAAATATCTGTTAGAGAATCTAATGCTTTCAGTTTTTACCGGTCTATTTTTTCTTTTCGCTGGCATTTACCTTCCAGCCCCTGACTTTTATTTCCAGTTCGTCACCTTCCAGGTCTTCGATGAAAAAGTACCCTTTTACAGTCCTCTTTTCTCCAGGAAGAAGTGAAAAGTAATTATCTTCCAGAAAAATGGGCAGAACGGATTTCTGTCTGAGCTTTTTAAGCGCCTGAATCTCCAGGTTAAAAGCCATATGGTTGGAGGTATTTTCCAGCTCTATGGTCAGATAGCGAATCTGCTGTTTTCCTTCCACTTTTGAGCGGTATTCAACCGAAGCCGGCGGCAGATTGTTGAGTGCTGTAAAATCGGCGTAGGTTTTAACCGGAGTAATGAACCAGGTGGTGCGGGCAAAGTCCAGAATATCAGACTGGGGGCTGAGGCAGTAAAAATTATGATCCTTGAGCTCTCCTTTAAGACCAAGTATCCTCAAATCCAGAAAATAAACTGAAGTCAGGTCGGGGATTTCAGGAAGGCGAATTAGAGAGATTTTGGAATCGGGCAGGAGTTCCAGTGGAAATTCCTGCCGGTATCTTTCTTTGAGATTAAAATCGTAAATTCTAACCAGAGCCCGCAGCTTGTCCACTTTCTGCGGCGTCAGATTGGAAGCAATTATTTCCCGGGCTTCATAATCATATATCAGATGAACAGGCTGATTTGCTTTTCTGGCCCCATAAAAAGCTCCGGTCGGCATGAGGTAATAATCATAAAGCTGCCACCAAAGTTTTGGCCAGGCCGAATTGTACATCCACTGGATTAGGCCGGTAGCCAGAGGTCTTCGGGCAACAAAGGCTTCAAACATGGCCCGCATAGCTTCGTAGTTTAAGTACTGGGCTTTATCGCAGTATTCAGCCACGCTGGAAGGCCAGCCCAGGCGTTCCTTCATCGCTTCGTTATATCTTTCCAGATTATTGAATTTACCTCGGGCACAGTGATAATTCCAGTAGTCATTGGGCGGCCAGAGGGCTTCCTCCGGAATCATCCTTTTCAAGCTTTCAAGTGGCGGCACCTGAGGACCGGGACCGGTTTCGGTATTAAAGCCAAAGGCTCCGCCGTTTTTCTTATCTTCAAACCAGTAGTTGGGAGGAACCCAGTCGTAGGGACCGTTCATCTTAACGCCGGATTTTCCGCTAATCTCACTGACTCTGGTTCCGGTGGAATTCAGGAAAGGTCTGGTTGGGTCGTCTTCTTTAAGGATTTCCAGATATTTCTTCTCCAGCTCTGGATGAGGAACCAGGTCGCTGGCTAAGGCCCAGACAAAAATGCTGGGATGATTGCGCAGCCAGCGGACCTGATGGCGAAAGGAGTCGGCGACAAGAGCAATGTCCTCGGGACTGGTGATTCCGCCATATTTGGGATGAGTCGGTTTGCCGATATAATTTTCCCATTCCCAGTGACAGCTCCAGCCCACCATGAGCAGCAAACCAAGTTCGTCGCAGAGATGATACATTTCTTCGCTGGTTCCCCAGAAGCCTTCCAGTCGCAGGGCATTGAGATTCAGATGTCTGGCATACTGGAGTTCAGCTCTGAGCTTTTTTGATTTATTGTTCAGAAAAAGGTCATCGGTCCAGCCGCCACCCCGGATTAAAATTTTTCGACCGTTGAGGAGATAACCACGGTTACCCTGTTCGTTCAGGTAGTCTTTAATCTCTCTGATACCGAAGCGGACCAGTCGCCAGTCAGAAACTGGCTCCAGGGCTTTAAATTGGGGTGGTATTTTCATTTTTTCCGGTTCTTTTTCTCTGGATTTTTTGTCAGCCGGTTTTACTGTCTCCGTTTCTCTGGCCTTTTCCTGCGGTCCAGAAGTTGAGGTTCTGGTTTTAAAAGACAGAACCAGCAGATAAAGCTCCGGCTTGCCAAGGTCATGAGTCCACCAGACCCTGGGGTTTTTGACGATAAGCTCCGGGTAGGCCTCCGGAGTTAAAACTACCTTCCTGACCTCTTTCGGCTCGAGCTTAACTTCCTGGGTTATTTTTACGTTTTCCAATTCGGCTTCCAGGATTCCGGTTACCGGTCGCTCGGAGTGGTTACGCAGTTCAGCCGAGACGGTCAATCTAGCTTCTTTAAGACTTTCAGTATCAAGCCGGGCTTCTACAAAGGGATGTTCCAGGCTGACCTCTCCGGTTGTTCTTATTCGGACAGGTCTCCACAGGCCCATATTCTGGTCGGGAGGGGCCGGGTTCCAGTCGACAAAACCGATGGTTGGCTCTCCTTTGGCCGGGGGAATGACTTCTATGGCCAGAACGTTTCTTTCTCTTGGTCTGGCGAATTCAGTTATCTCAAGGTTAAATCTCCTGAATGCTCCATAAATTTCGGAAGCGTCAGCTATTTTTCGGCCGTTAAGCCAGATATTGGCCCGATAATTTACACCATCCAGCTCCAGATGAGCTCTGGTTCGGCCAGGAAATGCCGGCAGAAGAAATTCGGTGCGATACCACCAGGAAACCTGGAAATCTTGCTTGTTTATCTTCTCCAGGTTTTTACCAAAAAAGACATCATCGTAGACATTATTCTCAACCAGAGTTCCGAGGACAGTGGAAGGAACTCTGGCCGGGTACCAGCGGTCAGTCATAATTCCCGGACGGGAAAGAACAGAACCATCCTGAGTCAACCTGGTTGAAGACTGAATGAACCAATCGGTTAGGTTTAAACTGGTATCGGGTAAGAAAAGCATCCGGCTTTTGGTTCTCGGGGGTTCACTGCTCTGAGCAAAAGCCAGAATCAGGAATATGACCAGCAACCCGGTCAGGATAAGGCCCCGGACTGGAAAACGAAAATGCTTTTTCATCCGGACTTCCTCCTCAGAAGTATTTTGCTGTTAATCTATAAACAACTATTCCACTCTTAAAGTTACCACAGCAAAAGGTAAGATTTTAAGTGGAAAACTGGTTTCCTGCAGCTTTGCTTCAAATAAGTCGGACAGATAGACCTTTCTGTTTTCAATTAGAGCCCCGCTCAGACGGACTTCTTCTGGCTGGCCAGATGTGTTGTAAATTCGAAATACTAATCCCCGCCCGTCTTCAGCTGGTTTCAGGCGAGTAACCACCATCCTTTCAGGTTCAATTTTGAAGGCCGGCTTTTCAATTTCAAGATTTCCCCCCTTGATTTCAGGCCAGATTACCACTGGCTGGCTAATCTCCAGGCTCCGGGTTTTGACCAGGGCCGGCTCAAAACCCTGATTTATAAAAAGAGCATACCTGAGTTCGATTTCGCCTTCCTGGTCGGCTTTGTAGTTTGTGTGCCAGTAGTTGTTAAGGGCATAAGAAATCAGAGTGGTAGAGGGCTGAAGATCTTTCTTCCAGATTCGGGGCCAGCCCTCAACCTGCCTTTCGTCGGTCAGAGAGCCAATTTCTACCAAGGGTACATCGGTTGAAACCCAGGTCAGAGAAAGGTCAGGGCGACTTAAACTTACGGCTTTCTGGATGGAAAAGAAATCCAGACAGGCACCGGGGATTTCTTCAATAGAGGGATTGACCAGACCCCAACCCACATCCAGCCTGACCTCAGCTCCAGGAAGCCTGAAAGGATAAGCCAGATGAACACTTTCTTTTTCTCTGACTTTCTTTTTGTTCAGCAGGTTGTGGAAATCCACCCGGGTATTCAAACTATTTATTTTGATGATTGTTTTAAGGGAATGACAGCCCGGGGCTTGGTATTCCAGGGCAAGAGAAGCAACCAGTGGGCCAGAGTCCAGAGTTGAGATTCCAGTCAGTCGGGCCGGGAGAGCCCGGGTCGGATCTGTTCCGGGAACATATAAATAAGCGTTCAGCCCGGAAAATTTTTCTGAATCTACCAGCTCCAGACCGCCGCTTTTTTTGAAAACCAGGCTATGAACTGCTCCAGTTTCGTTGTTAATTTTCAATTTCAGGAATTCATTCTCTAACCAGTCCTGTCCGGCTCTGGCCGGGTGGTCGATTCTGGCCGGTGGCTGTCCAGGCTTGAGATTAATTTTCCTTACGGAAAAAGGCTCCAGACCGATTATCTCCACCGCCAGTGAACCATCTGAGAGGCGCTGGGTCTTGAGAACCTGATTTTTTTCATCAACCACTAGGTCCAGACCGGATGATAGTTCGGCTGGAATAGTAATAACTTCAGAGCGATTCAAAGAAGTAGTGTTTATGAGCTGAAGAGAAACGGATTTTTTCTGTGGCGATTTATCAGAAAGGGGGGATTTTAATCCGAAGTTTGAAGTCAGCGCCTCTACTATCTGAATAGCTCTGTCAAGAATACCTTTTTTGTAAGCCCACTGCCTGATGGAGTTTTCTCCGTCAGGGTTGGAGACGCTGTCATGAGCTCCCCAGGTATGTTCATGAAAAAGCAATACCTGACGCCAGGCCTGATAAAAATCCTTATGGGGAAAGTTTTCGGGCTGAATTAACGAATATAGTACTTCCAGCTGAAGCAATCGCTCGCTCAGATTCCGGTTAATAGCTGTTTCCCTGGCGGTTGAAGCCGCTCCGTCTTCCCAGTAGGGTGAAAAATCACCTCGTACGGCCGGAATCTGCTGGCTGTGCCTTCTTTCCATCTCTTCAAAAAGCTCCTGGCAGGTGGCAATGACCAGCTTGGGGGTTATGAATTCCCTGTTCCAGGCTGCAACCTCCTCGCTCAGCTCAGGGTCCGGAGGTCCATTATCGCCTCCGACGGTGTAGCGGACCTGAACCATTGAATATGGGTAGGATTTTTCTTCGAGCTCGGAGATGTATTCCAGAATTTCCCTCTTCTTGTGGATTTTGAAGTTACCGAGGTTCAATCCATGAAACCAGGAATAGCCGCGTCCGGCCATCCAGAACAGTATTTTTTCCTGGCCGGAAGGGGAGACCCAGTAGAAAGGTCGGTCAGCCCAGGTTTTTAAGGCCCAGCCAACCCGGTCCCCTCCATCTGGCAGAATTGGCATGTAATTGGGCCCGCTCGAAAGATAGCGGACACCCGAAAGAGCCAATGCCGGAACAAAAGACCAGCTATAAGATGGAATGTCGGTAATCATGGCCGAAGTAATGACCGGCAGTCCTTGTTTTTGCAGCTTACGGGCAAAGGAGGTTAATTCCAGCAGTTCTTCCGGATGGCAGAGACCAGTCAGGGTATTGGTCAGGGTGGCCTGAAGTCCCAGGCTGCCTTCTTTTATGGCCCGGAAAAGTCTTTCTCTTTTCTCAGGGCTGGCCTGCTGAAGGTAAGTTTCCACGGCCCAGAGCTGCTCCACATTCCATTTGAAGCGAGCCTCAGCCGGTAAATTTTGGGTCATTTCCGCAAGCTCCAGAGCCTTCTCCAGATTCTGCCACTGCTTTTTTTCCACTTCTTCCTGATAATCAGAATAGCCGATATCCAGATGAGAATGGGGAAGAAGCCAGAGTTCTATGGGTTTAACTGGCTTTTGTTCAGCTGCAGCCCGAAAGACCAGTTGATTTTCCCTATAGATTTCCAGATGGATGGTTCTGGGGTCTTTAACTGGAGCTACTTCAAGATAGAACTGATTGTAGCCGGTAAAAAGAGTTTTTCTCGAAATAATTTTCGGCTCCGTCTTTATCAACACCTCGGCCGGCGGCCCAAAATGGCTTATTTCCAGGAGAATTGGTTGTCTGGGCGGACGGGAATTCAGAAGAGCCGGGAGCGATTTTGCCCGGGCCCAGGAAGACAGAGGCTGCTCAAAGACCATTACCCAGTCAGGGCTTCCGCCTTTTTCGGCGGTGAGTTTTAGTCTAAGAGGTTTACCGGGAGAGAGGAATTTGGCCGGAATTTTTAAGAAAAAATAGCCGAAAAGTTCGTCAAACTGGTCGACCATCGCTGTCTTAAAAGAAAGTTCCAGCCCGTCTTTATTTTTTACCGTCCATTCTTTCCGGGAAGAATCCGCTGAGGTGGTAAACTCCAGCTGGCTTTGCTCTGCCATGGTAAGATAAAAATGGTGATTGCCTTTTCCGGTGGCCAGGCCGCCCATGAAGACTAGGATGACTGTCTGAGTCTGAAGATTTTCCGGGATTTTTTCTGTCTCCCATTCGGCTAACATGGTTCCGTCAGTAGCCCTGACCAGAAGAGCCGGCTGCTGGCCCGGATAAGGTGAATGGTAGAAAAGTTTCTGACCCTGGATAGTTTTTGAATAACCATTGAGCCAGATGGTTTTGCTGTCTGCGGTCAGGTAGTTAATAAATCCGACTAAAATAGTAGTAATTAGTAGAAATACCGTTCTTACTCTTTTTCCTGCCATCTTAATTTTAACCTTTCAAGCTTTATGCTAAAATCTGAACAGCTCGGTTCTGGAAAGCTACTGGGCCCCGGTTCAGGACAGCCTGCGAATAATTTCTCTGATTTCTTTCTTGAAGCGGTTCAGCAGCTGGCGGCTGCGGGCAACGGATCTGGATTCAGCCATCAGTCTGATGATAGGTTCGGTGTTTGAGGGGCGGAGGTGAACCCAGGAGTCGCCCAGAAAAATTTTCAGACCGTCCTGGGTAGATAGCTTCTCTTTTCCATAGCGGTGGCGGAGCTCAGCCAGAGCCTGGAAAGCCAGCTCAGCCGGACAGGCCAGTTTATCTTTTATCAGGTGATATTTCTGGAATTGAGAGGCCATGACTGAAAGCGGTCTGTCTTTTTCGGCCAGCATTTCCAGAATCAATCCGGCGGCGGTCAGCGAATCGCGGCAGGGATGGACCGCAGGCCATATAACCCCGCCATTTCCTTCACCACCTATGACCGCACCGGTTTCCAGCATTCTCTCTACTACGTTGATTTCTCCAATTTTTGTCCTGTAGACCGGGACCCGATGCCTGGCAGCCAGGTCATCTATGATCATTGAAGTTGAAAGATTGACCACTACAGGGCCTCTTTTCTTTTCTAAAATATGAACCACAGCCAGAATCAGAGTCATATCTTCTCCCAGAGGATGGCCTTTTTCATCAACCAGAGCCAGCCGGTCGGCATCCACATCCTGGGCCAGACCAAGGTCGGCTCCAAAGGTTTTTACCTTGCGGCTGAGCTCCCGGAGGTTTTCTGGAGTCGGTTCTGATTGATGGCTAAAGCTACCGCCCAGCTCGGTGTTAATCAGTAGCGTCTGGCAGCCGAGTTCTTCCAGGAGCTGGGGCAGGAGCGTAGCCCCGGCCCCGTTTGCACAATCAGCCACCACTTTGAACTGGCGGCGGCGGATGGTCTTGACTTTCACCCGGGAGAGGATTTTTTCCAGATGAAGGCGGCCGGCACTTTTTTCATGAAGAACCTTCTTTATCCGCTCAGCCGGGACAAAGGTAAAATCTCCCTGATGAAATATATCCAGAAATTCTTCCACCTGAGAACTTCGGAGATAAAGTCCGTCTGGCCCGATAAACTTGAGCCCGTTCCATTCGGCCGGGTTGTGACTTGCAGTGATGACCACCGCTCCCCGGGCTTGTCTTTCAGTGGTCAAGAACAGAATGGTGGGAATGGGCAGAATACCAAGCTCAACCGGCTGGCAGCCTGTAGCTAAAAGTCCGGAGATTACGGCCTTTTTAAGAATAATACCTGAAGGCCGGGAATCCTGTCCCACCAGAACCTGCCCCTGGCCCAGATAGGTTCCAAAGGCCGAGGCAAATCGGGCCGCTATCTGAGGGGTAAGGCTGTCTCCAGCTATGCCTCTTACTCCCGAGATGCTGATTTTCAGAGGAAAAAGTTCTTTCATTTTCTTTAACCCAGCAGTCTATTCAGATATGAGACCACCCGATCGACTTCCTGCTGTGCCCGAAAGGCCGAAGAGCTTTCAGCAATGACTCTGATTAAAGGTTCTGTGGTTGAGGCTCTGATGTGAATCCAGAGGTCTTTAAGCTGGACATACAGGCCATCGGAATAATTAATTTCGGCCTTTGGGTAGAGTTTTCTAACTTCAGTGACCAGAGAGTGAAGGCGGTGTGGCGGACAGAGTATCTTATCCTTGACGATGTGATAACGGGGAAGAGAACCGGTCAGTTCCGATAGCTTCTTGTTCTCCACAGCCATCATTTCCAGAATAAGCCCCATAACCACAAAGCCGTCAAAGGCCGGCTGAAAATTTCTCAGAGCCAGACCGCCACTGCCTTCTCCGGCAGCAGCTGCTTTTTCTTGTAGCATGGCCTGGACAATGGCCGGCTGACCGACCCTGGTTCTGATGACCGGAAGCCGGAGCCTCCGGGCCACCTCCTCTATCAATCGTGAGGTTGAAAAGTTAGTGACTATTGGACCGGGGTCTTTTTTAAGATAATAATCAACCACGACTGGGAAGGTGAACTCTTCTGAAAGGGTTTCTCCCTGCTCGGTTACCAGAGAAACCCGGCTAACGTCGCTATTCATCAAGAAACCAACCTCTGCTCCAGTAGCTCTCACCAGAGAGGCTACCTCGCCAGCGTTTCTTGGTCTGGGCTCAGGGTCGTGAGGGAAATAACCGCTTGGCTCGTTATTAACTGAAACAACCTGACAGCCCAATAGAGAAAGAAATTGATCAACCAGCCCGGCACCCGCCCCGTTACAGGGGTCAATTACTACTTTGAAAGCCCTCTGGCGAATAATTTCCGCTTTTAGCTTACCGACTAACCAGGAAAAGTAGATTTCTGCCGGATTAATTTCGTTGATAACAACAGGCATTTTTTTCAGCTTTTTATGGGCAAAATTGCCAAGATGGTAGATGTCAAGGAGTTTCTGGCCCTGAAATTCGTTGAGATAAGTTCCCCGGGAATTGATAAAGTTCAGAGCATTCCAGTCAGCTCCGTTATGCCCGGCGGTTATGGCCACCGCCCCGACCGCCCGATTTTCCCTTACCAGAAACTGGATCACTGGCGTGGGGCATAAGCCCAGGTTTATCACCTCATGCCCGGTAGAAAGCAGGGCCGAGGTTACTGCTTCCTGTAACATTGGACCTGATTTTCTGGTATCCCGGCCCACCAGTATGTTTCCACGGGGGAGCATGGTTCCGAAGGCCGAGGCGAAATTAATAGCCAGCTCAGGAGTCAGGGCCTGACCTACAATACCCCTGACTCCAGAAATGTTTATTTTCAGAAGTTTCATGCTCAATACTCTTAAATTTACCATTACAGGCCGTTTTTAGCAATTTAGCCCAAAGATAAACAGAAAATCGTTTAAGGCCTCAGGGGAAATCTAACAACTGGGCTGGCAAGCCCAGACCCTCTTTTGGAAGGCATTTACTGGTAAATTACGCACAGTTCTTTTAACTGTTAACCAGGAGTTATTAACCTCAGAAGATTTTTTGCTTGAAGAAAAAAGCATAAAAAATTCAATTTTTTTAAGGCGAAGACGACTAAAAGGTTAGAAATTCCTCCCGAGGAGGGCAGGGGAGAAGGACTCTCGGGGGGCGTCCTTCTCCAGTGAATCTTACGCCTTGGATGGAGGCCCTCCTCTTCTTTTCTAACTTAAATATTCATCATTTTTCGATAAAAATCAACAGGAAAATTGCAAAAAATTTTTTTTATTAGACTTGAGCGCTTCCATTATTGTATCATTTTTAAAAATTTATACCCCTGAACATGGAGGCCAGAATGGATGTAAAAAAGTTCATCGAAAGACAGATTGAAGATATTAAAAAAACCGTTGGCAGCAGCAAAGCTATTTCAGCTCTATCTGGAGGCGTGGATAGTTCCGTAGCCACCATCCTGGCCCATCGGGCTCTTGGCCCTCAACTTAAAACCATTTTCATAGATCATGGACTGATGAGGGAAAAAGAGCCTGAAGAGGTCAAATCAGCCTTTAGCCGTCTGGGGATTGAGCTGGAAATAGTGGACGCCAGAGCTGAGTTTTTTGAAGCTCTGAAAGGTAAGATTGACCCCGAGGAAAAAAGAAAGGCATTTCGCTATGCCTTTTATAAAGTTTTTGGCCGTGAAGTTTTAAAAAGTAAAGCCAGATATCTTATTCAGGGAACCATAGCCGCCGATATCATAGAAACCAAGGGAGGCATCAAAACCCAGCATAATATTCTGGAGCAGATTGGCATAGACCCAGAAAAGGGCTTCGGCTTTAAGATTATTGAGCCCTTAAAAGAGCTTTTCAAGCACGAAGTCAGGGAGGTGGGTAAAGTCCTGGGATTGCCCGAAATCATTTTTAAGAGGATGCCTTTTCCTGGACCGGCTCTGGCTACCAGAATAATCGGAGAGGTAACTCCGGAACGAGTGGAGTTAGTCAGGAAAGCTACCAGGATTGTCGAAGAAGAGCTGGCTCCCCTCCAGCCCTTTCAGGCTTTTGCCGTGCTGATGAACGATATGGGAACTGGAGTGGTTGAGGGCAAGAGAAAGTTCGGGCACATAATAATTATCAGGTCTGTGGAAAGCCAGGATGCTATGACCGCTCAGCCAACCCCCGTCCCCTGGGATGTGCTAACTCGTCTGGCCCGAAGAATAACCGAGGAGATTCCAGCGGTGGTCAGGGTAGCTTACGAAATAACGGGGAAACCGCCGGCTACCATTGAATACATATAATCAACTTTCTGGCAAATCAGTAAAATGAAAGCGAAGACAGGTTTGAGTTAAGCTGTGGCGTTCGGTCGGGAGATGAGAATAGCCGAGTTCCGGTATCCGCGAAAGCCTTCAGGGTTGGAAGCCAATTCGGGTCGACCGGAAAAGTTTGGTTTTTTCTGGAATAAGCCTGTAATAAATATTAAATGCTGAAGGTCATTATAATATTGAATAAAAGGAGGAACCATGCCCTTTATTGGCAGGAAAAACCCGGAAAACCCCACCCTCGGTGTTTTTGTGCCCTGCGACCCGAGGATAGATGAAGTTTCAAGGACCAGAGCTTTCAACATCGGCCGGATGACGGCCCGGCTGCTGGCTAAAAATTTGCGTCTGCCTGACGGTAGTACGCCTAATATTTTTTACTGCTCCCATCTGGTGGATTCAGAAGAAACCGCCGATTCCGGGGCCAGAGAGATGAAAGAAGCTGGAGTGGGCGGTATCTTTATAGTTCCAGATACCTGGTTTTTCCCCGGAAAATCCGCTATGGCTCTGACAGCCCATTTTCCACCTGACACACCTCTGGCCTGTGTAGGTGGCAATAACGCTCCCAAACCAGGTGTGGTCGGCATTGATGCCCTGGTTGGGGCTTATGCCCAGACGGGTCGCCTCTGTCATATGATAATCGGAAACATGCCGGAAACCGGCCTGGAGCCTGAGTTTGACCAAGAAACCGCCAGGGACATCGTGGACCTGGGCTATGCTATGCTGACCAGAGTGGCCCTGCGGGGTAAAAGATACCTGTCCATTGATACTGATTCCATGCAAATGGAAACAGCTCTCAATCAGGTTCATGCGGTTAGAAAATATTTCGGGCTGGAATCAACTCGTGAATCCATGAAAATTTTTGCCGATATGCTGCATAAAAAAGGTGGGTATGACCCCGAAGAGCTCAAGGCTCTTAGGGATTGGGTGATAAATGTCAAGTTCAAAAACCGCATTTTTACCAACACGGAAGAGATAATCAAATCCAGAAAGGCTGTACTGACCGGGCTGGATACTGTAAAGCCACCGGCACTTACGGCTGAGGACCGCAAGAAACTGGATGAGGGACTGGCTCTTTATCTCATCATAAGGAATTATCTAAAAGAGGTCAAAGCCATAGGTGGCGGCTGGACCAGTCAGTTAGCCTGGGGCTCTGACCGCCGCGGAATTCCTCTGACCACGGCTGATATTGCTGAGTCTCTATTTAACTCAACTGAAGATCATACCGGTAAAAAGCCGGTCATTCCTTTCGCCACGGAGAACGATATTCAGGGTCTGCTGACCATGATTTTTTACTGCTATCTGAGCGGCGGGAAGCCCACCCTGTTTATGGATTTCCGTAAAGTCTACGAACCCTGGGAGATAAAAAAGAAGGCCAGGGAGCTCGGGGTCGACCTGACTCCTTATCAGGAAGAAATCTGGCTCCAGCGCGGTTTTGTGGACGGAAATAATTCCGGTTCAGCCTCTCTGGACTATGCTGAAAAAGCCTTTCTGTTTAAGGCTATTGAATACTATTTTCCAGGACTGGGATTTTCGGTAAGCTTCCTTTCGCCCGCTGGAATCAGGGGTCTGGCCGGAAGGCTGGCGTTTTCTGACCTGAGTGGACTTTTTACTATGGTTCAGGGAGAAGCCGAAAGCGTGGCCCTTCCGCCCGTTTTGGCTGAAGAAGTCTGCCGGGCCTCAGATTATTCCTGGCCTCATACTTTTGTCACCTTTGACCATCTTCAGGCCAGACTGGTAAAAATGGGCATGCCGGCAAACCATTTCCATATGGTAACCGGGATAAATCGCCGCCGCTGGCAGTATTTTTCCGATTATGCCTGCATTCTAAACTACCGCTGGGAAAACCAGCCTGAATACACAGACGGACTGGATAGACCCCTGCCCATGCTCTACCGACTTAATGGTGGTGAAACCCAGGCCAAGCTGCTTCAGGCCCGGCGTTATTAGGGTTGAATTATTGACAGCTAAAGCAGAATTTGGTATTTTTTCTGCCTTGTGGCGCTATCGTCTAGAGGCCTAGGACGGGTGGTTCTCAGCCATCAAACCGGGGTTCGAATCCCCGTAGCGCTACTTTTGCTTTTTATGGGGAAGAGCTTCCAGCCTGGACCTGTAAGCTTCAGCGTCTTTTAGACCGTAGGTTAAATCCTTGTTCAAGTTCTCCAGGGCTTGCAGATATTGATTGTTCTGATAGGTGGAAGGACTTAACCGCCAGCTATTGGGTGGGGAAAAGGTGAAAACGTAGTAGACAAAATGCCTGTCATAGGGATAGACCCAGACCTCAGCGGTGTTGGCCTGAATGTCCTCGTTACTCCGGTCGGAAACTTGCTGGGTGCCTGATTTTCCGGGCTGACTGACGGCGCTGGTAACCCAGTCGGTATTCTGTCGGTAATCAATCTGGGCTGGAGGGCCGTTAAGCAAATAAACCCTGGCCCGGTCCGTGTTCCAGGGCTGACTGTGATTTTCGGTTTTGTATACTCTTTCAATGTAGGCGATTCTGGCCTCAAACTGTTCTTTGGCCACAGGGTGTCTGGCTTCCCAAAATAGCTTCTGGAACTCCAGGCGCCCTTCAGCCGTCAGCTGCTTGTAAGTTTCTCTTTCAAAATCCTGCATAATAAAATAGTGTTTGGCATACCAGGAATCTCTGGAGGGCAGCATCCCCACGCCGCAGGCTGAAAGAAAGACAAATAAAGCCACAAGCCAGAAAACTAAAAATTTTTTCATGGATTTATCTCCCTTTCAAACGCAACTCTAATTATTAAATTATCACCTTGAGAAGCTAATGTCAAAAAACCTTACCTTGAGAAATCGCTTTTGAATTAACCAGTAGATTCTGTTAAATTTTAATAGGAGCTGGCGGAATGAAAAACAAAAACTCCAGTTGGCTTAACCTGGTTTTGCTTGTACTGTTAAGCCTGGCCGCTTTTTCCGGCTTTATCTGGAACGTTGAGGCTAAAAGACCGAGAGCCTTCCAGAAAGGTATTTCTTTTACCGGCTATTCTCGAAATGCCTATTCTGGCTGGCTGGCTGAAGAGTCGCTAAAAAATCTGAAAAAAACCAACGCCCAATGGATAAGTCTACTCGTAACCGCCTACCAGGACAATGTAAACTCCACGGTAATCGATTTTAACAGCGCCTATACTCCATCCGACGACTCAGTCAGACAGATAATCAACTATGCTCATGGGCTCGGCTTGAAGGTGATGCTTAAACCCCATGTGGACCTGCTGAATGACCCCAACCACTGGCGTGGTCAAATTGGCCAGAATTTTAACGAAGCTTCCTGGCAGCAGTGGTTCAGTTCCTACCGTCAGTTCATTCTTCATTATGCTCAGATGGCGGCCGAAACCGGGGTAGAGCAGTTCTGTATCGGCTGCGAGCTTAATTCAACTGTCCATCGGGCTCAGGACTGGCGCCAGATTATCAGTGAAATAAGGAGGGTTTATTCGGGACCGCTGGTCTATGCTGATGACCAGCTGGAGAGCAAACCCGAGGCGGTTACTTTCTGGGATGCTCTGGACCTGATAGGTCAGGACCTGTATCCAACTCTTACCAGCCGGATTAACCCTTCAGTAGCTGACTTCTGTACTGGCTGGAGCCGGCTCCTGGTCAAAATTAAGAATCTTTCAGATAAATGGGGAAAACCCGTTTTGATAACTGAGATAGGTTACCGCAGTGTCAGAGGTGGGGCCCAGAACCCCTGGGACTGGCAGAAAACGGGACCGGTGGATCTTGTGGTCCAGAGGAAAGGCTATGAGGCGGCCTTGCGGATGGTAGCTGGAAGACCTTATATAGCCGGAATGTACTGGTGGCAGTGGTTTCCGGACCCGAACCTCGGCGGTCCTTCTGACACCAGCTACACCCCGTTCAGAAAACCAGCCGAAAAAGTCTTAAGACTTCGCTATCTTCTTCCGATGTAATCTGACCCCGGCTTAGTTATCTTTTTATCTTTTGGGTTCAGAGATAAGATTCAGAGAATTCTTCTTCTGACTTAAATTCTATACCAGAATCTTAATCCTCAAATCCGTTAGGATAGTTGTTTATCCTCAGACAGCAGCTTTGATAGGTTTTCAGTCAGTTTATAGACCGACATAAAATCAGATTCGAGACCTTGCTAACCCAGTAGTAGATCTGGCTTTTGACAAAAAGTTTTCAAACTGGTATCTCTTAAGCTTAATATGAGAACAACTTGAGGTGACCATGGATAAAATCATTCAAGCAGTCAAAGCCAATTTCCAGGAAAAATTCGGGACAAAACCCGTTTTGATTGCTTCTCCCGGGCGGATAAATCTCATCGGTGAGCATACAGACTACAACGAGGGCTTCGTTCTGCCAGGGGCTACCGACAGAGTGGTAGTGCTGGCAGTTGCTGCCCGGCAGGATGAATTGTGCCGGTTTTATAGCTGTGATTTTGACCAGTACCTGGAGATTGAGCTGAGAAATCTGAAGAAATCTCCTCTCCGCTGGCCTAATTATCTCCTTGGTGTTCTGGACCAGTTTCTGAAATCAGGTCACAGAATAAAAGGTGTGGAGGTGGCTTTCGGGGGAAATGTCCCCATAGGCGGGGGCATGTCCTCCTCGGCGGCCTTAGAAGGCGGTATGGCTTTTGCTCTTAATCATCTGTTTGCTCTGGGACTTGACCTTCTGAGTCTGACTCGCCTGGCCCAAAGGGCCGAGAATGAGTTTGTCGGAGTAAGATGCGGCATTATGGATATGTTTGCCAACCTGCATGGAAAGCCCGGTCGGGTTATGAAATTAGATTGCCGTTCGCTGGATTTTGAGTATTTCCCATTTCAATGGGAAAATGTTCGGGTAGTGGTAAGCGATACCGGGGTGAGACGGGAGCTGGCTTCCTCAGAATACAACGTCCGCCGCCAGCAGTGTGAACAGGGAGTAAGAATACTGCAAAAATACCGACCCGAAATCACAAGCCTACGGGATGTCACCTTAGAAATGATGCTGGAGTACCAGAGCGAATTTGACCCGGTGGTTTTTAAGAGATGTGCTTATGTAATTAAAGAAAACCGGCGGGTGGAGCTGGCCTGTAAGGACCTTTTGCGGCAAGACCTGGTGGCTTTTGGCCAGAGAATGAACGAATCTCACCAGGGCTTGCGCGACGAGTATGAAGTCAGTTCAGCCGAGCTAAACTTTCTGGTTGAAGCAGCTCTTGAGGTTTCTGGGGTTTATGGTTCCAGGATGATGGGTGCTGGCTTTGGCGGCTGTACCATCAGTCTGGTAGAGGACCATGCGGTTGAAGAGTTTAAGGCTAAGGTTTCCAAAAGCTACCGCAAGCAGACGGGGAAAGAGCCAGCTATTCATGTGGTCCGGATAGAGGCCGGTACCAGAATCCTGAATGTTTGAGGTGGCTTTTAGTTATTTAGTTAAAAAAAAGGTTGCCCCATTTACCGGTGGTGGTCTGACGGTCGCAGCTTTTTAAAAAAAGTGGCAGCTCCGGAGGGGGAGGAGCTGCCTTTCTATACAAGAAGGAGGGTTTTGGGGAGGTTGGCTGGGAAGCTAGGATTCGAACCTAGATAACATGATCCAGAGTCATGTGTCCTACCGTTGGACGACTTCCCAGCGCTCGCTTAAATATAGCCAATTTTAAGCGATTTTTCAAGAGGTAAACGAGAGTCTTGGACGAACTTCCTCTTATCGGATATAATCGCCTTGTGTATTCAAGGATAAGTAATTTAAGATGATGAGGAGCGGTTTTCTGAAATGGCTGGTAATAGTTTTATTAACTGCTTTTTTCCTCTGGTTTTTCCTCAGAAGTGTCAGCTGGTCTGATACCTGGTCCTACCTGAAGCAAGTCAAACCATTATTCCTGGTCTTTTCTGTATTGTTATCGACCCTGCATTTTGTTACCAGGTCCATTCGCTGGAAGTTTCTGCTACGACCACTCAAATCTGACCTTAAAGTTTGGAGTGCAATAGAAGCCAACGTGGTCGGGTTTACGGTTATTCTGATTTTTCCGGGAAGAGTGGGCGAAGTGGTTCGACCTCTTTACCTGGCCCGGAAGGAAGGGCTCAGTTCTGGTTATCTGGTGGGAACGATTGTGGTGGAAAGAACATTTGATATTTTTACCAATTGCTTTCTGTTAGGGGCTTTTTTGCTAACCGGAGATGCTCTTGGCTGGCGACTGGACCTTAAAGCTGAAACTTACAACCAGCTTCTTTTCTGGGGGAAAGCCGGTTTACTGCTAACAGCCTTTCTTTTCCTGATGGTCATTGGGCTTTATTTCATGAAGGATAGAGCTTCAGGCTTGTTTAGTTTTCTGGCCAGACTTTTTCCGAAGGGAATGCGCCTTGGAGTGGAGAAATTCGGGCTGGAATTTCTGGCCGGTCTGAAGTTTTTCCATTCATTCCCGAGGCTAATTGCCTATTTTGGACTTTCTATCATGGTTTGGCTGGGCATTTGTTTTTTTTACTGGGTTTTTTTTCTGGCCTATGACTTCAGAATTCCTTTTTTTATGATAGTTCCCTACATCTTTTTGACCATGGTGGGGGCTTCTATACCGACCCCTGGAATGGCCGGGGGCTTTGATTATTTCAGCCGGTTAGCTCTGACCGGTCTTTATGGCCTGGATCCTAATCAGGCAGTAGGTTTGACCATCCTGATCCATTCCATTCAGGTTCTGGTGACATGCCTCCTCGGTTATGTTATATTATGGCAAGGCGGTCTGAACCTGTTTCAGGTCAGAAAACTGAGTGAAGGGAAAAGCTGATGCGGTGTCCGTTTTGTGGTTTTCTTGAGAGCAAAGTTATTGATTCCAGAGAAAGCCAGAAAGGTGTCTCAATCAGGAGAAGGCGGGAATGTCTGTCCTGCAAGAAGCGTTTTACCACTTACGAACGGATTGAGCAGATTCCCTACATGGTAGTTAAAAAGGATGGGACCAGACAGCCTTTTGATAGTCAGAAGCTACTCCGTGGAATGATGAAAGCCTGTGAAAAGCGACCGATTCAGATAAGTCAGCTGGAAGAAATTGTGGAGGAGATAGAATCAATAGTTCAGGAAAGGCCTGATAAGGAAATAGAATCTTCAGAAATCGGGCAGATTGTGATGGACCGGCTCAAAGCCCTGGACAAAGTGGCTTACATCAGATTTGCCTCTGTCTATCGGGAATTCAAAGATGTGGTAGAATTTAAACACGTCCTGGAAAACCTGCTTAAAGAAAAATAACCCTGATTAGAGGGTAAGGCCAGATGAAAAAGAAAATAAAACCGATAGCCAGAGTTTTCAGAGTAGAGACGGAAATTAGAGGCGTAAGCGGGGAGCTGGTTTTCAAAAGAGAGGCAGTTGGGGGCCTGGGTTTGCTCTGGGAACCGGCTGTTGATGTTTATGAAAAAGAAAATGAGGTGGTGGTAGAAGTTGAAGTTCCAGGGGTACCCGCTCGCCACCTTAAGGTGGTTCAGTGGGGCAACCGCCTGGAAATAAGCGGCCTGAAAAAAGAAATGGTAGAAGCTAAAAAGATTAAATTCCACCGTCTCGAGCGAGAAATGGGCTTTTTCCATAAGGAAATTGTCCTTCCGGTTGCGGTAGTTGCGGATAAAACCAGAGCCGTCCTGGAAAATGGGGTGCTGACAATCTGCTTACCAAAAGCAAAAAAAAGCAGCAAGGAAATCGAAGTGAAAATTCAAAGATCAAAGGATGAAAGCGGAGGAGGTCAATGATGTCTCAGTTTGATGGTTCCTCAGATGAACCGATCAACGGTCTAACTGAAGAGCAACAGCAAAAGCTTCAAATCCCTGAGAAACTGCCTGTGCTTCTGCTCAGGGACGTAGTCATATTTCCTTATATGATTGCGCCGCTCTATGTGGGCAGGGAAAAATCTAAAGCCGCTATTGATTATAGCCTATCAACTAACCGGATGATTCTTCTGCTTACCCAGAAGGAAATGGAAATTGAGGAGCCTAAAAGGGAAGATGTCTATGAAGTCGGCACAGTGGCCCTCATTATGCGAATGCTCAAGCTGCCCGATGGGCGGATCAGGATTCTGGCTCAGGGATTGGTCAGAGCCAGAATCGAGACTTATGAAGATGAAGGTCCCTTTGTTCAGTCAAAAGTGGCTGTTTTGCAGGAGCCTGAGGCAGTAGAAAAAACCATAGAACTTGAAGCTTTAATTCGGAACGTTCGATCGGGGCTGGAAAAAGCCAGTTCTCTGGGCAAAGCCATCCAGCCTGAAATTCTGGTCATAGCGGCCAATCTGGAAGATCCCGGCCGGCTAGCTGACCTGACGGCTTCCAACCTGGAGCTGAAAGTCAAAGAAGCCCAGGAAGTGCTGGAAATTTTGGATCCGGTTCAGAGGCTGAAACGGGTTTATGAGCTTTTGGTTAGAGAGCTGGAACTTCTGGAAATGCAATCCCGAATTTCCAACGAAGCCCGAGGTGAGCTTGACAAATTGCAAAGGCAGTATTTCCTCCGGCAGCAGATGAAAGCCATTCAGAAGGAACTGGGAGAGGGTTCGGAGCTGCAGGAGGAGGTCAAGGCCTACCAGGAAAAGCTGAAGAAGTTAAAAGTAAGCGATGAGGTTCGGGAGGAGCTGGAAAAACAGATTAACCGTCTGTCCCAGATGCATCCGGAATCAGCTGAGACAGCAGTCATCAGAAATTACCTGGACTGGATGTTCTCTCTCCCCTGGAATTTCAGCACCAAAGATAACCTGGACCTTAAAAAAGCCAAGGAAATTCTGGATGAGGACCACTACGGCCTGGAAAAGGTAAAAGAACGCATTATTGAGTATCTCAGCGTTAGAAAGCTTTCAAAAAAAATTAAGGGACCCATCCTGTGCTTTGTTGGACCACCTGGGGTCGGCAAGACGTCGCTCGGTCGGTCCATAGCTAGAGCTCTCGGCCGCAAGTTTGTCCGGATTTCCCTTGGGGGTGTTCACGATGAGGCAGAAATCCGCGGTCATCGTCGAACCTACGTCGGGGCAATGCCTGGGAAAATCATCCAGGGGCTTAAGCGAGCTGGTTCCAACAATCCAGTTTTTATGATGGATGAGGTTGACAAAATCGGAGCCGATTTTCGGGGCGACCCTTCATCCGCTCTCCTGGAAGTGCTGGACCCGGAACAGAACAACAGCTTCCTGGACCATTATCTCGGGGTGCCCTTCGACCTGTCAAAAGTTATGTTCATCACCACCGCCAACCTTCTGGATCCGATTCAGCCAGCTTTCCGGGATCGGATGGAGATAATAGAGCTTCCTGGCTATACTGAGGAAGAAAAGTTGCAGATTGCCTTAAGGCATCTTATTCCCAAGCAGGTGGCTGAACATTCTCTGAAATCCGACTGGATTGACATATCGGAAGGAGCTGTCAGAGCTATTATTGCCCAATACACCAGGGAGGCCGGAGTCAGGAATTTGGAAAGAGAAATTGCCACTCTCTGTCGGAAGGTAGCCAGACAGATTGCCGAAGGCAAAAAAAGAAAGGTCCGGATAACTGCTCAGAACTTAGAAAAATTCCTGGGCCCGCCCCGGATTTTCCGCGACCAGCTGGCCAAAAAAGACCAGGTCGGAGTAGCTACCGGTGTGGCCTGGACGGCTGCCGGAGGCGAGATTCTTTTTGTAGAAGCTACCAGAATGCAGGGTAAAGGGCAGCTGATGCTGACCGGTTCTCTGGGAGAGGTTATGAAGGAATCGGCTCAGGCGGCGTTGAGCTATGCCAGGGCCCACGCTAAGGAATTCGGAATTGACACCAAGATATTCATGGAAAACGATTTCCATATTCACATTCCAGAAGGAGCTATTCCCAAAGATGGTCCTTCAGCCGGAGTGACCATTGCAACCGCTTTCATCTCAGTTTGTACTAACATCCCCGTTCGCTGGAATGTGGCCATGACCGGAGAAATAACCCTCAGGGGCAATGTTCTGCCGGTGGGCGGGATTAAAGAAAAAGTTCTGGCAGCTCAAAGAGCCGGTATCAAAAAAATAATTTTACCTTCACCCAACAAGAAAGACCTGGTTGACATTCCGCAAAAAATCAGGCAGGAAATGCAGTTTATTTTTGTTGAGGACATCAAACAGGTTTTCCGTGAAGCTCTGGTCAGGCCATTTAGTTTGAACCAGAAGGAAAGAACAGGGACCAGGTCAGCCGCAGCCGGGAAAAAGGCCCGAAGTAAAAAGTCGACCAGAAAGAGGTAGCCTGATTTTTTCTTCTTTCGGTCCGGGGAAAAAGTCAGATATTTAGAAATAACGATGACTGATTGTCCTGGGTAGACCTTGTTTTCGGGATATTTTGAAAGGCTGAAAATTTGATGTTTTTTTTCATAGAGAAAAGCCGGAATAAGGGGCAAAAATTTCAGGGCAAAAAGCGGCCTTCAAAAACCAGCTCAGCCGGCCCAGTCTGATAAACCCGGTCTTCTTCCCATTCAACCACCAGGGGACCCATGCTGGTCCAGACTCTGACTTTTTTATCGGTCAGCCCTTTCAGTATTGAAGCCACTGCGGCAGCGCACGACCCGCTGCCTGAAGAGAGAGTTTCTCCTACCCCCCTCTCCCAGAAAAGAACTTCAATTTCCTTACGGTTAAGCACCCGGATAAATTCAACATTGGTCCGCCTTGGGAAGAAGGGGTGGTTTTCCAGCTCCTGGCCAACCTGGTGCCATTCAATGCGGGCTGGGAAAAATCGCTCCACGAAGACAGAGCAGTGGGGATTACCAACAGAAACACAGGTTATATAGTAAACTTTACGGTTGATGGAAAGAGGATAATCGATGATGAACTCATGTTCGCGTCCATCGTCAAAAGGAATGTCTTTTGAAGAAAACCTGGGCACCCCCATTTCTATTTTAATTTCATAGCGGTAGCTATCCTTGGTGATGAGCTGACAGCTTCTTGGTCCGGCGATAGTCTCGAAATTTACTATAGGTCCCTTAACCTTGCCATAGTGGAAAAGATAGGCAGCGGCGCAGCGCAGCCCGTTACCGGAAATCTCTGGCTCTGAGCCATCAGCGTTAAAGATTCTAAAATTAACCCGGCTGCTTTCGAGCTCCAGAATACGGAAAAGAATTAGCCCGTCGGCTCCGATTCCGGTGTGCCGGTCGCAGAGCCGGCGGGCAGTTTCAGTCAGGTCTTCCGGCCTGAGGTTGCCCTCTTCAACCACCAGAAAATCGTTGCCCAGAGCATGAAGCTTGGTAAAATTAATCATGAAACTTTCAGGGTAACTATAAAGTCTATTTTTTCGCCTTCGCTTTCTCGTCTGACCAGAAGAATCACTTCTTCACCTGGTTCTGTTTTTTTCAGGATGTCCTGAAATTCTTTGACCGTACTTACCTTAAGACGATTGACCTCAAGAATAATATCGCCAGTCTGAAGTCCTGCCCTGGCGGCCTGACTGTACTGTCTCACTCCGGTAATCAGCAAGCCTTCAGTCGTGGTTAATCCGTAACGCCTGGCCAGAGCTGGAGTTAAAGAGGTCAGGCTCAGACCGACATCCTTATCCATGGTTTCAGGCTTTTGGGCCGGTTCCTCGGGCTGCAGCTCATCCAGCCTGGCTTTGACTGTCATTTCTTTGCCGTCCCGGATAATCTTCAGGGTAACTACATTTCCAGGTTGAAAATCAGCTACTTTAAATCTTAAATCCTTCCAGTTTTCCACCGGCTGCCCGTTAATTTCGACAATCACGTCATATTTCTTTAGTCCAGCTTTATCGGCCGGGCTGTCTGGCTCTACCTGAGAAATTATCACTCCGCGGGTAGTATTCAGGTTGAATCTTTTCTTCATGGCTTCAGTGATGTCGGTTCCTCTAATACCAAGCCGGCCGCGGACTACTCGCCCTTTCTCTTTAAGCTGGGCTACTACTTTTTTAGCCAGATCAGAGGGAATGGCAAAACCAATTCCGATATTACCGCCAGTTGGGGAAAGGATGTTGCTAGTGATTCCGATGACTTCTCCCTTAAGATTGATAAGCGGACCTCCGCTATTGCCACGGTTTATGGCGGCATCGGTCTGGATAAAATCTTCGTAGGTTGGAGTGTTGCCGCCGAGACCCAGCTGCCGTCCTTTGGCACTGATGATACCAGCAGTAACCGTATGCTCCAGCCCGAAAGGATTACCGATGGCCAGGACCCACTCTCCGGTTTTTATAGTGGAGGAATCACCCAGGACAGCGTAAGGAAAATTCTTGCCTTCAACTTTTAATAAAGCCAGGTCTGTGGCGGCATCACGGCCAATCAGTTTAGCTTCATATTCTTTACCGTCGATGGTCTCAACGGATATTTTTACCGAATTTTCTACGATGTGGTTATTAGTTAAGATGTAACCATCCGGAGAAATGAAGAAACCAGAGCCCTGAGCCTGGGAACGGTATTCTCTCTCTCTATCCCTGGAACGTGGGGGTGTGCCGAAAAACCTATCCCAGAAATCTTCAAAAGGCCAGCTTTCATCAAACCCAAAAGATCTAATTTTTTCCACTCTTTCGGCCATAATTCTGACTACAGCCGGACCGACTTTTTCCACCACTCTGACGAAGTCCGGGTTAGAGACTGCTTCAGGGCTGGACAGAGCCTTTTCCCCGGCAAAGAGGTAGTTAGCTATAGTTGAAGCCGGGGCAACAGAAGGTTCAGAGGTGGCCGGTCTTTCGGGAGAAAGGAGGACATAGCCAGCCAGCAAAAACCCGGCCAGAAAGCTTATAACTCCTATCCACAGGTACTTCTTCATGCCTTACCTCCCTGTCGTCTAAAATTAAATTAACATAAGCTCGCCTGAAATTCAATCATTTCCTGGCTTAGTTAACTGGATTATTAGATAACATTCAGGAGGCTAAAAAGGTTGCAATCCTCACAGTTCATCAGTAAGATTAATCAACGAAGAAAAAATGGCAGTCAGAAGATGACAGGGAGAGTGAAAAAAGGTCTGTTCATAGTCCTGGAAGGTATAGATGGTTCTGGTAAATCCACCCAGGTGGAGCTTCTGGCCAGAAGGCTCCGGAAGAAGGGTCTAAAGGTTATAACCCTCAGGGAGCCAACCGAGGGCCGATGGGGGCAGAAAATAAGAGAGCTTTCTAAAGAAAGAGGCTCCATTACTCCAGAAAAAGAGCTTGATTTGTTCATTAAAGACCGCAGGGAAAATGTTCTAAAGAACATAAAACCGGCCCTGGAAGCGGGCCAGACCGTTATCCTGGATAGGTACTTCTACTCTACGCTGGCTTATCAGGGAGCCAGAGGAATCCCGCTTGAGAAGATAAAGCGTCGGCATCAGAGCTTTATTCTGATTCCGGACCTGGTTTTTATTATAGACGTTCCTGTTACTGTCGGCTTAAAAAGAATCAAGGACCGCCCGGTAATTTACCGCTTGTTTGAAGAAAAATCATACCTTCAGAAAGTGAGACGGATTTTTCTGAGTCTCAAAGACCCGGAATGTGTGGTAATTGATGGCCGCTCTTCTGCGGATGCAGTAGGGAGAAAAATCTGGTCTCTGCTGACCAAAAAGTTTCCAGCTCTGAAATGAGTCCGGGGCATTGTCATTTTCTTTGTTAATCTGATATATTGTTATTCCTGCTGTATTCTTAACCTGGTCGGAAAGAGATGCCGCACAAGAAAAAAATAGTTTTGAGAATTAAATGGCCCAGATTAACCTGGAAGAAGGCTCTTAGAGCTGTTTTGCTGATTTTTGTTTTGCTGGTAGCTCTGGGGCTGGGGGCTATTCTGGGGGCCTACCTCACCATAAGGGAAAATCTGCCTGATGTCGGGGAGTTAGAACAGCTGCGACCAAAAATCATCTCTGCTGTTTATGCAGACAATGGGCAGGTGGTTAAAGAATTTGCAGCCGAGAGGAGGATTCAGGTCTCTTATGACAGAATTCCGGAGGTTCTGAAGCAGGCCATAGTGGCTACTGAAGACCCCAGATTTTTTGCCCACAAGGGGATTGATTATCGGGGTATAATGCGAGCTATCAAAGAAGACATTTTCAGGGTTCTTCTGGGCAAAAGAAGGCTTCACGGTGGCAGCACTATCACCCAGCAGTTAGCTCGCAGCCTTTTCCTCTATTCTCAACAGACTATCCGCCGTAAGATAAAAGAAATGTTTGTGGCTATAGAAATTGAACGACGTTATACCAAAGAGAAAATTTTTGAGCTTTACTGCAATCAATTTTATCTCGGTCACGGGGCCTGGGGAGTGGAATCTGCCTCTCAGATTTATTTTGGCAAAAGTGTTACTGACTTGACCCTGCCAGAGGCTGCTATGATTGCCGGGATTTTTCGTGGTCCAAGTCTTTATTCTCCTTATAACAACCCAAAGCTCACCCTGAACAGGCGAAACCACGTTCTTAACCGGATGGTTGAAGAGGGCTTCATAACCAGAGAACAGGCGGAAGCCCTTAAAAAGGAGCCACTCAACGTTTTACCCTTAAAGCGCCAGACTACAGAGGTCGGAGCCTATTTCTTTGAAGAAGTAAGAAAATACGTGGAAAGAAAATATGGAGATGAGGCTTTATATCGGGGAGGACTGAAGATTTTCACCACCTTGAACCTTAATTACCAGCTTTATGCTGAAAAAGCCTTAAATAGCGGCCTCAGGGCTCAAGACAAAAAATCCGGATGGAGAAAAGATAAGAGAAATTTACTCAGCGAAGGTAAAAGCCAGCTGGAAAATTTCTGGCTGGAAAGCTGGGATGGGTCAGAACTCAGTCCGGGCAAACTGGAAGAAGCTATTGTTCTTGAAGTTGGTAAGAACGAAGCGAAGATTAGAGTCAAAAATTATACGGGTGTCATAACCAATAAAGGTATTGAGTGGACAAGGGCCAGGTTTCTGGACGCCCTGATAAAACCTGGAGATGTAATTCTTGTAGAAATTCAATCGGTTGATGAGGCCGCCAGAACTCTGAAAGCGGCCCTTGACCAGGAACCGCTGCTGGAAGGGTCTTTTCTGGCTATAGAACCGGCTACTGGGCAGATTAAAGCCATGGTCGGAGGCTATTCCTTCAAGAGGAGCCAGTTCAACCGGGCTACTCAGGCTCTCAGGCAGACCGGCTCGGCCATCAAGCCCATTCTTTACACTGCAGCCCTGGAAAAAGGTTTCACTCCGGCAACAGTTATCATAGATGAGCCCACTGATTTTGTGGATAAATGGACGGGGGAACCCTGGTCGCCTAAAAACTACGATGGCCAATACCGGGGAGCAGTAACTTTGAGAACGGGTCTTGAGGAATCCAGAAACGTGGTCACGGCTAAGCTACTCGATTACCTTTCTCCTCAGGTTGGAGTTGAATACTGCCGGAAGTTCGGCATTACCTCAACCATTTATCCTTATCTATCGCTTTCTCTGGGCGCTTTTGAAGTTACTCTTCTGGAACTGGTCTCGGCTTTCAGTGTTTTTCCAAATAAGGGACTTCGGGCCAGACCATATTTCATCGTCAGGATTGAAGATAAGGATGGAAATGTTCTGGAAGAAAATTTGCCTTCCTATGAAGAAGTTATCTCTTCTCAGATTGCTTATATGATGACTTATCTCCTTCAGGGTGTGGTACAGCAGGGAACGGCCAAAGCTGCTGCTTCGCTGAACTGGCCTCTCGGTGGAAAAACCGGCACTACCAATAAGTTCACGGATGCCTGGTTTATCGGTTTTTCACCTTCGCTCTGTGCCGGTACCTGGGTTGGCTATGACACCAAAGTTTCGATGGGTAACAGACAATCCGGAGCGGTGGTGGCTCTGCCCATCTGGAAGGAATTTTTTCAAAATGTTATTGAGGATAAGAAAAAAGCTTTCCTGGCAAGCCAGCAATCATCATCAGGCGAGGTTCTAAGTGAGGAAGTTCAAACCTTAACCAACATTGATGGTATCCTTATAGAAGATTTTGAGGTTCCACCCAATCTGGTTTTCGTGACCATAGACCGGAAAACCGGCCTTCTGGCTTCACCGGTTTGTAAATATCCATTCCAGGAAGTTTTTCTACCTGGCACAGAACCGACCAGATATTGTTCTCTTCAAGACCATTTGAGAGTTCTGGATTATTATTCAGAGAGAGAGGCCCGCGAGGAAAGACACTGAATTTGAGTTCTCAGCCTATCCCGATTTTCTCAATTCTTACAATAAAAACTTTAGAACTATAGATTTGCCCTTAACCTAACCTGCATTTATCAGAGCAGAGATTTTTGATTCCTGGTTTTTAGCTATTTTTTTCTGACCGAACCGCTGCGGGCTACGGAAGAAGAGCTGCTTTTTGAAGTGCTTATTGGCCGGGAAGGAGAGCCAGAAAAACGGCTAAGAACAGAGCGAGAAGAGCCAGAGCTGGTCGAACGGGTTAAACTGAAGCCTGAAGTTCGGGGAGGGTTAGTCGGTCTTGATAGGCTAGAACTGGCCGAGGAAGGAGCATAATTCCTGATTGAGGAAGAACCGGAACGGTATAAATTTGGTTCTCTGGAGGTGTTTCTGCTTGAGGCGCTGGTTGAGGAGGGATAAACGGGGATTTTTCTGAGGGCAGTTGAATATTGAGAAGCAGGTTTAGGGGAAGGGGATTCATCTTTTTTCTTTATTTTTTTCGGGGTAACTTTACCTGAGGCCGGGGAGGTTCTGGAAGGTTTGTCTGTTTGAACTGATTTGCCCTTATCCTGGTTTTGAGGTCTGCTGACCGCTGGTTTTTCCCCGGATTGGTCACCAACTGGCTTTTTTGAGGTGGGAGAGCCTGCCGGTCTGAGGGATTCAGGTTTATCAGGGCTACGACCTTCGGGGTTAAGGCTTCTAAGGCCCTGATTATGACCCTCATGTCTGACCAGAACTCTTTTACCGTCAAGTTTTTCGACTGACAGTCTGGCTCCTTCCGGGCGGAAAGGCAGTCTGGTGCTGTTAAGATTTATCTTGTTGTCCAGGTTGGCTGATTTCAGAGCTTCTGGCCTCAGTGCGGCCTGAGCGATATTTCTGGCTTTAAGCTGGTCTTTTCTAACCACCACCAGAGCTCTGGAGTTTAAAGGGTAGTGGCCGGTGTAACGGTCATAGAAGATGTTGTTAATTATAACTACCGGCCGGCCGTACCAGCCAAGAGGTGCCCAGGCGAAATAGTCATAGTCCCACCACCAGGAGACCCAGGCCGGACCCCAGATATAGGTAGGAATCCAATACCACCCAATTCCTACAGCCCAGTGCCAGCGGCCGTAATGAAAGGCTACCCAGCCCCATGGTTCATAGGGAACCCAGGTCCATCCAGTCAGCGGCAGCCAGACCCAGCGTCCGTAATAATAGGGGCGCCAGTCATCGGCGATGTTTCTGGGAACCCAGACGTATCCGTAAGGTGGGATGTACACCCAGTCTCCGTAAGCACTCAATTCGGCCTCAAACTCAGCCAGGTCCTCAGGCAGATAGCGGCGAGCATAAACCCGGGAAGTCTGTTGATTGCGGGATTCGTTCCAGCTGTCGAAATTGTCGTCGGCCACCGGCCTAAAGCCTGAAGGCCTGGAAGAAAACCGGCCTTCAGCAACTTCGAGTTTCTGTTCGCTTTTTACCAGGTAAGAATTCTGTTCTCCAGCGGCTTCGGCCAGTCCCTTGAATACCAGAATTTCAGTGCCCCGTCCCTCATCCACATCAATTCGGTAAATTCCTCTTTCTAAGATGTAGAAAGAGGAATCAGGAGTGTGAATTTCTATGGTTTTTTCCCTTTTAAGGTTGTTGATCGTTAAGTAGATGTGTCCTGACCAGAGCCTCAGTCTTACCAGGTCGCTATCCCGTTTGGGCATGCTCATGATATCCAGTTTGGTATCTCGGTCGAGCCTTAGATAATTACCGCGGCCGAACTGGATTTCCAGCCGACCATCAGTGGTGCCAATGCGGTCACCTTCAGTAACCGGATCATTCACCACAGCTTCTTCATAGCCAATGTCGGCTGCTCTCTGGATGAAAACTTTTCCTTCCAGGAAGCTGACCCGGCCTACCGACTCGTTAGTGTATTTGGTTTCTTCCTGGGGTTCTGCTGGTAGAGTCCCTTCCTGGGCCTTAAGAGGTTGGTATAAAAGAAGCGCAAAGATAAAAACGATTATCAGGAAAATATTCTTTTTTCTCATCTTAAACTCCTCTTCCGCTTTTTGATATGCATAATTTGTGCCAGCTTGACTCTGCCTTCTGACAGGGAAAACTCTGTCCTCTGGTCTCTTTTCCCCTGTCTATTCCAGATGACGGGTGTCATCTTCAGGGTAAACCGGGCCAATAAATGCGGAAAATCTTAAGAGCTGGCTCTATTTCTGAGGCCAGCTCAGGAGAAGGTACAGCTTCAGGAATCTTTCGTCTGGAGGTGTTGTTCAGTCGGAAACAGACCTCTTCAACTCCTCTTTGCAGTTCTTTCAGGTTGTATCCGCCCTCGAGTAAAGTAATTAAATGCCCTCCGGACCATTTTTCGGCTATTTCCAGAAGAATCTGGGTCAGGTCACCGCAGCCCTGGGCCGTAAGTTCCATACCCCCGAGCGGGTCATATTTCATCACGTCGAAGCCGGCTGAGACTAGGACAAACTCAGGTCGGAAACTTTCAGCCACGGGGACAATTATTTTCTGGAAAAGGAAAAGATAGTCTTCATCTCCTTTACCGGCAGAGAGAGGCAGGTTGAGGTTATAACCTAGGCCTGATTTTTCGCCTGTTTCAGAGCAAGCTCCCGTGCGGGGGAAAAGCGGGCTCTGATGCAGGGAAATGTAAAGTACTTCCGGGTCGTCGTAGAAAATTTTCTGGGTTCCGTTGCCGTGATGAAGGTCCCAGTCAACAATCATGATTCTTTTAACCCCTTTTTTCTGCTGCAGGTAGCGGGCAGCGATAGCCACGTTGTTTAAAAAGCAGAAACCCATGGGCCGGTGGCTTAGAGCATGGTGGCCTGGCGGTCTCACCAGGGCAAAGGCATTGTCCAGCTGACCGGCCAGAATCAGATCAACGGCTGTCAGACCGGCTCCGGCCGCCAGACAGGCGACTTCATAAGTATGTGGTCCGGCAATTGTATCCGGGTCAAAGGGAAAATAGGATTTTTTACCGGCAGTTTCTTTTAAGAATTCTAAGTATTCCGGCAGGTGAACCAGGGTAATTTCTTCCTCGGTGGCTGGTCTGGGCTTGAGGTGAACAAATCCTGATTTAAGGCTGGTTTCCAGGATTTCATTGATAGCTATTATCCGGAGGGGACTTTCTATGTGATTTTCCCCCATCTCGTGGAGGGCAAAACGCCGGTCAAAAACGAGACCTGTTTTCATCATTGGAGGTATTCTATTTTTTCGGGAAAAAAATCTTAAGTTCTTCTTCTTTTGGTGGTTTGGTTAAAAGGCTGACCACTATCAGGCTAAGAATTGAAATGGTCAGAGCCGGGAAAATAAGTGGAATGCCGAAGGGGTCGCCTTCCGGGGCCTTTTCCGGTGGCAGAACTTCAGCCAGAACCTTCATTACTATGCAGACCAGGGTTCCGGAGATTATGGAGGCCAGTCCACCGGCTCTGGTGGCCCTTTTCCAGGCTAAGGCCGCAATCAGGGCGGGAGTTATGGCCACACCGTAAATGGTGTAGGCAAAATAACTCATTTCAAGGACTGATTTTAGACGGAGGGCAAAGAAGAAGGCGATTACGCCGATAATGACGATAAACAGCTTCTGCAGGGCTACCAGCTTTTTATCATCGGCAGAGCGGTTGATGAAGCGCTGATAAATATCTCTGATCAGGTTGCTGGATGGAGAAAGAAGATAATTCATCCCGGTCGAGATAACCACAGCACAGGCAGCTCCTAACAGCAGAACTCCGATTGGTGGGGGCACCAGGTTACGGGCGGCCATCAGCACAACCTTACCACCTTCTTTAGGAATGTTGAGGTTTATCTGGTCCTTAAACATGCTGTAAGAAAAAACCGCGATGATAACCACCACCGTTTCCACGAAGATGGTGCCTATGGTCCAGAAAACCACAGCTTTTTTGGCATCCCTGGGGCTGCGGGCACTGTAGAACTTCTGGTACATGCTCTGAACCCCAAGGAGCAAAAACATAGTTGACAGGAAATAACCCAGGGCTTTAAGAGTCGGGTTAGCTCCGAACTGCTCATTAACTACCGAGAAATATCCTGGTGGCAGACTGGCCTGAGCTCCAGCGAGACCACCAGCAGCGGCATAAACAAAAGGTACTGAAAGTAAGCAGGCCAGAACGATGATAATCCCGTTGGGCAGGTCGGTGTAGGCCACAGCTACCATTCCACCCAGAGCCGTGAACAGAATCACAAAGGTAGCTGCTAAATAAATTCCGAATTTGTCAGAAATGGCTCCGTCGGTCGCCACGTTCAGGATGAACCCTCCAGCCACAAACTGGTAGGAAACAATGGCGGTAAAGGAAATTACCAGGGCGATTGCCCCGAACAACCGGGCCAGAGGCCCGTAGCGAACCTCCAGGATGTCACCGATTGTGTATTGGCCGAAGGTCTGGATTTTGGCGGCCAGAAAATAGATTATGATGATTCCCACCCAGGCCCCGGCAGCCAGCCATAGGGCTGAAAAACCGGCTTTGGAAGCGAATTCAGCTCCAGAAATAAAAGTACCGGAACCTATCCAGGTACAGATCAGAGTGAAAACCATCACTGACCACTTGAGCTTCCGACCGGCCACCATAAAATCTTCCTGACTCTTAACTTTTCTGGCCCGGAAAAAGTTTATAAGGGTCAGAACCAGAAGGTAAGCAAGAATTATGTAGAGATAAAAAGACATAACTACCTCCTGTTTTAACTTGAGAGAAAAGTAAGTCTTTTTAAGAACATCGGACAGAATGATATATCAAATATCAGAAGACAGTCAAAGAGAAATTTTGGTTTTATTTTTATAGAATGAACCTCAAATCTTCTGGAACTGCAGCCGAGATTTTCTGACAGGGTTGAACCTCAAAACCTCATGCCAAAAAGGAATTTTGTGATAAATCATGACGAGGCAATAAAAGATTTAGATATTTCAGTTCGGAAGTGCTCAGAGTTTTTGCTCTTTTCCCTCTTGTTCTATTTCTTTAGCCGGGTTTTCAGATAGTTTGCCTTCAGAAGGTTGCTCTGTGGAGGTTATAGGCGACCTTAATTGTTCCATTTCTTCTTCTATATCTTCAGTCAAATCGTCTCTTTTCTCCTGACTTGTTTCGGGGCCGGTTTCCTCCACAGCTTCAGCTTCTTTCCTGGCCATCCTAACGGAGTAAACCCGGGTAATGTTAGGTTCATCCATGGTTGTGCCGTAGATGTAGTCAGCCACTTCCATGGTTTTGTAGTTATGGGTAATGATGATGAACTGGGTCTGGTGTTTGATAGCTTTCATCAGGTTCAGAAAACGACTCAGATTAACTTCATCCAGGGCGGCGTCAACTTCATCCAGAATGCAGAAAGGGGAAGGTTTGTACCTGAAAAGTGCAAACAGGAAAGCCAGACTGGTCAATGATTTTTCCCCACCAGAAAGAAGGGCCAGATTCTGAACCCTTTTACCTGGCGGCTGAGCCACTATTTCCACTCCGCTTTCCAGAGGGTTTTCCGGTTCCAGTAGCTTAACTTCAGCTGTTCCACCCCGGAAGAGCAGGGCAAAAATTTCCTGAAAATTTTTGTTAACTTCCTCCAGTGCCTTTAAGAACTGGGTTTTGCTTTCCTCATCAATCTTTTTAATGGCTTCCTGGGTGGAGTGGATGGAATCTATAAGGTCCTGTCGTTGCTGGACGAGAAAATCGTATCTTTTTTTCTGCTCCAGATATTCTTCTTCCGCCATCAGGTTAACCGCCCGGTAGCGTTGCAGAGCTTCGCGGGTAGCTTCCAGTTCTTTCTCCAGGTCCTCGTCGCTCAGCTCCCTGGCTGGAACCGGAGGTTTGCCTCTTCTTTTTTCTCTGGGTTTTTCTTCAGTCTTTTCTTCGGCCGCGGTTGACTCTTCAGCTTCTTCTTCAGCCTCCTCGGCTAAAGCCATGACCATCTCTTCGTTTTCAACCGATGATTTTGCGGAACTTTCCTGGCCTTCGATTTCCTGCTTTAGCTCAATCAGGTTTTTCTTCAATTCTTGCCAGCAGGTTTCTTCGAGGTTTACCCGATCTCTTTCAACTTCTGCCCGGCGGATTTCCAGTCTGGTCCTTTCTTCCCGCACTTTTTCTTCTTCTCCCCTGAGCTCTTTCAAGTGCGCTTCCATTTCTTCGAGCTGCAGCTGAAGTGCCTGAACTTCCCGGTCCTGGGCAGTTAACCTTTCAGCCTGATCTTGAGCTTCCGCATCCAGAAGAATGACCTTTTCTTTCATCTCCACCAGCAGTCGGGCCAGCCGCTCTTTTTCTTCGGCCATAGAGATAGTCTCCATCTCCAGGTTGCCCAGTTTAGTGGCTAAAGCCTGGTGTCTTTTTTCCAGGGAATGCAGGCTGGAGCGGTGACTGTTGGTTTTTTCCAGAAGGAGGCTCCGCTCGGCTTTTAGCTGATAGAGGCTTTCCTCTTTAGCCTTTTGCTGAACCTTAAGCTGGTTTAGAGCTTCTTCTTTTTGCTTAAGCTTTTCTTGAATCTCTTCCAGCGAAAATTCCATCGCTTTAAGTTCAGAGAGGATCTCTTCTCTTTTCTGCTGAAGCCGGTTTCTTTCTTCCTGCTGAATTTTCTCTTCTTTTTCCAGAATGCTCAGGTTGGTTTCCAGCTTCTGCAGTTCCAGGCTGACGAATTTCTTTTCTCTCTCCCGGTCTGAAAGTTTGTTGTTAATTTCCTGAAGATGACCCTGCCATTCCCGGATTGAAGTCTCGAGCTGATTTTTTTCGGCAGTCAGCTTGTCCAGGGTGTTCTTCAGGGGTATTTTCTCTGTTTGAAGCTTATTTAGTTCTTCGATCAGGCGTTTTTTCTCCTGACTGATACTGAAAAGTCCTTCTTTTCTCAGGCCCACTTTTAACAGGCCGGTTGAGTGGAGCAAATCACCATCAATTGTCAGATAGTTGTAATCAGGGTACTTCTCCCAGAGGTTGAGGGCTGTGGGGATATCTCTGACTATGACTGCTTCCCGAAGCCGGCCGAGATATTTTTCCAGCTCTGGCCCGGCCTTGACTTTTTGTTTGAGCAGACCTAATACTCCTTCAGCCTGCAGCAGATATTCTGGAAGTGGCTGACTGTGGTGTTCTGAAAGAAGTAAAACAGAGCTTTCGGGCCTCAGGCAAAGAGATTTTCTGAAATTTTCCAGCAAGCAGGCCTGGGCTCTGGCTTCTTCTTTCCAGAATATATCAACCAGGGCTGCATCTTCTGGAGCTACTTCTACCAGGTCTGAAAACCAGCCCAACGCTTCAGGTATCAGGTTTTCTGCAGGGGACTGTCGCTCGATTTCTGCTACTTTTTCCAGAGCCTGGGTCTGGTGCTGGATTTCTGCCTGCTGACGAAGTAACCGCGTTAGCTCAGACTCAAGTCCGGATATTTCCTGATCAAGCTGCTGGAGTCTTTCGGAGAGCTGTTGAAGTTTGATTTTTGCCCTGTTTTTTTCCTCGAGGCCAAGTTCAATCTCTTTTTGCAGTTCAGAATCTCGGTTCAGGGCCTGATTTCTTTGAGCCAGAAAGTTTTCTTTTTGGAGGAGCAGTTTCTCGGCTTGTTTTTGAAAAATTTCCAGTTCTTTCTCCAGTTTTGAGAGGCTGTTTCTGGCTTCAGTAGCCTCCTGCATCTTAAAAAGCTGCGAATGCCGAAGCTCAGCCAGCTGATTTTCTGCCTCGGTAGTTAATCTGTTGAAGTCTTCTACTATTTGCCGTTCCTCTTCCACCTTGCAGGTAATTGATTCCAGAGTTCTCTCGAGTTCGGCCAGACGGTTCTGCAAAACCTCTTTTTCTTCTTCAATAGCCTTGATTTCCTGTTCCAGTTCTTTCCGGTCAGAAGCGGCTTTTTGCCGGGTGTTTTCTAGATAATCCAGCCTCCGGTTTTCCTGCTCAATTTCGGCTTCCAGTCTGGAAAGCTGGGATTTGAGCTGATAGGCTTTTTCTTGACGGTCTTTGAACTGTTTTTCCAGGTCCCAGAGGTCTTTTCTCTTACTGGCCAGAGCTTTCTCTTCTTCTTTCACCTTTTGCAGGGCTTCCTGCTCTTTTTCTTCTGCTTCATTAAGCCTGGTTTTAATTTCTTCCAGACTGTTGTCCAAGTGCATCATCTTACGGTAGAAGTGGTGAGTGGTCAGTTCTCTGAGTCTTTCTCTCAAGCGCCGATAACGGGCAGCAGCCAGAGCCTGGCGGTAAAGAGAGTTTTTTGATTTTTCAACTTCTATTATGATGTCTTCGAGACGAACCAGATTCTGTTCGCTCGATTCCAGCTTGTTTTGTGCTTGGCGTTTCTTGTCTTTATAGTAGGCAGTCCCGGCAGCTTCTTCAATCAAAGCTCTTTTTTCCTGAGGCTTGGAGGTGACGAAGGTTCCGATTGCTCCCTGTTCGATGACAAAGTATTCTTTTTCCCCGATAGAATGCTTCCAGAGTTCATCCTGAATATCTTTGAGCCGGACTGCTTTGCCATTCAGGCGGTATTCACTTTCGCCCGAACGGAAAACCCGGTGGGAAATGACCAGTTCTTCTTCGTTGCCCAGAGTCATTACTACTTCAGCCAGGCTTAAAGGAGGGCGTTTGGTATTACCGTTGAAAATAATGTCCTCGGTTCGGTCTCCCCGAACTGACTTTGGCCTGAGGCCACCCAGAGCCCAGCAGATGGCATCCACAATGTTACTTTTTCCTGTTCCGTTTGGACCTACTATGGCTGTTATTCCAGGATGAAAAAGTATTTTGGTCCGGTCGGCAAAAGATTTAAAGCCTTGAACTTCAATTTTTTTTATAAACATCTGGTAATCTTCCTTCTTAATGCCTGCCGCAGCTTCAAAGGAGCATCATCGCAAACAGCAGGTATGCCTCCCAACTCGAAGGTCGGCCCGGCTTTTAGATGAGTATTGTAATCAATTAACTCCGGTTTGAAAAGGGCAGGGGCAATTTTTTACCTTTACCGCCCGTTGTTAGCTGTTCTGATGCTGTGATATAATTCTTTTCCTGGAAATAATCTTCAAGCGTTAAGCCAGCGTAGCTCAGTCGGCAGAGCAGCTGATTCGTAATCAGCGGGTCGGAGGTTCGAATCCTCTCGCTGGCTTTTTTTTGGCCAGAAATAGAAGCGGAAGCCAACCTAATCAGGGTTAAAAAATCTCACCCCCAAAATCATCAGGAGGGGGTATTGTCTCTGTTTTCAGCTGGAGTAATCTGGTATAGCTTGAGGCATAGGATGTCTCAACTGGAAGGGTAAAAGTGGTCATCAGGCAGGTTTTAGCAAAGTTGAGGTTAATAATCAACCTTTTACTGGCACTGATTCTTTTTTCAGGGCTGGCTGGGGCCCAGCCCAAAAAATATCAGGTTATCACTCCGAGAATCACTCTGCATCTGGAACCCAATGAAAAAAGTCCGGTCGTGGCTAATGTTCTCAGAGGAGAGATTCTGACGCAGGCCAGCGCAGTTAGGTTCCGTCATCACTGGATTTTTGTTTATTACTATTCGGCTGAAAAAGGCAAGACCCTGGCTGGCTATGCTCAGGAGCGCTTCCTCAGAAAATTATTTCCCGAGGTCAATTCAGTGTTGATATCTAATGGAAATGGCGATTTTCAGTATACCGAACTGGATTTCAGTCAGGATTTTAAGTTCCCTTTCTCCTGGGGTATCTCCAAAGAAAAAGTTATTGAGATTGAAGGTAAACCTCAATATCAGGAGAAATCGGAACAGACAGAGATTCTGCGCTATCAGAAAGAAATTATGAGTCGAACTTGTCTGGTTGAGTATATTTTCTGGCAGAACGAGCTGACCTCGGCCCGATTTTATCTTCTTAATGATTATCCTGACCGCAATCAATATATTAATGATTTTATGAAGGCCAAGGACTATCTTGGAAGTCGGTATGGTCAGCCAGTTAAAGAACAGGTTGTCTGGCTGGATTCTACTTATAAAGAAAAAAGAGATTTCTGGGGGAAAGCTCTTGGCGCTGGTCTGCTGGAATTTCGGGCTTCCTGGATGCTGAAAAGAACAGAAGTAGAACTTATCCTGACCGGTTCGGACAATCGAGTAGCTTTCCTGGCTGAATGTACCGGTCAGCAATATAAATCTCTGGTTTCCAATTGACCCCCTTTTACCCCCCTATAAACCCCTCCTTTCTCACCCCTTTTCCTGAAGGAAAAGGGGTGTCTATTCTGGAGTAGGTCAGCTGGGAGGCTAAGGGGAAACAATTCACTCAGCTTATTCTAAACCTATTTTAAACCCGCTTTGCAAGTCTTTGGGCCTCTGAGCATTTTGGGTAATCGTCCCGTTATCGGATATTTATGGCAGAATTATTCTGGGTAAGGGAACTCTGCGGAAATTTGAAATTTATTCCTCCGATCAAAATTTGCTGAAGATGATATTTCAAAGTGGGGGCAGGTTCAGGTTTCTTTCTGGGTGAAAGTCAGACTGACTTTATTTCGCCCGCGCCATTTACTGTGAAGCATTAATTGCTCGGCTCTTTTGACCAGTGATTCGACAGTGTCGAAACGCTGAACGAGGGTGGCTCCCATGGAAATAGTAGCGTTTAGCAGGCCCGTTTCTATGGTAATGTAAGATTCGGCCACAAGGAGACGGAGCTTGTTGGCTACGATGTCCAGCCGGTTTTCATCTATGTTGAGCAGACCGATTAAAAATTCCTCATTTTCCCAGCGCGCTACCACATCAAAATACCTGATATTCTTATGTAGGGTTCTGGCGATCATTCTGACCAGTTTGGCAGCATTAAATCGGCCAAACCGTTCCTGGATTTTGTTGAAATTATCTATATCAGCGTAGATCAAACCGAATGGCAGGTTGTATTTCTGGTATTCCTCTATTTTGTTTTTCAGATACATTTCCATGTAGAGCCGGTTTGGTATGCCCGTGTCCAGGTCCAGAAGTTGCATTTTTTCTAAGTCAGGAATGCGAAGAGGTATGGTAATAGCCGGAGAGGAATTAACGAAAAGCTGAGCCAAACCAACGCATTGACCGGAAGAATTCAGGACAGGCAGGATTTTTAGTCTGATAGGAATTCTAAATCCATTTTTGTGCTGGATAAATACTTCCAGAATTTTTGGTAGCTTGTCTTTGAAAGTCTGTTCAAAAGGACAGCTCTCACCACCACAAAGGTTTTGTCCAGTAGAATTGACAAAAAGAGGGGGGTCAGATCGGTAGGATTTGCCGAGGATTTCCTCTTTGGGGATACCGGTCAGTTCTTCTGCAGCTTTATTCCAGAAGACATAGTTCAGGTCTTTATCAAGCAGAGAACAGCAATCCGAGGTCTGGTTTAAGAGGCGGTTCAGGAAATTTTGGTCCAATCCCTCAAATATCTGGGTTAGAGGCTTTTCAACCATACAACTCTTCCTTTAACGAGCTCTAATTGATTGCTCTCCCATTTTTTTAATTTATATAACATCTTTTGGTAAAATGTCAAAAAAATTTTTACCATTTTACTTCGAAGGATTGCTCCAGAAGTTATAGTTGCCATCAGATAAGAATTCTCGGCTTTGGTTAAAGTGGCTTTGAGTAGTGGTAATATTGCCGGGCGTAATAACCGTCCTGTTCGATTAAACTTATCCCGTTAATTACCACTCCCAGACAATTAATCCTGTGGGATTCAATTTTACCCCTGGTCTGTTTAAGAGCCGAAACCGGGGTCTGTCCTGCTCTGACTACCAGTATTAACCCATCCACCATCTTCCCGAGCACCAGGGCATCAGATACAGCCAGAATGGGCGGTGAGTCCAGAAGGACGAAGTCAAATTGTTGTTTAAGGAAACTGATGAAAGCCTTCATCTTATCGGAGGAAATCACTTCCAGAGGGTCAGATGGAGTTACTCCCGATGGGACCAAAAAAAGTCGGGAAAAGACGGTCGGTCTAATAACTTCGGAGGCATCAACTATGGAACTCAGAAAATGAGTTAATCCCCAGGGGTGGTCTACGTTAAAAATCTCCTGCTGTCTTGGCTTTCTGAGATCAGAATCGACAATTACCACTCTTTTTTGAGCTAGAGCCAGAGTTACGGCTAGATTGGAGATAATCGCTGATTTTCCGTCCTTACTTAAAGGGCTGGAAAAGAGCAGAACTTTCCTGGGAGGCTCCTGCAGGGAAAGAAAAATGGTCGTTCTCAAAGACCGAAAGGCTTCAGACTGGATGGAATGAGGCTCCCTCTGAACAATCAGCTCTATCTGACTATTATTTCTCTCTGAAGTTTGGGCTTTGGAAGGTAAAAAGCTGCTTGAGGAAGTCTTGGTTATTTTGCCTTTTTGGATTTTTTTCTCAAATATGCCAGGCTTTCCCTTCAGGAGGTTGGATAAAGTCTGAAATTCAGTTTTTGGGCCTCGAGGCTTGAGCTCTTTTTCGAAAGCAGGAATTGTTCCCAGGGTGGACCAGCCAGTAGCTTGAGTAATATCTTTTGAAGACTTAACCGTAGCCACCAGGTAATTGAGGAAAAGTGAAGCGCTAGCTCCTCCCCCCAGGGCCAGCAGAAAGCCGATTAGGAAGGTTTTCCGACGGTTGGGAAAAGAGGGATTAACTGGTACTGAAGCCCGGTCCACTATCCAGACGTTAAGAGCCTGAAGGTCTTTCAGCTTAGATGCCAAGTCGGTTTCGCTCTGCCTTCTGGAAAGGGCTTCAAGCAGGGCCTTTTTATTTTCGGTTTCTATTTTAAGACTATTGTAGAGTATGGCGGTGCTGTTGGCTTTGTAAGCCTGGGCTTTAAGGTCGTCCAGAAGTTTCTGTAGGTTCTGTTCCTTGGCCAGAGCCCCCTGGTATTCGGCATAGGCGGTTTTGATCAGGTTTTCTTTTTCCCGGGTCAGGGATTCATAAGTAGCTTCTATCTCAGATTTCAATTTCTGCATTTCGGGATATTCAGGCTTCAGGGTGGCCAGACGCCTGGCATATTCCCGGCTGAGCAGGGCATACTGTTCTCGAAGGCGAGCTATGGCCGGATTGGACGGAGACTCCGGTAGCTCTTCAGGTCTGAGAGCTTTAAGCTGGTTGTAGGTAGTGAGTTTATTAACCCGGTCCAGGGTGGCAGCGGTCAGAGCAGTATTTACTTCGGTAATTTTGGAAATAAGAGGAGCTTCGGCCGAGCTAAGTGGGAGAATCCCCTGAGCGGTGCCCAGTTCTGCCAGCTTTCTTTCAGCCTCCTCTATCTCCTTTCTCAGACTGGCCATCTGGGTACTGAGAAACTCGGTGGCCTGCTCAGAGGCCGTATATTTTCGCTTGACCAGCATTTCTATGTAGGAATCAAAAAGGGTGTTAAGTACCTGAGCCGCCAGTTCCGGGTTTTTATGGTTAAAGCTCACCTGAATGAGCTTGGTACCGGTGATGGGGGAAACGCTGAGGTTTTCAAGAAAATCATCTATAAGTCTCTCTTTGAAAATCTGCTCGCTGCGGGAATCTTTTACCTTGGTCAATCTTTTTGAATTGATAAATTCCAGATGTTCCTGTAATCTCAGCCTGTCAATGACGTCTGAAGCCAGCGACCGGCTCTTAAGCAGCAGGGCGTGGCTCTGGGAATTTATTCCGCCACTCAGCCGGCTTAATTCTTCAAAGGGAAGAACGCTCTGGGTTTCGTCAATCCAGACAGTGCCGCTGGCGGAGTAGATATGGGGAGAAATAAATATGTAGAGAAGAGTAATACAAATTATTAGAAAAGCTACTGTCACTCCAGTCCATTTCCATCTGAAGATAGAATTCCAGTAATAAAGTATTGTTTCCAGAAGATTGGTCTGAGATGGTTGGTTGGTAGGAGTCAATGATGTTTTATCCATTTTTTTTTCCTGAATTTATGTTTTATTTTTTTAGCTTTAACCTGCTTTTTGTCCGCCCTCTCTTGACTTTAAAAATCTACTTCACAACAATTACGTCTCCATCCTGGAGTAAGACGTCAGGGTTTTTGCCGTCAATGATCTTTTTAAGGTTATACCACAAATTCTTTTCTTTGCCCGATTGAAAATCTTTTCTTTTTACCAGAACCTGGACAGCATTGGCCCATTCAGTCAAACCACCAGCCTGAGCTACCGCCTGAAGCAGGGTTAATTTTTTTGACTCCAGAAACTGGATGGCTCCCGGATTCCTGACTTCTCCATAGACATAGACGGTTAAAGTCTGGTCGAAAGGAACAATTATTTCATCTTTCGGTTTTAAGATTATGTTACTATCTTCACTTCTTCTCATCAGGTCATCAACCTGTAGGACAATCCTCTCTTTTTCGCCCGTGTCCTTCTGTCTCAAAATGTGAATTTCCTTTCCCGCTTGCTGGGTGAGTCCGCCGGCTTCAGAGAGAATCTGGATAAGAGTGGTGGGACCGGCCATCTCGTAAAGGCCAGGCCGGCCGACCGCTCCCAGGACGGCAATTTTTTGATGCTCTCTAATGATGACTGTAACATGGGCCCCTTTGGTGTATTTCTCGTCCAGGATGGCAGCAATTTTTTGTTCAAGTTCTTTTGCCGTCAGACCGGAAGCCGGAATTGGGCCGATAACAGCTAGGGTGATAGTGCCGTCTTCGGCCACTCTGACTGTCTGGTTAAGCTCAGGTAGTTCAAAAACCTTGATTTCCAGGAGGTCCTTAGCTCCAATCCGATAATCTATTACCTGGCCTGAAGGTGAGGCCTCATTCTGCTTCTGAGCTGAGACTGAAAGAACTGAAAATAACAAGATAAATAACAGTGTGAGGGGCCCCATACTGACCTGGTATTTTCTAAAAGCGCCCATTGTTCTTTTCTCCCTTTGATGGCTTATGTCTTAAATCCTTAAAAATTAGTTATCATAGCAAAGAAGGTACTGGCAATATATTTCCTCCGGGAACCATACCGAAAGTCAGGCTGAAGCCTATAAAATAGCGATTCAACTTCAGTTCGGTCGGCAAAACTTTTCTCTGGCTTAGATTGCCGAAAAGGATAAAGTTCCATTCCTTCCCTAATTTGATTGCCAGGTTCGTAGAAAGGGTTGCGAACTTATAGGTCGGAACCGTTTCCTGAGCCTCGCTTTTTATGGAGTAACTGGCTTGCCCTAAAAGCAGGTTGTTTCCCAGGCTGATTTTCTGGCTAAGACGAAAATTAAAGCCACCGCCGTAAGTTGTGCTCAGGTAATGGAGAAGGGTGGAATAGATGGAGACGTTGAAATTTCTTGAGAAATAGCTCCTCAGGCTCAACCAGTGAGTCAGGTTAATAGTTATAAAACCATTGCCTACTATGTCGGATGCAACCAGTGTTCCAGGATTTTTCGGGTCCAGATAAACGTAGCCGAGGCTGAGTCTACCCTCAAACGCTGTTTTTTGTGGTGAAGCTTCGGGAGTAAATTCAAATCCACCAAGCAGACCGTAACTTCGGCTGTCTTTTATTCTGGATTCTAAACGAGTAAAGTTGAAGAAGCCAAGCTGGCCATTAAGGAATAATCTGAATTTTGGAGTTGGCTGATAATAAAGAAAAGTCTCAAAATAGCTTTCTCTACGGCCTAGTTCCCGGTCGAGGGAAATTCCCTCATATTCGGTGTTGCGGTAGTTATATCTGGAAGTCCTGACCTGCCAGGCTACTGCCCCCCGCCTGGAAAACTGCCACAGCATAATGCTTTCCCAGGTCAGTCTTTCTTCTCGTATGTTTAGTATCAATTCAGGGCTGAATCGGCGCCGGCTATTTTCATAATTAAGGGCAGTTTGGCCGTAGAATTTTTTAAAGAGAAAGTGGATCTGATTGTTAGTCTGGAAGTTAAAAGTCCTTTCCTTTTCGTTTTTAGCGTAAAAAGCACCCTGGACTTGTTGTAATGAATCCACAAAGATCGTTTTTTTAAGAGGCACCAACCATTGAAAGGAAGGGCCAGCAGTGAAAGTAAAATCTGGATATTCTTCATCCCGAAATCCGTAGTAAATATCAGAATCATATCCGGCATTGCCTAAGGAAAAGGACCGATAAGCCCTGATAGGCCCAAGCTTCCATGGGGCGTTCTGAAAGAGAACAAAAACGGCATTGGCCATCCAGCTGGCTGACTGGCCTTGAAGCAGCAGGGGGTTTAAGAACTGAGCAAAAATAAAAAGGATAAAAGGTAAAAAAAACCGAGCGATTATTGATTTTTCAAGCTTCAATTTTTTGCCCCGTTCTTTTATATCATTAAAAGCTCTGATCTTCAATAGGCGCCTTTTCCAAACAGCACCGCCGGGATGGTCTTAAAAATGATGCTGATATCAAGCCACAAGGAAAAATTATCTATGTATTCCAGGTCCAGTTTCATCCAGTTTTCGTGGTCAATTTCGTTCCGGCCTGATATCTGCCAGAGGCAGGTGATGCCTGGCTTCATGGAAAACCGGCGACGCTGCCAGACCTCGTATTTCTCCACTTCACAGGGCACTGTGGGCCGGGGCCCAACAATGCTCATGTCACCGGCCAGGACGTTAAAAAACTGAGGGAACTCATCTATGCTGAATTTTCTGAGAATTCTACCCACCGGGGTTATATACTGCAGTTTTTTCTTCTTGAACTTAGGGGTGGTCATCTCCTTCAGATCGTTTACCTGTGACAGGTGCTTATCGGCATCAATTCTCATCGTCCGGAACTTGAGCAGTTTAAATTTCCGGCCGTGAAGCCCCAGCCTTTCCTGCTTGAAAAAGACCGGGCCGGGCGAAGTCAGTTTGATGGCCACGGCTGCCGCCACGTAGACCGGGCTTAAGAGGAAAATAGCCGCTGAAGAAATGATTATGTCCATTGCCCGCTTGACAAATAATTGCCATTCGCTGATGCAGACAGTGTTATAGCTTAGCAGTGGTATGCCGTCGATTTCAGTAATAACCGAGCGGGCGATTTTCATATCATAAAGGTCAATGGCGATTGAGGTCTCTTTTCCTTCCACCTCGCAGACATGCAGGGCTTCCTGGATCTGGTTAAGCCTGGAACGCGGCACGACAAAAACTACCTGGTCAACCGGCATCTGGTGGAAAATGGCCAGAAGGTCTTTGAGAGTGCCAATTACTTTCACTCCATTTACTTCTTTTATTTCCCGCTGTTCATCATCGTTTATGATACCGATGATCTTGAGCCCCCAGTCCGGGTTCTGTCTGACCTTGGTTATGAACTGAGCGGCCCTATTGCCCGTACCTACCACCAGGATGTGGCGCCAGTTGTAGCCCTGTTCCTGGATTTTCCTCAGGGCTAGGGTGACCAGAGCCCGGTCAATTAGAAGCGCCAGAGTTCCGGTGATTATAAAAATAAAAAAGAACATTCGGCTTAGGTAGGCGGCTTTAAAGACAAAGAGAGTTGTTCCATAACCAAAAAACATCATTATTGAGGAGTTAATAACACGCACTGCAGTCCGGTAATAGGGTTCAGTTCTCAGGAATTTATAGCTACTGTTGAAGGCCAGACAGACAAGCCAGATGGCTATCCCCAAAAAATAGGCCAGGGCGTACTGTTGAAAAGTATTAAGGGGAGTGCCCGTAACTTCGGCTTCCGGGATTAGGGGAGACAGCTTTACATTCAGGCCAATTTTTTCTCTGATTCCGTAAGAAACGATAAAGGCTAAGGTAAGAAAAAGAATGTCAAAGAGAAAGGCGACTTCTTTCAGAAATCGGTCTCTTTCCTTTAACATCTCCTTAGCCCTTTAACCCTTTTTATTTCCAGGATACCGCAGTCTTAACCTTTTTGATCAAACGTCCTTAAGACCCGGGCCGGATTGCCGGCAACCACAGTGCGTGGCGGAACATCTTTCGTTACCACTGAGCCTGCTCCCACAATGGCTTCTTCCCCGATGGTTACTCCAGCCAGGATGGTGGCTCCAGAGCCTATTGAGGCTCTTTTTTTTACCACAGTAGGAATGACCTTCCAGTCCTGCTCGCCCTGCAGCTGTCCGTCAGAAGTGGTCGCTCTGGGATAAAGGTCATTTATAAAAGTTACTCCATGTCCTATGAAGACCTCATCTTCTATGGTAACACCCTCGCAGATAAAAGTGTGGGAGGAGATTTTACAGTTCTTACCTATGACCGCACCCTTCTGGATTTCAACAAAAGTGCCGATTTTGGTGTTGTCACCGATGATACAGCCATAAAGATTCACAAAAGCAAAGATTTTGACATTTTGTCCTAACTTGACATCAGGGGCAATTCGACAGTATTCCATTAAACCCTCCTTCATTTTCTAAGTAAAACCATTAATCTAATTCTACCAGATGACCACGCCGGGCGATAGACCTGTTGGAAGCTTCCAGCAGTTTGACCACCATCAGGCCTGACTGACCGTTGTTAAAAGGCTCGATGTTCTTCTGCAGGCAGTCAATGAAATAATTCACTTCTTTTTTCAGGGCCTCAGTGGCATCCAGCCTGGGAACATAGACGTCACCGATGCGGTAGTTAATCAGCATATTATGAACTTTTTCTTCTGAGGTCTGGATTTTTAGCTCCACCCCGCGGTCATAAATCTTGACCTTTTCGTCAGCTGAAATATCGTCCCAGAGAAGCATCCGGCGGTTGCCGCTGATGATGGTCCGTCTGACTTTTACCGGACTGAGCCAGTTGACGTGAAAGTGGGCGATGAGGTGGGGATTATTGAAGTAGACAGTGATGTAGGCCACGTCTTCAAAATCGCCGTTGTAATGAGAAACACCCTGAGCAGAAACTGCTACCGGCTTATCTTTTATCAGGTGGCACATGATGGAAAAATCATGCGGAGCCAGGTCCCAGACCACATTGACGTCGTGCTGGAAAAGACCGAGATTCACCCGGACTGAATCATAGAAGAGAACTTCTCCCAGCTCCCCGGCGTCTATGATTTCCTTCATCTTCTGGACGGCGCCGGTAAACAGGAAGGTGTGGTCCACCATGATTTTGAGGTTCTTTTTAGCGGCCAGTTCGATCAGGTCCTCGGCCTCCTGACTGTTGATAGTGAAGGGCTTTTCCACAAAGACGTGCTTGCCGTTGAGCAGGGCCCTGCGGGCCAGTTCATAGTGGCTGGAAACGGGGGTGACCACGGCCACCACATCAATTTCCGGGTCCTTAATCAGCTCATCGGGGTTAGAATAAGCCTTGATGAATGGGTAGGTAGAAGTAGCCAGCAGCATCCGCTGCGGCCTCAGGTCACAGATGGCTGTGAGCCGGGTCTCAGGGTTGGCGTTAAAGTTGCGAGCTACATTCGGCCCCCAGTAACCGAAACCGATAACTCCGACATTTATCATGTCTTCGCTCCCTTTTCCGGCCGGGTCCTTGGCTAAACCCGGTTGGAATAAAATTTATGTAAAGAGTCCGATATATATTCTATCTGTTCCTCCGTAAGCTCCGGATACATGGGCAGAGAAAGAATCTGGCTCTGTTGTTCGTAGGCTACCGGAAAGTCTTCGGGTTTGTGCTTCAGGTGAGCATAAGCCGGGGCAAAGGGGAGAGCGATGGGGTAGTGGATGTTGGTAGCGATGCCCTGTGCCTTAAGGTAGTCAATCAACTTTTCCCGTTCCGGGATGCGGATGCAGTAGATGTGAAAGATGTGGGAACAGCCGGGGCGGATTTGCGGGAATTTTATCTGAGGGATGTCTGACAGGAGCTGGTTTAGCTTGAGGGCATGCTGGTAGCGGGCTTCATTCCAGTCATCAATGTATTTGAGCTTGAGGCTGAGGATGGCCGCCTGCAGGCCGTCAAGCCTGCTGTTAATGCCTTCTATTTCGTGGATGTATTTTTTCTGCGAGCCGTGGTTGGCAAAGAGTCGGGCGCGGCGGGCGAAATCATCATCGTTGGTGATGATGGCACCGCCATCGCCGTAAGCACCCAGGTTTTTGCCGGGGTAAAAGCTGAAGGTGCCGGCCAGGCCAAAAGTGCCGGTTTTCTGGCCGTTAAAGGTAGCAAAGTGGGACTGGGCGCAGTCTTCTATCATGAGGAGGTGGTGGCGGTCGCAGATGGCCTTGATGCGGTCCAGGGCGGCTGGCTGGCCGTAGAGGTGGACGGGGATGACCGCTTTAGTTTTCGGCGTGATTTTTTCTTCCAGCCTGTCGGGGTCAAGGTGATAGAATTCATCAATATCTACGAAGACCGGGCGGGCCCCAGTCTGGCTGATGGCTTCAGAAGTGGCTATGAAAGTGTTAGCGGCAGTAATTACTTCATCACCTGGTCCGATGCCAGCAGCTTTGAGGCTGATGTAAATAGCGTCTGTTCCATTGGCACAGCTTATGCAGTGTTTTACTCCATGCTTACTGGCGAAAGCCTCTTCAAAGACTTCCACATACTTTCCGCCCACGAAAGCGGTGTCATTGAGGACTGATTGAATAGCCGCATCAATTTCAGCCTTTATAGAGCGGTACTGGCTCTTCAAGTCAACAAATGGTATGTTTGGCATTTTATTGGATTTCCTTCCTTCGTTTAATAAAGCCCTTCTTTTAATAACTTACACCACCTATTAAATTCTACCAAATTGGGTAGAAATAGGATTGAGCCAAAAAAAGACGGAAATAACGTTTAGCTGAAATAACCATTAGCCTTGGCTTTCTGCTCCCTTACTAACCTTATACAGAAACTGCTAATAAATGTCAAGGTTTTCGTTCTTTCAATTAGAGTCATTTAAAAGGGAGAGGGGGAAAGGTATAGGGACGAGAAAAATGATTTGCAATTAATCGGGGGCAAGAAGACAAGAGTTCTTTTAGCATTGTATTCGGCTTATCCATTGGTGTTAAGGGCTTGCTAACTAATTAATTTGCTTGTTGTTGTTTGCTATTTATAATATTATTGGCAAAAAGGAAAGACAGTCAGTGGGATTAGTGGCTTTATTTGCCTGCTTTTTTGTTATCATAATTTTTTTAAAATTAGATCAAAAAGAATGGCCTGGATTTTCGTACAGGCTGTGGATTCCTCTGTTATGGCTATTATTTACTTCAACCCGAATCATAAGCATATTATTTCCAGTTAAGTCTAATCAAGAGATAATTTCGCAATATTTAGAGGGGAATGTTTATAACCGAATAATTTTCTCTTTATTAATTATAATTGCCTTAGCAGTTCTTTGGAAAAACAAATATATTTTCGATATCAAGGAAAAGATAAACTTATGGATGATTATTTTATATTTATTCGCCTTGCTAAGTATGATATGGGCTGTTTATCCTTTAGTTTCCTTTAAAAGATGGATAATAATTTTTGGGCATCTTCTTATGGTTTATCTCGTAGTTAATCATGAGGATAATTTAAGAGCTTTTGAGCACTTGTTGAGAAGATATTTTTTCATTATCACTTCATTATCGCTGCTATTAGTGAAGTTCTTCAAAAACTTAGGCTTTGAAAGGACTGTACACGGCACTAGGGTTTGGGCCGGGGTAATGACTCATAAGAATGAATTAGGGGCTGCTTGCGCTCTGGCCATAATTTTTGTTATTTGGCGTTTTTTAAAAAATAAAAATTGGACCATAATGTTTGAAGTGGTTGTCTTATTGATTAGTTTCTATTTGATGACTCGTTCAGGAAGTGTAACTGCTATTATTTTAGCTTTATTGGGGGTTTTATTGTTATTCGTTGTATCCAAGCATGATATAAACAAAATAAAAAAGTTTTTAGCTTTATATGTAATTGTCTTTATTTTGATTATGATAGCCTGGCCAGGCTTTTTAAATAATATATTAACCTCATTATTTTCTGCTCTAGGCAGAGAAACCACGCTGACTGGAAGAATCCCAATGTGGGGAGATCTCATTAAGATAGGAAGCAAACATTTCTGGCTGGGTTCTGGTTATGAAAATTTTTGGCTGACAAGCTTCAGTCAGGTATGGTCAAAATATTCATTTAGGCCAAATCAGGCTCATAACGGTTATATAGAAATCTTTCTAAATTTGGGTCTAGCTGGTTTTATTCTATTCATAATTTATTTGATCAATAGTTTTAGAAAGGTAGTAAGATTGATGGAGGGAAATAAGACCTTTTATGGACTTATCCTGGTATACGTTATCATGATATTATTCAATAATATAACGGAAGCGTTCTTTTTAAAACCAAATCTGGAATGGTTTTTACTTTTATATATGGGTGTCGTTGGCAGAGAATCAAAAGAACTTACTGTTCAGTCTTAAAGAAAAATGTTAATTTTATAAGTATAAGCAGCCTCACTTTAAGCAATTACTTTAGGTCTCGCGATTATTTTGTTTTTTCCTAAAGTTTTTTAACTCTTTCCAGTATTTAGTCTCATAATAATATTTTCTGATTTTAATAATAAATTTTACAACGAAGCGAGGTAAGAGTTCGTTTATTCTTTTATGGAGATGAAGTAATAATATTATTTTCCCTTTCAAGTTAAGAGGCACGTAATATCTTGGCAGGTTGATTTGCTGAAAACCATTATATTGCTTAAATTTGGTTAAAGAATCTGCTCCCTTTTTGCCATAGATGAACTTGCCGTAAACAAAATATTTCACTCCTTTGTTCACGCAGATTTCGACCGCTTTGGAAATGAGTGCATTCATTGGGCGTTTATCTCTGTGCTTTATTTTGGCTTCTATACCCATCGTCCTGGCAAAATTTCCTGTAAAGACAATTTTGATAAAACCAATCAGTTCATCCTGCCAATAAGCTCCAAGGAATGTGGACCTTTCAAGATAAGTTCCCATTAAAGCCTTTGTTTCTGCAAAAGTTTTGCCAAAATGAGTATTTGGTGTGCCCTGCCGAATTGGCGTCTCATTAAATATGTCAGTAATGCCTCTGATGAGATCATCATTAAATGGACTTTCTTTTATAACAACCCCACTTTTTATTGATTTTCTGACATGATTTCTAACCTGCTGATAGACTTGTTTTGTCCACCAATGTTCGTAGGTGCTCAATGGTATGGCGGCCACGTTATCCCATTCCATTGAATACTTAAATAAAGGTTCAATGTGTGGAAGCCTTTGAGCAAAGGTAAACAGATCGGCTTTAACGTTCAAGCGACGGAATTTGGATATAATCTCTTCTGGATTTTCTATGTCTGCATCCCACTCTTCTTTCAGTCGAAGTATGCGAACGAAGCGTCCAGTAATAACAAATTCTTTATTATCAATGATTAATGACTTCATAAACCCTTCATTATATTTTGTAGGGTTAGATAAAACCCAGCAAAATTCAGCCTTACTTTATTGTTGACTTGAATAATAAATTAAACCTTTAAAAGGTAGGTGTCAAGCGTTGGGGCATTAATCATCATAATTTATATACTGTGAAAATGGAAAGAAAACATCTTAAACATTTTCTGGCCCAGCTTTTCAAATTATCTGGTTGAAACAACCTATAACAAATAATACCGGACTTTGGTAAAAAAGAAACAAAAGATTAAATTAAAGAATTTTTTATAAAGCTCATCCTCTTTAATTTTAGATTCGGTTCCAGATGATTTTCTTCTTAAGTAGTTGGCTGGACCTTTCCTAATTTGCTTAATAAAGAATGATTAATAGCGGCTTTTGTTTTTATATAACGGTTAAATTAATTATTTTTTAGCAATAGGAGAAGGTTAAGTTTTTTGCCTTATTAGAATGATTTTAAAAACCCAAGGCTGGAAAACATATTATGACAATAAACTTTAATCCGAGTTTTCTTTGCGTATCATAAAGGACGCGGGAAAGAATAAGCTCCTTTCTGGATTCAAACAAAATAGCGATCTTGGCTAAAATAAACGCTATTATATATTTATTTCATCACCCGAAAATATAATTAAAATACCCTTCTAAATCACCCCCAGCGGCAATTCCAAAATTGTCACTGCTACGACAAAATTTAGCGGATGAAAAAAGAAATAAAACAGACCCCGAGGTGAAACCATGAAAAAGGTGACCATTTCTAAGCTTGTTTTAATCTTATCCTTTGCAGTTGTTATCTTGTTGTCAAATTCTTATCTCTACGGGCAATCTTACTTATCAAGCCTTCTTAAATTATCTGTTGGGTCGAAAAGCAGTGTGAAGGCTGCTTTCGCCTATAGCCCAATTATTGTGGTTACGGGCATCCCTGTAAAATTTATAGATAAATCCAGTGGGAATCCTAACTATTGGTTATGGGATTTTGGGGACGGTAACGTAAGCTACGAACAGAACCCCGTTCATAACTACGATAAATCGGGTGTTTATAATGTTTCTTTGACAGTAAAACTTAACGGTGCTTCCAGCACGGCAACCAAAAAGATACGGGTATATGCTGCTAAAACGCCTTCGAGTAGTACTTCAACAAAGACTACTGAGTTGGATCCCGCCTTTGAATTTTCACCCACAAGTCCAGAGGTTGGCATGACTGTTCAGTTTACCGACCACACCACAGGTAACCCCACTTCCTGGCAATGGGATTTTGGCGATGGTGGAACAAGCACCCAGCAGAATCCCCAGCATCAATACCAGAGTGCTGGAACATTTAATGTTACCCTTACAGTATCCAACGGTATGTCAACCAAGAGCCTTACTAAATCGATTAGTGTGTTGCCAGTGCTGAATCCTGGGTTTAATTATACGCCGTCAGTTCCGGAGGCGGGGGAGAGTATTCAGTTTACTGACACTTCAACGGGAAACCCGATTTCATGGAGCTGGAGTTTTGGTGATGGGGCGACCAGTACAGCTCAAAATCCAAGCCATGCATATAGCGCAGCAGGAACGTATACTGTTACGCTTCAGGTATCAAACGGCGCCTACACAAAGAACACCTCAAAGAGCATAACTGTTCTGGCCCCAGTAACGGTTGATTTTACTTTAAGTCCATCAGCACCGGTGGTCAATCAGGATGTAGTTTTTACTAATCAGACGAGCGGTTCAGTAGATTCTTATCTATGGAATTTTGGAGACGGGAGCAGCAGCACGGCCAAAGACCCGACACATAAGTTTACCAGTGCTGGCTCATATACAGTAACGCTAACGGCGACCAATGCCAGGGGCTCAAAAACTAAGAGCAAGTCCTTAGTGGTGAGCCAATCTTTAAATCCTTCTTTTACCTATAGCCCATCTTCCCCTTATGCTGGACAGACTGTTCAATTTACCGACACCTCTACGGGAAATCCGACTTCCTGGCAATGGGATTTTGGCGATGGTTCTAGTTCCACGCTTCAAAATCCAACTCATGCCTATTCAAACTCTGGGACTTATACTGTTACCCTCCGGGTCGCTAATAGTGCAGAGAGCAAAACCACCAGTAAGACTATTACTGTTAAACCGGTTGTTCAGGCTGATTTTTCATTCAGTCCCACAAACCCAACGGTTGGGACCTCAGTCCAGTTTACGGACAAATCAACTGGTAATATAGCTTCCTGGTCCTGGAAGTTTGGCGATGGGTCCACCAGTACTCAGCAGAATCCAGCTCATGCCTATTCAGCCGCCGGCTCGTATAATGTGACTCTAACTGTCTCTGATGGGACCACTTCTAATTCTATGACCCAGACCATTACGGTAAAGGCTAATATTGTGGCCGATTTTACCTATAGCCCGAGCTCTCCCGTAGTTGGTCAGGAGGTTCAGTTCCTGGATAACTCTCAGGGATCACCGACCAGCTGGTCCTGGGACTTTGGGGATGGAACCAGGAGTACAGTTAAAAATCCCGCGCATACTTATTTGCAAGCCGGAGTTTATTCTGTAAGCCTGACTGTGTCTGATGGAATTAGCTCGAATAAAAAGACAGGGCAAATTTCTGTTTCTGCTAAACCAGAATCTTTCTTGGCTGACCGGACAATTGATTGGAGCATAGCTGGGGTATGGGAGAATGGGGTTAAAGGCATACCTCAGAGGACGCAGATCTTTTGTAATGTCAGACAGGGTATCCCTGGCAGTTCTTTAATTGCTTACGGAGATGGGGTGCATGATGATACGGCAGCTTTACAAGCAGCTATCGATTTATGCCCGGCAGGGCAAGTAGTGTATATTCCGAAAGGAACTTATCTGGTCAGCGGTAGCTTAATTGTCAGCAAAGGGATTGTTCTCCGTGGAGAAGTTGATGCCGAGAATAATCCTTTGACTGAAATTGTCCAGACTAAGACGCTTGATAGTAATTCGGGGACTATTATGCTCAGAGGTGTAAGTGGCTATCCTTATAGCGAAGCGGTTGATGTCTTAAGCGGTTTTCAGAAAGGATCGAATACTATTGTTGTTTCCGATGCTTCCAAATTTAAAGTAAATGATATTGTCACACTTGATGAACTAAATGATCCTGAACTTGTAACCAACCTCGGCAGAGTAGGTGATAATGGAACAATTAATCAGTGTAATTATGCCGGAAGAATAAGCGGTGGCACAAGGGCTTATGGTGAAACATTACTAATTAAATCTATATCGGGAAATATCATTACCCTTAACCGGCCACTTTATTGGAACTTCAAAAGTGAACTTCAGCCTCAATTATATTTGCATGCTAAAAGTGCTCTTTATTATGCGGGAGTTGAGAACATTCGTCTTAAGGCCAACTCTGGAGTATCAGATGGAAGCGGCATAATTCTTCAACATTGTGCCTATTGTTGGGTAAATAATTGTGATATTGAGTCTTTTCCCAGACGGGGTATCTGGATACGCTATGGTGCGTATGGCTGCGAAATAAGGCACAACTATATTCACAACAAGCCAAGTGATTCTTATTTTGATCCAGATCGTCGGTATGGAATCTTTGTGCTTGATAGTTGTAGCGATAATTTGATTGAAGATAATATAATTTACTATGTATTAGCAGGAGTAATTCTGGAAGTTGGAAACAGTGGTAATGTCATTGCTTACAATTATATCAATACCACTCGATATGGATCATCTACCTGGAAAACCAAAGATTTCGGAACGCATGCTACACATAATTATATGAATTTATTTGAAGGGAATGTTGCGGGAATCGCTGAATTTGACGTTTATTGGGGGTCTTCAAGTCATCAGATGGTTTACCGAAATTGGCTCCATACCCAGAATCCGGATTGGTATGTAAATCAGCCAAGGATAGCAATAACTTGTGCTGGGTGGAACAGATATACTAGCTTTATCGGGAATGTCTTGGGTTATCCCGGTATTGTAAGTGCTGAATCTCCCTGGCCTGTTTATTTCGAACAAATTCCTTTTACCGATGCCTATGAGAAAGTACATATGTGGAAAGTTGGGTTTTGGGACGGGGCCTCAGGTACAGCTGATATTCATGGAGACCCGGTAACATTAGCCACAATTTTTAGACATGGAAATTATGATTTTGTCAGAAATCAAATTGAGTGGAATAGCAGCCTGTCGGATCATAATTTATTGCCTTCTCTATATCTGATGAACAAGCCCAGTTGGTTTGGCCGCCTGCCCTGGCCGGCCATAGGACCTGATGTAAATCCGGTGAATGGGAATATTCCAGCTAAATGGAGGTTTGAAAATAAAAAATATTTTGCCAATATTCAATAGAAGAAATGATGGCAAAGATGAGATGTGGAAAGAAAAAATTTACCAGGAATTTCATTCCTGCCTAAAAATATAATCAATAACTTCGGCTACTGGAAGAATTAGAGCCCCAGAGGCACAGGAATATTGAATTAAATTTTCAAAGAAAGAAGGGGTGCAACCGTAAGGAGAGGGATGATTTGAGATGTCATGTCCGGAAAAAACTAACCAGCCATTAATTTTGGAGTTTTTATCAATAATTCTATAAAAATAATCTGGATTTTGGCGGTGGTAATGATCGATAAAATAAGATGAAATAAGATTCAAGTCTAAAATTCCTCTATTAATTCTGTTACCTCCGCCTCGGCAACAGAGAAAATGCTTGCCGGCGATTTTCTTGTTTTGGGGATGAGGATTCCTGGTGCAATAAGATAATGTTCTAAGTTTATATCCTGGTCTGATTTGTTCGAGTATCTGTTGGTTTTTCAAAATTGATTCTTCAAAAAATTTTGGGGGGCCACTCCAAGCATCAACATGATCGTAAGTATGTGAACCCAGTTCATGTCCTGATTCGATCAACTCATGTAGATCATTCAGAGTAAAGTATTCCCAGAACTGATTTTTTTTCCCCATCAGGCCCAGAGAGACATAATAGGTAGCTCTGATATTATATTTTTTGAGCAATTCAGCTCCGCTGATATAAGCAGAACGGGGAAAATCATCGAAAGTAAAAGAGATAAAAGGTCTAAGGTCGGGCCATTTAACTTTTCTTTGATTTAAGAACTTAGAAATATTATCTTGAGATCGCGTAATTATTTTTTTAAATGTGATTCTTATTATTTCTTTCATGTTAAGTATCCTGCCTTTTTTTCTTGAAAAAAACATTAGCAATATCAATTAAATATTTGACTTGTGCTTTTTCATTAAATATAAAAATAGCCACAGGAAAGTAAGTAAAAGTGACTAACATCAACTTAAGAATGAACCTGAAAAGAATTGTTGGCTGATCAAATGATTTGGCAAGCAGAAAGCTGATTAGACTTGAGAATAGAAAAGTAAAAAGGTTTTTCCATAGGTTTTTCCAGATATCTCTCAATTTAATTCCACTTAATCGGCTGGCGAGAAAAAGACCGGGGATTGTTAATAAATATAGGGAAAGACCATAGGATAGAGCTAAGCCTGGTGCTCCATATTTGATACCTATAAAATAAATTGCTGTCATAATTAAGGTCGAGATAAGAGTCCATTTTAGCAGCAGGTCCGGTTTGCCTCGGCTCAAGAATATCCAGCTTATAGTTTGGTAGATCAGTATAATTCCTACCGCTGGTCCGAAAGCCTGAAGGATCAATCCGGCTTCGTGCCACTTGGGACCCAATAATATGTATATTATTTCCTTTCCGGTTATGGTGATGATAGCGCTCAGGTACATACCAAGAAAACTGATCAAAGATAATGATTTCAGATAATAAGATTGATAAGTTTTGGGATCATCCTGAACTTTGCTGAGGGTGGATAAAGCAACAGATGAGATGGGATCAACTAGTTGGTTTACAGGCAAGACAAAAAGCCTGTAAGCCCGGTCATAGCCTCCAAGCTCGATGCTGCCCAATTTCCAGCCAAGAATCGTCTTATCAATGTTTCTGGCGAAATAATTAATAGAAAAATTGCCAAAGGTGTTTATGGCATATTTAAGCATAGGTTTGATGCTGGCATTTTTAGAGGGAAGGGAAGGCCGCCAGCCGCATTGTAACCAGGCACACAAACAGGTAATTGCCGAGACACTCAGTTGACGTCCTACTATCGCCCAATAACCAAAGCCTTTCCAGGCCATCAAAATGGCAATGATGGTGCTTATGATTCCAGAGATTATTTCGTTTACCATTATTTTATGAAATTCTATTCGGCGCATGATCAAAGCCAGATGTTCTGTGGACAGAGCACTAAAAATAAAGCCAACCGCCATAACTTTGGCAATAGGTACTACTGCCTTTTCTTTATAAAAAGCACCAAGCAGTGGCGAAAAAGCAACAAAAATAATAGCTAAACTGGCACTTATAACCAAACCTATCCAGAACAAATTACTAACCTGCGCCTGATTTATTTTTTTTGATTGTATGATAGCTTCGACGAATCCGTTGAAACCCACGTTGTAAAATAACAGACTGAAAACAGTGACCATAGCCACCAGGCCAAAATCTCTGGGAGTCAATAGTCGGGCAAGAATAACAGCGCTGATAAACTGGATTAAGGCGCCTATAAACCTAGATGAAACCATTAGGCCACCACTCTTGATGGCTTTTTCTTTTAATTGTCCAGTGGGTGGGTTAAACCAGATTTCATCTATCTTAGAAATATCATGACTATTTCGCCACATTAATTTTTTTATCCCCTGAAGACAAAATTTTAACATCTACGACCTATTCAGGCCGATTCTTAATCGGGTTTAGCTTTAAATAACCAAGAATTTTGCCTATATGGTCAAATAGCCTGATAAGATAGATGTTAAATCTTGAAACTCCAAATAAAACAGCAAAAGGCAAAATAATTGAATAAACACCCAGCGCCAGACACGACTTAGCTAGAGAAATATAATTAACTGGACGCATCTTAGACTGAGCTAAACCGCGGCTTAAAGCTCTACTAAGTTGATAGCTAAGCTTCATTCTAGTTGGGGGTATAAATTCATAGACTTCCGCTTCATTGCACCATAAAAATTTGTAACCACGTCTGGACATTCTACGGAAAAAATCAATATCTTCTCCTCCGGTCAAGCCCAAATTCGGGTCAAAAGGATTGTCATCCAAATAAAAAAGTTCTTTCATTATAAAAGCGTTGCCGGTCCTCATGTCCTCAGGTTTTAATCTTTGCCCAGACTTGAACTCTGGCCTTTGAAACAAGCCACTTTCACTGATCCAGGCAGGAGGTTTAGTTTCGAAGATAGGTCTAACTGGGCCTAATACCCCGTGGCAGGGATAGAGTTTGTAAAAGCTAATAAAATTTTTTAGCCAGGCTGGCGAAGGATATTCATCGTCATCAATTAAAGCTATGAAATCATATTGTGCCGCGCGTACGGCTTTATTGCGAGCTAGAGAAATATTTTTGATAGGCTCGCAGAGATACTTATATAAGACTTTCTTATCCAATTTTTCTACGATGTTCTTAGCTGATTGTTGATAATCATTGTCAACAATAACTATCTCTGTTTTAATTTCTAAATCAGAAATCTGGTCAACAAGGTGATCAAGAAGATACTTGAGTTTTGTGGGGCGTCGATAGGTACAAAGGCAAACAGATATGCCTGTTATTTCTTTGGTATTTTTATTATTATCCGCACCCTGATTCATTAACTCCCTCATTATAAGATTTATGGCCTTCGAATTCAATTTTTAATTAAGATAACCCTCAATTAAATTAAGAACAAGTTTGCTCGGACTGAAGTGTCCCTGTAATTGAAGCAGGCCTGTTCTAAAATTTCTGCCTGGCTTGATTTAATAAAATAAATTAAGATATAATAAAAACAAGAAGTAAATAATGAAATTTCAAAATCTTGGCCCTATTTTATCTAACCATTCTAAAATACCTTTATGGAACCTGTTGATTTTTACTTTTTTGTTCTTAGGGATCATAATAATTGCTCAGGCAGATATATTTAATGTAAATTCGGTGCCCGGCAAATCTCCTAAGGCCAGTTTTGGCTGGAAAGTTCAACCGCTAGCTTACAATGGGGTAATTAGCTTTATCGATCAATCGAAAAATGAACCTACCGTTTGGAGATGGAACTTTGGGGATGGGGAGTCAAGCTCAGAAAGAAATCCGGTTCATAATTATAAAAAATCCGGTATCTATAAAGTTTCATTAATTGTCTCTAATCAATATGGTGTTAGTAAAGCTACTAAATTTATATTTGTCTTAGTGAAACAGGTCCGGCCTATAATTTCCTATAACGACAGGTTATTAGATTGGAGTAGGGCGGGAGTTTGGGAGAATGGGAAAAAAGGGATACCTGAAAGGAATCAGTTGTTTTGTAATGTCAAGCAGAATATTCCAGGAAGTTCATTAATTGCCTATGGCGACGGAGTTCATGATGATACAGCGGCATTGCAAGCAGCCATTAACTTATGCCCGGAAAATCAAGTGGTTTATGTGCCAGAGGGCAGGTATAAAATATCCGGGAGGCTTGTGATAAATAAAGGTATCACCTTACGTGGAGAAATTGATGCTTATAAGAATCCGGTTACAGAAATCATACAGACGATTTCTCTAGATAGCCGACAGGGGACTATAGAATTGAATGGTCAGAATAGCTATCCGTTTTCTACAATAGCTGACGTAATTCAGGGTTATAATAGGGGCTCAAATGAGATAGAGGTATCTCAAATAAGTAATTTTGAAATTAATGAAATAGTGACTATGGATGAACTTAATAACTCAGACCTGGTGAGCAATTTTGGTCGCTTAGGTAACTCCGGTGATTTGAATCAATGTAATTACGCCGGCCGCATTCCTGGAGGAACGAGAGCTTATGGCGAAACTTTTATAGTTAAAAATATTTCTGGAAACAAAATAATTCCCAATAGGCCGCTCTATTGGCATTTTCAAAAAGAACTGCAGCCTCAAGTTTATGTCCTTTCCTCCAGACCGCTTTACTATGCAGGTGTCGAGAATATTCATTTAAGGGCGGTTTCTTCTGTAAGTGATGGTAGTGGAATAGTTTTGGATGCATGTGCTTATTGTTGGGTAGAAAATTGTGAAATTGAATCGTTTCCCCGGCGTGGAATCTGGTTGCGTTCTGGATGTTATGGATGTGAGATAAGACATAACTATATTCATAATTTGCCGAATGATAAGAATTTTTTGCCTGACCGCCGTTACGGAATATTTATTTTGGGAAATTGCAGTGATAATTTAATTGAGGATAACATAATATATTTTGTCCTTAGCGGAATTGTCCTTGAAGTGGGCAATTGTGGTAATGTCATTGCTTATAATTACATAAATACTACATGTTATAATTTTACCAGCTGGAAAACATCTGATATTTTAACTCATGCACCCCATAATTATATGAACCTTTTTGAGGGAAATGTGGCAGGTGTGGCTGAATTTGATATTTATTGGGGCTCATCAAGTCATCAAATGGTTTTCAGAAATTGGTTTCACACGCAAAATCCTGATTGGCCTGTTAATCAAAATCGAATTGCTCTGACCATCGGTGGTTGGAATAGGTATCAATCATGTATTGGTAACGTCTTGGGTTATCCCGGCATGGCAGAAACAGAAAATTATCAGATTTTCTATGAGCAGATACCATTTTTAACTAATTATGAAACAGTCCATTTATGGAAAGTTGGTTTTTGGTCCGGGGCGACTGGTACTGTGGAATCCAGTGGTGATAAAACAACTGTGGATACAATTATCAGACATGGTAATTACGATTTTGTTAGGAATCAAACCGAGTGGAACATAGCTATTGAGAATAAAAATCTTCAATTCTCTCTTTATTTAAAAACTAAACCAAGTTGGTTTGGAAGTCTCAATTGGCCAGCTATAGGGCCGGATGTATCTCCAGTAAACGGGAAAATCCCGGCTCAATGGAGATTTGAAAATAAATTTTATTTTAAAAATCCTGACTAATACATGAACAAGGAAAATGCCAGGAATAACTGGGATTGTAGGACCAGGGAACAAAGAAGCGCTGATAAGTTCCCTGAACATTATGTCAGAGGCCCTGACGCATGAAAGTTTCTATGGAATTGAAAAATATCTTAATCAACCGCTGAATATTTATTTGGCTTGGACTTATTTTAAGGATGAACCAGGCTATTCTTTACCTATCTGGAATAAAAACAGAGATATTTTTCTGGTTTTGTCCGGCCAGCTTTTTAGTCTTGCGGATGAAAAACTGCCGTTAAATGAGGGAAAAGTTAATAACTTGGAAAGACCATCTCTGTCTGCTGTTATTCATCTTTATGAAGAAATTGGTGAAAACGTTTTTGAAAATTTAAATGGACAATTTGCTGGCTATCTGCTGGATTTAAGGAAGGGTATTTCTTATCTTTTTAATGATCGATTTGGTTTTGGCCGAATTTATTATAGATTGCATGATGGAAAGCTCTTTTTTTCTACGGAAGCCAAATCCTTGTTAAGAATATTTCCGGATTGTCGTGAATTTGATAACCAGAATCTGGCAGAATATCTAGCCTGTGGTTGTGTTTTAGGGCATAAGTCAATATTTAGAAAAGTTAACATATTGCCTCCGGCTGGTATCTGGAAGATAAAAGGAAATGTTGCCGAGACAGAAATCAGAACTTATCAGCCTGGCCAGGACAAAAAAGTTTATGGGATAATAAATGCAGAAGAATATTATCAAAAATTGAGAAATACCTTGGTCAGAATATTGCCAAGGTATATTCCGAAAGATAAACATATAGGTGTTTCAGTAACAGGCGGTAAGGATACAAGAATTATTTTATCGCTGGCAGATTTATCAAGAACCAAAATTACGACCTATACATTTGGAAGCATGTACCGGGAAAACAGGGATGAGAAGCTTGGCAAAACAGTTGCCCGATTACTTGACCTTCCCTTTGTAACGATTAAAGTAGGCCAAGAATTCTTGAAAAACTATCCGGCTTTAGCCGAAAAAACTGTTTATCTTACTGATGGAGTAATGGATGTTAGTGGCTCTCCTGATTTATATACTAACCGGGTCGCCCGGGAAGTATCTTCAATAAGATTAACTGGCAACTATGGGCAAGAAATAATAGAAGGATCTATAGCTTTCAGACCATCTTCAGTGTGCGAACGATTCCTCAATGAAGACCTCAAGTTGTTATTGGGAAAGGCAAAAGAGAAATATTTTGAAGAAATAAAGCAATTGGATATTTTTTCTTTTATTATTAAAAAACAATTTCCGTGGCATCACTATAATCGTTATAAGCTGGAAAGTTCCCAGCTCTATATTTTTTCCCCCTTCCTTGATAATGATATTGTTGCTTTGGCTTCTCAGGTCGTAATGAATAATAATCCTGCTTTAAAAACAATACGCCTAAAATTGTATGCTGAAGCTAATTCACAGCTGGCTAAAATTGAAACGGATAGAGGTTATAAACTGGATCAGCGGTCCTTATATGATAAATTAAATGTCTTTTATCAGGAATTCACCTTTAAAGCTGAATATGCCTATGATTATGGTATGCCACCTTTATTATCTTTTTTGGATTTTATTTTTAAGCCCTTTCATCCAGAAAGGTTGTTTTTAGGAAGGCACAAATTCTATCATTTCAGGGTATGGTATCGTGACCAACTTAAGGAATATGTTAAGGAAGTTTTGTTAGATAAAAGTACATTAAGAAGACCATACCTGAACCCTAATGAAGTGATAAAGATAGTAAAGGGCCATACCAGTGGAATAAGAAATCACACCGTTGAAATCCATAAACTCCTTACGTTGGAGCTGATAAATCGATCCCTACTCGGGTTAAAATGAGATTTTTATAGACAGAATAAGGTATGTTTGTCTATTTAGATTTTCACTAAATAAAACCTTTAAAATAAGTTAGAAATTGATCCAGCTTGGATTTTTCCTGGTCGACGATGTCTCCACCCATCAGAAATTTTATTCCAACCTGATAGAAAACATATTTTATTTTGTTAATAGGGTACTTCCAGATAAAACCATATCTGGGAGATGCGCCAAAGTATTTTTTAAAAAGCATGATGCCTTCTTGCTTTGAGTGAGGTTGAGGATTAACCCTGGCTCCAAGGAAATCAAAATATTTTACTCCCTCGGCTTTAAACAATTTGATAGCCTGCCATTGCAAAAATTTCATCGCTCCCGGAAACGCTTCTGGGCTGCTACCGCCATGAACGGCATATGCGCAATATTTACTATAGTGATAAGATGTACAACTCTGAGGAATATTATTATAATAGGCTACGAGGATTTTAGCATTTGCCCCCAGACCTAAATTTATTTTCTTAAAAGAATTATAATCCATAAAATATAGCTTTGACCGGCTGAAAGTATTTTTTATAAGGCGATAGGCTATATCAATCTGGTCAGGGCCTTCTTTAATTTCCAGCCCTTTTTCTGTTGCCCTTTTTATATCTTTTCTGTATTTAATGCTGATATTATGCCATAGTTGGTCTATATCCTGTTGAAGATACAGTATCCAGGTACTATATGGCGCAGCAATAGCTCCTTCAGGAAAACATCGAAAGATAGCGTTAGTGGAGGGTGGTAATATTACATCAATCTTTTTGTTTTTGAGCCAATTTATAGATGATTTTAGAAAATATTTTTCTTGTTCTATTGAGAAATCTTCATGCCTTACTATGGTTTCTAATCTGAAACGGCAGAAACGAATGAAACCCTTTTTAATAATACTGTACGGCAAAATACAGATTAAATTACCTTTATTATCTATTCCACCCAACCAGCCGAATTCATCACTTACTGCTCGGAGAAAATGTTCTGAGGCGTAAATTGGCATATCTGGAGTCCATTTAATTTGGATTTGATCCACATTTAACATAAAGTTCTCGCTATAGTAATTTATAAAAATTTACAGGCATTTTAAGGCTGCCTGATCTAGGGTGGTAACATTAATATTCTTGTTTTTTAGATAAATAATAAATGAATCTAACTGTTCTGGGGCAAAATTATCCTTTGTGTGTCCAGAAAGAACAATTGGCTTATATATTGATGGAGTCTGCTTATCGTATTTTAGGAGCTGTTCAATAATTGATATCATTTCCTTTAGCTCAAGTTTACAAAAATCAAATTTAAGAGGATATCTGAGACGAAGAATATCAGAAAGACGGGCGAATTTACTTATAAAAGATTTGTCCGAGCGGCGATTAATGCTATAAGATTTTGCCCCGGCCCGGCTTATTAATTTCCAAAAAGGAACCATTTTTGTATATATAGGTAGTTCAAGTAAGGGACCGGAAATTTCCGGCTTATTAATATCATCTCTAAATCTCCAAAAATAGCTGTTTTTTAGAGCCGGGCGGTAATCAATATTAAAATGTTTAATCAATCCTCCCTTAAAGACAGAACTATCAATTTTAATGTTGTGCTTAACGAGACTGCGGGAAAGATTTTTCGAGGGTTGCGCCAGCCAGTTCCCGGCACGAAATGAAACTGGATTAAAACCTGGATCATTTAAAACATATCTTAAATAAGAGATAGCCCGGCTCAAATAAAGGTCAATTTTTTCTTCGGGCAATAAACAAATATTATATTCATTATAGTCAAGCTGCCAGCAGCCGTTCTTAAAATCACCTTGATACCACTGAGGATGAAGATGAAGCCCTATTTCTACCCCACGGCTATAAAAAGCACTAACCTGACATTTTACTAAATCAATGGCTTTATCAGTTCCAGCTCTCTCGATCATTTCGAGCTCGGCGGCCTCAATAAAAGCAACGAATGGCAATCTGTGCCTCTGGAAAGTATCAGCTAATACTTGAGCTGGATTATAAACTAAATCAGAAAGAGTTCCCGTACCGTTTCCCATTATTTCATAATCTAGGGTGAAAATGCATTCGATCATCGTCTTATATCAGCTTTTATTCCTGACCAATTGGCTAATTAGAGCCTTTATTCTCTCTTTTTCCTCTCTTTGCCGGAACTTGATCATGTCGGGAGGGACTAATCTTTTAGCTCTGGTAAACATGGCCCAAACATAACCTGAAGCAAGGGAAAATGCAAATAAAAAGACGGGGGGGGTTTTCAATCTATAGATTGAACGTAGTAACTGCCATTTTAAGCTAACCCCCATCAGATAATCGTGGTAGCCACCTTTGAAAGCAATTTCCAGAGTTTTACTCTTAGCCGAACCCATTTTTCTATGATGAATGATGAATTTTTCTGGGAAACTCCTAGTTTTCCAGCCAGTCATTCTTGCTTTTAAGACGGCATAAAGATCTATGCCCCCAGCCTCCAATGGTACATATCCGCCAATGGCTTCATAACATTGGCGTCTGAATACCTGACAGGCACCAGAAACGTGCTCGATATTGGTGAAACGATAATCGTATTGCCAGTTATTTTCTCTAAAAGGAGTTCCCGCTATTCCTAATTGGGGGTCTTGGTTGAATTTCTCTAATAAAAACGAAAAATAGTTTTTTTCGAAAGAAATATCTGCGTCAAGATTGGCTATTATTTCAAAATCTAGCTGCCTGACATGTTCATAGCCCAGGCTAAAGGCTCTGGCTTTTCGACCAAAATGTCGTTCTTCAGACGCGGGAAGCGATATAAGTTCAATCCAGGGATATAAACCGAGGTATTTTTTTATAATCTCTTCAGTATTATCTGTAGAGCCATCATTAACGATGACCCATTTTAAGGGTAGTATTGTCTGGCTTATGACTGATTGTATGGTCTTTTCTATATACTCGGCTTCATTTTTGGCTGGAGTAATTATTACATACCGTAAGTTATTGTTATTCATGCTTCTAATTAATCAACACTCTTTCTATTTTAACTTTCATTTTTTTCAATAAATATTTAACAAACCCCTTTTTTAAATTGTACCTATGGGAACAGCAAGTTCCTGGCCTAAAGCCAGAAGCATCCAGGCCTGGGACCAGCGCATATATGAAATTATGTTCATATAAAAACGATGCTGCTGGTAATAAAAATAACCCTTCTTGCTCCACATATGTTCTATAGCCCAGCCTAATACTGAGCTGGCCAGGTGATGATTCTCTTCACCCTGGTCTCTAAATGCCTCCAGCGTTATTATACTCTGGGCTATACAGTGGCTGTCAATCGGGTAGAGCTTATTGTTATAGTATTTTGGTAATCCTGTCGGAGTAAAAAAGTTTTGCCGGTAATATTCAAATCCTTTCCTTATGATTGGCGAAAATTCTTCCCGTCCGGTGTATTTGACGATGTCCTTTAACGCCAGAAGATTATAGCCAGTATGGAAATTATCTATCCATCTACTCTCCGGTGTCTCTCCATAATACCAGGAGCCGTCTTCATTCTGGCGGGAAGCCACATAGCGGGCTACTTTAAGGGCTGGTTCACGATACTTGTTTTCTCCGGTTAAATGATAAATCCTTGCCAGAAAAGCAGAAGCCAGCAGGTCAGCATTGTAGACATGGATTCTTAAGCCGGGCTGCGGATAGCTGAAGCCGGCGTTTCCGTTATCTGACCAGTAAAGTTCATTGAGGATATAATCCGCGGCGCTAATAGCCATTTCCAGGCAGTGCTGTCTTCCTGAATACTCATAAGCATCGAGCAGCGCATCCGCCACAAAAACCGTGCAGACGAGATTCGGTGCCCCCCTTGGAACCAGAACACCCCGTGTCTGCCAGGGAAAACTATACCCCCAGCAGTAGTAGGGCCCTTCGGCCCTCAATTTCACAATGCAGTTAATAAGATAATTGATTTGTTCTGAGGTTTCGGTAATTCTACCCTGCTTAAGTCTTATGGCTGCTTTTAAAAAAATGGCCAGAGCTTTAGGATTTTGAGTTTCCGGGATGAGGAGCAAAGGCCTGAGGTTAACTGGAAGTCGCTTGAGAAGCTGGGTTACGGCCAGTCTAAAGAGTTTGGTTTTAGAGCCTGGTATTATCTTTAACAGCCTGCTGTTTAAGGCATCGTAGGGGTCGTAACCCGAAAAATCATTTCTTAGACAGTAATCCCAGAGTTTCAGGGCTGTTTCGACTAATTTTTCGCGAGAAATTTCATTTCCTGGCATTTAATTCTTTACACTTTTTAAATAGAAGTTAAGCCCTTTTTTTTCTTTCTTTCTTCCATTCCTTAACAAGATGTTTAACAATTCTTTCTGCGGTTTTCCCGTCCCAGTATTTAGGTATAGCACCGCGTTTGTATATTCCGTTCAATATTCTCTTTATATCAGCATCCAGCGTTTTAAGACTGGTAAGTCTGTTGGTGCCGACCTTAATGGTCACTGGCCGTTCAGTATTTTCCCTTAGAGTCAGACATGGGGTCCTGAAGAAGGTTGTTTCTTCCTGCAATCCACCAGAATCAGTCAGAACAAAAAGAGCATTTTTAGCCAGCCAGAGCGAATCCGTGAAGCCAATGGGTTCTATTAACTTTAATTGAGGGTAAGGTTCGCTTCCAAACGAAATCTCCTCCAGCCTTTTTCTTGTCCGCGGATGGACCGGGAAAACCACCGGCAATTTCCTTGACAGTTTTCCCAATTTTTTCATGATCTGCCTGAGATTTTCAGGCTGGTCCACGTTGGAAGGCCGATGTAAGGTTACGTAAACAAAATTTTTCGGGGAAATTCTTAGCTCATCAGAAATTTTACTGCTTTCAACCTCATCGATTCGGGAAATTAAAGCATCAATCATGATATTGCCGACAAACTTAATCTTTTTGGCTGGAATACCTTCTCTTCTAAGGTTAGCGTTGGCATCAGCAGAAGGAGTGAAAAGCAAATCAGCCAGGACATCAGTCACCAGACGGTTAATTTCTTCTGGCATCGTCCGGTCAAAGCTCCTCAACCCTGCTTCCACATGAGCCACCTTGATTCCCAGTTTGGCAGCCACCAACGAGCAAGCCAGAGTGGAGTTGACATCTCCAACCACCACTACCCAATCGGGTTTTTGTTCCAGGCAGATAGGTTCAAAACGGAGCATGATGGTAGCTGTCTGATAACTGTGGGAGCCAGAGCCGACTTCCAGGTTAACGTCCGGGGGCTTTATTCCTAATTCTCTGAAAAATACTTCGGACATATTTTCATCATAATGCTGGCCCGTATGGACAAGAAATGTTTCAATACAGGGATTTTGCCGGCATAGACTGGCGTTATGGCGGTTGATGGCTCTAAGCAGCGGAGCTATTTTCATAAAATTCGGTCGGGCCCCAGCTACCAGCAGGAGTCTTAAAGTATTTTTTAATGAGTTCCTTTTGTCCATGACCTTTCTCTATTGCATCTCCAGTCTGATTATCTCTTCAATATGATTTACGATTTGATTTAAGGTTGGTCTTGCCTGGAGTCCAACCCTCAAAACTTTTTTCCTCTTCTCAATCTTAATTTTTGGAAAATCTTTCGGTGATTTTATCAGCACCAGTCGTCCGTCCTTTTCCAGTTGCTTATCAATTAGTCCAATAGGCCCGCGAAATATGCTGTAAACAGGGGCTCCTAAAGAAGCGGCTTCCCGATTCATTGTCCCCCCACCGCTTACCACCAGATCAGAAAAATACAGTAAATTAAGGCCATTTAAGACTTCTCCGGGAATTACTACCCTTTTGTCCAGACACCATTGTGGTCTTTTGCGCCTGATTTCTTTTTCTTGCTTTATATTTCGGGGTAGCAGGATAATCCGTACTTTATGGTTGCCCAGTACCCAATCAACAAAACTATAAAATAAATCTTCGCTTTCTGGATTATGATAGTGAGCCTCAATGGCCGGTGGGCGAACAGTTATAAGAATCTCATCTTCTGAAATACTCAGCTTTTTTAATATTGAGGGGTCAGGAGTAAAAAATGGTACATATACATCTTCTTTTAAACCGTCATAGGTCAGAATTCTTTTTGATGGCAGATTAGTTTCTTTGAGGATCTCGGGGACTATAAGCCATCGAGGATAGGAGAAGGGAGCGGGTCGACTGTGCTCGTAATCAGCAATCAAAACGGTTGGGATTCTGAATAAATTGCTGATAAAAATCTGAGATCGTGAACCATGAGAAACAGCCAGGTCAGGTTTGTTGTGGAGGACAAAAGGTATGAGCTGAATGGATCGCAGGAGCCAGCCCATAAGTTTTTTGATTTTGTTCTTTCCATAGTGTCGACCGATGGTCTTAAAAAAGAGGTCGTTCTTCTTGGCCAGTTCTTTCACTTGATAGGCATCCCTGGCAGTCAGGACAACCCGGTACCCTCTTCTCTTTAATTCGCTCTTGATAGGAATGAAAAAGGGAACGTGAGGGGTATTATCAAGGTCAATCCATATGGTTTTTTTTAAATGACTCAAGGCAGATTTTTTATAAGTCTTGGCCAGGACCAGTCGGTGATGACTCATTTTTTCTTTCCAGAATTTGGCAACTTCAGAATGAAGTGCATTCCAGTACTGGCCTTCATATTTTTCTTTTATGTAATTGAGAAAATTTTTGTAATAATCCACTGGATAAGTTTCAGTAGCATGGTCATTGTGGTCAAATCTCATATAGTCAGGATGGGAATTGAGCAGAGCCATGCCGCCTTTTTCTGCGATCCAGTCCAGTTTCTTTTGCCAGAGGCTGATGTCTTTTTCCTGGAGTATGATAAAAAGGCAATGGTCTTGAGGTAAGGTATAAGGCAGTTCAACAAAACTTCTGGTCTGGCTGCTGTTTACCACAATGAAAGGGAAAATAGTTTCCACATCATTGGCCTGCGGTTCAAATGGGTCTGTGTCGAAAGTTGAGCAATCATATTCAATGTCCAGCTGAGAAATCCAATCCAGATTGCCGAGCATTGATGGGGAGGAAAAGCCCTTAGTTTGGAAGCTATGAAGATAATTATTTATTTCAGGAACTGATTTATCAAACTTCTTTTTATTCTTAAAGATACGACCATCATGGGTGAGGCCATGGAGACCTATTCCAAACCCGTTTCTTTTGAGATTTTTAAGAACTTCTGATGAACAATCATATCCCCTGGGGACAAAATTAAAAGTTGACCTGAACCCCAGCTCAAGCTCCAGTTCCATTAATTTTAGAACTTTTTCATAGCCTTTTCTGGAATCAACATCATGAGAGAGTACCAGAGCAAATTTTTTATTTTCGGGCCAGCCTGTCCAGTTTTCTGGTTGATCAGCTGCCTCCGGGTGTACAGGCCAGCAATCGGAGTGTTTAGCTATTTTGGCCCGGGCTATCTTTCTTCTCATAAAAATTTGAAACTGGCGGGGGACAAATGGCTTCAGGCAATAATAGTAATAGCTAATATTCATTTTTTGACTTATTAAATTAAACCTAATAATGGCCTTAAATTCAAGCGCCCCATTAAATTTCTGCTTACAATCACATAAATAATTACTTTCTTTATATACTCAAAAAAACTGAACAACAAATTCTCCTTTCTTTTGTTTACGGTCGAGCTTAATAGTTTAGCTCTTATTTTATTTGGTCGCATTATTTCAAGAAACTATCACTAACAGTTACTAAAGAAAAAACCTGATTTTATAGTGTGTTCAACTTAAGTTCTTTGAGTTCTCGGCGAATCCGCACTCTTGGTCTTTTGAGAAAATCGGAAAAAAGCAAATCGGCTTAATGATATTTCAGGCAATTCTTTATATCCAATAAGACGGTGTATCCAGAGTGCCGGGAGGTTATCTTTAAGGTAATAACCATAAACTCTGGCCACACCCAATTTTCCTAATTGAATTATCACCGAAGCCATAAAACAGGTAGCCAGGTCTTTACCTCGGACTGATTCTAAAAGATACAAATCAAAGGCGTAAGCCTCGTTCTTATCTAGTTTCAAGTGAAGCAACTTAAGGTCGGGATGTTCAGACAGCTTTTCAGAGTTTGAAGAATCTTGTTTTACGGTGAACCAGAGATCACCAATGATCCGGCCAGCTTTCCAGAGGACAAAACCCTTATAACCTCTGGAAAGGTAATATTTCGCCTTGATTACTCTGCTTTTTCTGTAATTCTCATCAAAGAAATCAATCAGGCTTTTGTCAAACATTTTGAGTTCACAGTTAAACCTGGTTAGGGAGTATTTTTCAGCTTTTAATGTATCTGGAAATATGTAGCTGGGAACAGCAGATTTTTTCCAGAAGATAAGTTTGGCCAGAGTTCTTTTTAGACCAAGCTGACTCAAGTCTTCTTTGAGCATCTGAAAAAAAAGAAGAATGCTTGAAAACAAATTCAACCTCCAGCCCATAATCTTTTAGAATTTTCTGAGACTATTTTCTGAAAAGTGGTAAGAGGATCATTACTGATTTTTTTAAGTACCATCCAGAGTTTTATGATAGCTCCCCACTGAGAGAAGTAAGGAAAATCCGAACCGAATAATATTCTATCTGTGCTGACTTCTCTTAACAGAGATTCGAGGACTGGAGTTTCAAGACCGGATACGCTGACCATGATGTTCTCGTTTTCAGAAAGAATTTCTTTCAATAAGGGTAGTAATCTGGTCCCGATTTCTTCCAGACTGGCCCCGAATAGCCCCGCATGACTGATGATTATTGGAGTCCTGGCGGTTCTTATTGAAGCTCTGGCCAGATTTTCCAGGGAAGAATAATCACTGGCCTCTGAATTTTTCAGTATTTCACTCTTTCCCCCATGGATGATCACAGGTAGCTCAAAGACTGCAGCAGCTCTGATAATGGTATCTAAGCGTTCCCGACCTTCTTCTTGAGATAAATTAATTTCGGCGATATTAGCGTTAAATTTAATTGCTTTGATTCCAAAGCTTAAAATTGCCCGGTTGAGATCATTTATTATTTCTTCGTTTTTTATTTTATTAGGGACGCAATAACCGAGATAAAATCTTTTCTCCTGCCAGTAAAGTCTGTGAATAAAATCCATTTCAGCCCGACCATCGCTTTGAGGCTGAAATACTGGAAGCAACAGACATCTGTCTATTCCGCTGAGTTGCATCTGATCGATGAAGAACTTTGGTCCTATATGGGTGAAGTACTTTTTATAAATCAAGCGAGAATAGGTCAGGTCTTTTTTTACAGTTCTCCTGATTTTTTTTTCAACTGGATGGGGTTTTAAGATCAGGGGGCCAACTTCGGGAGGCTTATAAGGAACTGAGGCTAGACTATAAATACCTTTTTCATAAGGGTTGGGAAAATATTCAAAGCTATTAAAAATCACTTCATAAGGGCAAACATGAATATCTGTCCAGATAGCCGGGCCTTTTATTGTTTTCAACTCATTCAGGATTCTTTGTACTTCCTCTTTCGGTAAAATCATTTTAAAATCTGGCTCCGACCGCAAAGGTCTTTTAAAGCCCGGCGGTCAATTTTTCCATTTTTATTTCTTGGAATGCGTTTTATGAAATGAAATTTCTTTGGAATCATATAGGCAGGTAATATTTTTTTCAAGCCCTGTGACAAATCCTTTGCTGTTAAGTTTTCTTCTGAGGTTTCAATAAAAGCGTGTAATTCGCTGAGTTCTTCCGATTCGGCCTCTACCAGTATTACCCCAGCGTCCTGAACAGCTGGCAGGGAAATCAGAGCCTGCTCAATATCCTGCAGCTCAATTCTATATCCCATATATTTTACCTGGTCATCTTTTCTTCCTAGAAATTCATAGTTTCCGTCCGGGCGAAGTCTGGCCAGGTCGCCGGTGCGGTAGATTATTTCTCCTTTTCCCGGATTAAACGGATTGTCAATGAAACACTCTTTTGTCCTTTCCTCATCATTCCAGTAGCCTTTGGCCACGCAAATTCCACTGATAAAAATTTCTCCCGGCTCACCTTCAGGCACCGGCTTCAGGTTCTCATCCAGAAGAAAAATTTCAGTGTTTTCGCAAGGTTTTCCGAGCGGGATTCTTTCTTCTGGGGAGTCAGGAATTGAATTCACTCTATAATACATTGAAATACCTGTTGCCTCAGTTGGGCCGTAGGCATTATAAAAAATTTTATCGGGAAAAGCCTTCATCCATTGTATTAAGTATTTAGCCGGCAAGACTTCGCCACTGAAAATAATCTTCCGTAGAGTAGGGAGACGACCGGGCGCAATTATTCCGCTACGGGCCAGATACATCAATAAAGAAGCTACGCCTTTCCAGATGGTTACTTTCTGCGATTCAGCCAGTTCAACCAAAAGAGGTGGAAAAAGCAGACATTTTTCATCGGCCAGACACAACCTGGCTCCGGCTCTGATACTTCCATAGATATCAAAAAGTGACATGTCGAAGTAATAAGGAGCGGTCCATAGAATGGTATCACTTTTTTCGATTCCAATAGTGTCAATCACCCATTTAATATACTCATGAATATTTCTATGAGTTAACACCACTCCTTTTGGTTCACCGGTAGTTCCAGAAGTATAATAAATACCGGCCGGAAAATCGGAACCAGGCTCTGGCTTTATGGTCTTGGCTTGATGAGAAAAAGCCTCAATCTCTTCTCTATTTATAATTATTTTGCCTGCTGTTTGCTGGATGCTTGCTTTGCCATCAAGACAGATAAGCAGGGCGGGTAAACTTGAACCGGAGTCTTCAGCCTGCCAGCTCTTCATGGTCTGAGCATCAAGGATAAAAGCTACGGGCTCGCTGTTTTTGATTATCTTTTTTCTTCTGATAGCCGGAGTTTCAGGGGAGACTGGAATATAAATAGCTCCAGATTTTAAGACACCAAATATAGCTTCAACAATTGACAGGCTACGATTCATGGCAATCACTACCCGACTACCAGGCTTTACTCCGTAGTGATTGAGACAGGCTGCCAGGCGGTTGGCTCTCAATCCTAATTCTTGATAACTCCAGGATGACTTTCCGTCAGTAATAGCCACGCTCCGGGGAGAGTTTCTGACGGCATGATCTAAATAATGATGGAGCAGGCAGTCATCCATTTTATGTGATTCTCTATAACCTGAGCAATTTTGAAATTATCTGCAGGTTAATTTCAGAGGTTCCGCTATATATCGTCGAGGCCAGACTATCTCGAAGGTCCCGCTGAATTTCGTACTCAAGCATAAAGCCGTATCCTCCGTGCAATTGAAGTGCTTCAAAGCAGGCTGTCTTTAGGTTTTCACTGGCATAAACTTTCAAAACCGAAGCTTCCAGTGTCAACCTTTGGTTCTGATCTTTGGCAATTGCTAATCTATAAAGATAGGTTCTGATGAGTTCTTCGGCAATTTTCATTCTGGCAATTTTGCCCGAAATATACTGGAATTTGCTGATTGGCTGACCAAACTGTTTTCTTTCTGTAGCGTATTTCAGGCACATCTCTAATATTCTAGTTAAAGTACCGAGATGGCAGGCTGCAAAAAGTATTCTTTCCCATTCCATCATTTCATTGAAGATAAACATGCCTTGCCCTTCCTGGCCAATCAAATTTTCCAGAGGAATTTCACAGTGATCAAAAATGACCTCGCTATTCTGGAGGGTTCTTAATCCAAGTTTCTCCAGAGGTTTACCAAGAGAAACCCCGGGCCTGAATTTTTCGCAGAGTAAAAAGGAATGAGCAGCAAAGCTCTTTCGGTCTGGATTGGTTATAGCCAGAACCAGAAAGACATCAGCAATAGGAGCATTAGAAATGAACATCTTCCGGCCATCCAGTAGATAATTATTTTCGGCTTTAATGGCTCTGGTCTGTATCGACATCACGTCTGAACCAGCTTCTGGTTCGGTAATGGCCTGAGCAGCTATCAATTCGCCACGGCACAGTTTAGGCAGAATATTCTTCTTTTGATTTTCAGTTCCAAAGATTTTAATCAAAAGGCCGGAAATCAGAGTTGAGCCGAGAGCGTGGACCAGACCGGCGTCTTTACAGCCATAAGCCAGGGCTTCTATAGCGAGAACTGTATTAAAAAAGCTGAAACCGCAACCACCGTATTCTTCTTCAAAAGGCAGAGCCAGTAAGTTCAGAGCTGCACATTTTTTCCACAGTTCGGAAGGGAATCTGCCCAGCCTCTCTCTCTCTTCCAGGCCCTGATTTAGCTCGTTCCGAGCAAAATTAATTATGGTGGATTTTAGCTGTTTCTGTTCTTCTGACAGGTTAAAATCCATCAGTTCATTTGCCCTTATCGGTCAATAAATTATTTACCAGGTTGCTAATGGCCATCAGGCTTTCAAAGTTTTCTGGTAGGAGGTGTTCAGGCCCGATTTTTATCTTAAATTCTTTTTCCAGGTAGGCTATCAGGGTCATTATTCCATGAGAATCTATTATTCCAGAATCAATGAGTGAATCGTCGTCACTGATGGCCGAGATATCATTGTCCTGGAGCAAATCAGATATTAGAAATCTTCTGATTTTTTCTTTGGTCTGCATGCCCAGTTCCTTTGAGATTTATCCCATGCTGTTTTTAAAAACCCCTCTCTTCAAAAAGAAACTTAACCCATTGGCTTACCCAGAGTCCTGATTTTTGAATGAATGAACCTCCTTAACTACCCAATTATTTATGCTATATTTGGTATCCGTTATTTGTCAAGCTTAATCTGGCTATAGGCTTCAGTTGCTTCCCGCTGAGGAGGTTACCTTTTCAGCCCAGATGCCTGTAGAGAAGCTTACCGATGAGGGTCAAAATTGAGTCAGGAAAGTATTTGATGGCAAAAGGTATAATTGATGGTAGGGAAGTCGAAGAACTGATAAAAGAATTTGGCTTAAAGGCAAACCTGTAATATTTAAGCTCCATTTCTTTTGCGCCCCACAATCTCTTATAATTTAGAAGCCCTTGATTTTTTTGTTCAGTCCGACCAAGGTTTAAGAGTTGAAAACCACGTTCTCGGTGCCAGTTAATAGCTTCCCACATGATTAAATTGTTCGGTCGAAGATGATGATACTTTGGGTCTGACGCCCCAAATTTGAAAATAGCTTTCTTATTAAAGCCAAAGAAAATAGCCGAAGCCACTGTTTTCCCGGAATAATATGCTGACACAATGACTCCCAGGTTCTGTAATATCATATTTTCGTATATGGATTTGAAAAACTTAAAGGGCTGAGGGGGTAAACCATGTCTCTTTCTGGTTATAATTTGAAACCTGTAAAATTGGTTCAGAGCAGATAAACTGTCCTCAAATTTAATTTTCAGGCCTTCCCTTACTGCTTTCTTAATGTTTCTTCTGTTGGCGTCTTTGAGCGAGGACCAGAGTCTGGCGGGTGAGCTGGTTAAATCTATCTCGTGGGTGTAAAAAAAATAAAAGGGCGGCGCCTTCTGAGGAAAATTAAGACTCCGGAATTCAAGGTATCTCCAGTTACGCTCCCGACCATAGTTAAGAGCGTATGTAATAAGTGAAGAGAGGTTATATTCATCTGCAGCCAGAAAATTGCAAAAATCAGTAAAAGGTATGCTAACACCTCTGTTGCCGGTTAAAATGCTTTTTATCTCAAAGATAGGAATAATCGCTCCGGGTTTAGAGTTGTCTATTAGCATTAGGTAAACCGGGGAAAAATGATAGGTCTCTTTAAGGACTCTGGCCCAGGCTGATGAATGAAAAATATCGCCGTTAAACCGAACTGCTATCAGATTGTCCCAGTTTTTTTGTTCTGTAGGGTCTGTTATTTTTATAATCATAAATTAGAGTCTGAATCCTTATTAATCATATAACCTTAAATTCAACAAAATCAACAAGAGAAAGAAAATTTTAGTTCTATGCAAAACCATAAAGAAAATTGTTTCTTAATTTAATCCAGGGCAACAGAAATTCCAGATTTATTATTTATAAAGCTCTGTCAATCAGGAATTGATAATTGAGGTTTTTTTATGATAAACTTCGATTCAAAAATCGGAAGAAAACACTTGAATAGAGGTTATGATGAAAGAAGACAAAAATAGAGAGCCAGCTGTTATCCACCCGGATACCTTTGTGGCTGATAAGGCTGTTGTCATCGGCCGGGTTGTGCTAAAAAAAGGAGCCAGCGTCTGGTACAACGCTGTTCTCCGGGCCGATATCGCCGACATCGTCATCGGCGAATATTCTAACGTCCAGGACAACTGTGTCATTCATGTTGACTATGATACCCCCACTATCTTGGGCGACTACGTTACCGTAGGCCACGGAGCCATCCTTCATGCCTGTAAGATAGGGGATAACACCCTCATTGGCATGGGAGCAGTGGTCCTGGACCGGGCCATCATCCCGGATAACTGCCTGGTGGCGGCCGGGGCTCTTGTCCCTCCCGGTAAGACTTTTCCCTCAGGCACGCTCATACTCGGTAATCCGGCCAAAGTGGCCCGCACCCTGACCAAGGAGGAAATCCAGCACCTGCGGGAACACGCTCTCAGTTATTATGACCTCTGGAAAAAGCAATACCGGGACTGAGCCAGTTTCAGCTCTTAAAGTTAGCCTGGAGATAGAATTTTTTGCCTCAGGGTCCGGTTTCCGCGCCGGAAAATTAATTGTCCTGTTTCTCTCTGGCTTTAAGAATCATTGAAGTTCTGGCATATGCAACCCCAGTTTGGCTTTTTACTCTATGTAAAAAAGATTAACATCTTATACAACCTCTAAATTTTCTGGTAAAAACTGCCTTATTAAATTCAGTTTCCATAAAAACTTTTGCTGAATCCGAAGATGGCCGGCATCATTACAAATTATTGGGATTGAGTAATTTCCCATTGTTTTGACCAGAATAATTCTATTTATTCTGGCTTTAATAATTTAGTTAAAATTCCTAACCTCAGGCAAAGGATAAATTTAAACTTGACAATATGTTAACAAATTGTTAATTATAGGGCGAAAAGTTTGGAGGGGAGATAACAGATGAACGAGCTTTTCGCTGCCCGACTTAAAAAGCTCAGAGAAGAATCGGGCCTTACTCAGGAAGAGCTGGGCGAAGCTGTAGGACTTTCCTCTGAATATATTTCTCTTCTGGAAGCGGGAAAAAGAACTCCTTCCATCATCGCTCTCAACAGAATTTCTAAGTTTTTTCAAAAAAATATTTCCTATTTTCTGGAAAGCCGGGAAAATCCGTTTGCCATCCTTCTGGCCAGTGAAAAGATAGATGAAGCTACCAAAAAAGTCATCGTTAATTTTCAGAAAAAATGTGAGGAGTACTTGGAGCTTGAAGCCCGAACCGGACGTCACCTTCAGCTGTCTCCGCTTTACTCCGGAAGTCAGTCTCCACAAAATATGGCTGAAGAGGAAAGGCGCCGTCTCGGATTGGGTAACGAACCAATCCGCGATATTTTCCGCCTGGGGGAAGTCAACGGCTGCCACTTCCTCAGGATGAGTCTCCCTGAGGAATCAAGAATTTCCGGAATCTTTGTCTTTTTAGAAGACAAAGAAGCGGCTTTTGCCCTGGTTAATTCCAGCCTCTCTGCGGGCAAGCAGGTGGTGGCGGCCGCCCATCTTTACTGCCATTATCTCCGGGACCGGGACGAATCTCCGGTCGTTGATAATCTGGATGTCCTGGTAGATGAATATGTAACGCTTTATTCGCCCAGGGAGCAATTTGCTCAGGCTTTTGCCACTCATTTTCTCATTCCCCAGTCAAAAGTAAAAGAGCTGGTGGAGAAAGACGTAAGATCCAGACGTCTGACCTATCCCCAAGTTCTCTTTCTCAAGAGATACTTTGGAGTTAGTACCCCGGCGATGCTGCGGACCCTGAGACGGCTAAACTATTTGAGCCGTTCTCAATTTGAAAATTACTTTAAGCGTAACCACCTGGAAGAAGAGAAAGCGATTTTTGGGGAAGTGTCAGTTGAAGAAGTGGATATGGGACCATCTGGCTTGCCTCCGGTACTTCCTGAAAGATTCTGGCTCTTAAAAAAAGAGGCTGATCTGATTGCTTTTGAAGAGCAGGAAACTCACCCTCCAGAAACCGGCCAGTCCAGTGAAAATCCCGAAAGTAATTGAATGAAACTTTGAGGCTAAAAGATTGGGAATAAAGAAGACTATCTATAAAGTGCCTTAGATTTAATAAAGAGAAATCGAGCGAGTCGGATTTTGTATTCTTTAGCAGATAAAATCGGTTATTTGGAAAACGGTAATTCATAAGATTTCCGCAACCTTCAGGCCTGGCTGAGGCAACCTCCAGGTTAATTTTACTGCCTCACAAAACAAGTTCTGTTTGACCTGGAAAGGGTAAAAATTATAAGCTGTTGGCAAAAATGATTGTTCAAACCAGAAGCGGGTGGTTTTTCGCCGGAAAAAGTTATTTAAAGACCATGGAGAAAATAAATTTCAGGAGCCTGTGATGAATAAACATGTTAAAACAATAAGTTTCTTAAGGCTTAACTTCTTAAAATTTATTTTGCTTACCGTCTCTTTGATTATGCTGAGTGTCTGGCTTCTATCTTCAGTTCCTCAGATTGCCCACCCGGAGAAGACATCTCTCCGTCCGATTGATTTGCAGGACATTCTAAGCTGGAAAACAATTAGCTTTGGGCAGATTTCTTCAGATGGCCGCTGGTTGCTATATGTTCTGACTCCCAACGAAGGTGACAGCGAGTTATTGATCAAGGAAATTGAAGGCAAAAAAGAATACCGTTTTAATCTGGGCCAGGTCTCTCGAAATTTCAATGAAGTGATAATTATCTCTGAAGACTCAAACTGGGTCTCATTTCTGACCTACCCGGGCACTCAGGAAATGAAAAAACTGCGCCGGGAAAAGAAGAGAGTTGAGCCCCGGGCCTTCCTGGTCAATTTGAATAGCGGGGAAAAGACTGAATGGACAAAAATCAGGAGAATTGCTCTTTCCGGAGAAAGTTCTCGCTATTTAGCTCTACACCGTCTGGTTCCCGAGAACCAGGAAAAGGAAAAAGATAAATGGTCAGGCTCCGACCTGATTTTAAGGGATCTTAATTCAGGCAGCGAAACAAATTTTGGCAACGTCTCTGAATTTTCCTTTGACAGTTCCGGTTTCTGGCTGGCCTTTCTGGTAGAGGCCCAGGATCGAACCGGAAATGGTTTGATGCTTAAGAATCTGAAAAATGGCCAGCTTAAAACTCTTGATTCCGGTCGTTTCTGGTATAAACATCTGAAGTGGGATGAGAATGGTCAAGCTCTGGTCGGGTTAAAAGGAACAGAAGATCAGAAGTATGAGGATAAACTCTACAGTTTGCTGGCTTTCAGGTTGACCGGGTTGGATAACCTGGAAAAAATTGAATATGACCCCAGAAACGACCCTGCTTTTCCCGAAGGGTTCAGCCTCAGCCCTGATTTGGCTCCTTACTGGCTCGAAGATTATCAGGCAATTGCTTTCGGTCTGAAAAAGATTAAAACCAAAGCCCGGGCTCCGGAAAGTTCAGAGAAAAAAGAAGAGGCGGAGAGAAAATCACAGTCAATTCAGAAACCCGAAGAGATTGAAGAGGAAGATATGCCGGACCTGATTCTCTGGCACTGGAAGGACCCCCGACTTCAATCCCAGCAGCAGGTTGAAGAAAAGCTTGATGCAACTTACAGCTATCTTGCTATTTACCGGGTGAAAGAGAAAAAGTTCGTTCGTCTGGCCGATGATGAGCTTAGAGAAATCAGGCTTGCCAGAAAATCCAGCCTGGCTCTCGGCTTTGATAGAGAGCCTTACGAGTTGGAGTCCAACCTGAGTGGCCAGCGTTTCCAGGATGTTTACCTGGTGGACCTCAAGACAGGCAATCGAAAGCTCATTCTTAAGAAGAACCGCTGGTCTTACGACCTTTCTCCCGATGGCTCCTATTTTCTTTTTTATGAAGGCGGGCACTTTTTCAGCTACGAGCTGGCTTCTGGAAAGACTTATAACCTGACCTATGGACTTCCAGCTTCTTTTGTCAACGAGGATGATGACCATAACGTAGAGCAGCCTCCAGATAGACCTATCGGCTGGTCAAAGGACAGCCGCTGGGTACTGCTTTCTGATGGCTGGGACGTCTGGCTGGTTGGAGCTCGAGGGCAGCAGGGGGTTAACCTGACTCAAAACGGGTTTAAAGAGCAGCTTCGCTATCAGAGAAGATTTGTCCTGGACCCGGAGGAAAAAGGTATAGACCTCAGCCTGCCCCAGTATTTTCAGGTTTATGGTGAATGGACTAAAAAGCAGGGGATAGTCAGGGTGGATGCGCTCAGGAAAATCAGGGAGCTTTTGCTCTGGGATGAGGCCCAGTTTAACCGCCTGCTTAAAGCCAGGAAAGCTGAGCGCTATCTGTTCACCAGAGAAACTCATAGCGATTTTCCTGATTTCTATGCTGCCGGGCCAGGTCTGAATCCGGCCACCCGGATTACTGAAGCTAACCCCCAGCAGAGTCAATTTCTCTGGTCTTCGGGTGTCCGACTGCTTGATTACATCAGCACTAAAGGAAAAAAACTTCAGGCTGCTTTGTTCCTTCCCGCTAATTACCAGGAGGGTCAAAAATACCCGACCATAGTTTATATCTACGAGAAGCTTTCCCAGAACTTAAATCGCTATTTTCTGCCGACTGCCAATGGTTTTAATAAGTCATATTACACCAGTCAGGGTTATGCAGTGTTGATGCCTGATATAACCTACACCATCAATGACCCGGGGATGTCGGCTGTCTGGTGTGTTCTGCCGGCAGTTGAAGCGGCGGTGGCCGCCGGAATAGTCGACCCGGAAAGAATCGGGATTCACGGCCATTCCTGGGGTGGTTATCAGACGGCCTTTCTGATTACTCAAACCGAAGTTTTTCGGGCGGCCGTGGCCGGAGCCCCGCTGACTAATATGATTTCCATGTACAGCTCTATTTACTGGAATACCGGTTCGGCCAACCAGCCCATTTTTGAGAGCAGTCAGGGCCGGTTTAGTGGTGGCTACTGGGATAATCTGGAGGCTTATACCCGGAATTCTCCGGTTTATTATGCTACCAGAGTTCAGACTCCACTTCTTCTTCTCCACAATGATAAAGACGGAGCCGTGGTCTTCAATCAGGGAATAGAATACTACAATACACTTCGCCGTCTTAAAAAACCGGTGGTGATGCTGCAGTATGTTGGAGAAAATCACGGTCTGCAAAAGCCCGCCAACCGTAAAGACTATACAGTGAGGATGAAAGAATTTTTCGACCATCATCTGATGGGCAAGCCAGCTCCGGATTGGTGGCAGGAAGGAATTCCTTACCTGAAGCTTAAAGACCACCTTAAAGAAAGGATCAGACAACTGATTCTGCAGGGAGAGAAAGAGCAATCTGAGGCCAAAAAAGAGAAATGATTGCGGACAGCATAAAATTAAATTGACAAGGGGGGAGGAAATGGCATCTTCTCATTATTCACCTTCATCGCTTGAAGCTTTTGAAACCTGCCCTCATAAGTTCAAGCTGATTTACCGCGACCGCCTGAAAGCTGAGTTTGAAAACATAGAGGCTTTTCTGGGCAGCTGTTTTCATAAAACCATGGAAGAACTTTACTCAAAGCTGCCTGACCGGGTTATGCCGCTTGAGGAGCTTCTGGCCTTTTATGAGGATTACTGGAAGAGAAACCTTAGCGAACGGATTAAGGTAATTGAAAATGGGCTTACCCCTGATGATTATTTCCGGCGGGGCAAAAAGTACATAGAAGATTATTATCGGCATTACTACCCGTTCAACCAGAACCGCATTCTGGGTCTGGAACAGAAAATTGAGATTGACCTGGACGGAACCGGCCGTTACCGCCTTTTGGGTTATGTCGACCGGATTGACCTGACTCCGGACGGGGTTTTCGAAATCCATGATTACAAGACTGGTTCCTATTTGCCCGGACAGGAATTTGTGGATAGTGACCGGCAATTAGCCATTTATCAGCTTGGAATTAAGCAGCGCTGGCCTCAGGCTGAGAAATTCAGGCTGGTCTGGCACTATGTAGCTTTTGACCTGGAACTATCGTCTACGAGAACCGAAGAACAACTGGCCGAGCTCCGCAAGCGCCTTATTGAACAGATTAAGCTCATTGAAGCTGAAACCGAGTTTCCCCCGAAAGAAAGCCAGCTCTGCCGGTGGTGTGCTTTCTGGGAGTTTTGCCCGGTAAAGAAACACGAAGCCATACTGGCGAAAATCCCACCCGAAGAATACCTGAATGAAGATGGCCTGGTCCTGGTAAACAGGTATGTGGATTTTCTCAAGAAGAAAAAAGAAACTGAATCTGAGCTGGAAAAACTAAAAAAGGCCATAATTGATTATGCTCAGAAAAAAGGCCTGAGCAAGGTGCAGGGCAGCGAGGGCTATGTCAGGATAATAAAGCAGGAACGGCTCCAGATACCGGCCTCAGGAGAACCAGAAAGGCTTGATCTGGAAAAAATCCTTAAAGAAGCCGGCCTGTGGGAAAGCTGCTCTACTCTGGACCGATTTGCCCTGGAGAAGATTATCAGCGGAGGTCAGCTTGAGCCTCCCTTACTTAACAAAATCTCCACTTTTATTAAAAAGGAAGTTCAGTACAGCCTGAGAGCAAACTGGGAAGATTCGAAGTACTAGCCTTCTATTCACCGAGGACAACCGGAAGAAGGTCATAGGGTGTTTTAAGAAGAATCTGAGCCCCGCTCTGAAGGAGTTCTTCGGCTTCTCGAAAACCCCAGAGGGCTCCAGCCGCCAGGATACTTGCGGCTCTGGCTGTTTCCATGTCAACTGAAGTATCGCCCACATAAATCACTTCTGAAGGTTTTAACCTTAATCCCTGTAAAACAATATTGGCCATGGTCGGGTCCGGTTTGACCGGAAGCTGGGGTTGAGCACCTTGGATTATTTCAAAATTAAAAGGCAGAAGCTCACGGGTCATCAGCACGGTGAATTCATGAGATTTGTTTGATAAAACAGCGGTTTTTAAACCGGCTTTTTTCAGCTCAGCCAGGACTTCAACCACTCCGGGGTAGGGACGGGAGTGCCTCTTCCAGGTTGTAGCGTATTCTTTTCTGTATTCCTCAATCAGTTCTTTGATAGCCTGGTCCTGGTCAGCGATTTCTGGAACTGCCCTCTTCACCAGCACTTCCATTCCGTCGCCCACCATCTTTTTACATTCAGCTTCGGAATACTGACGGTAGCCGTGCCTTGATAAAACAAGATTCAGAGTGAAAGTTATGTCAGTGATGGTATCGAGCAGGGTTCCATCCAGGTCGAAGATAATGCCCTTAAATTTCATGAGCAGGTAATTTTACCGGCAGTCCCAGAATTCGTCAACTTCCTTAATTGAGGTTATTGCTGTGTGGGATTGAGGTCTGGTTTTCTCGGTACTGGCTTTCAGCAAAGCCAGATTTTCCGGGCTAATTTTCCTTTCCTGAATTATCGACTTTTTTGATTTCCAGTATCCGGTCCAGCCGGAAGCAGCGTTCTTCTTTTCTCATTAAGCAGTAGGCCTTAAGACCTTCAAAACGGCAACCTGAGAATTTCATTTTGCCCACGGAAATTGGCTGAACCAGCCTCCGGCTTTTAGTATCGTCTGGTTTAAGGTAAGTTATTTCCAGCAATTGCCTCTTTTTGATGGCTTCCTTGATTCTCTGCCTTTTAACTTCTACCGGGATTCTTTCTCCTGCTTTTCGGTATTGAAACTGAGTCAGAAACCTGACGATTCGGTAATCCATCAGGATGTGGGATTTCTGGATTGGTTTTTTCAGGACCAGACCTTCGAAACTGGTACAGCGGCTGAGGGCTACATAGACCTGTCCGTGAGCAAAGGCTCCCCGGCCTATGTCGACAATTACCCGGTCAAAAGTCTTGCCCTGGCTTTTATGAATGGTTATTGCCCAGGACAGACGGAGAGGATACTGGGTGAAGGTCCCAACCACCCGGCTGACTATTTTGTTTTTCTTCCTGTCGTACTCAAAATCGAAAATCTCCCAGGTGTGGGGCACCACGTCTACGAGCTCGTCGTTTTGAAGGCGAACCATGATGAGGTCGGGTCTTTCTGGAATGTGGTAGATTTCTTCTACCCGACCAAGGCTACCGTTCACCCAGCGGTCGTAAGGATCGTTGGTCAGGAGCATAACCTGTGCTCCTTCTTTCAGGGCAAGAGTTTCGGCCGTCGGCAGGCTGTCAGAGTCAAACTCTCCCTTAATTACTCCCTGGTAGCGATATCTTTTACCGGAAAGTCTATCTAATTTTTCTTCATTGATCCGGTCGGCAGCCTGATTGGTACTGGTCAGGGTAATATAGAATTCATCTTCCGGCGGCGAAAAAGCGGGCAGGCACCGGGCATTTAATTTTTTGAGCTGCTCATCAGTTATGGAGCGATTTCTGATGGCGTTTAATAACTCCAGAAAAGCAGCCTCTTTCTGCCGGAAAACCTTTTCCAGTTCAATAAATTCCAGGTTAAAGTTTTCTTTCTGAAAGACCTCAGCCGAAAAAAAGTAGGGTGAATCATATTTAGCCTTAAAAGCCAGCCTTTCCTTTGAGGTTACTACCGGTGGCAGCTGATAGAGGTCGCCGATTAAAATCATCTGCAAGCCACCGAAAGGCAGGTCTGGTAAATCCCGGTTTAAGCGCAGGGCCCAGTCCACGCAATCGAGCAGGTCCGCCCGGACCATAGAGATTTCATCAATGATTAGAGCATCAAGTTTTTTGATGAGGGTTTGTTTAAGTGGAGGCAATCTCTTGACCCGATCTACGGTGATGTCGGGGCGGAAGCCGAAGAAAGAATGGATGGTCTGGCCACCGACGTTAAGGGCTGCTACTCCGGTTGGAGCCAGCACCACCACCTTTTTTCTGGTGTTGTTGCGAAAGTGCTCCAGAAGGGTTGATTTGCCGGTTCCGGCTCGCCCGGTAATGAAAACCGATTTCTCACTATTTTCCAGAATCTCCAGGGTGGTGCGAAATTCTGGGGTCAGTTCGAGCTGGCTCTCTTTTTTCTCTTTAGAAGAACACTTCATATTAAAAATTTTCTCACAAAATCAGCTCTGGATTAAGAGCTCTCTTAAGATTTGTATTATTAATAGACATAACAAAGCCTTATCCTATCTCACCGACCGGTATTATGATTGTGCCTGGTAAGGCCACCGGGAGATATTTTTCGCCTTGAAAGATTGGAATTTCCGGTGAAAATTTAGCTTATATCAGCCTAAGCGTCTGAGCAGAGGTGGTCCTTTCTGTCAGGTAGTAGAGACCCGAAGGCTATTTTGCCGCACTGAATTTCACTCCGGTTCTTTAGCCAGTGGAAAAGATAGTTTTATAATAAATTCAGCTTGATTTGTAATGCAGAGCTTTTTCCTCTATACTGAAGAAATAATTTGCATCTAATCAAAGGAGAATTTCATGGAAATCACCTTAAGTAAAGACCAGTATGAGAAGCTGCTGGAGCTGGTTTATCTGGGAAACTGGATGGTCAATGCATACCGGACCGATGATTATCTGGAAGAATACTCGGAAGTGGTTTCTCATATTTTTGCCCGGGCCGAGGAAGCTGGCCTCGAGGACAAAGCCGTAAAGGACGAAATAGAAAACAAATACCTGCCTTCATACGATTTTGAAGAAAGCATGCAGGATTTCATCAGTGAGTATGACAGCTTCTGCTTCTGGGAAGAACTGATTAATAGGCTGGCTGAAAGGGATGCTGTCAGAGATTTTGGCAGTACTCCGCTCGATAAGATCGACCTGGAGGAGTATCTGGAAAAAAAAGATAAGTATCTGCGAAAGTATGAGCAGGAAGTAGAGGAAAACGGCCTGAGGAACTTCGAACTGGTCAAAGAATCCTGAAGCCTGGAATTTCTGGCCAAAAGTCTTAAAGATATCCCGAAGAATAATTTTTTAACTGCAGTTATCTCTGTACGGCGTCCTTGACGCAGCGGAAGCCAACTGTGGCGTTCCGGTCAAGCCCTGGGGAAATCAGCAGCAGAGTCTGCTGGCGATTAAGCTGAAGGGGTCCGCTTTTTGGATACCAGATACTGCCTTCCGGCGAGTAATAGCTTCCACCTTTAATCATTACATAAGAATAAACTCCATTGTCATAAACGTCAGCAGTTAACTGCCAGACATTTCCCACCAGGTCTTCCACCCCGAAAGGACTGGCTCCGGTTGGATGAGCGTCAACGGCTGTCGTCTGCCCGGTCTTGTGGTTGCAGCGGGTGGGGTCGAGCTCATTTCCCCAGGGGTAGAGCCGGCCATCATGACCCTGGGCCGCATACTGCCATTCTACTTCTGTGGGCAGCCTTTTTCCGGCCCAGCGGGCGTAGGCTTCAGCATCTTCCAGGCTGACCCAGACTACCGGATGATTTTCCTGTCCGCGGGGTGGTTTCCCGTTTTTCCAGTGTTTTAAAAAATTTGTCGGGTCTTTCGGTCGGTAGCCTGTTTTTTTCAGGAAGACCTCGTACTGGGCGTTGGTTACCGGATATTTATCCATAAAAAATCTGGTTATCATAAATTTTTCGCCTTCTGCTTTTTCAGGATAGGGGATGACTGGGTTAGCATCGTCGGGATTGCCGATAGTAGTAAAAGCATATTCTCCTGCGGGTATTTCAACCATTCCTTCTGGGGCCCGGTCGGAAAGCGGGGTAGTCCTGGTTCTGGTTACCAAACGAGGTAGAGCTAAGGGCAAAGAAATGACCTTTTCATCAAGAAGCTCACCTGCTGGAGAGAATAGCTGAATTACTATTTTTTCGCCTTTCCCCCTGAATTTTTCCCATAGAGAGAACTCAATGTCAGAAGCCGGAAAAAACGCGTTCTGAGTCTCATAGGAGGGATTTCCCGGGGTAACTACCAAACGCCCGCCAGCGGGCTTCTGAGCCAGCTTAATGGCAATTTTATCCCTGTATCGTGATGCTTTGATTATTTCCGGCAAGACAGCCACGCAGTCCACACTGCCTTCAAGCCGGGTATCCAGATAATGATAGGAAAAAGCTTCCAGTTCTACCGGCAAATAGAGCTGGTCTCCAATTTTTTCTGGTTTCAGTTCTTCATGCCGCCAGAGGCTCACGAAATGGTAGCCAGTGCCATCTTTGACCGGGATTAAAGGCCCTTGATAGCCCTCTGGCTTAAGGCTGAAAACAGTGAAAATAATCTTGCTGTCCGCCGGCCAGCAATTGGCCCAAACTCCGTCGATAAGAACCGGGTAGAGAGGAACCCAGGAAGGGCTGATAAAAGCTGAGTGATTTTCTCTCAGGATTTTAAGAGTCCGGCCTAAATACCTCAGGTCTTCTTCTATGGTTTCGGGACGACCTGGACGCATGGTGTTGATTTCGCTACCATAACCGTTGAAAAAAGCCACCGAGGCTTCCCGCCTGAACCGGCCCTCACCTAACTGAATAACCCGGAAGATAGCGTTTTCAGGTTTGATAAATTTATTGAGGTTAAGAGGTGGGGGGAGATATAAGGCATCATGAACCCTTCCGGTCACTATTCCTGGCAGGTTGAGGGGCACAGCCATTCCTTCACTGTACATAATAATTCCCGGCTTCACCCGGTCGGCCATTTCCTGGAATTCACGGCTGCTTTCTCCCCGAGTATCCAGGATGACTCCATCGGCCTGCAGCTCTCGCAGCAGCTCTTCCATGGCTTTCAGGTGTTCTTCTGGCCTGGTGCTGGCATCCCAGGGGTTGTAGGAAATGAAGTACTTTTTTCCTTTCTGGTGGGCGAAAGCCACTTGCTTTTTGAGCTCGTCCAGGCCGCCGGGTAGTTCGCGGTACATATCCCATTGGTTGCGCTGGTCCAGGCCCAGGCGCGGCCAGGTCGGCCAGATGGCGTAGATGTCCACTCCACCAATGAGTTTATCCCAGGCCAGCAGGCTTTCGTAGAAGGTGAATTTCTGCCTTTCCCGGTCATAGTAGTTATGGTCCCAGGCAAACTGCAGCAGCATCAGATAGGCTTTTCTGACCCATTTCAGGTCTTCTCTCTGATAAAGATGGTCGTCGAACTTCTCCAGGTCGTAAAGAAAACGCTTCTGAAACATCATCTGTAGACCGCCGAACCAGGGTTCGGGTGGAAAAAGCAGGTCTTCAGCCAGGCCAGAGTAGGGTATTATCTCGGCAGAATGAGTGTCAAAGTGGAGGTTATATTCTAAAAACCCCCCGGGTTCGACCGTGGCTACCCAGCGGCGGATTTCTGCCTTTTCACTCTGGCCGCGACGGGCCAAGGCGGTCAGGTTTATTCCCGGGGCTATAGTCAGGTCACAGAACCCGAGGTGCCAGGCGTTATCGGGAAGAAGCAGGCCCAGGGGCTTTTTGCCCGGACGGTAAAGAAGAGTGCGGCTCAGATAGTGTGGCCATCTGTTAGGTAAACCTGCCGTGATGTAAACCCGGTCCGGACCTTCAGCCAGGGGGACCAGGTTTTCCAAACGGAGGCTTTCCGGACTTTTGTTTTCCAGCCTTAAAACCAGGCTTATTCCAGGATAAGGAGATTTTTTTTGGCTGAGGCGAGCTCTTATTCTTTCTGTCAGCTGGAAATTTAAGTTTTCACCAGCAGGTTCGTCGGCTGTAAAAGTCAGACTGGCTGGTTTTCCTCCTTCCGGCTGGACCGAGTTGCTTGAAACCTGCTTTTCAGAGATTATTAGGCTGAAAAGCGGCAGGGGAGTCTTCAGTGTTAGCTCTTGCCCGTTCGAAAGTGTCAGAGCTTTTATTATTAGCCCCGAATCAGAGCTTACCTCAAGCACCATTTTCTTGACTGTCAGGTCCAAAGGCCGGGCTTCAGCCGGTAAGACTGAAATAGTCAATAAAAGAAAAAATACATAGTAAATTTTAAGCTTAAATCCTGAAAAAGCCCTCAGACTGAGAGCGGAAGTTAAATCTAATTTTTCGGACTCCTGATGTATCATTTCTTACCTCTCCGGATAAGACATCTTAATAATTTTCTCTTATTCGACCTTTTAAGACAAACTTTTTATCTAAGTTTAACCAGGAAGATACTGACCCGGCGGTTATTCGGGCTTATTACTAATTTTCCCCTGTGGGGAAAAATCTTTCTTAACGGAGGTAGTCTCAGAAAAGCAAAGAGGTCTTAAAAAATTGAAACCTGGATCCGGGCCGGCTGTTCGGGTTGACGTCAGACATTTCTCGTTGGATAATGGAAAACAAATAGTCGGAGGCAAAAATGATAAAAAACTTGAAGGTTGATATTTTGATAATCGGAGCCGGGCCAGCTGGACTGACGGCTGCCCTCTATGCGGCTCGGGCCGGTAAAAAAACTCTGGTACTTGAAGGCCGTTCTCCATCCAGAATGGAGATTGGTTATGAAATTGAAAATTACCCGGGCTTTATCAGCATCAACAGTAAAGAACTTCTGGGAAAATTCAAAGAGCAGGCCGTCCATCACGGGGCCGAAATCCTGAGCGAAGATGCTCTGGCTCTGGCTCTTGAGGGTCAGCCAAAATACGTAACTACTAAAAATGCTTTTATTGAAGCACAAGCAGTGATCATTGCCACCGGCAAACCCTTTACCCGGGAAAAAATGGTTCCTGGTGAAGAGCAGTTTACCGGCCGGGGGGTAAGTTACTGCGCTACCTGTGATGGCCCTCTTTACAGGGGGAGGGAGGTTATGGCCTACGGAGTTTCGGAGGAGACGGCCGATGAGGTCCTGGAACTGGACCAGGTAGGCTGCCGGGTCAAGTTGGTAACCGGACGTAGAATAAAGCCTGAATTTCTGGCGGACCTGGAAAAGTTGAAGCAGAGGGGAATAATTGTGCTGGAAGGGTATGAGTTAAGAGAAATAAAAGGAGAAAAAAGGGTTGAAAGAGTGGTCCTGGAAAAAAATGGTCAGCTGGAAGAACTTGCGGTCTCAGCAGTCTTTATTTTTCGCGAAATTCCCAGCACTGCTCTTTTTACCAGGGCAGGGTTGAAGCTTGACCACCGGCAATGTCTCGAAGTTGACCGGAATCAAAAGACCAACCTTGAGGGAGTTTTTGCTGCCGGGGATGTTACCTGTGGTAGCCAGCAGGTGGCTTCGGCTGTGGGAGAAGGCTGTGTGGCTGCCATGCAGGCTCTGGCTTATCTCAGGAAATAAGGAATTAGATAGAACTTTCCAGCTTATGACCCCAGGTCCTCAATCCTGAAACAGATTAAGCTCCTGATTTTCGGCCATTATTTCGCCGGGGATGGTGCAGGCGGAAGGTTATATTCTTGTATCGGTCAATGCTGACATAACCACCTATGGGCACGGCCATCAGGTCTTCCGGTATGTTGTGGCCGAAGTTAGAGACAGCCAGGATAGGTAGAGGATTTCCTCTTTCTTTTCTCTTTTTGATTATGTCCTGGAGGTAATTTCTAATGAACCGCAGGTGTTCTCTCTGAAGATAGCGGTAGTTGCCATTCTTATTGTAATAAGCCAGAGACCCTACCACCAGGGCTTTGATTTCATTGAAGACTTTATGCCGTCTGAGGGCAGCCACCATCCGGTGGAGGTCTTCGACATCAATCTGGATATCTTCAATAAAAAGCACATATTTTTTCCAGTTGTAGGTAGGTGGGTCTTTCCGGTTAAGGTAATTTACAAAGGTGGACAGGTTGCCGCCAAGAGGAATGCCGGAAACCCTTCGGGGTGGAGAGTCAGTTAGCCAGAGGGTTCCGTGGTAGAAAATTGGTTGGTCGAAGAGCAGGTCAGCCATCTTTTTGAAATTGCCCGGGCCGAGCCGGAGAGTGGGGAAATAGATAGCTGGGATATGCGAGTTGTAATGAATATCGTTAAGCAGGAAGGTGAAGTCTGAAAAACCAATAAAAATTGGCTTGCGTTTTTTTATTACCTGATAGTCTTTTCGATCAATCTTGAAGAGGATATCTTCAGCTCCGGTGCCACCGGCCACCGAGATTATCAGGTCTGCGTTGCGAATTGATTTCTTAAAATTTTCAGCTCGGTCTTCCAGAGGGGCGGTGACATGGTCAATCAATTCATCACTGGAGAAAAGATGGGGGCTGAGCTCAATTTCCACTGGACCCAGTATTTTTTTCAGGCGACGGATGGTTTTACTGACCAGGCCTTTCTCACAGCGGGGAAGGCAGGTAGATGGAGCGATGAAGCTAACCTTTTTAATTTGAACCCCGTTCATCGCCTGCTGATTCCTCAAGCCAGTAAATGTGGTAATAAAGACTAACAGAAAATAACGGCTTTGACAAGATTTTCGATTAAATTTAGAAAAATAGCCCGGGGCAAACCTAAAATATTGAAATATAATGAATTATGAGAGCTGAAAGGCCTCCAGAAGCTGGCCAAAGTTTGACTGTCTGATTTTCTTCAGGGCCCTTAGCTCAATCTGTCTGATTCTTTCCCTGGTCAATTTGAAATGCTTGCCTATATCTTCCAGGGTGTATTCCTGACCGTCATTGAGTCCGTACCTCATGGTTAAAATGGCTTTTTCTCTTTCATTTAGCAGACTCATGGATTGAAGCAGTTTTTCTCTGAGGATGGAGCGGAGACAGGAATTAAACGGGTCGGAGGCTCTGGGATCTTCAAGAAAATCTCCAAGCAGGGTATCGCCAGCGTCATTGACCGGGGTTTCCAGAGAGACTTCCTCCTGAGATAAAAGGTGCATTTCCAGGATTTTGTCAGGTGGCAGGTTCAAGCGGTGACTGAGGTCTTTTTCATCAGGTTCCCGCCCTTCACTCTGGTAAAAAGACTGGGCGGCCTTTTTCAGCCTCTGAATGGTTTCTACCAGATGAACAGGCATCCTGACAGTTCGGCTCTGGTCAGCAATCGCCCTGGTTATGGATTGTTTTATCCACCAGGTGGCATAGGTTGAGAATTTATGTCCCTTACGATAATCAAATTTTTCTGCAGCCCTTATAAGACCAAGATTGCCTTCCTGAATAAGGTCCAGCAGGCTCAGACCATGGTGCTGAAATTTTTTGGCTACTGAGACCACCAGCCTGAGGTTGGAAGCCACCAGCTCATTCTTGGCCTGGTTCTTCAGGTCCTGAGCGTTTTTGATGTGCCTGTAGATTTCTGTTAATTTCTTCTGACGGGATTTCGGACTTCTGGCAGCCACCTCAAGCAGTCTTTTTTTGAGGCGCTCTATGAGCTCATATTTTTGGTCCCAGCGCAGGTCCAGGGACATAACCAGGTCTCGTAGTCTCAAAGCCAGTCTGGCTCTTTTAAAACGATACTTTTTAACGCGAGGAATGGTTTTTAGCCGGCGAGACAGGGTTCTTATCTCTCGCAATTTCTCTAAGGCAGCAGCCCGGACCTTCTTCAGTGTGGCGGGGTCATAATCGTTACCCGGAAGGTTAAACAGACGGCTGGTAGACTCTGGATTTTTGAGGAGAAGCTCATAGATTTTCTGGATTTCATCAAGAGCCAGGGGAGTCTCAAAACAGGCCTTGATAATTTCTTTCTCACCCTTTTCCATTTTTTTAGCCAGTTCCAGCTCTCCTTCTCTGGAAAGGAGCATAATGTTACCCATATCTTGAAGGTAGATTTTAACCAGGTCAACCGGAAGGCGGCTTTCATCTCCGGATGGTTCAGTGGCCTGATAGGCCGGAAGCAAATCGGAGGTTGAATCCAGAATGGCTGAATATTCATCAACTTCCGTCCTCAGGTTGGGTTTTGCTCTAACGAAGGAAAATAATTCTTTTTCCCTCACTTTTATTTCATCCATCATTGATTTCTCCTTTTGTTTAATAATCCTATAATACCTATAGGAATACTATTAATATAAGACTTTTTTAAAAAAAAGCAAGAAAAAATTTAATTTTTTTTGGCCAAAGAGAATTGACCGGTGTTGAGGAAAAAAGTTTTGTAGTATAATTTTAATCTAAAAAGAAGGTAGGGAATCATGGCTATAAGGGTATTGGTGGTCGATGATGATGTAGTTAATAGAACCATGATTTCGCGCTCTCTTTCTCAGAAAGGTTTTCAGGTTCTGACTGCCCTTGATGGAGAAGAAGCCCTGAAAAAGGCAAAAGAAGAAAAACCTGAGCTGGTCATTTCCGATATGCTTTTGCCCAGAATTGATGGTCTGGAGCTGTGTTCCAGAATAAAAGAAGACCCGGACCTGGCTTCGACCAGGGTTATCTTGATGACAGCTGTCTACAAAACGGCCTCAGTTCGGGCAGAGGCCCTGGCTCAGAAAGCTGATGCTTATCTGGAAAAACCAGTCTCGGCAGAGGAGCTTTTAAAAATCATAGATTCTCTGTTCTGAGTTTCTGGGTAAGCTGATGAGTCCTTCGGAGCGGCTCGGGGATTCTGTAGCCGCGAAGGCACCGCTCCACTACCTCAAGTGAGCCTCTGTGGTCTATAAGATGACCGGGTGAGATAAAAATGGGTTTAACTCCGGTCCGGCTCCGGAGAACATAACCTACCAGCTCGCCTCGGTGCCAGATTTCTGAAAAGCTGCCCTTATCCCTGGCTGGTTCCCGGTAATTTCCTACCAGATGGGATTTTGCACAGCCCAGGCTAGGCCGGTTAAGGATAATCCCTAAAAAGGTGGCCAGCCCCATTCGGCGAGGGTGGGCAATCCCCTGGCCATCAGCCAGAATCAGGTCGGGGACAGGGCGGAACCTGGTCAGGGTCTGGTAGATGGCTGGACCTTCCAGAAATGACAGAAACCCGGTTCGGTAGGGGAAAGTAAGGGGGCAACTAACGGTTTGCTCTTCTAGCAGCTCAAGCTCCGGAAAAGAAAAAAGACAGGCTGCAGCCAGGACCTGATTTTTGGTAAAGGCAGCGTCCACGGCCGCTATCAGACGGGGCATTTTTTTTAGCGGACAGAGTTTTAATTTTTTCAGAAGATGAAGCTGTATTTTTCTGGCTTCCTCCAGGTTATACGGGAAAAGCACTTTTCTTAAATCCATCCTGTCCTTAATTATACTATGTTATAATTTCTTTTCAGCTTTTTGTCTCTGGTTTACCTGGGAAAAATTTAATTGCCGAAAAAGAGGATGGTCAATGCTGATTGCCTTTGATGTTGATGGAGTTCTGGTAGATGTCAGCCAGAGCTATCACCTGGCTCTGGTAGATACTGTGTCCAGATTCTTGAGCTCAAGGAACTATAAAGTCGAATCCGAGATTCTGCTCTGGCTAAAGTCTATCCTGAACCTTAACAACGACTGGGACGCTACCCTGGCAGGTATACTTTTTTACCTCAGTGGAAGGTCGCTTGAGGATTTCGTGGGGCAGTTGTTAGAGGGCCCGACTGATTTTCGTAAATTCTATCGCTGGGCTGAAAAACAGGGGATTGAACTTCCAGCCTACGATTTACTGGTAGAAATTTTTGAAGATTTCTACCGTCAGAGGCGGAGTCGGGAAAAACTTAATATTGCGCCTTCCACTCTCTCTGAAATAAAGTCTATGGCCAGGGTTATGGCGGTGATTACAGGAAGGACAAGGGAAGACCTGGATTTTACATTCCGGAAGTATTACCTGTATCAATTTTTTGATTATATCTTTACCGAAGATGACCTACCTTCGGTAGAATGCCGAAAACCATCGCCCTATGCCCTGCAACAACTTTTTAAGAAATCAGGGCCCTGTTTCCCTGCCTGCTACATCGGTGACACCCTGAGCGATAGTCAGATGGTTTCCAGCTTCAATCGTCAGGAAAACCAGAGAGTCCAGTTCATTCTTTTTATGAATTCCTTAAATGCCGGTGTTCAGGCTGATTTCTATGTTAGAGATGAAGACGGTCTAAAGCATGTTTTGAAGAAGTTAAAAGAAGAATTTATTTGACATCAGGTAAAGTCGGGGAATATAATCAAATTGCTGGCTGGAGAGGGATCCTCCTTAGCCCCGCTTCCTTTTCCTTAAAAACCTTGGCACCTCACCAGCCAGCCTGTTTGATAAAGTTTGCATTTTTAGATAATTTCAATTATTTAGAGTTTATGAAAAAGCCCCTCCTCAGGGTAAAGTTCAAGAGAAATAGAAATAGCCTTAAGCCATCAGAAGCTTTTATCAGCCTGACCGGTTAGACTTTTAGCTTTGCGTTTCTGCTCTTACCACTTGAGTTCGGAACCAAGCAGAGAATGAGGAATGAGATAAATTGCCAGAGTAATGAGGGTGGCTGCTACCACCCAGCCTCTTTTTATTGGTTTCCTTCTCCCTGAAGCCAGGGCTGCTATCCAGGCCAGCATGGCTACCAGGCTCTTGGTGTCGGTGAGGTCAGTGCCAAGGGGAAAACCACTCCAGAAAACTCCAAAAGCCATTTTTTGAACTACGGCTCCCAGAATAAAACCACCAATGAAAAACAGAATGGCTGTCCACTGAGCCAGCCTGGTTGGGTCTTCAGCCGGGTTGAGGGCGGCCAGACCAGCCCGAACAGAAAAGAGCATAGCCAGAAACATGGCGATAACATGGGCTATGAGGATGGGCAAGGAAACCGGATCTTTAAACCTTATGATTACCGGTTTCTCCCCGGACAGGGAAACTTCCTGCGAACCACTAACCAGGTGCACATAATATTCCAACTTACCGGCGGCTGGCTGCTTCGGCAGAAAACCAATCAGCCGTTCTCCTTCGACTTTCATGGCCAGGATGTTCCAGGGTTGCTCGGTTTTATGGCGCCTGAATTCCAGGTAACCCTGAACCTGACCAACAAGATTTCCTGGCAGTCTGATTACCACCCGGCAATTTTCGGTATTATCGGCACTGCGGGGCAGACGGTATTTAATCTCCTCTCCAAGAAAGCTGACTTTCCCCGAAAGCGGGTAAGTTGGGCCAGTCAGGCGCTGGTAGACAGCTGAAGAAAGGGTGATTATAACCGCTAGGATCCAGAATAAAACTTTTTTCATGGAGTTTCTCCATTTCAGAATCTTTTTTATTTTTCTTTGAGCACAGGCTTGAGAATCAACCAGATACCAGCCAGAATCAGCAACCCGGGCCAGAAATACCTCCAGAGGTATCTTTCTATGATCTGAAGTTTAACCAGCAGCATTAAAGTGCCCAGAATAATCAGAAAAAGAGCAGCCCCAGAGCGCTTAAAACCTTTTCCCAGGTAGATAGAAATTCCGATTAGAATAAAAATTGCTGGCCAGTAGGTAGAAAGGACCCGACCAAAATCAATATATCCCAGCTGTTCAAATAAAAATAGAAATCCAATGATTATCAGCAAAAGACCCCAGAAAAAACGCCCCTCGCCACTTTTAGCACTCATTTGTTTCTACTCCTCAAAAACCCGATTGACAGGCTTTTTATACCACAATTTGAAGAAAACTTCTCCAGAAAGTTTTGTAAACAGCACCCTGAGGTCAGTCTGCGCTCAGAATCAGGAATGGCTTCTTGTAGAAATTTTTATAAAGCGGACGCAGTCGTTCCCGGTCGTAGTATTTGTCGACGTCAATATGCTTTTTATAACTGACTACTATGTCCAGAGGAACATGGTCGTATTCGCCGTTCCTCAGGCAGACCATTCGTCCGGTTTTATTTTCCAGAACCAGGTCCAGAGCCAGGTTACCGTAGGCCATGGGCACAATAGAATCGATGGCATCGGGATCGCCGCAGCGGACCAGATAGCCGAGTTTCTGGTTGATGACGTTGATTCGGCGTCCGTTGTTATATTTGGGGGATAATTCTTTTAACATAGAAGAAACCCGATCGCCTATACCCCCGAGTTTTTTGTGGCCGTACATATCGGTTTCTTCACTCTCGTAAACCATGTCCTCACCTTCGAAGGTGGCTCCTTCTGAGACCAGAACTACAGAATAACGACTGGGATTGGAAGAGCGGTCTTCACTCATCAACTCGCAGAGACGTTCGATGTTGAATTTGTACTCGGGAATAACGCAGCGGTCGGCTGCTCCGGCCATAGTTGGAAGCAGAGCAGTGTAACCAGCATAGCGACCAAAGACCTCTATAACCAGAAAACGCTCATGAGAACCGGCTGTGGTTCTCAGGGAATGGGTCAGACTGATGGTTCTGGTAATGCAGGTAGAAAACCCTATACAGTAGTCGGTTCCAGGGACATCGTTGTCCATGGTCTTAGGTATGGCAATTATCTTGACCCCCAGCTTGTGGAGATGAACAGCATAGCTCAGGGTGTCATCACCGCCGATAGGAATCAGATAATCTATGCCAAGAAATTCCAGGTTTTTCAGGACTTCATCTGTGAGGTCGTTTAGCTTCTCTTTGTATTTATCTCTGAGGTGGGCAGGAACATTGACTTCCGGGACGGTGCTGGGGCGAGTTCTAGAAGTATGGAGAAAAGTGCCGCCGGTTCGGCCAACTTTATTGACCACTTCTTCTGTCAGTTCAGTATAAAATTCATGGTTAGGGGCTTCTTTATCCCTAACCATTTCTATCAGCCCAGCCCAGCCCCGCCGTATTCCAATTACCCGGTAACCTTCTTTTATTGCTCTGATGGTTACTGCTCTGATAGCCGGGTTAAGTCCTGGCACATCGCCACCGCCGGTCAGAATACCGATTACCCCGCGGGTTGGTTTCTTCATTTCCTTCACCATCACGGTTCTCCTTCTTTAGAAAATTCGATAATTTTTAAATAAAATATATCACAGCCCGGGCCTGAGTTTAAGCATTTAGCCGGGCGGCCTTTGAGTGCTCTGATGAATTATAAAAAAATATTCTGGTTCAGGCAATTGTTTTAAGAGGTTTTCTGGTCATTCGGGTAGGGGGATAGGCTTAAATATTATTCCTGACTCCGGATAAACCGCAGGCTAAAAGTAAAAAAATTTTTTTTATTGTCTATTTTTGGTTATAATAACAACGTAAGGCTGAGTTTCAACGTTAAGGAGGAGCTTAAGAGATGAGGAAAAAGATATTGAGGGTTGTATCTATTTTCTGGGTTGTTTTAGCCCTGATGGTGGCCACCCAGGCCTCTGACCAGGTTTATAAAAGCCAGCCTTCTCCGGAACCCAAACAGATTGATGCTCAGGAGAATGACTGGGAAGGAGCAGCTTTTCGTAACTTCAAGAATGCTGCGGTCGATTACGCCGTTGCTCACGACGACCAATATCTTTATTTAATAATGATTTTCCGTAACCGGCAAGGCCTGACCACTGCAGAAGCTACGGGCTTTTTTGTCTACCTCAGCCAGCCAGGGAAAAAGAATAAAGATGTTGGTTTCCATTTTCAGAGAAAAACGGTTTCAGCCGAAGAGGCTATTGCCCGGCTGGAAAGCTATGGCGAACCCCTACCAGAAGAGCGCAAAGCCCAGATCATGGCAAAGAAAATGTTTGTTTTTTATGAAGGAGAACCCGTAGGAAAAAAGTTAAAAACGGATCTGGAGAAAGTCAAAGACAAACCTCATGAGCCGGCAGTTTTCCGTTTCAGGATTGATACTGCTCGGGTGCCCCAGTCCGAAGGGGGGAGGCCGATGATGCAGTTCAATAAAGCGGTTTTTGAGTGCCGGATTCCACTGAGGATTTCACCGGAACTTCCGCCAATACTTGAGCCAGGAAAACCTGTTAGTGTAGGGATTGAATGGGGTGGGATGACTGATGAAATGAGAAAAGCCCTGATGGCCAGAAGAGCGGCTGAAGCCAGCCAGGCCAGAGCTACTGACACCGAAATGGTAGTCTCAGGAATGGAGGCGAGCGAGGGTGGCTTTGACCGGGGGGCAGGTTCAATCTCTTTCCGCCAGGTGCCGAAGAAGTTCAACTTCTGGTTTACACTCCAGATTCCAGCTCAATAAGAACATGGTGTTTCTGACCTGACCGATTACCCCGGAGAAGGGTTTATTTCTTAATTAAAGTATCTGGAATTAAAAAGGTAGGTTCCAGCCAGCGGTTAATTTTCAGTAGGTGGCTAGGAAAGCACCGAGAAAAGCCAGGGCTACGGCCAGGATTCGCCAGAGAGTAGCTTTTTCCTTCAGAAATACGGAGGCCAGGATAAAAATGAAAATGGTGCTGAGTTGATTGAGAGCGGCGGCAATAGAGGCGAAAGCATACTTCATTCCTCCGATCCAGAAAAGCAGAGAAAGATAAGTGCCAAGAAAGGAAGCCGGAGCCAGAATTTTCCAGGTAGAAAGCTGGAGCAGAGGTTTGAATTTAGGTCTCTGTCGGCGAAAGGCCGGAATAAATAACAGAGGTAAAGTACCTCCCAGAAGCCTCAATCCGGTAGCCCAGAGTACCGGGAGGTCCTTTAAAACGGGCTTGATGATGACGATTCCCACGGCTACAAAAGCCATTGAGGTTATCCCCAGAATAATTCCGAGAGTCAGGTTTTTCCGGCTGAGCTGATCGCTCGTTCTGTCGGAATTACCCCTGGAGATAGTAATGACGGCCGAGACTATTAAAACGACCCCCAGAAGTTGAACCAGGGTCATTCTTTCCCCGAGGAACAGGTAGGAAAGGCCGATTACCATTGGAGAATAAACACAGTCGACAATGGCTGTTAAACTGGCCCCAATCAATCGTAAAGTCCAGAGGAAAAGGGTGTCAGAGACGGCGATTCCCAGAAAACCACTCAGAAGCAAAAGGAATACGGCGCGGGGGCTGACAGGCGGCCAGAAACTGGCTCGGGTCAGAATCAAAGTCAGAGTGATTAAAAAAAGGGCAAATAGGTTTTTACCTAAGTTCTGTCCCAGCGGATGAAGAGTAAATCCGCTAATTCTGAAAAGAATAACACCCACTGCCCAGGCTGCGGCAGAGGCCAGAGCCAGAAGTTCACCAGAATGAATAAAACTTTCCATTGTAATTGTTTTATTAAGATGGATATCTTACTTTCAGGTTTTGAAATGGCTTTATATCAGAATTAATCTCTTTCGTCAAACTCGGATGACCTCCAGCAGGCGGCAACTTTAAGCCAGTTGTTCTTTTGAATATCCGGTAATTTTTGATTCTGTTTAATAACCAGGTTGAACTGGACCGACCTTTTGCAGTATTTATTTTATGAATTCAAACTTGGAATGGAGGTAATCGGAGGTAATCATGAAAATCACATTATCAGGGAAGCTGGTTTTTCTTTTGCTGGTAGTGGCTCTTGTCTCAACCACAGCCTGTAAAAGTGAAAAACCAGAAACAGCTGAATCCGGCCCTGTAGTCATCCAGCTGAATTCAGGCGAACTCTTTCCAAAAAATGAAGCGTTCTACAAAACCAGAGAGTTGAACAATCGGAAAGTAGAGTATCTGACCCTGGATTTTTCAACCGTAGAGCACCCGAGTTCGGTCTCAGAATTTCAACAGGTTTTTCATTTTCCACCAATAAGACAGGGCAGGACCGGAACCTGTTGGAGTTTCGCCACCACTTCCTTTCTGGAAGCTGAGCTAAAAAGGCTGGGACGTGGTGAGTTCAAGCTCTCTGAAATGTACACTGTCTACTGGGAATATGTGGAGAAAGCCCGGCGCTTTATAAGAGAAAGGGGAAATTCTTTTCTGGGCGAAGGTTCAGAACCCAACGCCGTAATTTTAAGAATGAAACAGTACGGCGCGGTCCCGGCCAGTGCTTACTCAGGGCTGCTACCAGGTAAGACCGAGCATGACCATTCCGCTCTCTTCTCTGAGATTAAGAACTACCTGGACTTCTGCCGGCAAAATGGATACTGGGATGAAGAAAAAGCCCTCTCTTACGTCAGGATAATTTTGAATAAACACCTGGGAGAACCACCGGACAGGGTCGAGGTCAACGGTCAGAAAATAACTCCGAAAGAATATCTGGAAAAAGTTCTTCAACTTCCGCTTGACGATTATGTTTGTTTCATATCTTTTAAGTATATTCCTTTCTATACTAAGGGAGAATACCGGGCTCCTGATAACTGGTGGCACAGTGAGGATTATTATAATGTTCCACTAAATGAATTTTATCAGGCCATATTAAATGCCCTGAAGAAAGGTTATTCCGTGGCTCTCGGCGGAGATGTTTCCGAACCGGGCCTGAGCGGTGAAGCCGGGCTGGCCATCGTCCCTTCTTTTGACCTGCTGTCCCCACTGATTGACCAGGACAGCCGGGAATTCAGGTTCTACAATAAAACTTCCACTGACGACCACGCCATTCATGCTGTGGGCTATGCTGAACGAGGAAAGCAGACCTGGTTTCTGATAAAAGACTCTGGCGGAAGTGCTCACCGAGGTCCGTATAAAGGTTATCTTTTCTACCGGGATGATTTTGTCCGGCTTAAGATGCTGACCTTCATGGTTCATAAAGAAGCAGTGGCTGAGCTATTAAAAAAATTCGAAGGGAAATAAGCGTTTTTTTAAGGATGGGGTTATCTTCCAGGGGCGGCGAATCTCTTCTGTTTGTTTTAGCCCTGAAGAATTTTTTGTTTTTTCAGTTCAAACTGCCAAAATTGCCTCGGTGATATAATATTTTTGCGATATGATATTATTGCTCTGGGAAAGAAGATAGAGGAAGAATGAACAGCAGACACTGTGTCCTTTCTTTAAGCTTAAAAGAGCTTGAAGACTGGTTTCAGTCAGCCGGCTATCCTGCCTACCGGGCCAGGCAAGTTTTTGCTGGAATATATCGTAAGGGTAAAACCGATTTTATGAACTTTACTGAGCTGCCTCTGGAACTCAGAAAAAGATTATCTGAAGAGTGGGTAATCTACCCCTTGCAGCTTGAGCAGGTTTTGAGTTCAATTGACGGGACAACCAAGTATCTTTTTAAGCTGCAGGACGGTAATTTTATAGAAACCGTCTTAATCCCGGCCGGAGACCGGAAGACGGCTTGTCTTTCTACCCAGGTAGGTTGTAAGTACCGCTGCGCCTTTTGTGCCAGCGGGCTTTCCGGTTTTAAGAGGAATCTAACCACGTGTGAGATAATATGGCAGATTCTGGCTTTAAAGTACGGGCAGGGGCAGGCTCTGACCAATCTGGTTTTTATGGGCATGGGTGAACCGCTTGATAACCTGGAAAATGTTCTCAAAGCTATAAGAATATTAAACGATAAGCAGGGTCTGGCTTTTGGAGCCAGGAGAATTACAGTCTCCACAGCTGGACATATTCCTGGAATAAGAGAGCTAAAAAATTTTGACCTTCAGATTAATCTCTCAATTTCTATTCATTCCCCCTATGACAGTCAGAGGTCAACCCTGATGCCCATCAATAGAAAATACCCGCTGGAAGAGTTGTTAGTAGCCGCTGAAGATTATCTCAAAATGGGCGGCCGGCAGCTCACCCTGGAGTATGTTCTGATAAAAAATCTTAACGACGGCCTGTACGAAGCTGAGGGGCTGGCGGCCATAGCCAGAAGGCTCCGGGCTAAAGTTAACCTGATTGCCTACAGTCCTGTTCCCAATCTGCCTTTCGAGCGTCCCGGCTCAAAAGAGCTGGCTCAGTTCAGGAAATGGCTGGAGGAAAGAGGAGTTCGGGTAACCCTCAGACAATCTAAGGGGATAGACATTGCGGCTGCCTGCGGTCAGCTGGCGGGAAAGTTTCGCTAACCCAATTTACCAGCTCTACTGAGAACCGCCAGGGTTTCGATATGAGGTGTCCTGGGAAAAAAATCAAAGGCTGTAATTTCCAGAAGTTCGTACTCTGGAAGAAGCCTTTTTAAATCCCGGGCCAGAGTGGCTGGGTTGCAGGAAAGATAAAAGATAAGGTTTACTGGATTTTCTTTTAAGGATAGAGCCAGTTCCTCGGCCAGACCGCGGCGAGGTGGGTCTATGACCACTACCTCAGGTTGAAAATCGATGATTTCCTCCAGCCAGTCTTCGCTTTTGCCCTCAGCCACCCGCAGGTGCTGGAGCCGGTTTAGCCTGAGATTTTTTTTAAGGTAATAAAGATTATTCGGGTCTGATTCCACGGCCATTATTTCTGAAGAAAAGCTGGAAAGCAGCAGGCCAAAAGTTCCCAGCCCGGCATAAAGGTCAACCAGTTTAACCGGGGCCAGAGCCTGCAGATATTTCTTCATTCTGGAGACAACTTTTTCCAGCAGAGGCGGATTGACCTGGAAAAAACTCCCGGCTCCATAGCGGAAAATGACCTCACCGATCTTTTCTTCCAGGTAATCAAGTCCGTAGAGTTTCAGGTATTGTTTCCTCCGACCTAAAGAGCTTATTCCCACCACACCGACCACTTCGGGCGATAAAGTGAGGGCTGGAACCCAGAGCCGGGTGGCTTGCTCCAGGCTGTCTTCATCTTCTGACTCCAGGACCAGAAGGATTTCTTTCAGTGAGAAGCTTTCTCTTATTTCCAGGTGATTGATGGCCGGAAGAGGTGTACCTGGAATAAGGATATTCAGGCTGGAAATCAGATGGTTGACTCGGTCACTGACCAGAGCGCACCGGTCAACGGGAAGATAGGTGTCTTGAAAACCTGGTTCGTGGTAAGCCAGAGCAGGGGGGTTAGCCTGCCAGTTTAAACTCAGTCTGATTTTGTTCCGGTAGCCGAAGATTGCCGGCGAGGATAGGAGCTCAATTTCTGGTTGCCAGTGGGGCTTGAGGCCGGTAAAAATTTCCCGGAGCTGCTGTTTTTTTATCTCAAGCTCCAGTGTGTAGTCCATAATCTGGTAAGGAGAACAGGCCAGGTAATGGCTGCAGACTGGTGGCAGGCGGTGGGGTGAAGATTCTATTACTCTGATGGTTCTGGCTTCGGCGTAATTTTTTTTATCTTTAAGTATTTCTATTTCAACCAGTTCTCCGGGCAGGCCTTCATCGGTGAAAACCACTTTGCCTGAAGTTCTGCTCAGAGATTTTCCGGGATAGACAATTTTTTCTATTCTGAGCTGCATGTGTTCTTATTAGTTGTAGAGGAAGGATTTGTCAAGCCAGATTTTAAGCTAGTGACGTTTTTTGTCGGGCTACCTGAGACAGCAATCGGGCTGGCAGAGTCAGAATGGCTTTTAGCAGGTCGAAAACAGCTGAAACGGTCAGACCAAGCAGTCGGAAGGGTAAAGATAAAAGCCAGACCAGAGGATAGAGAACGAGAGCCAGTAAAGCCAGCGGCCAGCAAAGCACAAACAGAATCAACCACAGTAAAAATTTTACCATTTTTTATTCCATCTTAACTTTCATGGCTTTACTATCAAATACGCAATTTGACCGAAGAAAGTTCATTCCGGTTTAACTCCCGCAGAAATTAACATACGGACAACGGCGACAGCTCGCTTCAGCTGCCAGCTGGGAGGTAAAGGGGATCTCCGGGTTGACAATCTCCAGCAATAGCAGGTCCAGCAGTTTTTTTACGAGCTGGAAGTTTTCCCGCCTTGCCATTTCGTCTTCTTCGCTGTGGTTTAAGGGAAAAACTTCAGATTCTCTTTTTTCCCCTTCTTTCTTTCTCCAGTCCCGTTTTGGGAAGAGGGGGCAATACTCAATTTTCTCATCAATTCTGTTTCTTCCGAGTAGCAGTACAGCCGAATAGATTTCCTCAGGTGGTCTTCCAGATTTAAAACCGAGTAGTATTTGATAGAACGAGGTTTGCAGACTGGAGACGGCTTCGGGCCAGGTAGTTCTGTCATCCAGTTTAAGCTTTTTGAAGTCAATGGCGTAGGATTTTTCGCTGGCTGAAGTCTTATAATCGAGCAGACAGAGATAAGAGTGTCGCTCTTCAATCCGGTCCAGTTGTCCGGCCAGGTTGAAAGTCCGGCCGTCTACCTGGTACTGGAGTTCGATTTTTGCCTCCAGGTCCAGAAGCCTGGGAGCCCAGGAACCAAGTTTTTCCACGAGTTTTTGCTGATAGTTCTGGAGAAACTCCACCAGGTGGTTCTGAACCTGATGTCTCATAAGAAAGAAACTACCGGTCAGCGGTTGAGAAAACAGGCGGCCGAACTCAGTCTCCACTATTTTCTCCAGAAGTTTTAAGTCTGGGTTAGCCGGGATATTTTTTCCTTTGAATGGTTCAAAATAGTACTTCAGCAGGCTGTGGACCAGAGTCCCAATTTCAGTTTTTTCCATCGTTTCGGCCATCTCTTCTTTTTCTTTGAGTTTGAGCACCGCTGAATAATAAAATTTAAGCGGGCATTTCAGGTAGGAATCCAGATTAGAGGCGGTGTATTTCAGGTGACTGAGGTATTCAAGAACCTCCGGGCTTTTGGGTATTTCAACCGGTTCAGGGTTTTTGAGACAGATTTGGTAGCTTATCTTATGCAGGATTGCTTCAGGTTCGGTTAAGCCTTCAACTTTTTGTTTTTCCCAGAGGAGTTTTTCAACGTAACGGCTTTTTTCTTTCTGGCTGTTTTCTACAAAGAAAAGGTGAATTATTCTGGCTCCGTTCAGGAGCGTCCGGAGGTAGTATTCAATCTTTTTTTCCTGGTCCTGATGGGTGGGCAGTTTTAAAGCCCGCCGGAGTTCTAAGGGCAGTAGCGAATCTACCCGACCGGTAGCCGGAATTATCTCTTCATTCATGTCTAGAAGGTAAACTTCATCAAACTTCAAACCTCTGGTTTCCCAGAAGCCCAGTACCTGAAGACCATGGAGGGGAGTTCCTGGAAAAGGAACTCTGACTTCGGAAAAGAGCTTTCTAAAGAGATTAAAATAGCTGTGTTTTTGACTGAACTTCAGCCCGGCAATCAGCGAATTTTTGAGCCTTTCAAACTTATTTAAGAAGACCTCAGCATAAGGCTGAAAGAAAAGATGGAGGTTGGCGGTGCTCTGGTTGGCTATGAATTGAAGCAGGTTCTGGCATTTGGCAGCAAAGTCTCTGATGTTTTGAATTTTCAGGAAAGGTCTTATAGTCTGGTGGTGAATGGTCTTCAGATGTTTGATGAATTCTTCTACTTCAGGGTCTTCAGGGTTTTCGGCTGAATAGAGCGCCAGCCGCTTCTCCAATTCTGGTTCCGCTTCTATCTCCTCAAGTGACCAGAATAACTTTCCCTTTTTCTTGGTGAGAATGTTTTCCAGAGTATGGAAGAGAATTCTGGTCAGGTCAGCTCTTCTGGGCTGTGTAGGAAAATAGATGTTTTTGGTATAGGGATGGAGAACAAAATTGAGGTATTCAGGTGCATAAATTCTATTTTCTTCATCTACCGTCTGGACTAGGTTGAATAGATTGCTGAAAAAGCTAAAAACTGGCGTTCTGGCCACCGGATAGCCAAGGGAAATATTAAAAGAATCTGGCGGAAGAGCCGAAAGAACTTGCTCGTAAAGGGGAATCAGGGTTTCAGCCGCTGGCAAAACAATAACCTGTTTTTCGCTTAATCGACCCGGGCTTTCTATTCCTTCCGACAGAAGATTTCTCAATGAGAACAACTGGCCATGACTGTCCGGGCTCTGGTGAAATTCAATCTTAGCCTGCGGTCTGTGGGGGCTTTCTACTTTTTGGGTTTCTGCCTCTTTCAACCCGAGCTCGGCTATAAACGTTTCGAGCTCCTCGCTTTCGAACACCCAGAGGGAGGTTCTTTCCGATTCCAGGAGTTTTTTCATCAGCGCGGTTTCTGCCCGGGAAAGGGAGAAAAAACCAACCAGCAGAAGCTCTTCAGCGGAGCCTAAGGCTTCCGGGCTAAAATTGTTGAGAATGGTTATCAGCCGGCTGGCTCTGGTGGAAAAGCCCTCTTTTTCCAGACGGGTGTAGAATTCTTGGTAAAAAAAGGAAAGCTTTTGAAATCGGCTTCTGGCTTGGGGCGGAATTTTTTCCGGGACCAGATTATCGATCATTAAAAACTGGTCTCTGGTAACAAGTCCTGACTTTAATTCTTCAAGGTCGTTAAAAATTTTCATTCCCAAGGGGAAGAACTCATCAAGGGTGGTGAAGGAATGGTTTTGCTCGCGACCGCAGAAGCTGCTGGCCGGATGTTCGGTCTGGATTCTGTAAAGAAAAGCGACGGCCTCAATCGGGTCAATCAGAGGATAATCCAGCTTAAGAAATTCAGCATAAATCAGGTCCACAAATTCATCCAGGGAACTGAGTTTGGGAGGCAGAAAACCTTTTTTAAGTCTGGCAGCCAGAGCTTTCCTCAGATAATGGGCCGGCCTGCTTTCAGGAAAAACTATCCAGAAGGAGGTCAGCGGGCGGCCTGAGTTAAGCAGATAATCAGCCAGGTATTCAGCCAGGTCAACTCCAGGAGAAATTGAAAAAAGCTTCATAATACTTTCTCCAGTTCGGAGTTTTCGAGGTAGAGCAGCCAGCAGGAAACTGGTCGGTCTGGGAAAATATCTCTTAAAATTTCAGCATAATTTTTAATCTGATTGACATAGGTCAGATGGAGGGCCGGGTTTTCCGGTCGGGCAGTCTTGAAGTCCAGGACTTTAATATCTTCCCGGTCCACAATCAGCCGGTCTAATCGGTAGAGATAGCCGTTGGAAGCCACCAGTTCCAGTTCTCGGAAGACTGACCGGCCAGAAGACCTTTTGAAAAATGAAGCTAATTCAGGATTATGGAAACAGCGGATTAAGGTTTCTACGGCCTTGTCCAGCTCTTCCCGGGGATAAATCTGGTAGGTGGATTTCTTGATTAGCCTGAGCAGCAATTTCTCTGCTTCTTCCTCAAGGAATTCTATTTCTGCCAGAAGAGAGTGAAGAAGTAGACCCAGCTTCTTTTCCTTAGTTCTGAAATCGACCCCTGCAGTTTCTGGTATCAGGCTCTTGATGGTCCTTATCTCTAAAGTCGGGGCGGGAGGTCTTGGCACTTTTGGCTGACGCCAGGGTTTTTTCTTGGCTGACCTGTAGTCGGAGAGGTTGAACGATTTAAGCAGGTTGAAGGGAAAATCAACATTTTTACTGCGTATTCCTATGACATAAAGCTCCTCTCTGGCTCTGGTCAGAGCTACATATAGAGAATTCAAGCGGTTAACGTCATCTCCAATCCGGAAGTCATCATAGACCTTTTTTAGTCCGGGTCTGGCTTCAATCAGCTTTTTATCAAGTTTCAGGATTTCCACCAGATTGTTGCTTTTTTCCTCAAGGTAAAAAAGTGGTGGAATAAAAGGCTGGTTTTTAAGAATCAGAATGACTACCGGGAATCCCAGTCCTTTGGCTTTATGAATTGTCATTATCTTAACGGCCTCGTGTTCCAGGGGAACATCCACAGTCCAGATTCCCTGGTCATCTTCGGGTTGTCCAGAATAGCTCAGAAAGTCTCTCAGGTTGTTCTGGCCCTGGCCTTCAAAATCTTTTATCACTTCGAGAAGTTTTATCAGAGCAGCCTGTTCTTCCGGGAAAAGCTCGAACAGCTTGAAGGTCTGAAAGATCTGACTGACCAGCTCGTAGAGTGGTAAGAAGCCGACGGTTCGGAAAAATTGCTCGAAGTAGATTTCCCAGAGCTGTGGATAATTCTCCTTGAAATCGAGATAAAGGGGGGTCAGCCTCTGACCTGAAAGAAAAGTCCTTTTCTGAAGAAAAAGATGGATAAGTTCTCTGGTAATATTTGTGCTCTCAGCTTTCAATCGCCGCTCAAAAATTTGTCCGGTAATGAAAACAGCCAGATTCAGGTCATCGAGAGGAAAGTCGAGAAACTGAAGAAACGATAGGATTTCCCTGACTACCGGCCTTTTCCGAATGTCCAGAGCTGAAAAAGGGACAAAAGGTATGTTCTTTTCATTCAGCCAGGCGGCTATTTCTGCCACCGTCTCATTACGGTAGGTCAGCAGCCCGATATCGGCATAATGGTAGCCACGTTCTATTAACTCCAGGACCAGACTCTGGATTCTTTCCTTCACTCTGGTTTCCTGGTCAGTTGCCTCTGGCTCTTCTTCGGTTGCTGGCTCTTCGGAATTTTGCTGTTCGGTTGATAGAAAATTATCAGGCTCGATGATTTCTACTTCCACATAACCCAGCTCACTTTCTTGCCTGCAGAGATTTTTCAGGGGCACCATTTCATAATCATCCAGGCCGCTCTGCCGGGCGGCTTCCTTCAGAGCCTGGTTCTTTTCGTCGTTCAGATTTTTAATACCTTCGGGAAAGATTTTGCGGACAAAATCCAGAATTTCTTCCTGGCTGCGGCGGTTGATTTTAAGGCTTTTTACCGTGGCCTGAACCGGGGGGAAGTTTATTTTCCCTTTTTCCAGGTCTACCATGATGCGGTAATCAGCTTCCCGGAAACCGTAGATGGCCTGTTTGGTATCACCGACAATGAACAGACTGCCCCCCTGGGACAGAGCGTTCAGGATTAGTGGCTCCAGGTTTTTCCACTGTAGGGGAGAGGTATCCTGAAACTCATCAATCAAGTAATGATATATTCTGGTACCGAGCGAGAAATAGACATCAGGAACTACCTCTTCTTCCAGAAAGCTGGCTAAACGTCGATGTACGTCCTCCAGTAAAACCAAAGCTCTCTCTCTTTTAGTTTCTTCAACCAGTTCCGATAGCTGCTGGTAAATCTGGAGATAAGGTTGAAAATAATTACGGGCATATACCTCCCGATAGTTGTTCAGCTTTTCTGCCAGTTCCTGCCATCTCCTGGTCACCTTTAGATAGCCCCGGTTATTATCTTTTTTAGGCTTTTTAACCGGCAGATTGCCAAAAGAACAGTCAAGCCAGCGGCTGGCATCTTCCAGATGCTGTCTTTTGTAGTAGGATGAATTCTGATTTAGCTCTAGGCCTGAATCTGTGATGGCCTTTTTCAGGTCTTTCAGGGCTTTTCTGAAGTCGCTTTCGGCCTTTTTCAGTTCTTTATCTTTCTCTTCCGGAGTCTTAATCAGAGGCTGGCGGTTGGAGAATTCCAGCCGGTGAAAAAGTTCTGTAAACTTTTCTCTTATTTCCTCAGTTGGATCCCAGAAAAATCTGCTCTGGTCATCACGGAGTCTTTTTAGGTCACTGGCGATATCGAGCATCAGCTGACCTTCAGAGGAGTCAGGCCTTACTTTTCTCATCAACTTGAAAAAGCTATAAGCAATAACCGGACCGGAATCCAGAGATATTTCAAAGTCAGGGCTCAGACCTAAATCTATAGCTGAAGCCTTAAAGACTTCAGTCATAAAGCTGTCGATGGTTGAAACCTGGAAGTCGGCGTAATCGGTTAGGATTTTTTCCAGAACGGTTTCAGCTCTTGGTTTCAGCTCTTCATCAGAAAGCGAAAGAAGTTCCAGGAGGTCAGCGATTTTTTCTTTTTTCTGAAAATAACAATGCTTTAACCATTCGAAGATCCGGTTTTTCATCTCTTTGGCGGCATTACGGGTAAAGGTTATAGCCAGTATTTCTCTGGTGTCGTTGTGAGCTATTTTTTCTGAAAGCAGGAACTGAGTAAACCGGAGCGTCAGGTTATGGGTTTTGCCGGTTCCGGCCGAAGCTTTTAAGATTATAAATTCCGGAAATTTTATCTCGTTATCCCTTGGTAATATTTTTTCCCCGCTCATGCCAGCTAATTTTACAAGAAAAATTCAGTCCTGAAAATAGAAAATTAGCTATGAATGAAAAAACTCCTATTTTTAACGTACTCCCTTTGCTTGTTTTCTTAGTTTTCTTATAGTCTGAAACCCCAGAGTTTAGCCTTAAAGGCCTTAAAGTTTTATCAGGCCAGAACCAAAAGTAATGAGGGCGAAAACTACCAGCAAAATGCCAAGGGCATAGAGAAGCTTTTTAAAGGTTCTTTCCTGAATTCTCGCCTGGTAATGGGAAACAAAGCGGACCAGAAAAAAATACCAGGTTATCGCTCCCAAAGCGCAGGCAAGAGCAAAAAAGACAGCCGGCCAGAAGCCTTCTTTAAGCAGCCCATGGGCAGTAACCGCTCCGGCTACTGCTATCCAGAAAGCGTAAAGAGAGGGGTTGGTAATGTAAAGCAGTAAAACCCCAAGTAGGGGCCTGGGAGTGAGGACAATTTGTCTGCTCTTTTCTTTCCGGCTGAATTTGAAAACCTTAGCGTCATGTAATAGCTTTAGACCGAGAAGGAGCAGAATGGTACCGGCGGCCAGCTTCAGCCAGTGACTGTGACCTTCAAGGTTTATGGAAATGTGAAAAAAGCCTACCAGAGCTACCAGACAATAAATCATATCCAGAAGGGCTGTGGTCAGTCCAGCCAGCATTCCGTGAAAGAAATCTCTTTTTAAGGTCTGGGAGATAATGTAGATGTTAACCGGACCAACGGGGACTGCGGCCAGAAAACCGATGAAAAATCCGATTACCATAAACATAAGGGTGTCTTCAAGCTTTAGTAAATAGAGTTATAAAATACCTTAAAAAGTGTTAGTTATCAAGCGAGTCAATTATTATCTTGCTGATTTTTGGTTCCCTTTTTTTTCTTATACCTGATTGAGGCTCGGGCCAGGTCGGTTTGCTTTAGGTAGCTATTTACACCTTAGGAATAGTGGTGTCAGGAGACTCTTCTTCCAGGTTGCTTTCAATACCCAGTAGTTTGGCAATACCGTCATAGACCATTTTTAATGATTTCTTCTGTTCCTGGAGCTGGGCCAGAGTCTGCCTGACTCTCTGAAGTTCTTTCTCCACCTCAGCATCAATGGCAGCCAATTGCGCCCGAACATCCTCTAAAGTCTTCTTGTACAGCTCCTCTTGTTCTTTGGTGATGCTCATACCAGTTGACTCCTTTTTTACCCATTTATTTATTCAGGCCGAATCCTATGGTTATAGGCTTCCATACTTTTACTTTAATACCATTTTTTTCAGCAGGCAAGAATTTCCACTTTTTTACGGCATTTACTGCTTCTTTTTCTAAAGATACCGAGCCTCTGATTCCACGGATTACGACCACATCCAAAACATCTCCGGTTTCTGAGATCAGGACGTTGAGCAGAACCTGTCCTTTGATTCCCATCCTGCGGTCGGCTTCAGGATAAATGGGTTCTACTGTTTTAACTATCCTGGGTTCAACGTCAACCGTGTTAAGAGGAACCAGGTCCCCGGTCTTTATCTGGTCCACTGGAATGATAACTCTGGGTTCTTCGGTCTGGTTCTGATTCTCAGCCGATTTCCCTTTTTCTTCCGCTGTGGCCTGGGTAGAGATGGAAGTGGGCCTTTCTGTTCCAGCTTGAGCCTGAGCGGAGGCAGGCGTCTGGCTTCCGGAAAGACTGGCTATAGGGGCCTCTCTTCTTGGAATCAGGGGTGCAGCAGCCGGGGCTGGTTCAGACCTCTGAGGCTGGTTGTCCTGAGATGGATTTTTGGCGGGAGCACTGGAACTACTGGTCTGGGCTTTCTGACTTCGGTAAGCTTCCAGCTGTTTTTCAATTTCTCTGGCTAATTCTTCTTCTGAAGGCTGATTTTTTGGAGGTTCCGCGGAGCTGGTCTGAAGAGCAGCCACCTGATTGTTGGTTTGAGGCGAAAAATAGGGGGATTCCTTCTTCTTCATGGTGAAGAAGGCAATTCCAGCGGCGACTACCAGAATACCAGCTGCCAGGCCGATAAATTTGCCCGCACCTTTTTTCCTTGGTTCTGCTTCTTCTTCCTCTTCCTTTAGATATCCCTTGAATGGAGAGCTGACTGCAACCGAAGCTGGTCTGGGCTTTTCTTCAGCCGGTGCAGAGATTGGAGTTGTTACGGTTTTAGCAGTTTGAGTTTCGGCCTGGGTATCTTTCTGGACCTCTGGCTTAGGTTCAGGTCGAACCGAAGGTGTTTTAAATGAGGGAGAAACTGAGGCAACATCGGCTGAAGCTTTTTTCAGAGTGTCAGAAGCCGGTGGAGGAGTTGATGGAATTGTTGCCTTTTTTGGTTCGGCCGGCTTTGGTGTGCTCTTTTCTTTTTCTGGTTTAGATGCTGGCTGATTGAGCGGAGGTGAGGTGACATCGGTTTCGCTGATCAGGTCTTTGAGCTTTGACTTGAGGATTAGATCCACTTCATCTTCTTTAGGTTTTGCCTGAGGTTTTATAGGCTCGGGTTTTCTGGCCGGTTTCTCAGCTGGGCGAGATTTTTCTGCAGGTTCCTTTTTTCCCAGGTTTAAGGAAAGAGCATCTTTCAGCAGTTTATCCAAATCTTCCTCTGGACCGACTGCTGGTTTCCTGACCTCCGGTTTGCCTGCAAGTTCATAGATTTTTGCCAGAAGTTCTTGCAAGTTGACCGGTTTTTCAAAATAAGCTGAAGCGCCGAGACTGCGAAGAGCTTCGGTCTTATAAACTGCATCTTTATAAATTCCAGTAATGATAATTACCGGGGCCTTTTTAGTGGGGTGGGAAGTGATACGAGAGCAGAGCTCAAAACCATGAAATTTGGGCAACATGGCTTCCATAATAACCAAGTTGGGGTGGACTTCCGAGAACTTCTCGAAGCCGGAAAGCCCGTCTGAAGCAGTAATGACCTCATAACCTTCATCAGTCAGGGTTTTGGTTAGAAATTTAATAAACTCCTGGTCGAAGTCAATCAATAAAATTTTTTTCTTGGTCATGTCCTACCCTCTTCGGTCAAGTTTGAACCCATATCAGGTTCTGGCCGATGCACCCTATCTATCTCACGAAGGGAAATCATCTTCAATCACCCTTAGGGGTGAATTTCTGGATGAAATTTCCCCTCTGAGCATAGCTATATTTTTAACGCCATAAGATGAGCTAAAATTATACCAAAAATGTTTCTTTTTCACCACTGTTTTACTCTCATTAAATTATTATTTGCTGCCTCTGGTAAATAACCTGAGGAAAGACCAGAGTAAATTGAATTTTTTCAGGCTTTTCTCTGGTATTTTTGTTCAACCAGAATCTGGATTAACTCCAGCTCCTGAGACTCAAACCAGACCAGGCCACAGTTGTAACATTTGTAAACTGGAATTAAATAGTGATAGCTGAAAGGTCGGACCGTCATCAATAAACCGCATTCAGGACAGAAAGCTCCGGGCTTTTCTTGCCCGGTAGTTTTTCTGGCCCGAGTTTTGAGGAGAGACTCCTGAAGACTATTAGCCTTCTGCTTCAAAGCTTCTGGGAATCTAATTTCTTTTCGGGATAGAATCTTTACCAGGTCATCCATGGCAATCAGCTTGCCAGTGCAGACCGGGCATTTTTTGATTTTTACTCCTTCGTAAAATGCTTCAAGAAGCTGGCTCTGGCAGGTAGGACAGAGGTTGAGTCTAGCCTGGTCTACAGGTTCTTTCTTAAGCTGGCGGTATAGAGCAAACCGGACCTGGGGGAATTCATTAGCTCGACCTTCCAGGTTCTCTTTTATATTTTTTAGTCTGGCAGCCGGTGTAAAATCAGGTCGGACAAGCAGGGCTCCAAGAACAAAAGGTCCTTCCCAGTTGCCTCCCGGTTGCTTTATCATCCAGATTCTGTCTTTTTCCAGGCTTTTCTGGTTGGCCAGCCGGAGTTCTTTAATCTTTTCCTCAAATAAAGTCCAGCTTTCTTCAGAATAATCATAGGCAGTTCGGCTCTGCTCGCGGAGCTCCTCCTGGCTTTTTACTTCTTCTATTATTTCTTCTACCTTCTTATGAGCCATTTCAGCCAGTATTTTTAACCTGCTTATAAACGGTGGGTGGGTATTAAAAAACCGGTCGTGGATTGTGTCATTGATCTCCTTTGAATCGGGTGGCACCAGAAAAAGAGGGGTGAAAAGAAAGCTATCTCCAAGGTAAGAGTTGGCTATATGAGCCTTGTAGATGATTCTGGCCAGGGATACAGGATTTCGGGTAAGTTCAACCGCGGTGGCATCAGCCAGAAGCTCTCGTTTCTGGCTGATTAGTATTATAAAAAAATTTAGCAAGAGATAAGATATCAGGCTGGCCAGGTAAACCAGAGGTTGAGGTGTTTCCTTTGTTCCTGGTTTTTTGGGGTTGAGTAAGCGGTTATTTTCTCTCTCCTGGTCTAAAGAGTCGATAAGTTTTTCATAAAAAGACAGAAAGGAGCAAACCAGAGTGAAGAAAAAAGTATCACCTTTCAAAATATGAGCGACCTCATGGGCCACGACCCCCTGCAACTCATCCCGGCTGGCTTCAGCCAGCAAGCCTTCAGTCAGGACCACAGCGGGGATTCCATCTAAATCTGTTAAGGACAAAGAATTCAGGTTGACCGTAGGGATTACATAAGCCTTAATCTCCGGAAGTCCGGAAGAGATTTTCATCTCCTCCACCACGTTAAGAAAGCTAAGATGGTAGCGGTCTTCAGGGTCCGGGGGGTAGGCCCTGAGGCTTTTGAGGATGTAGGTTAGGCCTTTTTTCCGGCCCTGAAGAAAGTTAATAAGAGTTAAAGTTAGAGAGATTAGTAGAACCAGAAAAGCATATTTTAAGAAAAAGGACTGCGGCGGGTAGTTTAAGCCCGGGAGAAAGAGACCAAGGCTCAGAAAAACGGCCGCAGAAATCAACCCGATGGTCAGCAGGTAAAAGAGCAGAAGAAGGCCAAAAAGAAGGATTGAAAGACGCTGCTGTTTTTTTTGAAGTTCCCAGAAAGAAATGGGGGCTTTCCGCCTATCTTGCTCCATGGGTATCACTCGATGATTTTATAACTTTCTGGCCGAAAATCAAAGAGCATTCACAGGTGACCGTTCAAGAGCCTTCTGGTTTTAAATTTGCCAGTAATGGATTTTTTATGGCCTATGGGTATCTGCTGTTGATTCTGGATTCTAAGCAGGTGGATTTAATTAAGAACTGGGCTTTGATGTATATGAGTAGTGATCAGGAAACTGAAAAAGACAATTAAATTTATGGTGAAAAAAGAAGCTCTCGCCTAAATTTATAAATAAAGTAAGGGCTAATATTCCCTTTTAATAATAGAGGCAAATTTCAAAAAACAGAAAAAAAAGGGGGCGCAACAGCGCCCCCTAATCTTAAGTCAGTTTCGGCTTAGAAAGAGTATCTGGCGCCCAACCTGAAAACTCTTGGGTCGGTCAGGCTGGTCAGCTCGCCAAAAGAAACCCTCTTTCCGGCTATTGTAGTGGTACTGCTGGAAATTGAGTGGACACCGGTGGGTATAGCTACATTGGTCACGTTGAAGATATCGCAGAATATCCCAATCTGTCCAGCTTTGTATGGCAGTTTGAAAGATTTTTCAACTCTCAGGTCAAGTAGAGTGAGAGGAGGTAGGCTTCTGGAACCACGTCTCTCAGCCCAGATGGTCACGGTTCCCTGAGGCAGAGTTACTCCGAGGTCGGTACTTCGGACTCTTCTGGTCCAGCGCTGGCCGTCGAGAAACCGATAGTAGCCGCTGATCATGATTCCCCAGGGTCCCTGCCACATAGCCTGGATTTTGAACTGATTTCTTCTTTCATAACCAAAATTACCCAGGGCGTTTGTATGGGCGTTGGGGTCATTAAAATATGAAGCGCCTGACCAGCTGTCATCAAAGTCAGTTCCGATGAGGCCTCGGGATTTCTGCCAGACATAAGAAACTATGGCTGACCAGCGATCGGAGAATCTCTTATTAAGAGTAACTTCCACACCGTCGTAATCTCTATTAGCACCGGGAGGATTAGTGATAAATGACCTGGAGGGAGTAGCCAGACCATCGGTCCTTCGCCAGAAAGTAACTGTCTGATTGTTCCAGGGATCGACGGCAGTAACAGGAGCAAAGACATACCAGCAGCCAGGGTCAAAAATTGCGTCATGACCTTTGACTGAGTAGAGGGCTTTATAGAAATTCAGGTTCAGCCGGTTGATGTCAACATCTTCAATTAGATTGCGGTCCCATTTGCGGATGTAACGGACTCCAAACCTGGTGTTGGCCAGGATTTCTCTTTCAATACCGATGATGAATTCATCAAGATAGGGAGATTTCAGATTTGGATCTATTGTGGCTCCTGCAGTGGCGCTGAAGCTGTACATCAAGCGGGCAGGGTTGGGCCGCAGTCTGGTCAGAGGGTTGTTCGGGTCGATAGGATAATTGGGGTCAGTTCCGTCATTTTCGATGTAGTGGACTCTCCAGGATATGAAGCTATTGGGGTTAACGGTTACAAACCACTGCATGATGTTAGCAATGTAATATCGGGAGAAGCTGACTTTAAGGGCGGTCTTACCGTCACCGGTCAGATCGAAAGCAGCGCCCAGACGTGGAGCCAGGGTATTCCAGACGATTGGCTTTATGGTTTCGTTCAATCTTGGATCGTAGATAGTACCGCTTCCCGGTGGATATTCAACCGGAGTTCTTTCCTGACCCTGCTTCTTTAAGATGCCTTCCTGACGGTCAAAGCGGAATCCAATGTTGAAAGTCATTCTGGAAGTAGGAGACCAGGTGTCCTGAATGAAACCGGAAAAAACCATCTTCCAGTCTCTTCTGGTAAAGTCCTGATAATGGACCATGTACGGATAGGTCCCCGTTGGGCTGATGCCAGCCGCAATTACCCGGTCGATAAGGGTATTAAGGTCTTTGGGGATCTGGTCAGGAGGGTAACCGGCCGGAAGCTGTACATATAAGAATGGGCCATATCCCCAGGGGTCACGGTTGTGTCTTCTCCAGCGGCTGTCCCAGGAGTATTCAAACTCAAAACCAGCCTTAAATTCGTGGCGACCCAGAAAATCATCCACAAAGTAGGTGCCATCGGTTAATGCCTGGAATCGGTTGCGGCTGTAAATGTCATCGTAACCGTAGCTTCCGTAGCGGTAATAATAACGGGCATCATACACCCAAACGGTTTCATTCTTGGCCATCAGGTTAAGAGCATAATCCATGTATCCGGCTTTGAGGTTCATGTAGAAGTTGGGGTTAAAGAAGCGGGTCCAGTGAAAGTTATAGGTGTAGATTGGGGTTGTCTGCTTCCAGGTGGTGTCAACTGTTTCGTAGGCGGAAGCGCCACGATGATTTCTAACCAGGTCTGAGAAGTTAAAAGATAAAACAAAGCGGTCTTTTTTGGTAGCCTGAATGGTCAGTTTGACAAAAGGCAGCGGCCTGGTAACATCCAGGGGTACCTGATTGGGCTGGTTGTAAGGATAGCCGAGAGCAAATTCTGTGGTTTTCTGGTAAGCAAAATTGGTGAAGAACCAGATGCGGTCTTTGATTATCGGCCCGGCCAGATTAGCTGTTGGCTCTTAATCCTTATCAAAACCACCGGTCTGACCTTCAAAGATGGTTCCCTTGGTGTTGGTGCTCTGCATGTCTTTATTACGGTAATAGAAGCTGGCTGAGCCGCTGAACTTATTACCGCCGGACCTGGTTACCACGTTAACCACACCGCCGCGGACAGAACCATATTCAGCCGGAAGACCACCGGTCTGGATTGATAGCTCTTCCATTATGTCCATACCAAAGGTTCCTGCCTGGGTTCCTGTAACCGGTTCAGTCACATTCACACCGTCTATGTTGTAGGTGTTTTCTCTTTCAGAGCTGCCGTGGACGGTGTTGGAAGTAACTCCAGGAGCCATATTGAAAAAGGCACCCAGGGTTCTACCAGCCGGCAGGCTCTGGAGAACATCTCTGGTCAGACTGGCGGTCATAGTGGTCCTTTGAATGTCAACAGTCGGAGCCACTCCGGTTACAGTTATGCTTTCTTCAAGAGCTGATTGTTCCAGGGTAACGTCCAGAGTGGTAGTGACGCCGACATTGACTTTAATACCTTCGCGAACCAGAGTCTTAAAACCAGGCATTTTGAAGGTCACTGTATATTCTCCGGGAGGAAGAGCCGGAAAACGCCAGTGACCGCGCTCGGTAGTCACCGTTTCCATGGTGGGCAGAATCAGAGCCGGTGACTTAATCGATACGGTCACCCCAGGAAGAGGCTGTTTATCCTGGTCGTAAACGGTACCGTTCAGGGTCCCGGTCTGGGTTATCTGGGCCACGGATGGAAACGCGAGGAGCGCAATCAACAAAAGAATTCTAAAAAGCTTCCTCCTTTTACCTCCTTTTACATAGATTTAACGCCTAAATTGACCATAGATTTTCTTCTCCCTTCCCTTTATTATCACCTCCTTTTTATAGGATAAATAAAAGAAGCACACTATTATAACGCAAATATTGTGCCAATTTTTTTTAGTTTATTTTATTTATAATCAATATATTATAAAATTTAAAGACCCAGTTTATTCGGGTGCTTGAATTTTAATTCAAAAAATTGAATTAACCAATTTTTACTTTTTCTTTTTTTCAAAAATTAACGGAAATAATAAAATTCTGGTCTTTATTTATATTAGATCTCTTCCTTGAAGAAAACCTGATGCTGAGCTAATATAAACCGTTGCGCCCGTAGCTCAGCCGGATAGAGCGAAGGACTTCGAATCCTGAGGTCGGGAGTTCGAATCTCCCCGGGCGCGTTTTTTTGAAAATTAAATGATTTGACAGCACCAGAAACCAGCCTTAGATTTAAAGCAGAGGGGAAGATGGATAAATTACAACAAGAACCTAATGCTCTGCCGCCGGTTTCCAGAAAACTTGTCGAATTAATAGAAAAGAATGCTTCTGACTTGACCAGAGCCTATTTACGAGAGGTTAAAGCCAACCCCAACATGCCCACCTACCATTCTTTTCCTGACCAGGAGGTTTACGAAAGGGCCTTTGTGGTATTCAGCCAGCTCGGCCGCTGGATTTCTTATGAAATGAACTCAGAAGAAATGAAAAAATACTGGGTTGAACTCGGCAAAACCAGGCGGCGGGAAGGATTTTCTCTACCTGAAATCTTTCTGGCTCTTTGCCTTATCAGAAAGCAGCTCTGGAATAAGATTCAAGCGGAAGGTTTTCTTGACAATGTTCTAGACCTTTATCAGGCCCTGGAACTTTACAATCGAATCGTGACCTTTTTTGACCGTGCTCTTTATTATGCTATTATTGGCTATCACAGTTGAATTTTAGGTAGCCACCTTCAGAGTTCGTCATTCCAATGCAAGAATTATTAGAAAAAATAAGCAAAAGCCTAAAATTTTATTACCCAAAATCAGAGTTAGAAGTTGGTCTTTATCTCCACTATCCATTCTGCCAGGCAAAGTGCCCTTACTGTCATTTTAATAGTTATCAGTACAATGATGACCGGCATCTGCTGTGGCTGAGCGAATTAAAAAAAGAAATAGAACTGCTAGCCCGATATCTTTCTGAACATCTTGTGGTAAAAACACTTTATTTTGGAGGAGGTACTCCCTCGCTGCTCAAAGCTAAGGAAATCATTTTAATTCAAACCTGGTTAAGAGAAGCTTTCAAAGTTGAACTGGTGGAAGCCACCCTGGAAATTCATCCCTCCTTTATAACTTCCAGAGTGGAAAACTGGCTGGAAGCCGGACTGACCAGATTGAGCCTCGGGGTTCAATCCTTTGACCGAAAAGTTCTGTCGGTTCTCAACAGAGCCTACTACCCGGAAGAGGTTGAGTTGCTGGTAGAAAAAATCAGGCAGGCCGGCTGCTCTAATCTGAACCTGGACTTAATTATAGGAGTACCGGGAGAGTCAACCAAAACTGTGAAGTCTAACCTGGATTTCTTGAACCGATTGAAGCCGGAGCATGTTTCGGTTTATTTACTTGAAGAGGTGGAGAACGGGCCGTTCGGCAAGATCCAGGAGAAAGACCGATTATCTGAAGAGCAGTTAGCCCTAACTTACGAACACTACAGGATTGAACTGGAAAGATTGGGCTGGGTGCAGTATGAAATATCCAATTTTTCCAAACCTGGTTTTCAATGCCTTCACAATCTCAAATACTGGGAATACCGGCCTTTTCTGGGACTGGGCCCAGCGGCGGCTTCTCACCTGAGCCATTATCGATGGCAAAATCCACTGCATCCGGAAAGCTGGCTTGATTTATGGAAACGGGCTGGACAGTCGGGAGAGTTTCTGGAGTTGAAACCACTGGACTGTTTGAAGGAAAGAGTTACCTTCGGGTTGAGATTGCGAAAGGGGATTAACTGGGACCAGCTCAAAAAGGAATATCCCGGTGTGGATTTTTCTCCCTGGGAAAAAAATCTCCAGCGACTGATAGAGCTTGGTCTTCTGGTCAGGGAAGGGCAGAGATTGAAAATTCCAGCCGATAAAATTCTTATTTCCAATTCCATAATAGCTGACTTATTGCCCTGAATTTTTTTAGAATCTTTTTAAACTCAGACTGGAGCTAAGATTTTCTGAAATAAATTCTGGGAGAAATTTGACCCCTGATTATATCAGGTTGCTTTTAGAGAATTTTGCGGTTAGAATTTTTCTATTGATTTTTTGCCAGGGATTATGGAACCCATGAGCACTAAGAAAATTAAGGTCAGCTGTTTTCAATGCGGTCAAACCAATTATTACCCTGAAAACCCGGGTGAAAAAACTGTGGTCTGCGGACGCTGCCGAAGCCCACTCCCCCGACCTGGTGATGTCGTTTCGGTCAATCAGGTTCAGTTCAGAAATCTAATTTCCAGGTCTAGTTTACCGGTTCTGGTCGATTTCTTTTCTAATAACTGTGGTCCCTGCTGGATGATGGCTCCAATTCTGGAAAGGCTGGCCAGGCGTCGAGCCGGTGAGGTAATGGTGGTAAAAGTAGATGTGGATAAGTTTCCTGACCTGGCCACCCTGCTGGGTATAGAGGCTGTGCCAACCTTCATAGTTTTCCACAAAGACACGGAAAGGGGAAGAACTTCGGGAGCAATGTCTGAAACAGACCTGGCTCTATGGGTAGCCCGGTTAACCTGATTTTCCGGAACTTCAATATTTCTGACTCTCGGGGAAATAGCCCCACCGGTGTCGAACCTGAAGCTCAGGACGGCCTTTGAGGTTCACCTGAACCTGGCAAAACTCCGGGCTTAGCTGAGAGGGCTCAGAAAAATAGAAAATAAGATAATAAGAAGACATGTTCTCGGCTGACTTTTTTATTCCTTCAAGTGGATTGAAAGTTTGGTCTATAATCCCACCAGTGGCTCTGGCCAGCACAGAAAGAGTTTCGAAAACATCTTCGGATTGCTCGTTCATTACCACGCCGGTTATTCTCTCAGGTTTTTTGTTAAGGTAGATGAAATTGAAAAGAGCTCCGGAGTCAGACATGGCCTCGCCCAAGAGCTTTTTATCCATTTTGTTTTCCCGGCGATAGAATTGGAATAATTCCATTAGCAGGCTTAAAACGTGGGGATAATCCTGGTATACAGACATCATCTGGTTAATAATGCGGGGACTCAATTCCGGCCGGAATTCTCTCTGGTAGAAAAAAAAGACCACGTTTTGACCGGAGGTTTTCTTCAGGGAATCGGCAAAATCCAGGAATTTATTCTGGTCAACTAACCTCAACCCGTCCAGTTTTTCCAGAGTATATTTATAGCGGCCAAGAAGTTGCTCGATACCAAAATCCTGAGTCGTGGTGGTGTCCATCTCATTTTCTACCTCCGGGTCGGCTCCGGCTCTTTCTCCACCAAAACTGACCAGAGACCGGGTCAGCCTTTTGAGGTCAAGAAGCAGAGAATTATAGTCTCTTGAGCCTCTGATAATGTCGGTTCTCATGATATTCTGCAATTCTTTGCTGACCTCGGAACGGGGTCTTCTGGAGAGAGTTTCCGGATTAAACCGGTAAACTTTAATCGGAGTAATTACCGTTAAGCTGTCACCGGTTTGAAAGTAATTGTTGATTAGATAACTAACCGCCTCGCCCAGCTTGCGGTCGTATTCACTGGCCTGAACAATAATGTAGTAGTTGTTGTGAACATCCAAGGCTATGGGCTGATTTTCCTGAAGCCTCAAAACCTGTGATTTTTCCACCAGATAGATCGATTCTATTTTTCTTGGGATTCCGTTCTCCAGAACCTCAAAATCTTCTGGTTTAAGATTCCTGACAAAATTGTTTTTTTGAAAAACCCGAAGTGCCACTACCGACCGTCCTTCCGGCTGGCCAGACAGTTCATCTGGGGTAGCGGGAAGTTTTGAGGTCAGTGATATAAAAAATATAAAAAGAAAGAACCCTGTTTTCAGGCGCATTTTGATCCCCTCCAGAATTAATGTTTTAAATGATACATTTTACACTCATAAAAAAAAGAATGCCGAAGAGGGGACTCGAACCCCTACTCCCATTTTTGCGGGAACTAGCCCCTCAAGCTAGCGTGTCTGCCAATTCCACCACTTCGGCATTCCTTGATATTTCTATTTCTGGTTCTGGTCTTCTTTTTTCTGTTCGGTTTTCTCAGCCCCGGTCTGAGTCGCTGCTGGTTTTTCTTCCTGCGTTACAGGCTGAGCCTGGGTAGCTGCAGGGGATTCTTTGGTTGGGAGGTTTTTAACCACTGATGAACTTTTCCCCGAAACCAGCCACAGGCCAAGAGAGGTAATCATAAAAAGTATGGCACAGACAGTGGTTATTTTGCCCAGCAGGGTCTGAGCACCCCGGGGGCCAAAAGCTGTCTGACTGCCAACTCCACCGAAAGCACCGGCCAGGTCGGCTGCCTTTCCAGACTGCAGCAATACGGCCAGAATAAGAACGACACAGATAATAACGTGAATGATGACAAGTAAAGCTACCACTTTATCCCTCTTTAGCGCGGACAGCTTCTCTGGCTATCCCCAGAAAGGACTCAGCTTCAAGAGAAGCTCCGCCCACCAGGAATCCGTCTACATCCTTTTCCCTGGCTAAGGAAAAGGCGTTGGCCGGTTTGACCGAGCCACCGTATAAAATTATAGCACAATCAGCAGCTGATTTTCCATACTTCTGTCTGATTAAACTTCTTATGTAGGAATGAACTTCCTCGGCCTGCTCAGGAGTGGCATTCTTTCCAGTACCTATTGCCCAGATTGGTTCATATGCCAGCAGAACCCGGTTAAATTCAGATTCTGAAAGGGTAAACAAGCTACTTTCCAACTGGATTTTAATTTTAGAGAGGGTGGCTCCTTTTTCTCTCTCTTCTAAGGTTTCTCCAATGCAAACTATCGGGACCAGACCATGTTTCAGGGAAGCTGTTGTTTTTTTCCTCACGGTTTCGTCAGTTTCACCGAACAACTGTCTTCTTTCTGAATGTCCAATTACCACAAATTCGCAACCTGCCTCTTTGAGCTGAGGGGGAGAAATTTCCCCGGTATAAGCTCCCTGGTCTTCCCAGAAGACATCCTGAGCTCCAACCCGGATGGTGGTGCCGGCTACAGCCTTTTTAACTTCCTGCAAGCTGGTAAATGGCGGAATCAAGATTAGAGTAGCCGGACTGGCTGCTTGATATTCCCTGACTACCGCTGCTGCCAGTTCTCTGGCTTCAGCAATAGTTTTATGCATTTTCCAGTTTCCGGCCACAACCGGTTTTGACCAAAGACGCATTTTCCCTGACCTGTTAATGTTTTGGTTTTTATTTAAGAGCTTCAATACCAGGCAGTGTCCCGTAGGCCACAAATTCCAGCGAAGCTCCACCGCCAGTAGAGATATGACTTATACGATCAGCCACCCCGGCCTGGTGAATGGCCGCGATGGAATCGCCCCCACCCACCACTGAAAGAGCTTCAGACCCGGCTACGGCTTGGGCAATCTCCACCGTACCTTTAGCAAAAGCTGGCACCTCAAACACACCTAAGGGGCCATTCCAGAAAATGGTTCTGGCACTCTGAATCAGCATTTTGTATTCAGCTATAGTTTTCGGTCCGATGTCCACAGCCATTAGATCTTCTGGAAATGGGTAGGAGTCAGCTACAGCGGATACAGTCTGACTGTCAATGGCTGTGGTCAGAACATGGTCCTGCGGGAGCAAAAATTTTACCCTGCAGTCTTCAGCTTTTTTCATTATTTCGCGGGCAATTTCCAGTTTATCTTCTTCTACCAGCGACTTGCCCACCTGCTTTCCCTGGGCTTTAAGAAAAGTATAAGCCATAGCCCCACCGATAAGCACGGCATCGGCTTTCCCGACCAGGCTTTCCAGAACCGGAATTTTATCTTCAATTTTAGCCCCGCCGAGGATGGCAACGAAAGGTTTTTCCGGGTTGTGGGTTATACGACTCAGATAGTCTACTTCTTTTTTCAGAAGATAACCGGCAGCTTTTTCTCTGACAAAAGAAGCGATACCCACTACTGAAGCATGGGCTCGGTGGCAGGAACCAAAGGCATCATTAATTAAAACTTCACAGCCTTCAGCCAGCTTTCGGGCAAATTCCAGGTCGTTATCGGTTTCCTGCTTGTAAAATCTGACGTTCTCCAGAAGAAGCAGCTCTCCATCTTTGAGTTCAGATTTGATTCGGTCAACTTCTGGTCCGACTACATCCGGTGCCATAATGACTTTAGTTCCCGGAAGGAGCTGTTGAAGGTGGACGGCTACCGGCTTGAGGCTCATTTTTGGATTGAACTGCCCCTTAGGACGGCCCAGGTGGGAAGCCACTACCAGTCTGGCTCCTTTTTCCAGCAGGTACTTGATGGTAGGCAGGGAGGCCACAATTCGGGTGTCATCTCTAATGTTCAGGTTTTCGTCTAAAGGGACGTTAAAGTCTACTCGTAAAAAGACTGTCTTGCCTTTAACCTCTATTTCTTCCAGGAATTTCATTTTTTCCTCCGCGGAAATTCTATGCTTTTCCGCTATTTATTTTTTCATAATATATTTGACCAGATCCACTAACCTCACAGAATAGCCCCATTCATTGTCGTACCAGGCCATAACCTTGACCAGGTTCTTTTCTATGACCTTGGTAGATAGAGCGTCAACTATGGCTGAATGAGGGTTGGACAGGAAATCGACTGAAACCAGTGGTTCTTCGGTGTATTCGATTATACCTTTCATTTTGCCTTCAGCTGCAGCCTTGAGGACAGAGTTAACTTCTTCGGTGCTGGTTTCTTTTTTGACCACGGCGACCAGGTCTACAAGGGAAACATTTGGGGTAGGAACTCTGATGGCAATGCCGTCAATCTTGCCCTTCAATTCGGGCAGGACCAGTCCGACGGCCTTGGCAGCCCCGGTGGTTGTTGGAATCTGGGAAACGGCGGCAGCCCGGGCTCTTCTTAAATCTTTGTGCGGAGCATCAAGTATTTTCTGGTCGTTGGTGTAAGCATGGATGGTAGTCATAAAAGCTTTTTCGATGGTGAAATTCTCATGGATAACTTTGGCAATCGGAGCCAGGCAATTAGTGGTGCAGGAAGCATTGGATATCAAATGATGTTTTTCCGGGTCGTAGGTTTCTTCATTAACTCCCATGACGATGGTGATGTCAGGGTCTGTGGCCGGGGCAGAAACAATGACTTTTTTTGCCCCACCAACTTCGATATGTTTGATGGCCTCGGGTCTTTTGGTGTACTTTCCAGTAGCTTCGATGACCACCTCCACCCCCAGGTCTTTCCACTTAAGACCGGAAACATCTTTTTCAGCCAGAACTTTTATCGGTTTGCCCCTCAAAATTATGGAATCTTCAGTGGCTTTTATATCTTCTTTGAGAGTTCCGAGTACTGAATCGTACTTCAAAAGATGAGCCAGCGTCTTAGCGTCAGTGATGTCGTTGACGGCCACGTATTCCAGCTCCGGGTCCAGGTAGGATGCCCTGAGCATATTACGACCGATACGGCCGAACCCGTTTATACCTATCTTTATAGCCATAGAAAACCTCCTTTCTTAATTTCTGTAATTTGTGTTTTCTTCTGGTATGTTATTTCTATCATAAGGTTGGAATTTTATCAAGAAATTTAATTAGATAAACCTCAACCAGGACCTCAGATAAACTTTATTCGACCTGAATTTTTGTGATAAGATTCTCTAAGGTTGAGGTGAACTGGCATGAAAATTCTTACCTCTGTTCAAATGAAAGAGATTGACCGAATTGCCATCGAAGAAATCGGTATTCCGGGACCTGTTCTGATGGAAAATGCCGGCCTTCAGGTGACGGCTGTCCTCAGGGAGGAGCTGGCAGTAAAAGCCGGAATGAGGGTGGTAGTGGTAGCTGGCAAGGGGAATAATGGTGGAGATGGGCTGGTAGTGGCCAGGCATCTTCACAATCAGGGTTTGGATTGCCCGGTCTTACTCATAGGTTCAGCTGCTGAGGTTAGAGGGGATGCCGCTATTAACCTTAAAATTGCCCGCAAAATCGGAGTTAATATCATTGAAGTAAAGAATTTAGCAGACTGGAAAAAAGCCCGGAAATTACTTCAGAAAACCCCAGTGATTGTAGACGCTATGTTTGGCACTGGTTTGAACAGCTCTCTTGAGGGCCTGTATGCCGAGGTGGTTAATGCGATCAACGATTCAGGAGCTTTTGTGGTTTCAGTGGATATTCCTTCCGGGCTTTCGGCTGACACTTTTGAGCTCATCGGGCCCTGTGTCCGGGCTGACCTGACGGTAACTCTGGGTGCTCCTAAAATCGCTCATCTCTTTCCGCCGGCTGAAGAGTTCGTCGGAGAGCTGGTGGTGGCTGATATAAGCCTGCCTCCCTTTCTGTTTGACCGACCAGGTCTTAACTTGGAACTGGTGGAGCTTGAGGCGCTCATACCATATTTTCAACCGAGAAAACCTGACAGCCATAAAGGTACTTACGGACATCTTCTGATTCTGGCCGGTTCCCGTGGTAAGACTGGAGCTGCGGCTATGGCTGGTAAAGCGGCTTTAAGGATGGGGGCCGGTCTGGTAACGGTGGCCACTGCTGAAAGCATGCTACCTTTGATTGCCAGAACCTGTCCTGAACTAATGACTGAAGCTCTGCCGGAGACTGACTCTAAAACCATTTCAGAAAAAGCTCTACCCCGGGTTTTGGAGCTTCTTGAGGGCAAAGATGCTCTGCTTATCGGTCCCGGGCTTTCAACCCATCCTCAAACCATAACCCTGGTGCTTGAGCTTCTGGCTAAAATCAGAAAATTCCAAAAACCGGTGGTAATTGATGCTGACGGTCTCAACGTAATCTCAACCCGTCCAGAAATCTTAAAGTTTCTGCCTGAGAAGACCATTCTCACGCCTCACCCGGGAGAATTTTCTCGTCTGACAGGATTGAGTACTGCAGAAATCCTGAAAAAAAAGCTGGAGCTGGGCCCGGAGTTTGCCCGAAACTACAGGGTTAATCTGGTATTAAAAGGCTACCGCACTCTTATCTGCTCCCCGGATGGTAAGGTTAAGGTAAATCCTACTGGAAATCCGGGGATGGCTTCCGGCGGTACCGGTGATGTCCTTTCCGGGTTGATAGCTTCAGAAGCCATGCAGGTCAGGGACCTGCTTCAAGCGGTGGTCAATGCCGTTTTTGTTCATGGTCTGAGTGGAGACCTGGCGGCGGAAAAAGTTGGTCAGAAAAGCCTGACAGCCACCGACCTGATAAAATTCCTGCCCGATGCTATGAGGTTCATAGCTACAGGAGGCCGGAATGAAACCTGATACTTCGGAAATGGTCTTCTGGACCGAAAGCGAAGAGGACACTTTCCATCTTGGGGAAAAGCTCGGCCGGGGGCTTGCTGGAGATGAGCTGATTTTAATCAGTGGAGAGCTGGGTTCAGGAAAAACGGTTTTTGTAAAAGGCCTGGCTTCCGGCCTTGGAGTTAAAGACGTAAGCCTCGTCTGCAGCCCTTCTTTTACTCTGGTTAATGTCTATGAAGGAAAGTTTCCTCTTTTTCATATAGACCTTTACCGATTAGAAGAGCCCGACGAGATAACCGACCTGGGTCTGGAAGATTACCTGGGACAGGGAGTGGTAGCGGTTGAGTGGGCCGAAAGGCTGCCCGGCGAGCTTTCGGGGTGCCGGACTATCAGAGTAGTTATTAAGGTAGAAGACCAGGACCGGAGAAAAATCCTGATAAGAGGGCTGGAAGGAATAAACTCACTCAAGGCTGAAGATGACCCGGTCCTGCAAACTCGAACTTTTGAAAAGTTAAACAAGAACCCAATAGATTGAAATCAAAGGAGAAAGGATTTAACCATGCTGAATTTAAAATCAATGATTGTTGATGTGCCGGATTTTCCCAAACCCGGCGTTGTTTTTAAAGACATCACCCCCATAATTCAGGAAGCTGCTGCCTTTAACCAGGTGATTGACCAGCTCTCAGAGATTGCCCGCAAGTTTAATCCTGACCGAATAGCAGCTATCGAGTCGCGTGGTTTTATTTTCGGGGCAGCCCTGGCCAGAGACCTCAGATTAGGTTTCAGCCTGATCCGGAAGAAGGGAAAATTGCCGCGGAAAACCCTGACCATTCTGGCTCCAAACGAATATGCGGTAGAGTATTTTGAAGCCCATGTGGATTCGGTCCGGCAGGGAGAAAGGGTGGTTATCATAGATGACCTGATAGCCACCGGCTCTTCCGGGGTGAGCGCTATAGAACTGGTTCAGGAATTAGGGGGAAAGGTGGTGGCCTTTGAAGCGCTGGTTGAACTTACTTTTCTGGACGGAGTAAAAAAGATAAATGAAGCCCATCCCGGAATTCCGGTGTTCAGCCTGATTAAATTTTGATTCAGGCGTGCTAATATCTGAAGCCTCGATTGATATAAAAGCAGGAGCAAGAAGTTTTAGTAAGGAAAACCTATGATAATTAGATGGTGATGATTAAAGATTGAGGCCGTCTGTTGAAGGGAGCTTTTCTCTTTAAAAATCGTCCGAGCCAGAAAGGAGGAAAGATGAGAAGCTGGCTGGAAAAGACCTTTCAGCTTCAAGCCAGGAATACCAGTCTGCGGACCGAGGTAGTAGGTGGGTTAACTACCTTTATGACCATGTCCTATATCATCTTCGTTCAGCCGGCCATTCTCGGGCAAACCGGAATGGATAGAGGGGCGGTCATGGTAGCCACCTGCCTGGCCAGTGCTCTGGCTACTTTGCTCACTGGAGTTCTGGCCAACTACCCTATCGCTCAAGCTCCAGCCATGGGCCATAATGTCTTCTTTGCGGTTACTGTCTGCGGACTGATGGGTTATTCCTGGCAGGTGGCTCTCGGAGCTAATTTTATTTCTGGCTTGATATTTTTAGTCTTAGCTCTGGTCGGCCTGGCCGGAAAGCTGATCGAAATAATACCTGATTCTTTAAAGCAGGCTATCGCCGCCGGTATTGGACTTCTGATTGCCCTAATCGGTCTTGAATATGCTGGCATCGTGGTAGCCAGGCCAGGGGTTCTGGTCGGGCTGGGCGACATGGGCAGCAAACCGGTCCTGCTGGCTTTCTTTGGACTTCTGGTCATCTCATCTCTGATGGCTTATAGAATTCCTGGAGCAATTCTCTGGGGAATTTTAATCACGGCAGCCGTTGGCCTGCCTCTGGGGGTGGTAAAATACCAGGGGTTTGTCTCGGCACCCCCTTCTGTTGAACCCACTCTTTTCCGGCTGGACATAATCGGGGCTCTCAAGAGCGGATTGATTCCAATAATCTTTGTTTTCTTTTTTCTTGACGTTTTTGACACGGTTGGAACTCTGGTGGGGGTCTGCGCACCGGCGGGCTTTATTAAAAACGGTCGCCTGCCCAGAGGCAACCAGGCTATGCTGGCTGATTCGGTCGGGACAGTGGTCGGAACTCTGCTGGGGACTTCTACTGTCACCAGCTACATTGAAAGTACTACCGGTATCGCCCAGGGAGCCAGGACCGGGCTGGCAAATCTGGTCACCTCAGTTCTTTTCCTGGGAGCGCTGTTCTTCAGCCCCCTGGCTGCCATGGTAGGCGGAAGTTTTACCTATAAAGACCAGGTTCTTCATCCAGTCATTGCTGCACCTTTGATTATCGTCGGCTTTATGATGATGAAGGCCGTAGCAAGAATAGATTGGGATAATGTCAGCGAAGCCATCCCGGCCTTTCTGACTATCGTGGTTATGCCGCTGGCGGTCAGCATCACCGATGGAATGGCTTTCGGTTTCATAAGCTATTCGCTCATCAAGCTGGTCAAAGGAGAAGGGAAAAAGGTCCACTGGCTGGTCTATTTGATTTCAGTGCTTTTAGTGGTTCGCTATTTTATTAAATATGTAAGTTGAAACGAGAAAAGCCGCAGATTGGTTTAAAGCGAAGCTGCGCCCCGGGTAAATCTGATGTCAGTAAGTACTGATAGAAAAAAGAAAAACGCATAAAAAGGGCAATGGAGATAAAAATGCAACTTAGAGGGCGGAAAAAGTTTTCAGGAATCTTAATTCCTATTATTTTAGTAGGAATTATGGCCGGTTGTGCCTCTAACCTCAGGGTTAAACCGAAGGAAGATGACCGGGAAAAATCCGAGCTCCGCTGGGTGGAAAAGACCATCCGTTCTATGACGCTGGAGGAGAAAATTGGTCAGTTAGTAGTAACCCGCTATAGCGGCGAATTTTTCAACCTGGCTGACGACAGCTTCCGCCATCTGGAAAAAATGGTTCGGGATTATCATCTTGGCGGGCTGATTCTTTTTGGCGGCGAGGCTTTGGAAACTGCCTATTTTACCAACCATTTTCAGAAGCTGGCCAGAGTACCGCTGCTTATCGCCTCGGACCTGGAGCGAGGGGCGGGTAATCAGGTGACCGGAGCCACTCTTTTTCCCCCTTTGATGGCCCTGGGAGCGGCCGGGTCCGAAGAGCTGGCCTACGAGATGGGCCGAATAACAGCCATTGAGGGTCGGGCTCTGGGGATTCATATGACCTACGCTCCTGTGGTTGATGTCAACATTAATCCCGATAACCCTATAATCAACACCCGCTCGGTCGGGGAAAGCCCTGAGCTGGTAGCCAGGATAGCCTCTGCTTTCATCAAGGGCTGTCAATCAGCCGGAATGCTAGCCACAGCCAAGCATTTTCCCGGGCATGGCGACACTGACCAGGACTCTCACAGTCTACTGCCAGCTATTAAGGCTGACCTGAATAGACTCGAAAGCATAGAGCTTTATCCTTTTCAGAAAGCCATTGAAGCCGGGGTAGAAGCTGTAATGACCGCCCACCTTTATGTTCCAGCACTGGAGCCTGAAGAAGGGCTGCCAGCCACTCTTTCGCCCAGGATACTGACTGACCTGCTCAGAAACAAAATGGGATTTAAGGGGTTGATAGTTACCGATGCCCTGGAAATGCGGGGCATTACCGGGTATTTTGGCGAAGAAGAAGCAGCTCTTCGAGCCCTGAAAGCTGGAGTTGACCTGCTGCTTTTACCACCGGACCCGGTCAGGGTCATCGAGCATCTAAAACAGGCGGTAAGAAGCGGAGAGGTTTCTCTTGCTCGGGTGGAAGAATCCCTTCGCCGGGTTCTCCTGGCAAAAGCCAGGCTGGGACTTCATCGCAACCGCTATGTTTCGCTCGACCGTTTACCCCTCATTCTTGGGAAGCCGGAATATAAAGAAATTGCCCTTCGGGCTTTTGCTTCGGCTCTAACCCTGGTTAAGAATGAGAAAAACCTTGTTCCGCTGTCTTCACACAAAAAGGTGGTGTTGCTGTCTTTGAGCAGTGACCCGGGAGATTTTTATGCGGGAAGAAGACTGGCTGCAGAGTTAAGCCTGAGAATTCCAGCTCTTCGGGTTTTCTACGCCGATGGTGATACCGGAAAGGAAAGATTGCAGGAAGCTCTGGTGGCCGCTACTCGATCAGACCTGGCGGTAGCAGCTCTTTTTTCCAGTCTGCGGGCTTATAAAGGCAGCGTTGACCTGGAACCAGCCCATATTGAGTTGTTGAAGGAAATTAAAGCCCTCGGCTGCCCTCTGGTGGTCCTGTCGTTCGGCAGCCCTTATTTTCTAAGACATTTTCCCGAGGTTGAGGCTTATTTCTGTCTTTACCGTAATACCCCGGAAACCCAGCTACTGGCGGCCAGAGCCCTTGGTGGTGAAATCAAAGTGTCCGGTAAACTTCCGGTCTCTTTGCCGGGCCTGTTTCCGGCAGGTCACGGCCTGATTCTGGAAAAGACGAAGGAGGCAAAATGAAGTATAAAAATTTTGGTTCAACCGGCCTGAAAATTTCTGAGCTATGCTTTGGCACTATGACTTTTGGAGCCGAGGCAGATGAGAAAACCTCGGCTGAAATGTTTGCCTATTGCCGGGAGAAAGGAATTAATATCTTTGACTGTGCCGATCTCTACGCCAGAGGACGTTCTGAGGAAATCCTGGGCCGGCTGATCAAAGACTGCCGGGAAGAAGTTCTGATTACCAGCAAAGTTTATTTTCCGACCGGGCCTGATCCCAACGCCATGGGAGCCAATCGCCGGCACATTATGTATGCGGTAGAAAGCAGTTTAAAACGTCTTCAGACGGACCGGATTGATATTTATTTCATTCACCGGTTTGACGATCTGACCCCTCTTGAGGAAACTCTCAGAGCTCTGGATGACCTGGTGCGGCAGGGTAAGGTGGTTTATCTGGGGCTAAGCAACTTTGCCGCCTGGCAGGTGGAGAAAGCTATTGGTCTTACGGTCCTTCATAACTGGGCTCCCATTGCCTGTATCCAGCCCATGTACAATCTGGTGAAACGACAAGCCGAAGTAGAAATATTTCCCATGGCCCAGGCAGAGAAACTTGGAGTCCTGACTTACAGTCCGCTGGCAGCTGGTCTCCTGTCTGGAAAATACGGTCGGGACCGGCGACCGCCATCAGGTCGTCTGGTGGAGAATAAAATTTATCAGGTCAGATATGGAGAAGGCTGGGTTTTTGAAGTGGCTGAAAGATTCACCGAGTTTGCCAGAAGAAATGGCTACCATCCTGTCAGCCTAGCCATTGCCTGGGCTGGTAGCCATCCGGCGGTCAGCGCGCCTATCATAGGAGCCAGGAACCTGGAACAGCTTAAAGAGGCAGTGGCAGCAGCCGATATAGAAATGACTGAAGAACTGAGACTGGAAATTGCCCGTCTTTCACCGGAGCCGCCCCCGGCCACTGACCGCAGTGAAGAAAAGACCGGAGTCCATTTTCCGATTAGAAAATGATTTTCTGAAGCCAGTTTGGGCAGAAGGGGGTAATCTATTTTACTCAAAGGATTTCCTTTCCGAAAGATATTTTTCGGGCCGAAAATAGGGTTGTTTTTTTACCGAATAAACGTATTGAACAATAACTTAAAAGTGCCGTGGGTTTGAGCCCGGTGCTGACAGCGCAGGCCAATGAGAATAATCTGCCCCTGGCCGTAATCCACTTCTATCATGGCTGCTTTTCGGCTCAGGTGCTTTTCACCGATAAGCCAGCCGCTTTGCAGGAGTTCTCTTTCGGCGTAACGGACCACCACCCGGTATTTCTCACTATTTTCAGAAGGCAGAATCTCAAAGGCCGGGCTGCTGTAGAAAAGAACCAGGCCCTGTTCCGGCAGTCCGTAAGCCAGGGGATGCTGGTTGTTGAATTCAGCTTTCAGAGTTGAGCCGGGGCAGAAAAATTCTTTGGAATCAAGGCCAGCCACCACGTTTTTCAGGTTCAGGTTGAATTTTTCTACTGCGAAGTTACTGGCTTCACCCAGACAAACCAGAATTCCCCCTCTACCCACGAATTCTTTAAGTTTTTCCACTCCTTCTTTTCCCAGCCCACTCCGGTATTCAGGTGGGGTGTTCAGAAACCTTCTGGACGGCTCCGGAAGCTCTCCGGTTATCATAGCAATGGAATCAGCCGGGATAATCAGCAGGTCGATTTTTTTAAGGAGCTGACCACTTTTGAGGTCTGCATCTCTTACTGTCAGATAGGGTAAAGAAAATTTTTCCAGTATCAGCCGGGTCCAGCCTTCATCCATATTACCGCCGTAGTAGCGCTGATAAAGCCCGACTCGCAGCCGGCGCACTCGGTGAAATCCTTTTTCCGGAAAGGTGGCAAGAGGCAGGAAATCGACTCCGGTTTTTTCGGAAATGTTCTGAAGCAGCGCTAAAGGGGCAGAGGGCACCAGGAAATCACCCGGGTTTAAGCTGGCAGTTTTAAGGTCTACCCGGAAAACCTCAATTTTATTATCTAAAAGCAAGCTGACTGCTGTATAAGAGTCATTCAGTCGGCCGTCAAGTCGGTATCCGGATGGGCCGGACTCTATTTTACCTCTAACCTTAATCGGCTCGGTGATTGGTTCCAGCCGGCCCTGTGGTAGCTCATCAACGGGATCAACTTTCACTCCCATGAATTCAGCCATGGTGTGGGTGGCCAGGTCATAGGGGCGATTGGGACGGCCGTCCCGGTCTCTGGTCCAGTAATTATCTGGATAGAGTGTTCGATTTAGCAAGTTGATTATCAGTCCTCTTTTAGGTTGAGAGAGCGGAATGAGGTAAGAACCTGCCGGGTAGGTCAGCCCGTTAACAGTTATCGGAGTGGTAGCTTTCTGAATTTCAAGGCCACTCTGAAGCAGTGTGTTAATCATTTTAATGGTAGTCAGCCGGTCAGCTTGTTCGGCCGGCACCACAAAAGCCCGTGGTTTTTCGTTTAAACCCCTTTCAATTTGCCTTTTAGCCTTTAAGTAAGCATTGTAAAGCACAGTTTCCCGGTGTCTGGCTGCCAGGTCCAGTACGGCCCAGGCTGAGATTTTTTTCTGCTCGACAATATCACGCAGCCGCCACCAGCCTCCTGGCCAGGGATTAGGGAAGTTGGTCTGAGCTTCGTATTCCGGAAATTGAAGTGAGCCGCCCCGTAGTTGGTCAGGATGGATGTAAAGAGGAGAGGCCAGGCGGGCTGAGGCTGACTCGGTCAGCATTCCGGCGATATTATGAAAAGGAGTTATCCAATGCCAGCCGAAATGCCCCCAACCTGGAAACATAGCGTTATTTATTATTCCTGTTTTGCCAGCTTCCTCCAGTTTGTAGGCCATATGGGCTCCGTACCAGGATAGCTCCCGCCAGAGAAGCGGGTCTGCATGAGGCCTGATAGGTTCGCAGTAAGGTGGAATGTACAGGCGAGCCCCATAGCTTCCCATGTGATGGTGGTCGACATAGGCCTGGGGTTTCCATTCGCGATAAAGAATCTCAGCCGCATAGATAGATTCTTGCAGGTTTAAGAAATCACCATCACGATTGTTGTCATGGCCAGCATATTTGTGATAAAGCCAGGGCAGACTGGAACCCTCATATTCAGTACCAAGCGTCTGGTAATACCAGTCGGTAACCATAATTTGACCGTCGGGATTAAAGCAGGGAATAAGCAGGAAAATGACGTTTTCGAGAATGCGGATGGTCTCTTCATCATTTCGAGAGAGCAGATCATAGGTGAGCTCTGGAGCCATCTGGGTGCCACCGATTTCAGTGGCATGAAGGCTCATCGACTGACAGATGATAGTTTTACCCTGGTTTATCAGGGTTTTTATTTCATTCTCTTCTAAACCGCGTGGGTCTGAAATTTTCTGGTTAATGGCTTTTAGCTGCTCTAAGCGGGCCAGATTCTCAGGAGAGGAGATGATGACCAAGAGAAAGGGTTGGCCCATAGTTGTAGGTCCCAGGTTGATGACTTTAATCCGCGGGCTTTCCTTTTCCAGCAGCTGGAAATAATTGACAATCTTATCCCAGCGGGCGATTTTTCTGTCGGCCCCAAGCTGAAAACCGAAAAAGACCTCAGGGGGAGTAATGCTGGTCTGGGGAGTTGAAGTTTGGGTTGCAGACAGCACAAAGACGTCCGAAGACATAAAAAAGGTAAAAAGAACGAAAAGCAAGAAAAATTTTTTAATAATTTTTAGCTGAAATGTTCTGACTTCTCGAAACATGTCTGTACTCCTTAAGTTTTAGAATCTATTATCTTCATTTTTTAAGGGTTGTTCCAGAAAAATTTAGCCTTCTCCCTGAGTTTTTGGTCTGAAATCTCAACCCTGTTTAATCCTGTGGTATTTTTATAATTGGTCTAGACCTGGTAACTGATTTATTTTGCCGATTCTTTTGGTCAGGTTGGGAAAAGAGGATCAGTTTGTCTTAAGCCCTTAATCAGGATTATGATATTTATGGAAATAACTGGAGGAGGGTAAGATGAGAAGGATTATTTTATTAGGGATAATGGTCTTTTTTCTCTTTGGGTTCTGGTCTGAAACTTCGGCCGCATCTTTTGGTGTGAAAGGCGGGTTAAATCTGGCCAATTTTAAGGTCAGTCCCATCACACCCGACCTGCCGGAATTCAGAGATTTGAAGGGACTGACCGGAGGTTTATTCCTGACCTTCAATCTGGGACTGCTGACCATTCAACCGGAGTTTCTGTATGCCAGGAGAGGAACTCATTATGAAGTGACCGAAAATTTCATTACTTTTACAGCTCAATACCGGCTTGACTATCTTGAAGGTCTCCTGCTTCTTAAGTTCAGCCCGATTCTGGCTGGACCGGTAAAACCTTTTCTTCTGGCTGGTCCTTCGCTGGGTTATTTGACCAGAGCCCGAGCCGTGGCCATGGACGAAGATGGAAACGAAATCATCTCCCTTGATGTCAAGGAAAGATTTAAGAATACGGAGCTGGCGGCTGTCTTAGGAGCCGGGGTGGAGATAAAAGTTCCAGTAGTAAAAATTTCCCTGGAAACCCGTTACCATCTGGGCCTTTCCAACATTGCCAGGTCCCAGATGGAGGTGGATTATATCAAAAATAAAAGTCTGGCTGTTTTGCTGGGATTAGCTTTCTAAGAACCCAGGTCAGCCCTCTGGCGTAACTGGGAGATTTCAGACTCAGGAAGTTCAGAATCCTGATTAATATTCTTTATCCCCTCATCGGGAAAAGCATAGAAGAATGGGGTGAGTGAGGGGATTCGAACCCCCAACCACCGGATCCACAGTCCGGTGCTCTAACCCTTGAGCTACACTCACCGAGAAAGGATTAAAATTTTCTCATCAAAAGGGCTGATTGTCAATAAGACCTGCTCGGTTGATTAAGCTCAAGCTCTTTCAACAATGGATTTGCCCCCAAGAATTGGCTGGAAAAACGCTGGAGTTTCCTGTTTTCCAGGCAAACAGGGTGGAGGGGAATTGGACTCAGCCTTTTTGCTCTTCTATCAGGTCCAGAATTTCTTCCGAATCCCGCCATTTTTCGCGGACCCTGACAGTGAGCTCTAAAAAGACCTTACTTTCCAGAATCTCTTCCATTTCTTTACGGGCTTCAGTTCCAATGGCCCTGATCATAGCTCCCTTGCGGCCGATTATGATGCCCTTGTGATTCTCCTTCTCTACCAGAATTTCGGCCTGAATCCTAGTCAGAGAGTCCGGAACTCCAGCCGGCTTTTCCAGTCCTGGCCCGGTTTCAATCGATTGAATGACCACAGCCGTGGTGTAGGGTAGTTCTTCTTCCACTCTTTTAAGGATTTTTTCCCTGATGATTTCGGACAGCAAGAATTTCAAGGACTGGTCGGAAATTTCTTCATCCGAATATATTTTCTGGGCTTCGGGGAGGTACTCATAAATCAGCTTTTCCAGGCGGTCCAGGTTGTCTCCCTTCAGGGCTGAAATGGGCACAATTTCTTTGAACGGTAATAAGTCTTTGTAGGAATCAATCATTAGTAATATGTTTTCTTTTTTTATAAGATCAACTTTGTTGATCAAAAGGAAAATAGGTGTGGCAACTTTTTTTAACAAGTCCAGGACATACTGGTCGCCGTGTCCAAATTTTTTGGTGGCCTCTACCATCAGCAGAATCAGGTCAGCTGTCTCCAAGGAAGAATAAACATAGTTCATCATTCTCCGGTTCATCAGATGAAGCGGTTTGTGAACACCCGGGTTGTCCACCAGAATAATCTGACCCCGCTCGGTGGTTTTGATGCCCAGAATGCTGACCCGGGTAGTTTGAGGTTTGTCAGAAACGATGGCTACTTTCTGGCCAACCAGGTTGTTAACCAGAGTGGATTTGCCCACATTCGGCCGACCGATTAGAGCCACATAGCCAGCCCTGAAATTCCTGGATTTTCCGGCGGTCTGTTTTTTTCTGGCCATTTTAATTGTTTTCCTTTTTATCCTCAATTCTGGTTCTGGTCAGTCTGACTTTTCTTATTCGTTTGTCGTCAATTTCCAGGATTTCGAAAACCAGACCGGCCAGATCAATCTTCTCGCCCTGACCGGGTAATCTGCCCAGATGTTTCTGAAGAAGGCCGTTGACCGTTAAAAAAGTTTCCTCCGAAAGCTCGGTTCCGAGCAGTTCTTCTATCTTCTCCACTTCAGTTTCCCCGCTGACCAGAAAACAGTCTGGCTTTTCGGCGATAATTTGCGGTTCTTCCACGTCGTATTCATCCTGTATTTCGCCGACTATTTCTTCCAGCAGGTCTTCCATGGTTACCAGCCCTGAAACTCCCCCGTATTCATCTACAACGATGGCCATTTTCTGTTTGAGTTTTTTAAATTCCTTAAGCAGGTCCTTAACAGCCATGGTTTCCGGGACAAATGGAACCGGTCTTATTAAAAAATCAATTTTTCGCTCCGTCTGGTCCGGACTGCTGAACTCCAGCAGGTCTTTAGCCATGACCATACCTTCTATGTTGTCCAGGCGTTCCCGATATACCGGCATTCTGGAATATTTTTCTCTGATGAAAATTTCTTTGAGCTGGCCGACAGAGGTGTTTTTGTCCACAGCCACCATCTGGGCTCGAGGAGTCATAATTTCCCTGACCAGTCGGTCGCCGAACTCTACCACTCCCCGCAGCAGTTCATTTTCGTCCTTTTCAATTATTCCCTCTTCGGTGGCTTCGTCAATGAAAGTTTCAATTTCCTCCGCGGTGGTTTCGTAATTCTTCCAGATGTCCTGTCTCTTTTCTTCTTTTTTCAGAAAGGATCTTGGTAAATACAGAACAGGGGTCAAAATTGTCCTGAGGGGAACAAGAACAGGAAGTATTAATATCAGTCCCTTTTCCTTTACCAGAGCGAACAAAAGCCGTGGAAGATAGTCAAAGAAGGCCAGATAGACCAGTAGACAGCTTATAAGACACCAGAGGGGCCAGCTGGCTAGGTCAGGCCGGAGCGAGCAGGAATAAACCAGAAAGGCCAGGAAAAAAATAATTCGTCCGTAATCGACCGAAATTTTCAGTTCATCATAATTTTCCAGGACCTGTTCTCTGAGCTTTTTTTTCTCCTCCCCCAGGATTCGGGAAAGGCCGATTCTGGAAAAATAGGAGAGAGCTATTTGAAGAAAAGACATCAGAAAAGTCAGGATAAAACTTAAAACCCAACCAGAATAGAAAAAAACGCTATTTTCCATTTTACCTTTTTACCGGTTGATAGTTTTTCAGAAAAAGAGGTCTGATTCTGGCCTCTTCTTCTTCCATTCCCTGGAAATGCTCAAAACCCAGAAGATGGAGGTAGCCGTGAATGGCCAGAATTTCCACCTCGCGCAGCAGCGAGTGTCCCTGCTTTAGGGCCTGTCTGCGGGCTACCGCCGGGCAGATGACAATATCACCAAGGTAGAAACGGCCGTCAGGGCCCTTTTCTTTAAGCTCGAAACTCAAAACATCGGTGGCCTTATCCCGGCGGCGGTATTTTTTGTTAAGGCGGCGAATGGTGCTCGGGCCAACCAGGGTCACCACCACTTCAGTCTTCTGCATCTTGTAATGCCGGCTCAGAGCTTCCAGAAGGCTTTTAATTTTTCTAAGAGGTACCGGATTTTTCTTGAGTTGGCTTTTTATTATTACCATTGTTTTTTTTGTCTTCTTCTTTCTTTTCAGTTTTCTTTTCAAACTCAAAACCCGGATAAGTGGGCCGGGGATGGTAGATGGCATAAAGGGTGCTCAGGAAAGAATTAGCAATAATTCTCAGCTCTTTCAGAGAAAAGCCGCAGTCATCCAGCTGGCCGTCCTGGAGGTGAGCGTTGAAAATTTCCGTGATAACCCGCTTTAGGTTTTCGCGGGTGGGCGATTTCAGACTTCTGGTAGCTGCTTCGACCGAATCAGCCAGCATGATCAAGCCTGCCTCCTTGCTTCTGGGCGTGGGCCCTGGATAACGGAAATCTTCAGCTTCAATTTTGTGCAATTCCGGGTCATATTTCTCTTTGGCTTTCTGGTAAAAATACCTCACAATAGCTGTTCCGTGATGCTGGGCAATGAGCTCAATAATTTGCTTTGGCAGTCTTAGCTTTTTACCCAGGTCCACTCCATCTTTGACATGGTTGATAATAACCAGAGTACTCAAAGAGGGAGTCAGGTCACGGTGAATATTTGAGACCGGGTTTTGATTTTCGCTGAAGTATTCGGGCCTTTTGAGCTTGCCGATGTCGTGGTAGAGACCACCGGCTTTTACCAGAGTGCTGTTGGCTTTGATTTCTTCAGCGGCTTTTTCAGCCAGAGTGGCTACAATCAGAGAGTGATGGTAGGTGCCGGGGGCTTCCAGGGCTAGTCTCCTGAAGATAGGGAGGTCGGAATTGGTCAGTTCGTGAAGCTTGCTGGGTGTCAGAAAGCTGAACAGAGATTCAAAAATCGGAATCAAAACAAAGGCTACAGCAGCACTGAGCAGCCCGCCCAGAATAGCGCTGAAAAGTTCAGTTCCCAGGACCATCAGGTCAGAAAAGCTCTGTTTGATTAGATGGAAGACAAGGATCAGGATGACGTTGAAAGGGGCTAAAACCATAAGTCCGGTTTTCAGGATGGAGCTCCGGCTGTGAGCAAAATAAAATTTCAAGCCTACCACTACCGCAATTCCACCTAAAAGAGCAAAGATAACCAGAAAATAATCACCGCCGAGCAGATAACCAGCCAGCAGGCTGTTAATGACGCAGTAGATTATGGCTATTTCCGTGCTGCTCAGGAAAGCGAACAGGAATGTTCCTAACTGAAAGGGAATAGCAAAAGACAGGGCTTCTTTGTCCAAGTTGAAAATGGTTACCGAGCTCCCGAGAGAATCAGCTATGAACATACTGGCCTTGTAAGCCACAAAGCTCAGGAATAAGGTCAGGCCCATCATCTGCAGCAGTTGAACTTTGTTTTCGCCTTTGCTGACCGTGTCGATGAATACCCAGATAAAGAAAAAGATAATGGAAAAAAGAACCAGAAGTCCGAAGAAATTTATAAGCCAGTGCGGCTGGCTGCTTATTTTCTGATTGATCAGATTAATTTGTCTGATAGTGTCGGGGGTAGCTTCGTCTCCTTTACGGATTATGACTTTACCCTTCTTTATAGTGTAAAAGACTGGTTCCACCTGAGTGCGGGCTTTTAACCTTCTGATTTCTGTTTCCGGCTGGTCGTAGTTGATGGTGGGAACCAGAAAGATCGGGGCTAAGGTCCTTAACAAATTTTTAGTTCGGACTGGCAATTCCAGAGCGTTAATTTCTGAAAGCAGGAGTTGCCTGGCTTCCTTAAGCTCCATAACCTCGGCTGCTTTGAATAATCTTTCTTCTTTTCCTCTAACCACCAGCAGCCCTTTTTCGGTTTCTCCATGAATAAGAAGACTGCGGGAGAGGATTATTTCTCTGGCCAGAATGGGATTTAGCACATCAATCAGAAGCTGTTCCAGTTCCTGAGGAAATTTTAATCTGATCAGAGAGTTAATAGTTACTTCATCCAGGTCCAGCCCGAGATTTTCTGAAAAGCTTTTCTGCAGTTCTTTTAGAGACGGAGTCTGAGCTAAATCCAGCCAGGCCCGGCCGGTTTCAAATAGCTGGCGGATTTTTTCCTGGGTTAAAGCTGAGATTTTCTGATTGTAAAAATAAACAGGAGGGATGGTGGATTCAGCCAGGGTTTTTCTTCTTTCAGTAGCCTCAACATCTTCAACAGTGATTTCCACCGGTGAGACTATATCCTTGGTAGCAATCTCCCCGACCCTGATCTGAGGTAGAGGACGGGCCGGAAAATAAGAGATGAAAAAAGCGATGATTGCCGCAAATAAAAAGATATAAAGAACCGGATTCTGGAAAAGTTTCCTCAGCAGGCTGGATTTTTCCTGGGTTTTACCTTCGGCTTTTCGGCGAAGCGGAAAAATTTCGTCGCTTTTGAAAAGGCGAAGCTTCCGGAACTGGATGGTTTTCATAGGATATTAAGCCGTTCGGGATTCAGCCCGGGCGTAAGCTTTGATAATTTTACCCACCAGCGGGTGACGGACGACATCTTTTTCGGTAAAGTAAACAAAAGCAATTTCTTTGATTGAAGATAGCACTTTTATAGCCTGGAGAACACCTGATTTTTTGGGCTGAGGCAGGTCTATCTGGGTGATGTCGGCCGTTATCACTAGTTTGGAGTCAAAACCGAGTCTGGTCAGAATCATCTTCATCTGCTCTCGGGTGGTATTCTGGGCTTCATCCAGGATGATGAAAGCGCTGTTCAGGGTGCGACCGCGCATGTAGGCCAGAGGAGCGATTTCAATTATCCCCCTTTCCACCAGACGGTTGGCCTGTTCATAAGGTGTCAGGTCAAAAAGGGCATCATAAAGTGGTCTGAGATAAGGGTTTATTTTCTGAAACATATCACCGGGCAGAAAACCGAGTCTTTCTCCAGCTTCAACAGCCGGCCTGGTCAGGATAATCCGATTAACTTGCTTACTCTGCAGGTAAGAAAGGGCCATGGCCATGGCCAGGTAAGTTTTGCCGGTACCGGCTGGACCTATGCCAAAAACCAGGTCATAGTCCTTGATGGCTTTCATGTAGGCTTGCTGGTTAAGGCTTTTTGGAGCTACAGATTTTCTCTGGAGGTAAATGGGCTCAGCCGGAGCGTATTCTTCAAGCTGCCCCGGATTCTCTTCAAGCAGGTCCAGGGCAATGTGAAAATCTTCTTCCTTCAAATTGTATCCTTTATCTTCAAGCTCCTGAATTTTCTCAAAATATTTCCTGGCAAACTGAACTTTTTCTGGCTCTCCGTCTAGAATGAGTTTATCACCCCGGACCGACAGACTGACCCCCAGTCTGTTTTCCAGCTTTTTCAGGTTCTTATCAAGGACCCCAAAGAAAGAAATCCGGCGAACATACGGGTGGGAAAGTTTTTCCATTTTAAGGGATGTGTTGACCTCTCTCCTTATCTTGATTCATATTTAGTCAGACAAAAAAATTTAACCACGCCCCGGGGGTTTTGTCAAGCTGACCGTTCTCGGGGCAGCTCCTTCTGTTATCAAAGAACCAGCCTTTAGTCTGGCCCTCTGGCTTTCGGTCGGTTTAGCTGGAAATCAGTTTCCGGACCAGGTGGTTGAAATATCTGTTAATCTGTTATATAAAGTCATCTCAGGAGGAACGATGGACAAAGAATTTACTCAGATATCCATTCCGACTACTCTCTATAAAAAAATAGAAGAGAAAATCAAAGGTACCGAATTCAGTTCTGTCTCAAGTTATGTGACTAAGCTTATCAGGGAACATCTGGCTAAAGATGAGGAGAATAAAGAGGTGTTCAGCCCGGAAGAGGAAGAAAAAATAAAAGAGAAGCTTAAGGCTTTAGGCTATATTGATTGACTGACCTGTTCAAAATTCCCGTTATCAAGGAGATCAAGGAGAATCCAATGATACCCCCTCATGGTGGCAAGCTGATTAATCGTCTGGTTGAGGCCAATCGCAAGAAGGAGCTTTTGGCCCGACTGGAAAAACTGCCTTCGGTCGTGCTGGACCAGGACCTTGTTTCAGATCTGGAAAACATCGCCACGGGTGTTTACTCTCCCCTGGAAGGTTTTTTGAACCAGGCCGATTTTCTCAGTGTCCTCAATCAGAAACGTTTGACTTCAGACCTGCCCTGGACCATTCCGGTTGTCCTGGATGTCGACCGGGAAACTGCTAACCGGCTTAAACCTGGGTCTGAACTGGTGCTCAGGTCTGAAGAGCTGATTCCGGTCGGGATGATGGTGGTTGAAGATAAGTACACCTTCAACCGAGAGGAGCTCTGTCAGAAAGTTTATGGGACCATTGACCCTAAACATCCCGGTGTGGCCAGGGTTCTGGAAATGAAAGAAGTCCTTTTGGGTGGCCCGGTGGAATTATTAGAACTTCTGCCTACTCCCTACGACCGCTTCCGCCTTTCCCCCCGGGAAACCAGAATTCTGTTCAAGGAAAAAGGCTGGAAGACAGTGGTCGGCTTTCAGACGAGAAACACTCCTCATCTCGGGCATGAGTATGTCCAGAAGGCGGCCCTGACTTTTACTGATGGTCTTTTCATAAATCCGGTTATCGGTCGGAAGAAAAAAGGTGACTTCAAAGATGAGGTGATTCTGGCTTCTTATGAAGAGCTGATTCGTCATTATTATCTGAAGGAGCGAGCGGTTATGTCCATCCTGAAGATGGAGATGCGATATGCCGGGCCGCGGGAAGCCATTCACCATGCTATCATCAGGAAAAATTTTGGCTGTACCCATATTATTATAGGAAGAGATCACGCTGGAGTTGGCAATTATTACCATCCCTACGCCGCGCAGGATATATTTGAGGAGTTTCCCGATCTGGGAATAGTGCCGCTTTTTTTTAAGTCCTTTTTCTACTGTAGAAAATGTGGGTCCATAGAGAACGAAAAAACCTGCCCCCATGATTCCTCGTCTCATATTCAATTTTCCGGAACCAAAATCCGGGACCTGCTGGTCAAAGGAGAAATTCCTCCGCCGGAGCTGATGAGGCCCGAAGTAGCCAGGATTATCCTGTCTTTTCCCAATCCTTTCAACGAATGAAGGCTTAGATCGGATGAAAGAGGTGATAGGAGCTTATGAAAAAGAGAAAGAAGCTTCTGGTAATCGGGCTTGATTGTGCGACTCCATCTCTGGTATTTGAGAGCCAGGTAGAACTTCCCAGCCTGAAAAAGCTCATGGACCTGGGCCTTTACGGCCGGCTCAGGAGCTGCGATCCACCCATTACTATTCCGGCCTGGATGGTTATGGCCACCGGCAAAGACCCGGGGCAGCTGGGTCTATATGGTTTCCGCCATCGGCGGGGTTATGACTACCAGAAAATGTGGATTGCTAATTCCACGGCCATAAAAGAAAAAACAGTCTGGGATTATCTCGGAGAACAGGGGAAAGAAAGTGTGCTGATAAGCGTTCCGCCAAGTTATCCGCCAAAGCCGGTTCGGGGAAAACTCATATCCTGCTTCATCACTCCATCGAACGAGCAAACCTATACCTACCCAGCTGAGCTTCGTTCTGAAATAGAGAGCCAATTCGGTCCTTTCTGGTTTGATGTGACTTTCAGAACGGAAGACCGTTCTCAGGTTCTGTCGGAAATATACCAGATGACCGAAAATCATTTTCAGGTAATTAACTATTTGCTGGAGAGTGATGACTGGAGCCTTTTCTGGTTTGTGGAAATTGGAGTCGACCGAATTCATCATGCCTTTTGGAAATTCATGGACCGGGAGCATCATCTCTACGAACCGGGTAATCCCTACCAAACGGCCATACCTGATTACTACCGCTTTCTGGATGAAAAAATAGGTGAGTTGCTCCATAAAATTGATGACCGGACTGCGGTTCTGGTGGTTTCCGACCATGGAGCCAAAAGAATGAAAGGAGCCTTCTGTGTTAACGACTGGTTGATTGAACAGGGAGACCTGGTAGTTACCGAACCACCTCAGAGAGGGCAGAATGTAGAGCAATTAAAGATTGACTGGAGCCGAACCCGGGCCTGGGGCTGGGGTGGCTATTACGCCCGTATCTTCCTCAATGTCGAAGGACGGGAGCCACAGGGGATAATCAAGCCCGAAGACTATGAGGCTGTTCGAGACGAGCTTATCAGCCGTCTTAAAGCCGTGAGGGGACCGCAGGGCGAAGAATGGAAAACTGTGGTTATAAAACCCCAGGAACACTATCCGGAACTAAACGGAGAATACCCCGACTTGATGGTTTATTTCGATGACCTTTACTGGCGCTCGGCCGGCACCCTCGGATACGGAACCCTTTATCTTCAGGAAAACGACACCGGCCCGGATGATGCAGTCCATGATTATGACGGGATTTACATCCTCTATGACCCTGAAAAGAGGGGTGGCCGTCTGCTGGAGGCCAGCATCATGGACATTGCTCCAACCATATTGCGAATTCTTGATGGTCCTGAAGTTCCCGGGCTTAAAGGTAAAGTGCTGGAATGAGTTGAGGGTGAAGTGTGGTCCAGAATCGGTTGGCTTTATTGCAGAAAGCCAAGCCAGATTAATCTGGTAATACTTTTATAAATTTCGTAACACTGAGGAGTTGCATAATGTGTCAGGAACAGAAAGGTTTTACCCTCTGGTTTACCGGATTGCCCTGTTCAGGCAAATCGGCGGTAGCAGACCGGGTGGCAGAAATTCTGAGGGAGAAAAACCTCAGGGTGGAGAGGCTGGATGGTGATGTGGTTCGCCAGAGCCTCTGCCGGGATCTCGGCTTTTCCCGGGAGGACCGGAACGAAAATATCCGTCGGGTTACTTTTGTGGCCAAATTACTTACACGAAATGGAGTTGCAGTACTCACTTCTTTCATTTCACCTTACCGCGACATCCGAGATGAAGCTCGCCGCGAAATCGGTGAGTTCATTGAGGTTTACGTCAAATGCCCTCTGGAAGTCTGCATGGCCAGGGACGTCAAGGGTATGTACCAGAAGGCCATTAGAGGCGAGATTAAAGAATTCACTGGAATTTCTGACCCTTATGAAGAACCACTTAACCCAGAACTGGTCCTGGAAACCGATAAGGAAACGCTCGAAGAAAGTGCCCGAAAGGTAGTTGATTATTTAATAAAAAATGGCTACCTTAACCGGCACGAATGAGGTCTGGTGATGATCAGGTACAGAAATTATCTGGTGACAGGGGGGGCCGGGTTTATCGGTTCCCACCTGGTTGAAGCTCTAGTCAGCCTGGGAGCCCGGGTTCGGGTGCTGGATGATTTTTCCAGCGGCCGAAAAGAAAATCTGGCCTCGGTGGAAAGCCTGGTTGAAATAATTGTCGGGGATGTCAGGGACCTTTGCACCTGTCTGAAAGCTGTGGAGGGGATCGAGGTCATCCTGCACCAGGCAGCTCTGGCTTCAGTTCCCCGGTCAGTCTCCGAACCGCTTTTAGCTCATGAGATAAACCTGACCGGGACTTTAAACCTGCTTCAGGCTGCGGCTTTAAAGAAAGTCAAAAGTTTTGTTTTTGCCAGTTCTTCGGCAGTCTATGGGGAAAATCCGGTTTTACCCAAGAAAGAAGGTCAAGAAGGCAAACCTCTATCACCTTATGCTGCCCAGAAGTTGGCTTCAGAGAAGTATCTTCAGGTTTTCAGTGAGCTTTATGGCTTTAATGCAGTTAGCCTCCGTTATTTTAATGTCTTCGGGCCCAGACAAAACCCGGCTTCCCAGTATGCGGCTGTCATTCCGGTGTTTATCACCAGGATGCTGAATGGCTTACCGCCGGTAATCTATGGAGACGGAACCCAGACCAGAGATTTTATCTACGTACAGGAAGTTGTTAGAGCCAACCTGATAGCTTCCGGGTTCGAAAGTTTCCGAGGAGAAGTATTCAACATCGGAGCTTCGGTTCCGGTCTCTATCAACGAACTTGTGGAGATAATCAATTCTTTACTGGGTCTTTCAATTAAGGCTGTTTATACCGACCCACGGCCTGGAGATATTAAAGAATCATTTGCCGATATCAGCCAGGCGGAAAAGCTCCTTGGCTTTAGGCCGGAGTTAGATTTTAAGAGTGGCTTAAAACTGACTCTTGAGTGGTATAAAAAGCAGAAGTTTTAAGAATCAGGCAGACTTAGCAGATTCTCGGCAGAAGTTCTGAAGTCAGGGGTTCCAGAAGGCGAAGACCGCCGCTTGAAGTTCTGAGCAGGGCTTCTCCCTTTTGCCCGATTTTATTCTGAAACTCACCGATTATAGCCGCTTTTTCCCCGGCTGGATTTTTTTTGAGTTGCTTTAAGACAGCTTCAGCCTTGCTTTTGCGGACTACCAGCAGAGCCCGGCCTTCACAGGCTAAATACAGAGGGTCAATTCCCAGGATTTCCACCGCTCCCTGAAGTGACCTGGACAGCGGAATTTTTTCTTCCTCTACGAGCAGCGGAAAACGGGTTTTATCAGCCAGCTCAGCCAGGACCGTAGCCAGCCCCCCTCTGGTGAGGTCACGCATCCAGAGGACTCCTTCTTTCCAGAGCGGAAGAAGAAAAGTCAGAGGAGCACAGTCACTTCTGGCTGGAGAACTCAGGTTAAAATTGTTCCTGGCCAGCATGATAGCTAGTCCGTGTTCACCGACCGGTCCGGTGACCAGGAGTTTATCCCCGGGGTGGATTTTTTCTGGTGCTGGCCTGGCCAGAAGCTGGCCTACTCCGGAGGTGGTAATAAAAATTTTATCCGCCTGGCCTCGGGGAACCACTTTGGTATCTCCGGTAACCACCAGAACTGAAGCTTTTCTGGCAGCTTTTTTAATTGAGTTTAATATCTTATCGAGGACTTTAATCTCCAGTCCTTCCTCAATTATTAGCGACAGAGAAAGGAACTGGGGCCTGGCTCCAGAGACTACCAGGTCGTTCACTGTTCCGTTAACGCTGAGGCTACCGATGTCTCCTCCTGGAAAGAAGATTGGGTCTACGGTATAGGAATCGGTGGTAAAAGCTATGGAGCCAGGGAGAAGGGCGGAGTCGTGTAGTTCTTTAAGGAAAGGATTGCGAAAAACAGGGATGATCTTCTTCTGGATGAATTCCTGCATCAACCGGCCGCCGCTACCCATTTCCAGGCTTATCATCTTCATCTCCATTTCACTCCCGAAGAATACCTGTATTCTATCAAACAGGCCCCTTCATAGGAAACCATGCAGGGACCGAGGGGATGATCAGGGTTACAGATTTTACTGAAAAGCGGGCAGTCGGCTGGGTTAATCAACCCTTTCAATACCTCTCCGCAGCGGCAATCGGTTTTCAGGAATCTTTGGGGTTTGAAGTTCAGTTCGAACCTTCTGGTGGCCTCAAAATCGGCCCACTCCGGTTTCAGTTTAAGACCGCTTGCTGGTATAACTCCAAGTCCCCGCCAGTCGGCATCAAAGGTTTCGAACACTTCTTCCATCAAGGAGAGAGCCACAGGATTGCCCTCGGCCCTTACGGCTCGCCGGTATTCGTTGGCCACAGCGGGCTGGCCCGACTTAATCTGCCTGACCACCGCCAGCACTCCCAGCAGGACATCCACCGGCTCAAACCCGGCAATAGCCCCTGGCAGATTATATTTCCCGGCTACGAAATCGTAAGCTTTTTCTCCGATTATGGTGCTGACATGACCGGGGTAGATGAAACCATCAAGAGCAACTTCCCCGGACTTCAGGATGGCTTCCAGGGCTGGTGGTATGAGCCAGAGAGCGGCCAGGAGAGAAAAGTTATTCAGACCATCTTTGCGGGCTTTTTTAACGGTAAAGGCTATGGCCGGGATAGTAGTCTCAAAGCCTGTTCCGAAAAATAAGACCTGCTTTCCTGGGTTTTTTCTGGCAAGCTCGAGGGACTCTTCAGGTGAGTAAACAATTCTGATCAGGGAACCTGAAGCCGGCACTGCAGTCTGCAGTGCTCCTGACCTGGTGGGAACTCTGGTCATATCGCCAAAGGTGGCCACAATTAACTCATGGCGGCTGGTCAGGAGTTTAATTATAGCTTCATGGTAGTAATCAGGGGTTATGCAAACGGGACAGCCTGGCCCTGAGATCATTTCTATCCCGTATCCTTTAAGCAGGGGCTTTAAGCCAGAACGGTGAAGGGTCATGGTATGGGTGCCGCAAACTTCCATGATTCTCAAGCGGCGGTTCAGGGTGGAGGTTTCTTTCTTCAGGTCGGCAAGCAATTTCTTAATTGCTGACCCGGAGCGAAACCCGACCAGCAGGTCTGTTTTTCTGGTTTTTCTGGCCATAAATTGTTATTCGGTAGGATTGAGTTTTTCCAGTTCCTGAAAGAGTTTCAGGGTTTTTCTGGCTTCTTTTCGGTCAAGTTTTGAAATGGCAAAACCGGCATGGACTATGACCCAGTCTCCCACTTTAACTTCAGGCAGAAGGGAAAAATTTACCAGGACCTTGGTTCCGGCATAATCTACCCGGCCCGTTCCTTCTTTATCCAGGCTGATTACTTTTCCAGGAACAGCGAGGCACATTGATTACTCCAGAAATCTAAGATACCAGAACTGAATGGCTCTGTAAACCAGAACGGGGTTTTTTGACAATTCAGTCCAGCCTCCTTATAATGTTTCTCATGTTTGATACCCTTGAAGGATATGTTCAACCTGGAACTATCGAAGCCGAGCTGGTTCAGAAGATTGACTTTTCCCAGCTGCCCGTTCATATCGCCATTATTATGGACGGAAACGGCCGCTGGGCCAGAAACCGCAACCTTCCCCGCACCGAGGGTCATAAGGCCGGCAGCCAGTCGGTTAAAGAAGTGGTGGAAGCCTGCGCCCGTCTCGGGATTAAGTATCTGACTCTTTATGCTTTTTCAAAAGAAAACTGGAAGAGGCCAAAGGAAGAAGTAAACACCCTCTGGGAGCTGCTCAAAGAATATCTCTCAAAGGAAAGTAAAGTTTTGATAGAGAACGATTTGCGGCTTAAAGTAATCGGTGAAAGAAAAGGAATTCCTTATCCGGTCAGAAGGGAACTGGCCAGAGTGGAGAGGTTAACAGCTAACAACCGCCGGATGACCGTTATACTGGCTCTGAATTATGGAGGAAGGCAGGAAATTATCAGAGCCGTAAAGAAAATGGTCAGAAGAAAATACAGGATAGAAGAGGTGGACGAAAACCTTTTCTCCAGATTTCTGGATACAGCTGGTGTGCCTGACCCCGACCTGCTTATCAGGACCAGCGGTGAAATGCGGTTGAGTAACTTTTTACTCTGGCAGTGTGCTTACACCGAGCTGTGGATTACCCCGGTGTTCTGGCCAGATTTTAGAAAAAAGGATCTGTTTCAGGCAGTGGTTGACTACCAGCAAAGGGAAAGAAGGTTTGGAGGAGTCAGCCAGTTAGAAAAACCTCAAGGATGAGAAAATGGGTTTATGGCAGAGAACCAAGACTGCTTTGATAATCATAGTTGTTCTTTTTGTAATCATTCAATTTGCACCGCCCTGGGTTTTTTTCCTGGCCCTTCAGGTTACCATCATCGGAGGGTTGCTGGAATTTTATGGATTGAGCAACCGGCGGAATTTTTATCCCAAAAAACTCCTGGGGTGTTTTTTCGGCCTCATCGTGGGAGCGACTTTTTATTTTGACCAGTTTCAATTTCTACTTGGTTTTACTCTGATTACCATTATAGCTTTTGTTTATTTCGTGATAGATACCAATACCCTGGAAAAACTGGCTCTCTTTCCCGGGTCTTTTAGCCTCACCATTACCGGGTTAGTTTATGTCAGTCTGACCATGAATTTCCTTTACTGGATAAGAAGAGATTTTGGGGTCCTCTGGTTGTATCTTTTGATCACGGTTATTATTCTCGGTGATACGGGAGCTTTTCTGGTCGGAAAAAGCCTTGGCCGCCATAAGATGACTCCTATTGCCAGTCCCAACAAAACCTGGGAGGGAGCACTTGGTGGCCTTGTCTGGGCAGCGGCCGGAGGCTGGCTGGCTCGCACGGTGCTCCTTCCGGCTTTCCCGCTGACTGAAATAATAATTCTGAGCACTGTGGTTCATGCTGGAGCCCAGGTGGCCGACCCACTGGAGTCTCTTTTTAAGAGAGCAGCCGGGGTCAAAGATTCCTCCAACCTGATTCCCGGGCACGGCGGCATTCTCGACCGTCTGGACAGTTTTACCTTAGCTTCCCCAGTGTTCTACTATCTTGTCAGACTTTTGATTATGAAGTAAGTTTGAGTTTGGCATTTCAATGCTTAGGAAAACGAAGAAACTGGTTATCCTCGGCTCTACCGGTTCCATAGGCAGGAATACTCTGGAGGTAGTCCGTAATCATCCAGACCGTCTCAGGGTGGTAGCTCTGGCAGCCGGTCGTAACATTGACCTTCTGGAAAAACAGGTCTTGGAGTTCAAACCGCAGCTGGTAGCAGTTGAGAGGGAAACCGAGGCCTGGAAACTGCGGAAAAGGCTGGGCTCGCAAAAAGTTGAAATACTGCATGGTGACAGAGGTTTTGAAGCAGTGGTTTCAGCCCGTGGTTCGGATCTGGTAGTTTCGGCTATAACCGGTTTTGCTGGCTTGAAGCCAACTCTGGCTGCTCTTAAAAAAGGAAAGGACCTGGCCCTGGCCAATAAAGAATCCATGGTAGTGGCTGGAGCCCTGCTGAGGAACACAGCCGCCCGCACCGGAGCTAAAATAATTCCAGTAGATAGCGAACACTCAGGAATTTTTCAATGCCTTAACGGACGAAAGAAAAAGTTCATCAGAAAAATCTATCTGACCGCCTCTGGAGGTCCTTTCTTTCGGGTGCCACTTCAGGAACTGTCCCAGAAAAGCCTGAGTGAAGCCCTTCAACATCCCCGCTGGAAAATGGGTCCTAAGGTTACCATAGATTCCGCTACTCTGATGAATAAAGGTCTGGAGCTAATAGAAGCCCGTTGGCTTTTTGACCTCAGACCGGAGCAGCTGGAAGTCATCATCCATCCTCAGAGCGTGATTCATGCTCTGGTTGAATACCTGGATGGTTCAGTTCTGGCTCAACTGAGCCAGACTGACATGAGAATTCCGATTCAGTATGCCTTGAGCTATCCTGAAAGATGGCCAACAGAGCTTCGGCCTCTTGACCTGACTGAGGTTGAAAAGCTTGAATTTTATAAAATAGAAGAAAACAGGTATCCGCTTTTTACTCTGGCCCGGAAGGCTCTGGAAACAGGCCATAGCTTGCCGGTAGTCCTCAATGCAGCCAACGAAGTGGCTGTAAGAGCTTTCTTAGATGGTAAAATAAGCTTCGGGCAGATCTATGAAGTTGTATCTTACTGTATCAATAATCATCAGCTCCAGAGCCTTAATTCTCTTGAAGAAATTATTTTAATTGACCGGAAGACCAGGACTCAGGCCTGTCAGTATCTTGGCTGGAAAGGAAATGAAAAATGACCATAATTGAGACCATCGTTGCTTTTTTGATTGTATTTGGCATTCTGGTTTTCATCCACGAGTTCGGCCATTTTTTTATGGCCAAACTGGTTGGGGTTCGGGTAGAGGTTTTCTCATTTGGTTACGGCCGCCGGCTTTTTGGCTTTAAGAAGGGCGGGACGGACTACCGAGTCAGCCTCATTCCGATGGGCGGATACGTTAAACTCCTGGGAGAAGGGCTTTTTGACAGGGAGCGTCAGCTTTCCCCTGATGATTTCATGGCTAAAACCCGCTGGGAAAGGTTTCTCATTCTGGTTATGGGTTCAGTGATGAACATCATCCTCGCCATAATCCTGGTAGCCATAATCAACATGGCCGGGGTGACCGTTCCGGAATACCAGGAACAACCTCCGGTTATCGGCTGGATAGACCCTGGTTCTCCAGCTGAAAAGGCAGGTTTTACCATTGGCGATGAAATTCTGGAAATTAACGGCCGTCGGGTTCGCACCTGGCAGGAAGTGGAAATAGCAGTTGGTTCCAGGCCTGAAAAGGAAATAGTAGTTACAGTAAGAAGGGGAGATGAAATACTTCAGGTTCCCCTGAAGACCGATAAGATTACCAGGTATGAGATGGGTTACGCCGGGTTCAGAGCTCGCATTCTGACCCAGATAATGATGGTGAATCCGGGTTCACCGGCCGATAAAGCCGGTTTAAAACCAGGAGATGTTATTAAGGCGGTTAACGGGCAGCCGGTGTTTTTCTATAATTTCGTAAAGACAATAGAAGAAAATCCGGAAATCCCCCTGACCCTGACCATAGAACGCGGCGGTGAGATTCTGGAGCTTACGGTAATTCCCAGAAAAGAAGGCAGTGTCGGGAAAATAGGCATAATGCAGGGGGCCCGGTCGGTAACCAGAAAATACCGGCCCCTGGCAGCCCTGGCTCAGAGCCTCAGGGAAAATACCCGCAATGCTTTTCTGGTAATAGATTTCTTGAAGAAGCTATTCACAGGAGAAGCTTCGACCAGACAGTTAGGCGGGCCTCTGGAAATTGCCAGTTTTTCCCGGGCAGCTATGAAGATGGGTCTGCTAGCCATGATGAGCTGGATTGCCATCATCAGTCTCCAGCTTGGGATTATTAATCTCCTGCCAATTCCAGTGCTTGATGGCGGTCAGATTTTTGTTCTGATGATAGAAGGACTCATAAGACGGGACCTAAGCCCCAAGATGAGAGAAATCTGGATGCAGATCGGTTTTGTAATTTTTATTTTTATCATTGTGTTTGTCATTTTAAATGACATTGTTAAGAGGCTACCAAACGGCTGGAAAAGTCTGGTACCATTTTAAGCCGGGATTGGAATTATGACCACAGAAATCGTAGTCCGCAGAAGGAAGACCAGGCCAATCCGCCTCGGCCAGGTGGTAATTGGTGGTGGGGCCCCGGTGGTGGTCCAGTCTATGACCAAGACCAGAACAGCTGCGGTGGAAGAGACCATCCGCCAGATTAGGCGCCTGGAAAAAGCTGGTTGCCAGGTGGTTCGTGTGGCCGTTCCCGAGAGGGAAGATGCCTTAGCCATCAGAGAAATAAAAAAAAGAATTACCATTCCCTTGGTGGCTGATATTCACTTTAACCCTCAGCTGGCCATCCTGTCTCTGGAATCGGGGGTTGACGGATTGAGAATAAATCCTGGAACTTTTGGCTCGAAGGAAAAGCTAAAAGAGGTGGTCAGACTGGCCAGTGAAAGAAAAGTGCCCATCAGGGTAGGAGTGAACTCCGGTTCCCTGGAAAAAGATTTACTAAAAAAATACGGTCGGGTTACAGCTGAAGCTCTGGTGGAGAGTGCTCTGCGTCAGGTCCGACAACTGGAAGACCTGGGTTTTTTTGAAATTAAAATTTCTCTTAAAGCTTCTGATGTCTGGCGAACGATTGAAGCCTACCGTCTGCTGGCAGAACAGGTAGACTATCCTTTCCATGCTGGAATCACTGAAGCTGGTTTGCTTCTCCGGGGAAGCATCAAATCAGCAGTTGGTCTGACCCTTCTTCTGAAAGAAGGCCTGGCCGATACCATCAGGGTCTCTCTGACTGCCCCACCGGAGAAAGAAGTTCTGGTAGCCTATGAAATATTGAGAAACCTCGGGCTCAGTTCTTGGGGTATAAATCTGGTCTCCTGTCCTGGATGCGGTCGGACTGAAATTGACCTCAGAAAGATAGCCGCTCAGGTAGAAAAAAAACTATCTGGTTTTCAGGGTTCTCTGACAGTGGCTGTTATGGGCTGTTCGGTAAATGGACCCGGTGAAGCCAGGGAAGCAGACCTGGGAATGGCTGGAGGTCGGGGAGTGGGGGTAATTTTCCGTAAGGGTCAGGTCTATAAAAAGGTTCCTGAGGCGAAAATAGTGGATACTCTGGTCAGTGAGGTAAAAAAATTACTGGCTGAGGAGCAGAAAAAAAGTCCCTGAATAGGGAAGGATAATTGCTTGAAAGTGAACAAGAAGATGAGCCAATCAATATCAGAAAAGCGACTTTTGATTCCGACTAAAATAGTAAGAAAATATCAAAAACTGATTAGAATTCTTAAATCTCAAGATAGCCTTCTGGTGGCCTTTTCCGGGGGAGTGGACAGCAGTTTGCTTCTGAAAGCTGCAGTGGAAGCTCTGGGAGACAGAGTGCTGGCTGTGATTATCAGCTCACCAATTCACTCGCCCGAAGAAATGGAGCAAGCTGAGAGAATAGCCCGGAAACTTAAAGTCAGGTATCTCCTGGTTGAATCTGACGATTACCTCAGAACCAGTTTCCGCCGCAACACGCTGCTTCGCTGCTATTACTGCAAACGTTTTCTCTTCCGCAGGTTAAAAGAACTCGCCAGAAAAGAGGGGCTGGCGGCGGTGGTAGAAGGCTCCAACCTGGATGATGAGTTAGATTACCGACCTGGTAGAAGGGCGCTGCAGGAGCTGGGTATAAAATCTCCTTTAAAAGAAGCCGGTTTGAAAAAATCAGAAATAAGGATTCTGGCCAGAGCTCTGGGGCTGCCCAACTGGAACCAGCCGGCCAATGCCTGTCTGGCCACCAGAATTCCTTATGCTCAGCCGGTAGTGCCTGAATGGCTGGAAAAAATTGATCGGGGCGAGTCATTCTTGAAGAAGCTCGGTTTTTCCCAGGTTCGGCTTAGGCATCATGGAGAAATAGCCAGAATTGAGGTCCGGCCGGAAGAGATTTTCCTGGCGATAAAACCGGAAAACCGGCAAAAAATCATAGACCGGCTGAAAAAGCTGGGCTGGAATTATATAGCTTTTGACCTGGCAGGATACCGAACGGGAAGCCTTAATCCCTCCGCCCAAAGCCGGAAAACCTGAGGTTGTTAGACGAGCTCAACCAGGTTTTCTGGATGCTCATCCCGCAAACCCTGGAGCAAATTCTTAACATCCAAAAACACATCTTCTTTCTGGTCTCATAGGTGACACTGCCGATATGGGGCAGGAGGACGACGTTGTCCAAATGGAGCTCGTTTTCATAGGCATCAAGTCCGGCGGCCCAGAGCCGGCTGCTGGCTAGGGTTTTCATCTCGACAATCGGACCCCGGGCCACGTTGATCAGGACGGCCGTTTTTTCCCCTCAATTCCAGTCTCTGGCGGGAAATAAGGTCCAGGCCAGTAACTCAGACCATGTAAGGAGTATTTCCCTGGTGGTCAGCTCAAGTTCTACTTCAACGGCCAGGTAGTACATAGCTACAGGAAGAAGAGAATTAGTCAAAAGGACTTTTGGTTTCAGGTCAACCCTCCCATCAGGCTGTAAAAATTAGAGGATAGAAATAAGTGGCTGTGGCCTCCAGTATCTGCTGACTCTGGCTGTAGTTTTTCCACTGCCCGCTAAAAAGTTCATCAGAGACTATAAACAGGCCGACGGCCTGAAGCCGGTAGAAAGCGGCCCAGGAGAGGACCGCTGACATCTCCATATCTACGGCCATGATTCTTTTCTTCTGGAGATTTTTAAGCCAAAGGGCGGTTTCCCGGTAAGGAGCATCGGTAGAAACGATGGCTCCCTCCCTGAAGTCTAGGTTTTGCCGGGCCAGGAATTTTTTAAGACCTTTAAGCAGTCTTTTGGACGCAAAATAGAAACCGGCTCGCGGCCGGGCATAATGCCTGGAGGTGCCTTCCTGGCTTAAAGCCTTGAGTGGAAGGAAAGCCTGTCCGGCGACGAGCTCTGGTGAGAGGGAACCGCAATAGCTGAGCAGATAAATTTCCCTGAGGCCAAGATTTCGCATTTTTTCCAGGGCTATGATGCTGGCCGGTGCTCCCAGAGAACCATAAAGAACGGCACTCTTTTCCAGGTAGTAAAGTCGCCCCGGTCTGACCTCAAGCCTGTTGCCTGACTCGGCTGCCAGTTTCCGGGGCAGGTCAGGTGAGGGGAGAAAGGGCAGAAAAAACAGGCGACCTTCCGGCAAAGGTGGACCGCTGAATTCAGGTCTGGTGATTGAAGGCTGTCTTTTCATTTTCCCCTCTGAAATTATCAAAAATCTGGTTCTCAGGCAATCACCATTGAATTAGCTATCGTTTTACAAAAGCTCCGGACTATCTTAAAATTGAGACTTGAGATTAAGATGACCATCAGACTAATCAAGCCAGAAAAAATTAACCTGGAGGACCGGCGTTTTCGTTTTACTTTTAACCCGGTTGAGGAAAGATTCAAGTATTCGGTACAAGTAATAGGAGTATTGCAACCGGTGATAATAACCTACCGGGAAGGGAAGCCGGTTTTAATTGACGGCTGGAAAAGGGTAGAAGCGGCCAGGTCCTGTGGCCTGGAACAATTGCTGACCCTGGAAATAGACAACCAGGCTACCGACGCGGAGGTCTTTTTCCTGGCTTTTTTTATAAACTACAGCCGGCGGCCGTTTTCTCTGGCCGAAAAATCCCTGGCGGTCAGAAAGTTTCACGATTTTGGCTTACAACCGCCTGATATCATAGAAAATGTCCTGCCGCTCCTGGAGTTACCTCCAGAGCAGAAAACAGTAGAGATTATGCTGGAACTCTCGGGTCTCGAAAGATGGCTTGAAGTTATTCACAGGAAGGACTGGAAACTGGGGACGGCCGAATTACTGGTCAGTTTTCCTCCGGAAGAAAGGCACTGGCTCCTCCAGCTGGTGGAAAAGCTCACTCATAGCCAGCAAAAAGAAATGATTGAAAATTTTTATTCGTTAAAGCGAAGGACGGGAAAAAGCCTGAAAGAGCTGGCCGGAGAAGAAGAGATAGGGACCGTAATCGGGCGGCTAACCGCTGGAGAACTCGAAGCGGCCGGGGCTCTGCTATCAGTCCTGAGGAAGTTCAACTCACCGACGGTCTGGCGCCTGAACCAGGCCATTTCTGACCGGATTAGGCAACTGGAGCTGCCGCCCGAAATTTCTCTGGACTATGACCGCACCCTGGAGAAAACCGGGCTGAAAATTTGCTTGGAAGCAGGCAGCACCCGTGAATTTAAAGAAGTCCTCAGATGTCTTTCAGAAAGGCTGGCCAGCCAGGAGTGGGAGGAGATATTTAAGCTCCTGCATCACGTAGGGGATTGATGACCTTGCGGCCAATTAAAAAAGTCTGGCTGGACCAGAAGGTAGAAAAGGCTGCCCTGACCCGTCGTTTGCTGGACAGGCTCCCCGGTGTTCCGGTAGAGCAGGTGGCTGGTCTTGAACCAGTAAAAAGGGAGTTCCGATTTGCTACCGACCCGGTGGGGGAAAGCAAACAGCATCTTTTTATCACCGAGCAAAAATCTTTTATCCGTCCCTGCCCCTGCACCCCAGGAAGCGTGGGCTGTGGCTACTGGACAATTGACCTTGACCTCAACTGCCCTTTTGACTGCAGCTATTGTATCCTGCAGCAGTACCTGAACTGGCAGCCGCTGACCGTAGCCGTCAACCGGGAGAAACTGCGGGCGGAGCTGGAAAGTTTTTTCCAGCGAAAATCGAGCGGGATAATCAGGATAGGGACTGGAGAGCTGGCCGATTCTCTGGCTTTGGATGAGATGACAGAAAGTTCCATTTTTTTAGTCGAGACCTTTCGGGGACAGGACCGGTTTTGGCTGGAGCTAAAAAGTAAATCTGAATATATTCGACCGCTTCTGACAATAAAGCCTGCCGAGAATGTGGTCCTTTCCTGGTCTCTTAATCCGGAAAGAATCATTGCCACAGAAGAAAAGGGGACAGCTGGTTTAATGGAAAGATTGCAGGCAGCAGCTAAAGCAGCCAATCACGGTTATCGGGTGGGCTTCCACTTTGACCCGATTCTTCACTATCCAGGCTGGCAGGATGATTATGAACGCCTGGTCGCTATAGTTTTCAGAGTTGTTCCAGTTGAAGCTATAGCCTGGGTCAGCCTGGGTAGCCTGCGTTTTCCTTCTGCCCTACTGCCGGTAGCGAGGAGACGTTTCCCGGAGACCCAGATATACGAGCAGGAATTTATCCGCTCAGCCGAGGGTAAGTACCGCTACCCCCGCCCTGTGCGGCTTTTACTATATAATTTGATGGCCGAGATGCTGGCCTCCTACCGGGTCGAGGATAAAATTTATCTCTGCATGGAATCAGCTGAGGTCTGGAAGGAATTTTTAGAAAAAATAAAAAGGGGAAGGCAAAAGCTTACCTTCCCCTTTCCCTGGCTACGCTAAGGAAATTCCGGGGTCTTACTCACCCTCAGTCGCTTTCCTCTCTGTGATTATGCCAACAAGTTCAATCCCGGCTTCACGAATTTTGTCGATAACATCAATCATCTTTCCGAATTCCAGATTCTGATCGGCCCTCAGATAGAGTTTCTTTTCCGCTGCGGTCAGGAAGGCTTCCTCCAGAGCCATGGTCAGACCCTCGAGGGCCACTCTCTGCTCTTTAAGAAAAAGAGTCCCGTCAGCCTTTATAGCAAGAACGACCTCAGGGTTATCAGGCATATTGACGGTGTTTAAGGCTGAGGGAAGCTGAACATCGACACCTTTTTGAACTAGCGGAGTAACTACCATGAAGATGATCAACAGAACCAGGAGAACGTCACAAAGAGGAACGACGTTGGGTTCGGCATTTAATTTTTCATCTTTTTGCGTTTTTACGGCGAAACCCATTGTCTTCCTCTCTTAAGCAAATTTTCCAGTCATTCTTAATTACTTACCGCTTGTCCGGATAAAAAAGTCGATAATCTGAGAGGTGGTATTATCCATTTCGGTGTTGTAAATTTCAATTCTTGTAGTTAAAGAATTGAATGTCCACAGAGCAATGATCGCCACACCGATACCAAATGCGGTGGTAATAAGAGCTTCAGCAATACCAGCAGCCACAGCTCCAATTCCTCCAGAACCAGTCATGGCCATGCCGCGGAAAGCATTGATGATTCCGAAGATGGTTCCGAACAGACCAATGAAGGGTGAAGAAGTGGCGATGGTAGCCATGATGCTCAGGCCTCTCTTCAGTTCCTGGGTGAAGATCAACTTGGCTCTTTCGCAACCTCTTTCGGCTGATCCAATCTGCTCTTCTAAAGAAAGGTTGGATTCGCGCGCTTCCAGAAACTCTTCGATACCAGCAGCGGTAACTCTGGCCAGATGGCTGCTCTTAAATTCTTTCTTGGAAGCCAGAGCGTGGGCTTCTTTTAGCTGTCCGTTCTTCATAAGTTCAGCCAGCTTGGGAGCAACCTGAAGGGATTTTTTTCTGGCCCGGGCAAAAACCAGCTGGCGCTCGATGAACAGGTAAATGGTAATGACAGAAAGGAGAATCAGGATAATGGCAACTGTTTTTGCCACAACACCCATGGCGTGCCACATTTCAATCAAACCGAATTGCATGTCTTAAACCTCCTTTTAAATATCGAAAGCCATTATTAGCTTTTCTTACCTTAACTTAAAGGTCACCGTAACGGTGAAGATAACCCCGCGGGGACGACCGTTGATAATCATCGGCTCGTACACCCATTGTTTGACCGCATCAATAGCGGCCTGGTCGAGCAGGGGGACAGACCTTAAAACCTTAACCGACTGGACCCGACCGTAAATATCAGTGGTCGCTTCCAGAATGACAATACCCTCAACTCTAGCCTGACGGGCGATTTCTGGATAAACAGGTTCTACTTTGTGGATCAGCTTGGGTGGCTTGATTTCGCCAATGGCTCTGACCGGCTCTTCTACTTCGCCAACTACTCCACCAAGAACTCCACCAACTACTCCGCCCAGAACTCCGCCAATGACTCCACCTTCAACTCCGCCTTCAACCCCACCTTCAATCCCGAAATCGGTTACTGATTCCTGAGCGATTTGATCAGGGATTTCCACCGGAGCCACTAATCGGCCCGGCTCCACTGAGGTAGTAGCCTGAACGGCTTTGACCGTGCGGGTAGAAGTGGTTTTTTTCTTAGCCGGCGGTGGTGGCGGTGGTGATCTGCGTGTTGGTGGTGGTCGGGCTGGCGTATCCGGGGCCGGTGATTGGGATGGCGCGGCAGGCGGCGGGGGTGCTATTCTAGGCCGAGAGAGGAGAGAGGGGAAACGACGGGCGGACCGCGGTGC
>CAYQZX010000028.1:0-26860 GCA_964422165.1 uncultured Eubacteriales bacterium | reverse complement strand
AGGATTGATGATTCAGAGGATTCTGTACTGGTAAAGATTCTAATTATAAAAACTGCCTAAAAGAACAGAATTTTTTGAAGATTTAACCTGGTATCAAGCCTGGGAAAAAGTGCCGAGGGCCGGACTCGAACCGGCACGGAGATTTCACCCCGAGGGATTTTAAGTCCCTTGCGTCTACCAATTCCGCCACCCCGGCGGGCTCAGATAATTTAAACACAATCGAATCCTCCGGTCAATAGCCACCCTTTTGTGCTAATATTTATCTAAGCTGTTTAAGATGGTAGCCAGAATAAGGATCCTTTCTTTATCATCGGTTCTGTTAGGTGGTTTTCTATACGGTTTCATTTTTGCCGGTTTTCTGCCAGAGCCTGTCTTAAGCCATTGGTTTGATTTTGAAGCTTCTCAGGGCTGTTTTCAGGAAAAGCTTTCACCATCAAGGCCCGATTTTGGTCCTGACGGTCTTAAGGGTCTGACTGAAGATCAAAAAAGAAGGCTCTTTTCAGGTGAAGTTGTCATGGTTTCTTCTCATGAAGGAGAACCTGAAGGACGGACCATTGTTTCGGCAGCCCTGATTCTTAAAGTTCCGGTGGGAAAAGCCTGGTTAGCGCTTTCAGCCACAGAAAGGCAAATTGAATATCTGGATGAGATTGAAAAGCTTAAGACCATTGAGCAGACAGCTGACCATAATAGAGTGGAATTTCTGGTTAGAATAATGGGTCAAAAGGTCAGATACACGGTTGTTCATCACTTTGTTCCGCAGGAATATTATTTCTGGTGGGAACTTGACCATTCTGCTTGTAACGATTTAAGGGAGCTTTATGGCTTCTGGAAACTTTATCCAGCCGGCGAGGAAACTGTTGCCCGTTACGGTAGCTATGTCCGACCAGCTTTCCCGGTTCCGGCTTTTATCAGGAACTGGCTGTACAAAAGAAATGTTCAGACCTCTCTGGAGAAAGTAAAAAGATTTGTGGAGAGGATGGCCGGCTGATGACAATTATAAGCTGCCTGAGAAGCATGGTTAATTTTCGGCTGACCTTAGGGTCTGGTTTGCGGTAGGATGGTAAAAGGTCAGGGATGAGAATTATCTACTGGTTCAAGCGTGACCTGCGGCTAAAGGATAACCGTGGACTAATTGAGGCTTATAAAAAAGGCCAAGAAATCATTCCAGTCTTTATTTTCGACCAGGAGCTCCTTCAGGAGCTGGATGGTCCAGCTTCAAGAACCGGTTTTTTGCTTGATTGCCTGCGCCAGTTAAACCATCAGCTGGAAAAGAAGGGCAGTCGCCTTTATTGCTTCTATGGTGACCCGGAAAAGATTTTTGCCAATTTGCTTTCTCAATTAAAGCCAGAAGCTCTTTTTACCAGCCAGAGCTATTCCTGGAGTGGAGAAGAAACTCAAAAGAAAATTGAACGACTTTGCTGGCAGCACGGTCTGAAGTTTGAAAGCTTTAATGATACTCTTTTGGTTGAGCCAGGAAAGATTGAACCGCGTAAGGTTTTTAACGCCTTTTTCAGGTTATGGCAAAAGGCTCTGGCCGCTGAAGATATTTCAATAGGTCCGGAACCTTCAAGGATTGTAACGCCTTTGTTAAAACTGCCGGGGCTTGAAGAAACTTCAAGGAATTTCAGGCCTGAGCCCAACCGTCACTGGCGGGCAGATTATGCTGAGAAGCGATTAAAGAAATATGACTTCCGCAGCTATGAGTCCGGGCGCAACCGCCTGGACTTAGGCGGTACCAGCCGGCTTTCGGTGGCCATCAGATTCGGTCTGGTTTCTATCAGACAGGTGCTGGCCAGGGCCAGGGAGCAGCTTAAGCCAGACAGTCAGTTTATCAAAGAGCTGGCCTGGCGAGAATTCTGGTATCATCTGAGACATCATTTTCCCTGGACCCGCAATTTAGAATTTCAGGAAAAACGCCGGGGCTTAAAATGGCTTAACCGTGAGGAAGATATACAGGCTTTGGAAGAAGCCAGAACCGGTTATCCGGTTATTGATGCCGCTATCCGTCAGCTCAAGGAAGAAGGCTGGATGCACAACCGGGCCCGGCTGGTGGTGGCTTCCTTTGTCACCAAAGACCTGCTGATTGACTGGAGAATAGGGGAGAAGTTATTCAAAAAGTATCTGCTTGATTATGACGAAGTGGTTAACACTGGAAACTGGCAGTGGTCAGCCTCAGTTGGGGCTGACCCGCGGCCTTTCCGTATGTTTAATCCAGTTATTCAGGCGCAAAAGTTTGACCCGCACTGCTGTTATATAAAAAAATACCTGCCTGAATTGAAGAAATTAAGCTGCCGCAAGATTCATTCCCTGGAGCTTCCTGGATATTATCGACCAGTTGTGGACCATCGGGCCGCCACCATCAGAGTAAGACAGGTCTATTTCTTTAAAACCTGATTTCTTGTGGAAACCTGGTTTACTCAAAAGAGTGGAGATTTTAATTGCTTGGCCTGGAGGATTTTCCTCACTTAAAAGTTAAATCCCGTTAATTTATTTGAGCAGATAAATAGCTGGCTATGGAATGAATTGGAACAATATGATAAAAGCTTGAAGAGAGCCTAAAAAAAATAGGAAATATAGATTGTTTCCCTTATTTTCCCTGATTTCAGGGCGTTGCTTATTTAACCTCTTTTTGTTAGAATGAAATTCAAATTAACTGCTTTTAATAATAATCTGCATAAAAAAATCAAAGGAGAGGATACTGGAATGGCAAAAGCTGTGATTATTATGGGTTCAAAGGGTGACCTGGAACATTGCCAGAAAATCGCCCGGGCTCTGTCCAGATTTGGGGTCAATTCAGTCCTGAGGGTGGCTTCAGCTCACAAGGTTCCACTTAGGGTGCTGGAAATCATCAAGGAATATGAGCGGGAAGAAGTGGTTTTCATCACGGTTGCGGGCAGGAGTAATGCTTTAAGCGGCTTTGTCGATGCCCAAACTACTAGGCCGGTTATTGCTTGCCCTCCTTACAGTGATAAGTTCGCCGGAGCCGACCTTTTTTCCAGCCTAAGAATGCCTTCGGGCGTTGGTCCAATGGTGGTTCTGGAGCCTGAAGAGGCGGCGCTGGCCACAGCCAAAATATTAGCCCTGAAGGATACCAGCCTGCAGGCTGCGATTGCTGCCTATCAGGAAGAGAAAAGAAAAGAAATAGAAAAAGCTGATGGGGAGGTAAACATTGGGTAGCGTAAAAGATTTAATGGTGATTCAGCCACCGACAGAAAAGGAGCCTGGAATAGGTCGGTTTATATTCTCCGACCGGTATTCGGTCTTTGACTGGGGCGAGATGCCAGACCATATTGCCCGCAAAGGTCAGGCCATCTGCCTGGCTACAGCTTATTTCTTTGAAAAGCTCGAAGAGTTCGGAGTAAAAACTCATTATCGTGGGGTAGTGAGCGATGATAATGCTAAAAGACTTAAGGACCTGGATAAACCCGGAGATACTGTGGAAATAACCCTGCTCAGAGTGATCAAACCTGAACTCAGGGGTTCAACCTATGATTATTCCATCTATAAGGAAGTCAGAAACAACTTTCTCATTCCCCTGGAAATCATATACCGGAACTCACTACCGGAAGGGTCATCGGTTTTCAAAAGGTTGCGTGAAGGTCAGGTTAAGTTATCAGATCTCGGTTTAAGTGAGATGCCCACTCCTGGTCAGATTCTGGAGAAGCCAATTTATGATGTGTCCACCAAGTTAGAGGTTACTGACCGCTACATCTCCTGGGAGGAGGCCAGGGAGATATCCGGACTTTCTGAAGAGGAAATAAGAGAGATGAAGAGAATTCTCTCCCTGGTCAACGAACTGATTACCAAAGAAGCCAAAAAAATGGGCCTTTACAATGAAGATGGAAAGATAGAGCTGGGTTTTGACCAGCACAGAAATTTTATGATTGTGGACGCCCTGGGCACGCTTGATGAATGCCGTTTTACTTATGAGGGTTTGCCAGTCAGCAAGGAGATTGCCAGAATCTTTTACCGAAAAACCGAATGGTATCAGGAAGTGGAAGAAGCCAAGAAAAAGGACCGGGTTAACTGGAAAGCCAACGTGAAAAATCCGCCGCCACCGCTACCAAAAGAGCTGTATGAGGCTATCAGTTTGATATATCAGGCTTACACCAATGAGCTGACCGGTAAAAAGTGGTTTGATGCTCCCTCAATAACTGAGATATTAAAATCTGTAAAAAAATTAGTATAGTGATCAAGATTAAGAAGGCCTCGGACAGAGTAATAAAGCAGGCAGCCAGAATAATAAGAGAGGGTGGGGTTGTTGTCTTCCCGACGGAGACCGTCTACGGGCTCGGGGCTTCGGCTTTCAATCCTGAGGCGGTGGCCCGGGTTTTTGAGATAAAAAAGAGGCCGTGGTTTGACCCTCTCATTGTCCACCTGAGTCAGGTCCAGGACCTGAAACTTTTGTGCCGGAAGATTCCACCCCTGGTCTGGCCGCTGATTGAGAAATTCTGGCCCGGTCCTCTGACTCTGGTTCTTAAGAAGTCACAGCAAGTGCCGGAGATAGTAACCGCTGGTCTCGACACCGTTGCCGTAAGAATGCCGGCCAATCAAATTGCCCTGAACCTGATAACCGAAGCTGGAGTTCCGGTGGCAGCGCCGAGCGCCAACCTTTTTGGTCGCCTCAGCCCCACCACAGCCAGGCATGTGGCTGAACAGATTGGTGAAGAGGTAGACCTGATAATTGACGGGGGCCGGACTCACCTCGGAGTGGAGTCCACGGTTCTGGATTGCCAGCAGGACTTGAGGCTGTTGAGGCCTGGGGCTCTGCCGGTTGAAGAGCTGGAAAAAGTGGTCGGAAAAATTAAAATTCTGCCACCCGGCAGTCGGCCGACATCACCGGGTCAGCTACCAAAACATTATGCCCCCTCTGTTCCGCTCAAGATTGTGAAGCCTGAGGAAATAGTTGTTCCTTGCGGAGTAAAAGCCGGACTGCTCGCCTTCAGGTCGAAAAAAGGCCAGGGGCCATTTAAGAAGGTTGAAGTGCTTTCCAGTTCCGGCGACCTGAGAGAAGCTGCAGCTAATTTATTTGCAGCCCTCCATCGGCTGGAAAAAGCCGGTCTGGACATTATCTATGCCGAGCCGGTTCCCGAAGAAGGGCTGGGAATGGCCATAATGGACCGTTTGCGGAAAGCTGAAGGATTAAAATCCAGATAGGCTTTATGCCAGTAATCTGGTGGACTGCTTTCGGCAGAACTTAAGCCGGCTTTTAAAACAGGCGAAAAAACTATCGGGCAGAACTCTGAAAAATAATGCCTGCTTCAAACAGAAATTAGACTGATGTCCAGACTGAACTTCAACCTTTGATAGGGTTTTAGCTTTTGGTTAAACCGATAATCAGGCTTCTTTTTCTGCCCGGAGGCTAATTCCAGCGGGCTGTCAGAGGTCTATTAACTTTATGGTCTCGGCATAGACCAGGCGTTTGTACTTTTTAGGAACAGCAGCTACGGCTCTGGCTGATTTGTCTATTTCGTCAGTATCAAAAATTTCAAACTCACGCACGACCAGCCGGTAGTCTTTTATCTGTATCCCCCTGGGTATTTTCAACGTGCCTTTCCAGATAAAAGTGCTTACCTCGGTGGCACTGGACCTCTGTGGGGTGAGAGTCACAGTTGCCTCCGGAACTGGTTCCCAGCCGAGTTCTTCGGGCAGGTTGATGTTCTTTTTCTCCAGAGCCACTTCCACCACTCCAGGTCCGTTTCCGGCATAACCCTGGATGAAGCTGACACCGCTCAATGTAAAGTTAATCTCACTGAGGTTAGCCGGATTGAAGGTAACTACCAGGTTTCTTTCAGGCAGAATTTGGGCAAAGTTGGCTACCACCACTTTGGAAAGATGAGCTCCTGGCACTGAGTCAGGCTGGAATCTGGCCAGCGCCAGTCTTATAAATGGGAAGTAAGACTGGCCCGGGTCGAGCTCCAGGTCACAATACCAGAGCTGGCGTTCTTCGTCGTATTCAACCTGGTGTCCTACAGCTATGAATTTCTTTTCATCCGGCATTTCTATAAGCGGCAGGTCTCCCATGACTTCCACGGCCGAAGGAAAAGCTTCGGGCAGGGGATATTCTGGTGGAGCTACCGGTCCAGACCTCCAGATGGGATCAGCGCCCCAGAGGGTTACGTAAGGTTTGTATTTTTCGGCTACCGGCGGGACTTTGACCGAAAAGCCAGCTGTAGTTAGCGGTCTTAAAATTTGAGGACGGGCCTGAATTTTTTCCGCGGTTTCAGCCTGAACTGAAGGACGGGTGGTGGTACCGGGCTGGCTGACAAGAGTCGGCTTTTTGGGAGTTATAGTCAGACCTGGCGGGAGAATGACTGCCAGCAGTTCGCCCTCACCGGTCGAATACCATGGTCTTTCAAGATAAACCCGTAGGCCACTTTTTCTGACACTGGTCAGCTGAGAGCCTTTTTTGCTTCTTTCCCACCTGAAAGAAGGTATAACGTAGACCACTTTAGGCATAGCCGGCGGCGCTGAATTCAATACTTTGACTTCTATGAGGTCGCTGGTTCTGGTAAACCCGATTCCTTCAGGCAGTTCATTTGTGGGGAACTGCTCCTGGTACCTGGTGGTAGAAATCAGTCTGTAGTTTACCCGCCTGAATTTGGTGTCACCGAATTCATGCTTATAAACGGGCGCTTTTGGGGCTGTGGCCAGAGCGGTTGTAGCTACCCTGGCGGTTTGTAGCTGCAAAGAGCCTGGCTGAACTTTCCCAGCTTCTGCTTTCGGTGTTAACTCTAATTTGTTCATATCAGGAGTAATTTTAAACTCCAGCACATGAGCTCTACCTTCAATTGTCCTTGGTTTGGGCTCGCTCAAGTAATCCACAGGTTCTTTCCAGTCAGCTACCAGTTCAGCTTTGGAAGTGCTTGGACCGTGGATTTCAAACTCGCCAAACAGAATGGCTGAGGTTTGACCCAGGCTTTTTCGGGCTTCAAGTGATTTGCCGAGTGGTCGGCCAACAGGCTGCAGAGTAGCGTGGATCAGGGTAATTTCCTTAAACGGAGTCATAAGCCAGTTTCTTCCCTGAAGGGCGATGGTACGAAGAGCGGTCAGATTGATTTTCGGTGGCTGAAGGGTCTTTAGAACCTGAATCTGACCTTCAGGCAACCCCCGTGGCGGTTGAAACACTTTCTGGGGCAGAATTTTTTCAGGTTTTTCCAGCCAGCGATAGAGCCCCTGAATGGGCAGAAATCGCTCCGGGAAATAACAGCTGATTCGCAGGGTAACCGATTCTCCCTTTTTCAAATAAACAGTCAGTAAACGGGAAGAATTGTCCCAGCGCGCGGGCTTGTTTCCCTCTTCCAGCCTGATTCTAAAAGGCCTGAAATCAGGCCAGTCTCCAGAAAATTCAATCATCATGGGGTCAGGAGCACCATAGGGCAGACCGCGGATGCAGGCGCCGCGGGCCCAGGGGTCCGGGAAGTAGGGAAGTTCAACCTGCTCGCCAGGCTCTAATTCTTTGAATTGACCAGGATCTTTCTGGCAGATTAAAGAGTAAACTTCAGGCTTAAGTCCTGAGCTTCCATCAAACATTCCGTGAAGCTCGGCATCAAACTGGGAAATTTTGGGTGGGGCTATATGGCGGTCAGAGGTTTGATTGGTTGGTATCGTATCTTTTTCTATGGATTCGTTGAAGCTTTTAATGACCAGGTGATCAACAGTTTCTCCGCTTTTCATCTCCTCTCTGGGAATGATGACCGGTGAGGGGACCGGGTCGAAGCGGGAGAAGGTGAAGGCCGGTTTGGCTGGTGGCGGGATGGCCTGGCTGTCGTCGGGATTTTCCAGCGGCTGGCTATTGCCGGCCAGGTCCACAGCTCTGGCTCTCAGTCTGTAGCCAACCCCATAGCGCAACCTTGGCAGTGAGCCTGGTTTTGGCCTGAAACTGGTTTCCAGAAGAAAATCACCCATGGCCTTGTTCTCTATACGGCGGGGATTGTCGTCGGGGTCAATTGTCTTTCCGGGTCTTGGAGCTACCAGGCTCCAGCCATCCCAGTGGAAAAGAGATTCGTGGGCAAAAATATCGTCTGATGATTCATCGGCCGATTGAGTAACAGCTGGAGAAATAAAACCCTCATCTTCCAAAGTTAATTCTTTATTCAGACGGACAAACCGGTAAGTTCCGATTCGCTGACAGAGCGAGTACCATTTTCTTGATTTTTCATCCCAGACATCCACACGGTAGCCCTGGACCAGGTCTTCAGCATAAAGAGTTACTTCTCTCTTCCGGACCAGCTCGTTGTTAAGCTCGACAGCTCGCACCAGAATTTCAGCCACATTCTTGGCCTGTTCTTTCTTGATCACACCCAGACCGCTGGAACGTAGAGCTGGCAATTCGGCTTTTTCTCTGGTTTCAGCTGTGTCGGCCAGTTCGGCAGTTTTCAGGGCTACCGAGTCTACATCCAGCTGAATAACTTCATACTGCTCTTCGTCTGCCAGATTAAGAAAACCGTTGACCACTTCAGGTGGTTTTTTGCTGGAAGCAGCCTCAAAAATTCCGCGGACCGGGTCAAAATTGTAGGCTGTCCGAGGAGTTTCATCGCTGCGGCCTTCTGGAACAATCTTTATCCAGCCGCTCGAGGGAAAATCAGCCGGGACGTCCATCTCGAAATCCAGAGCCAGACCCAGCAGCCTCAGTAGAGCCGGATAATTGCTCAAATAAGCCAGAGCCTGATGGAAATCAATTTCCGGCTTCGTGATGGGAACTCTTTTCACGGACGGCAACTTGGTTTTCGGGTCAATAGTGATTCTATTTTTTGGCTTGTAGAAGTCTCTCAACAGGAAAAAGTCTTTTGGTGGCTGGGGAAGGGGAGAAACCTGAACAGCCCTGAACTTCTGCCCTTCAGCTTCGCGTCTGACGGCCTGAGCCATGACCTGCTGGGTGGTGCGGAGCTGAACGGTTCGGGCAAAGCGGACGTCCGTAATTGGTTTCAAACGAATCTGGGCTAGACCATCAGTGTGAAAGACTTTTTCCATCGGTGGAGGCTCTTCAGGAGATTCAGCAGCCACGTTTAAGTACTGGGCGGCGACAAAGGTCAGAACGTTTCTCACCGGGTAGGAAACAACCAGATTCTTGCTGAGGTCAGCCATTTTGAAATTTAAAACAGGCGATTCGGGCTTAAAAATGGCCTGCCAGAGCTCTAGTTCGGGGTCGGGCGAAACTCTTTTAACTTCATGCGGTGTTGGCGTTTTCCTTTTATCATAGAGCACACCAAAATTTATGGCCTTAACTGTTTCAGGCCAGTTTAAAATTTCTGGAAAAAGGTTCAAACTGGGAGTTTTGCCCCCTTTTTCATCTTCAAGGCGAAGGGAAACGGCCACCGAGAAACGAAGCCTGCCATCCTTTATTCCATTTGGCAAGAAGGTCCACATTACTGTTGATTTAGGCATTTTATTCCTCCCTTTCAGGCAAAGGCTTCACAGTAAGCCAGCCAGTCTTTCTCTTCCATTAAATCGCAGAAAAGAGGCGCCGGCGAGTGGGAGAATTCTCTTTCCACTTTCAGGGTAACTTTGGCGCTGAAGAAAAGAATTTTGATTTTAACTGTCAGAGAAGCCTGACCCCAGACCCTCGGCTTACCATGGGTTTCTTCGTAGGTTAAAGCCAGGTAGAATTCAGCAGAAATGCTGATTAGACCCAGAACTTCAAGCTCCCCGGTGCAGCGGACATAACCGGTCAGAGTGACCAGATTATCTTCATACTTAAAGTAGATACCAGCCATCAGAGTCACACTGCCACTGGCTACACCCAGGTTCATGGCAAAGCTGCCGCCAAATTCCAGGGCGCCTTCTATGAGTTTGATGCCGTTGGGCTGCAACACGATGGCAAAGAAGCCGCCGCCACCAAACATGGCCACGGTCACCAGGAAGGGATTATTCTTTTCGTTGAAGGCAAATCTCAGGGAGACCGGGTCTCCGGTAAAGGGCAGGTAAATTTCTCCGCTGAATCTAAGGTTCTGAAGGGTGAAGACGCCAAAAGCCACATCGGGTATGGAAATGGCATAGCCAAGTTTGGCTCCGGCTGCATCAACCTTCACAATGGGCTTTCCGCCGAAACTGCCTCCATCTGAATCCCCGAAACCTCCGGGCAAGGGAATTTTATCCAGCAGGTCTTTGATGAATTTCAGCGGGCCCTGAAAATCAATAGAGGCGATTTTCGGGTCAACATCGGTTTTCTTACCTTTTTCCGCGGTAAAGGTAAATTTTTTGAACTTAACCAGAATAAAGGTGGTGATGCCTTTAATCAGGTCCAGAGTAAAGTCGGTTAATTCTCCTTTGACTTTGTAAGTAGCTTCTTTGCCATTAAAGTAGGTAATGGCTTCAACATTTAAGATCAGGGTGGATTTGGTTCCATCCCGGTTGGCAACAAAAATGAGGACATCACGAACAGATGGAGTCCATTTAAGAAGAGTTTTAATTCCGGCTGGAGTTTTTCCATCAGTTTCATAAACCTGCTCGGTTTTGATGTTAAGGGCTTTGCCGGTGTTGGCCGGACTGGTAAAGTCGTTGACCTGGTCAATGACATCCTGAAGCAGAATGCCGCCCAGAATTTTTGCCTGGTCAGTGAAGAATTTTTTGGGGTCAAACCTTCCGGAGACAATCTCGTTGATAGCCTCATCTATAATGTCGCCGGCCGGGTGGGCTGATGGGCCAGGACCCGCTTCCGGCTGCGGCTCAGAAGTAGAACTTAGGCCAGCTCCGACCGGTCCCAGAATTCTGGAAACACCAACAATAGAAAAACTGGGAGTGGCAATGCCGCCGGATTTTTCGGCCTTTCCGCCGGCGGCAAAATCCAGTTTTGGCGGGTTAAGTACCTGGAAAAAGACTTCGCCTTTATTGGCCGGGGATTTGAAGCCGTTCTTTATGTAAACTTCAGGGAACTTAACCACCGTACTATCAAAACCGACCAGGTTTTTGAGAGCGGGGATAGCAATGGTGGCTTCTTCCATAGCCGGGAAGCACATCGGCTGTTCTTTAAGTTCAAAGGCTTTACGGTCGGCGGTTGGCCCTGGTTCCTTGAGCTGCCAGGTGATGTTTTCCACTTCAAAGGCGGTATCGCCTTTTTTCTTTTCTGGGGCAAAAGCTATGCTCTGGCCCATAAAATCAGGTCTTCGCTTTTTAATTGGGGTAATACTTTTAGAATTATAGGCTCCGATTATCTGTTTAATCTGGTCAAGCTCAAAGGCATAAACTGGGGCAATAAACAACATCGGCATGGAGAATTCAACTTCATTTCCTTCGAGGTCAGTGGCAATTACGTGAAAAAGAAAATCATTCCCACCGACTCTTGGCCAGAAAGCGCTCTTGCCTGAAGTAGGTAGAATCTGAGTAGCTGTCGGGTCGTCCAGAGGCGGAGTCTGGTTTGTGGTAATCTTTACCTTCTGGAATGGTATTTCCCGGCCTTCAAATGGTTGGAATGGAGCAGGGAAGGTTTTTTCGGGATTGCGAACAACTATGTATATTTTCTGGAAGAGATAAGCTATGTTTTGGCCGTCCTGAGCCTTGAAAAATTTTCTTTCTGTGACTTTTAGCAGAGCAGCCTGATGGCCAAAAGGCAAAAGGTATCCTTTGTAGACAACTTTAACATAATGGTCCCTGCCCATGGTGGCTAAATGCCGCCATGTTGTTACATCAAGCGGAAACATGGGCGACCAGCTGCCAAGCGAATCCAGCCAGCTGCCGAGGGGAGTAAGCATCAGCTGGTTAATTTTGATCGGCTGCGGCTCATAAGCAGTATTATCGGGGTTTTTCAAGGTGAAATTACTGCTGAGATGAACAATCTGATGTCGGTCATTAGGGGCGAGGGAAAGTCTCGGTTTGCTCACCTGGCCTGGGTCCGGGCCTTTAAGGTCATTCAAATCAACATCAGGAGACCATACTGCTCTTACAGCCAGGTAGGGATTATCAGATTCGCTGATGGAACCATCGGGATTCACAGCTGCCAGACGGGTATGCCAGAGTTCGGTCCAGCCAGAAGTTGAAGTTGGTTTGGATGTGTGCAGCCAGATGTTATAGGCATTGGGTGAAAGAATTAACCTGTAGGGCATCTCAATGGCGGTGTGGAATTTTTCGGGTGGAGCCGGTTTGAGCAAGCTTCGAGTTATCTGAGCGAGCTGGGCCTGAGCAACTCTGCTTTGCTTAAGATAGAGATTCTGAGCTGGCTGACTGCCGGTGGTAACTAAAGACCTCGTAGCTGATGCTGGTCTGCCGGCTGCTGGGCGAGCTGGGGTGGCAGGCTGTCCTGGAATAGAAGGTGGCAAGGCTACAGGTACCAGGCTTGGCTGATAAAGATGCCAGGCCAGGAGTGATTCCAGGGTCAGCGGAATTTCTTTTATTTCATCTGGAATGAGAAAGGCCAGGCGGCTTGGTCCTGAGATTCTGGAAAAAACCGGTGGTGGCTTGGGGGTTTCAGATTCGGCCGGGGTGGTGGCTTCATAAAAAGCCTCTTCGGCTATACTCTGCGGCGGGAAATGGACAATAAGGTAGGCCGGCTGAGAAACATTCTCCCTGACCAGATGGGGCCGCGGCAGGTTGACCAGTTTTAGGTTGATGAATTCAAAATCAAGATAGAGCAGGTCATCTGGTCTAAGAGCTTGAATTATCAGCCCAGTCTGCGGTAAGACTATCTGCTTTTGGGGAATAATTTTTTTCTGAATCTGCTGCAACTGGCCGATAACTGGAGTGGCTCCGAGTATCCCGGCGTAAGAGAGGAATTTTCTTCTGGAAATTTTTGTTTCCTTAAGACTTTTAGCCCCTTCTTTCTTTCTTGAGGACTCAGGGTCGGTCATGATAAGCGACTCCTTTCCTTGGAAAGATGCTATTTTCCAGGCCTGTTAGCCTAGTCAAGTTCAATTAGAACGGCAGGAAAGCAGAGGATTTATTATTTTACCCTTCTGAAATAGCATCTTGCTTACTTGTATATATATCTAAAGGCCAATGTCAAGAAAAAATTTTTTTCCTGTTAGGGCCGGGTACCCTGGTCAAGGGGGTATTTGGAGGTAGGGCCGCGGCCATCATAGTCAAGAATTGTGCCAGGCTTCTAAATAAGCCCGCTGTTACCAGCAGCAAAGGTTAAGGGATCGGAAGGTTATGGCAGGTTATGGGGGCGTGATAAACATCTTAATTTTTTTAGATAATTGGGATTTACTCATACTCGTGCCAGGCTTTGATTTTAAGGTCTTCCAGTCGGCGGAGTCTCAAGGCATTGACAAAAGCTTCGGCTAACTGCAAGTTGGTAATGACGGGGATTCCCAAGTCCACGGCCAGGCGCCTCATTCGGTAATCGGAGTCAAACTCAATTCGCTTGCCAGTGTGGGGGATGGAAATCAGGAAATCGATCCTTTTTTCCATCAGGTAATCTTTCAGGTTAGGCTGGTGTGGCTGGTGGATTTTATAAAGCATAATATTGTCAATTTTATGTCGCTTTAAAAATCGGGAAGTGCCTTCGGTGGCGTAAATCTGAAGCCCGGTTCTGGCCAGCTCCTGAGCCGCCGCCAGAAATTTCTGCTTATTTTGCTCGCCGCCCAGGCTGAGAAGGATTGACTTTTGGGGAAGCTTAAAGCCAGCGGCCAGCATGGCTTTAAGTAAAGCTTCCTGAGCATCATCGCCCAGGCAGGCCACTTCACCGGTTGAAGCCATTTCCACGCCCAGGCAGGGGTCAGCACCTTTCAGCCTGGAAAAGGAAAACTGCGGCGCCTTCACCCCGACATAATTCAGTTCAAAAATGGAGAGGCTATTGCTCACCGGCAGCCCGAGCATGGCTCTTACGGCCAGCTCAATAAAAGGAAGGCGCGAAACTTTGGAAACAAAGGGCAGCGACCGGGAAGCTCTCAGGTTACACTCAATCACTTTAAGCTGATTATCCCTGGCCAGAAGCTGCAGGTTAAAAGGTCCGGTGATGTTTAAAGCTTGGGCAATTTTTTCTCCGATAATTCTTATCCGGCGCACGGTTTCCAGATAAAGCTTTTGCGGGGGGACGACCATGGTGGCGTCTCCAGAATGGACGCCGGCATTTTCTATATGCTCCACGATGGCTGAAGCCACAATTTTCCCTTTTACTGCTACCGCCTCTAACTCAATTTCTTTGGCCCCAACGATGAATTTAGAAATGACCAGTGGATGTTCGGGTGAAACTAAGGAAGCCCGCCTCAAGTAGCTCTCCAGATAATTTTCTTCAAAAACCAGACTCATGGCCGCACCGCTCAGCACGTAAGAAGGGCGAATTATTACCGGGTAGCCCACCTGCCGACAGAATTCTCTGGCTTCTTCTACCGTGGTGACTTCAGTCCATGGCGGCTGGTCAATCCCGAGATCATCCAGAAGCCTGGAGAATTTATGGCGGTCTTCAGCCCGGTCAATACTTTCCGGGGAAGTGCCCAGAACCCGCACGCCAGCCTGGTTCAATTTCAGAGCCAGGTTGTTTGGAACCTGACCGCCCATGGAAATTATCACTCCAGCTGGTTTTTCTTTTTCGTAGATATCCAGAACCCGTTCCAGGCTCAGCTCATCAAAATAAAGCCGGTCGCAAATATCATAATCAGTGGAAACAGTTTCCGGGTTGTAGTTGACCATGATAGTCTTAAAACCGAGCTTCCTCAGTGTTAGAACAGTGTTCACGCAGCACCAGTCAAATTCTACGGATGAACCAATGCTATAGGGACCCGAGCCCAGCACCATTATTTTCTTTTTTGCTGGCTGGAATTTAACGTCATCTTCCTGGCCGTTGTAGGTGAGATAAAGATAATTGGTTTTGGCCGGGTACTCAGCCGCTAGGGTGTCTATCTGTTTTACGGCCGGCTGCAGTTTGAGCTTTTTCCTCTTTTCCCTGACTTCGGCTTCGCTGGCGCCGATGAACAAAGAAATTTGCTTATCTGAAAATCCTTTTCTTTTGGCTTCTTTCCAGAGCTCAGTGGGCAAAGTTTCTAAGGTGTATTTTCTTATTTCCTTTTCCAGCTCCACCAGTCCTTTCATCCTATGCAGAAACCAGGGGTCTATTCGGGTAAGTGAAGCCACCTTCTCCACGGACCAGCCTTTTTTGAAGGCTTCAGCCAGGCCGAAAAGCCTTTCGTCTGTTGGGTGTTCCAGTTCCTTTTCCAGGTTCTTAAAGGAATAATTTTCGTTGCCTATAAACCCGTACATGCCGACCTGAAGCATGCGGATGGCTTTCTGCAGGGCTTCCTCAAAACTGCGGCCGATGGCCATTACTTCGCCCACTGATTTCATTTCCGAGCCAATCTTTTTAGAAACCCGGGCGAATTTCTTGAGGTCCCATCTGGGAATCTTGACGGTGATGTAATCAAGAGCCGGCTCAAAACAGGCCGTGGTTGCTCTGGTGATAGTGTTTTTCAGCTCTGGAAGGCAGTAGCCCAACATTAATTTAGCAGCCATAAAAGCAAGCGGATAGCCAGTAGCCTTAGAAGCCAGCGCCGAGGAGCGCGACAGCCTGGCGTTAATCTCAATGATTCGGTAATCGCTGTTTTCCGGGTTAAGGGCAAACTGGATATTACATTCGCCGATTATTCCTAATTTTCTGACTGCCTGGAAGGCAATTTCCCGCAGCCGGTGGTATTCCCGGTTGGTTAGAGTTTGCGAGGGAGCCACCACCACACTTTCGCCGGTGTGGATGCCCATGGGATCCAGGTTTTCCATGTTGCAGATGGCCAGGCAGTTATCAGCTTCATCGCGGACAATTTCGTACTCAATCTCTTTCCAGCCTTCAAGATATTCTTCAATCAAAACCTGCTTGAGCTCAGAAAAAGCCAGACGCAGTTTTTCTTCCAGCGCTTCTTTTTTATAGCAGAGCGAACTGCCCTGACCACCGAGAGCAAAGGCCGCTCTGACCATAACCGGATAGCCAATGTCCTCAGCCGCCTGGAGGCCCTCTTCCACGGATGAAACAGCCTGACCTCGCGGGGTCTTGAGTCCGGCCTCGGTCAGAACCTGGTTGAACAGGCCGCGGTCTTCGGTTATTTCCACGGAAGAAAGCGGGGTGCCCAGAACCTGAACCTGGTGCTTTTCCAGCATTCCCTGCTTCCACAGAGCCAGCCCGCAGTTAAGAGCTGTCTGACCGCCAAAAGAAATCAGCATAGCCTCTGGCTTTTCGCGGGCGATGATTTTTTCCACAAAATAGGGCTGGACGGGCAGAAAATAAATTTTTTCCGCCAGGAATTCTGAAGTCTGGATGGTGGCGATGTTGGGGTTTACCAATATAACTTCCAGTCCTTCTTCTTTGAGAGCTTTGATGGCCTGGCTTCCGGAATAATCAAATTCGCCGGCTTCGCCGATTTTTATGGCACCGCTTCCGAGGAGAAGTACTTTTTTCAACTTTCTCATCTGAGCTGCTCCAGGAAAAGATCAAAAATGAAGTCAGTATCGGTTGGTCCGGGGCTGGCCTCAGGATGGAATTGCACACCGAAAAATGGTTTTTTCCTGTGTCTGATTCCCTCGTTGGTGCGGTCGTTGGCGTTGGTAAACCAGGGAAGCCAATCAGGCGGAAGGGTATTGGTCTCAACCGCAAAGCCGTGGTTCTGGCTGGTGAGGTAGCAGCGCCGGGTGTCTTCTTCCAGGCAGGGCTGGTTCTGGGAGCGATGGCCGAATTTGAGCTTGAAGGTGCGGGCGCCAGCTGCCAGGGCCAGGATCTGATGGCCGAGGCAGATGCCCAGGAGCGGCAGGTTTTCTTTAAGCAGGGCAGAGACGGTTTCTACGGCCCGGCACTTCTGCGGGTCGCCTGGTCCGTTGGAAATGACCACAGCCTGAGGGTTAAGAGCCAGAATTTTTTCCGCGGGGAAATTTTCTGGAACCCTGATGACCGAAGCACCCCTTTTTACAAGGCTCCGAATAATGCCCAGCTTTACCCCGCAGTCAATCAAAACCAGTCTAGCTTTGCCTTCTGGGTTGTAGATGTGAATGTCTCTGGTTGAAACTTCAGCTACCAGGTTGGAGGCGTTGGGATCGGGCAGAGCTCTGGCTTCCTTGATGAGCGGTGTTAGCCTGATGGGTTTTTCTGACACGACCAGAAGTCCCGGGATAACGCCGTAGTGTCGCAACCTCTTAACCAGGGCTCTGGTATCAATCCCGCACAGTCCAGGAATCCGGCTTTCTTCCAGCCAGCGGTCCAGGGATTTTCTGGAAGAGTGATGGGAAGGGAATCGAGTGTATTCGGAGACGACATAGCCTTTTATCCAGGGGCGGTCGGACTCAAAATCATCCGGGTTGACACCGTAGTTGCCGATGAGCGGGTAGGTTTGAACCAGAATCTGGCCGTGGTAGGAGGGGTCGGTGATGGATTCCACATAACCCACCATCCCCGTGTTAAAAACGACTTCCCCCCAGGTTTTAGCGCAGGCTCCGAATCCTCTGCCCTCAAAGACCGTGCCGTCTTTGAGGACCAGCACTCCGTATTTCGTGTTTTGTCCTCCAAAAATTTTTCTGACTTTAGCACAATTCAAGGCCGTTAGCAATACTTCAGGAAAAATTAGGTAGAGTTTGCTTTTTGCGACACAGATATTAGGGAGCCATTAATGGCTGTAAGTCAATTTTGACAAATAAGCAAATTGGCTGTTGTCAAATAATCCTGTTTAACGGTAGCTAAAATACCACCAGTTCTCCCGGAGATATCTTTTGGCTTTCAAATTCTCCCAGCCTTTCGGAAGAAATTAAAGATAAAGAGGGCAACTTGGCGGCATAAAGCTGGTAATAATCAGAATAGCACTCGTAATAACATAGACCGTAAATAGAACGCCGGTCACAAAAACCAATGTTTAAGGCCATGATTTTTTTTGACTTTTTCAGGCAGATTTCTTTTACGTGGCGTATAGCTTTGGCTGGTTCTTTTTCTGTTTCAACTAACTTCAAGAGCATACTCCAGAGCTTTTGGGAACCGATGTTTCCCTGGAGAGCCGGGGGAAATGACATTCCTTTTAGGAAGCCGTTAAAGACAAAGGCAAAGGATGAAGAGATAAAAGGCTGGTTATACTCAATTAATCCTTTTTGCTGCGGGAAGGAAGCACTGCGGGCATGAACAAGAAAAAACTTGCTTCTCGGGAAAATATTGAAAACTTCCGTCTCACGCCAAATAGGAAGAAGCGATTTTCTAATAAGCCACCGGCCATCTTCAGAAAGAAAAGAGATCCCCCAGCCATCTCCCTGCCAGTCTCCATCCGGTGTTTTGCTTAAGAAGCAAGCCTGAGCAAACTGTTTAAGAAATTCATCTATGCGGATGGGAGAGGTAGATTTGATTAGAAGAAATCTACACACTTTAATTATCTCCTTTATTGCTCTACTCCAGGAGATTTTAAAGCTAATTCGCATTAAAAATGAGAAAATATCTGCGAAATAATCTCTAGCGACTCATCCACCTGATTTCTTTCTATGATAAAAGGTGGCAAGAACCGAACTACGTTTTCACCAGCCGGCAGGGCGATAATTCCTCTGTTTTGTAGGGTCTTGAGAAAAAAGTCTCTCTTTTCTTTTAATTCCATGCCTATCATCAAGCCTGAGCCGCGTACTTCAACAATTTTTTCGTTGGTTAACTGATTTAGATGGCGTAGAAAATAGTTGCCCATTTCTTTAACTCGCATTAAGAGACTGCCTGTTATCAGGTTCAGGGTGGCCAGTATGCCAGCGCAGACCAGCGGATTTCCTCCAAAAGTTGAAGTGTGGATTCCTTTAGTAATTTGGGCTGCTATGGTACCGGAGACCAGTGTGGCGCCAACCGGAAGTCCACCGGCTAAACCTTTTCCCAGACAAAGAATGTCATAAGATTCAACCTCAGGACTGGAAGCAAGGAAAGAACCGGTTCTGCCCAGGCCAGATTGAATTTCATCAACAATCATCAAGACGCCATTTTTTCTGCAAATTTCGGCTGCTTTTCTTAAATAACCGGGGGCTGGCAGTATAATACCAGACTCTCCCTGAATAGGTTCCACCAGAAAAGCGGCAATTTGCTCGTTAATGGCAAGCTCCAGGGCCTGTACATCACCGTATGGAATAAAGTTGAATTCCCAGAGAAGCGGCTCAAAGAGTTGCCTGTATTTTGGGCTGGAAGTAGCAGATAGAGCACCAAGGGTCTTACCGTGGTAACTTGCACTACAGGCTATAAATTTTTTCTTGCCTGTGGCCACAACCGCAAATTTTAAAGCTGCTTCAATGGCTTCGGCCCCGGAATTGGAAAAATAAACCTGGCGGAGATTACCACCACAGCACTGCACCAGTTTTTCAGCTGCCTGGGACCGCAATTCATGGTCAAAGCTGCAGTGAAGGGTTATTAACCTTTCAACTTGCTCCTTCAAGCAATAATTAATATAAGGATGGTTATGACCAAAGATGTTCACTCCATAATTGGTTGCCAGGTCAAGATATCTATGACCATATGTGTCAATTAGATAACAGCCTTCACCGCGGCTGAAAGAAATTCCTCTGTTGACATAAGTGTCAACCAGAAAAGCTCTTGAATTTCGATGATGATTAGAAAATAACTGAGTTGGTGATTCCATAATATGTCCTCCTTTAATTGATTACTGTGCCCAAGCCAGCCAGGGCAGATAAAACTGGAGAGGTGACCCGTCCGTCGCCAAGAAAAACGGTTTCCACGCCCCCTTCTATGGCTCGTTTTATCCCCATAATCTTTTTCTGCATCCGACCATTAGCATACGGGAAAAATTCTTCTATCCTATTTTTGTCTATCTTTTTTATCAGCGAGGTCTCATCAGCTAAATCTCTGAGCAAGCCTGGCTTATCGAAAAGAATGACCAGTTTTTTTATCTGCAGAGCTTCGGCCATCAAAGCCGTGGTCAAATCATTATCGGTATTGACAATTTCGCCTTCGTAACTGATAGCGGGCGCACAGATAACTGGTAGGTAATTATGATCAAGAAGAAGTTTAATCAGGTCAACATTTATCCTTTCTACTCGCCCAGTTAAATTTCCGGTCAGTAATTTAACTCGATTTTCTTCCCGAACGAGAAGTTCTTTTTTAGGTTTAGCCTGCCACAATCTTCCATCCACGCCCGAAAGACCAATAGCCTCCAAACCATTTCTCTGCAGCAGAGCTACTATTTTTTTGTTTACTAACCCAGCATAGGCCATGAGAAACACATCCAAGACTTCCTGGTCAGTGTAAACGCTCTGGAGGCCAGATGGCGAAATAACGGTTTTCACCTTAACCCCAAGCTTTTGAGCCAGTGCGTCTCTCGTCTTGCTGGCTCCGTGAACCAGGATAACTTTTTCCTTTTCCCAAAGAAGTTTTATATCCTGGCAGATGCCTTCCCAATTAATTGTTTGCCCACCACCGATTTTTATCAGAAGCATATGGCCTCCTCATAATTAACCTGAAAAACATAGGAATTATTAGCTTTCGCCAAACCTTTTTAAAAATTCGTTAACGTCTTTTTCTGTAGTTCGTCCGGAAACTAAAGAGTTGACGATAAGCTGCCTTCTGTTGCCGATTAATGAAGGCGGAATTGGCTCGTATTTATGTGGCCCAAAATTGATAAGAGCATTTAAATGGATACCGGCTTTGTGAGCGAAGCCATTATTGATACTGGTAATGAGATTTATCGGAACCTCAATGTGGCAAACCTCTGCTACATAATTTTCAGCCCTGGTAATTAGGGGTAGGTTATAACGTGAGGCAATTTCCTGATCGAGGCTGTAGAGATTTACCAGAAGAGCACTCAAGGGAGTAATACCGGTTCTTTCTCCTATTCCTAAAAGAGATGTATCCACCCAGTTAGCGCCAGCAGCCAGGGCCGCCAGGGCATTACTTATGGAATGACCAAAATCATTATGGAAATGGACTTCAAGGTCAACAGAAAATCGGCGGCGTAGTTTCTTTATTTTTTCTTCTACCTGCCAGGGCAGGGCTTTGCCAACTGTATCAGAGATTCCCAGGCGGTTAACCTGAAGTTGCGTGGCCAGTTGATAGATATCAAGGATGAAATCAAAGGGCTGATTAAAAAAATCTTCGGCGCTGACTCTTGTTTCCAGACAAGAACTTTTAGCCAGCCTGATGTTTTCTTCCAGAGAACTGAGATATTCAGCCGGTTTGAATTTAAGGAAAGCTATTCTTTCAGGGTCAGCGGTGCAAAGAATGTTTACTCCATCTACACCAGCCTCAATGGCTTTTTCAATATCTTCTCTTCGGTTTCTAACATGGGCCAGAAGTTTGGTTGAACTTGTATTTTGGCTTTTTGTTTTTACCAGAGCCTTAATCATTTCTCCGATTTCTTCCTTTACCGGGTTACTAACTTCCACATAGTCAATTCCGATTTCAGCCAGAAGTTGGTAGATATCAAGATGGTGCTGAAGAGTAAAATTAGCGTTTGAAAATTGCCATCCCTCTCTTAACGTGGAGTCAATTATCCCTTTGAAGTTTTTCAAAATTCCTTCAGAATTAATCATTTTTTACTCCTTAAACCGGATGGAGTCCACATCTCTCCAGAGCGGTGGTTTCAGGGAATCCAGCCATAATATTCAGACATTGAACAGCATTGCCGGCGGCGCCTTTAACCAGGTTGTCAATGGCTCCAATTATTACCAGCCTTGATGTTCTTTGCTCAACTTCAAAGCCTATTTCGCAGAGGTTAGTGCCGAGGACAACTTTGGGCTCAGGAAGCCGGTAAAGTCCTTGATTCATCTTAACCAGCCTGATAAACGGCTCCTCCTTATATTCCTGACGCAAGATTTTCCAGATGTTCTGTTCAGAGGCTGGGGAGTTTAAGAAAGTATGGATGGTGACCAGAATACCCCGGATCATTTCTATGGCTGTAGCAGAGACGCAAACGGAAATTTCGGGGTCAAGGGCTTTAAGCAATTGCTCAATCTCTCCTGTATGTCGGTGACTGGTTGGTTTGTAAGAGCGAACGGCCCCAGCTCTTTCCGGATGATGACTGGACCAGCTGGCTTGGCTGCCTGCCTGGGAGCTGCTCATCTTGGCGTCTATGATGATGGGAAAATTCTTTATTATTTTGTTTTTAACTAATGGATAGAGACAGAGAATAGAAACAATAGCTTCGCAGCCTGGCCCGGCCACATATTTTGCTGACCTGATTTGTTCTCTAAAAATTTCAGGAACTCCATAGACAAACTTACCCAGCAGTTCGGGAGCTGTGTGCTGGAAGCCATACCAGAATTCCCAATCTTCTGCTTTCTGAAACCTGAAGTCGGCGCCCAGGTCAATGATTCTGTCTGCCAGTTCTATCCATTTGTGCATAGTTTTCATGGAGTTGCCGTTTGGAAGTGCCAGTATCAGCAGGTCGCAAGGCACCAGGCTGTCTGGAGAGCAAAATTTTAGCTCGGTGAGTCCTCTTAAGTTTGGATGTAAAAAAGAAACAGGGCGACCGGCAAAATTTCTACTGGTAACTTGTTGCAGGTGAACGCCGGGGTGAAAAAGAAGAATTCTGAGAAGTTCACCCCCTACATAACCCGACCCGCCGACCACAGAAACAATCAACTTGCTATTGTTCATCACCTACCTTCCTACAGTAACTGACAATAGCATTGGAAATGCTCACACCCGTGGGCTCTTCAGAATTTCTGAATTCCATGGTGTGATTGACTTCATTTACGGACAGCCCGTCTTCTGTTTCAAAGATGTCTACAGCCAGAAGCCCTGGGCCAATAGCCATTACCAGCTGTTCAGAAATTTTTATCAGCTCATCATTGAGTGGGCAATTTTTTGCCTTAGCTCCTCTGGCCGTATTAGTTATCCAGTGTTCAGATTCCCGATAAATGGCGCAGAGGGGCTCCTGACCAATAATAAAAAGCCTTATGTCCCGCCCTGGCTTTCTCACATATTCCTGAAGGTAAAGTGGTTTCTGATGAGGGGAACCGAGCACCTCTTTGTGTTCAATAATTGCTTCCAGTGCATCTCGGTCGTTGACTTTGGCCAATAGCCTGCCCCAAGAGCCAAGGACTGGTTTGATGACCACAGGATATCCGCCAAGCTCCTCAACAGCTTTTTCGGCTCCTTGGAGATCAAAGGCCAGAGCAAATTTCGGAGTGCGAATACCTGCTTTCTGAAGGCAGAGAGAAGTGAGAAATTTATCCTCACAGAGCCGACTTAGGCGAGAACTGTTGATCACTGGAATATTGAGAGCTTCCAAAAACTGGATAAGATAGTTACCCTTCACCGTGGAAACAGACCTCTCCAGGGCTACATTGAATTCAACAGGGAAATTAAGGGGGTTGAAGATTTGTTCTCTTATATCAAAAACCTTGATTTCAACCCCCGATTTGCAAGCTGCTTCGATAATCAGTTTTTCTTCTTTTCTGATGGTGGAATGGAAAAGGCCTATGCTGAACATAACTTCACCCAAAAAAAGTAATATTTACTGTCCCCAATCCTCTTCAATAGCTGGAGCTTCACGTAAAGCCGCCGAATGGTCTTCAATAATATCTACTACGAGAAGACTTTGACAATCAGGGCAGCTGAGAACCTCAGAAACTTGAGTATCTTCAGCCAAAGTCAAATCTGTCCCGCAGATAGGGCAATTAGCCGCCAGAGACATTTTTAACCTCCTTAAAAAATTTCTTTTTAGAGGTCAATTATTGGGCGGATTATGGGGTGAGTCAAATTTTTAAACAAAATTTACAAAATCAAAAAAATTTGTTAAAAATATAACATGATTACCATTTCTGAAACTGTAGAAAAAATAGTTAGAAAATCGCCTTTTTTGGAAGAGGCTTTAGCGCGCGGCCTTATTAATCTATCTGCTTTAGCCAGAGAGATAAAACCAGAAATAGAAAAAGAACTGATGAAGAAAGCCACCGAAGGTGCCATAATTATGGCTTTGAAAAGATTCAGCACCAGAATTAAGCGGGTTCAAAAGAAAGCTGTTCACTGGTTTGTTTCACCACCTGACCTGATGGTGCGGTCCAATTTGATAGAAATAACTATTTCAAACTCGGGCATCATGTTTCAAAAGCTACGGAAGCTTTTGGAGCAGATCAGGTTTAACGAGAATTATTTTTTAACCATAACCCAGGGCATTTATGAAACCACCATCATTGTCAGTAAAAATCTTGAAGACAAATTAAAAAAAATTTTCGCCGGGGAAAAAATAATTTCTATGTTTGATAATCTTTCTTCAATAACTATTCAGCTTCCTGAAGGTTCTACCAGAATTCCCGGGATTTATAGCTTCATCCTTAAAGCCCTGGCCTGGGAAGGAATTAATCTAGTAGAAGTTGTTTCTACCTGTAATGAATTCACCATGATTCTGGAAAGCGAAAATATTGACCGGGCTTTTTCTATTTTGAAAAGGCTTTTTACCTCATTTTAGATGTTTGCCTGGAAGCTAAGGTCTAATGCCCCAGGCAGATTAAAGAGAAAGCCGGTTTCGCCTGATACTTGAGCGGCTAAAACAAAATTCAGGTGTGATAAAACAAAGGGTTTTTTGCCTCAGGCAGAGAAGATATTATGAATTCTTAAAATCAGCTGATATCTGTTCTGATCCTTTAGTTTGTGTTCGGGAAGATCTGGACTTGAACAAGGTGGTTGAAAGATAACGGTCTCCACGGTCAGGGAAAATAGTGACGATAGTTCCCTTTTTCATCTTTCTGACAATTCGCATCACGCCGGCAAAGGCGGCTCCGCTGGAAATTCCGACGAAAATCCCTTTTGTGCTGAGTTTCCTTGCCCAGTAAAAAGCCTCTTCATCTGAAACAACAATCTTTTCATCAATTAGATTAAAATCCAGCACAAAAGGAACAATTGATTCCTCTAGGTTTTTTAACCCTTGAATATTGTGATTTTTCTCAGGCTCAACACCGATGATTTTAAGCTGTGGAATTTTTTCTTTTAAGAAACGGCCGCAGCCAGTCAAAGTTCCACCAGAACCGATGCCGGCGACAAAATAATCAATTTTTTTCCCCAGTTTTTGATAAATTTCAGGTCCGGTGGTCTGGTAATGGGCTAAGGGATTGTTAGGATTAGAAAACTGGTCAGGCATAAAATATTTCTCTGGCTCTTTTTCAATCAATTCTCGAGCTGCGATAATTGCTCCGTCTGTTTTCTGGTGACCTGGAGTCAGGGTTAAATCAGCTCCCAGAGCTTTGAGAATTAGCTGTCGCTCCAGACTGACGGAATCGGGCATAAATAGCTTAATTTTATAGCCCAGAGCTGAAGCAATCATTGCCAGTGCAATACCAGTATTTCCAGACGTTGCCTCCAGAATTGTCCTTTGGGGAGTTAGAATTCCTTTGCTGATGGCATCCCTGATCATAAAAATGGCGGCCCGATCCTTAACTGAACCTCCTGGGTTTGAGCCTTCATATTTGGCCCAGATTTTGATTTTGTTATTTAAGATAAAATTTTTCCCTATATCAATTAAAGGTGTGTTTCCAATTGCGTCTAATATAGACATATTACCCCCTTGGAATAGCTGCTGGATTTTTACAGACTTCGGACTCTCTGGATGGCTAAGCCATCCAACAACAGCAGGAAAAAGAAAAATATCTATACATCTTAGGCTAATGTTAGCTTAATTATTTGTTATAAATTCTAACATCTCTTTTTTTATTGTCAATAGATTTGGTACCTCATTATAAATTATGGTGGCATCAACGCTTGTTTGGACCTTGTTTACGCAGATACTATATTGGCCCTAATGAGAAGTGAAGTTGGGCAAAGTGTTTTTAATGGTCAGGAGGTGAACAAATTGCCTATCCATTTTGAATAGTTTAGATAGAATAGTTTATCTCCTTGTTCTTTCTTTAAAGAAATAAAACAAGATAAACCGGAAGGATCATTACCTCTTTTGATAAATGTGCTTAAAGCCAGGCTATTTTATGCGAAATATATGAATTTTGTAAAAAGTCTTTTAAGAGTGTAAAAAAATTTTAGGAGATTCGGTGGAAATTGCCTTATACAGTCTGATAAGATTGCATTTTCTGTCTTAAAAAACTACCTGCGATAGAAGAAAAGCAAAATTGCCTGGCATAAAAGTTGCTCTTCACTTGGTTGAAAACAGGGGGTGAGCAATGAAAAGGGTAGTTAACATCATCCAAAGGAAAAGGGTTTTTGGGGAAAAGGCTTTTGGCGTGAACCGGATTAAGGAACAATCCCAGATCAGCAATGGGGCTGTTAAAGCAAATCGACAGCAGCCGGCAGCCAGAACAGAATCGATGAACATCTTTCAGGATACCTTCTTCATAGCCGGGAAAAATTTTGGCTCCAAAGCCCTGGCTCTGCCTCTGGCGATTTTTATCCACCTGCTGTTTGCAGCTCTGCTAATTGGCCTGCCTTTGATAAGTGAGGGGGAGCTGCCGCCGATTCAGGTTTACAGTGCCTTTCTGGCTCCTATTCCTTCTCCGACCCCGCCGCCAGCTCCGCCAAAGGGTGACGGCAAACCCGGCTCTGGAAAGGTTCAGAAAGTTAAGCAGAATACCCCTGTAGAACTCGGCAAGCTTGTTGTTCCAGTTGAAATTCCGGAAAACATTGCAGAGGAAGAACTTGCTGGACAGGGAGGCGGATTTGGGGTTCCCTGGGGTGTGGAGTATGAGAAAGGGGAAAACATCTGGAGTAAAACACTGGAAGAGTTGGTCTCCATTCCAGTTGGAAAAGCAGAGGAGCCGGTAAGAGCCATCGGTGAAATTAAACCACCCCGACTCCTGCACCGCGTGGAACCTGAGTATCCTGAACTGGCCCGTAATGCTGGAGTTCAGGGAGTGGTTATTCTGGAAGCCACGACAGACGTTTATGGTCGGGTTCAGAATGTCAGAGTGCTCCGCTCGGTCCCGCTTCTCGACCAGGCAGCTATTGAGGCTGTTAAACAGTGGATTTATGAGCCAATGATCATCAATGGCCGTCCCCGTCCCGTGACCTTTACTGTTACCATTATCTTTCAGCTGAAAAAATAGCTGGCCT
>CAYQZX010000027.1:0-2602 GCA_964422165.1 uncultured Eubacteriales bacterium | reverse complement strand
ATCTTGCCTGTCTGTGGATCTTTTTTGCCCAGATACTTTCTTCGCTGGCGGGGTTGCTTTTTTTCTTTGTCCCAGAAGCTCTCGATTTCGTAGACATAGACATGGCCGCGGATGGTTTGTTCGAATCGATAAGCCATAGTTATAATTATAACTATTATAAAATCATTGTCAACTGAAAATAAAAGATTTACGGCCCTAGTTATAAAAATCCGCGGATTTTAGGTTTATAATCTATCGGGGGTTTTAATTATCTAAAATCTAAAAACAGCAATTTCAGCAAGGCCGGCATTTCTGGTCTCCTTAGACACAGAATCTATGATGAAGGCCAGCCAGGTAATCTTTTTTGGCCGAAAGGAAATTTCTCTGGCTGACCTGGCATCGTTTGGTAATTCGCCAACTCTCAGGGAAGTTCCATCACTGAATACCAGTAGCCCTGATAAAATATGGTCTTTTAAATTGGGTAATTCAAAAAGCCAGACTCGGCTGATAGCTTCAGGTTGATCCCAGCTCAGACGAATCACGTCTCTTGACTTATGAATCACGGCTGTTGACCTTTCTCCGCTGACCCATTCGTGCCGATTGATTTCCTCTCGATATTCAATGACCCCGTCCACGGCCCCTTCACCGAAAAATTGCGGGTAGTTCTCAGTCATGGGTTTGCTTTTTTCATGAACGGAAGTAACGCTAACGTGAGCCCGGAGAGCAATATTATTCTCGCTCTTGAGGGGATCCTTTTGTTTCAGGTTAAGGAATGAATTCAAACTCTGTTCATCCAGAAGCTTAACTTCCTGCAAACACCAGGCATAACGGCTTCCAAGGGGATTGGCGATGGCTCGATTAATGGCGGAATAATTTCTACGAAAATTGGCCGAATAGGAAAGCCAGGCTGTTCGGCCATCGGATTGGATAAATTTTGAGGGGAAATTGAGAAAATAGCCCTGAGGACCGAAATCCCTCATGTAGGTAACCAATCTATAAGGACCGGTAAGCTCATCAGCTTCCAGAATGTAAGAATTCATGTTTTTAACACCTGGCCAGCCATCAGTAACGCACATCAAATATTTACGCAGAGGAGCATTATAGGTAATAGTTGTGCATCCCATGTGATCATTCCAGACCAACAAAGGCTTTATATCAGAGAAATTATTGGACCAGACGGGCTTTCCTTCTGAATTGAAACCGGCAAAAAACTCATAGGCTTTTATGTTGTTAATGTTTTGAGGAGAGGGGGTCACCCGGGCCAGGTAAACAGCGTCCCCGGCAATCCAGCTATTGCCGGCTACCCGAGGAGTCGGGTCGTTATCCAGGGCTCCGTGATCCACGAGGTAAGCTTTACCGTCCGGGGAGTATTCCATATTATGGCCAAAATCGACAAAGTGGGGGGCGCCCATCTTTACCTGATGGCCATTTTTACCCGATTCGGGGAAAAGCGGATTCTCGGGCGGTAGCGGGCTGGGAATCCAGGTTTTCCCATAATCCATGGAAATTCTGAAGCCTGGAACAGGACCGCAAATAGCCCAGTCATATTCATCCACGTATTCAGGTTTAGTAAAATCGTAGTCTATACAGTAAGTTCCGTAATACCAGATTCCATTATAGACCAGGTTCGCGCTCGGATACCGACCACCGTAAGGCAGAGGCGAGGCTGGCTGAGTACCCAGGGATTGGATGACCAGGTTCAAAGGATCATCACCGATGATTTTTGCATTGCCGGTACGAGATTTTGGTCCGCCAGAAAGACAGAGTTCTTTTCCTATCCATCCATCAGTCCAGCTGCTGTACATGTTTCCGTCATCTGCCCAGGATGGATACCAGGTATCGGCGTCAGTGTAAGTAGCATATCTTCCGGTAAAGGCGATTCCTCTTATATCTCTGGAAGGTTCAAGGGGGCAGCCTTCGGGCGGCTCCGATTTCCAGACTTTGGGAACCCAGGCTTCTGGTTCATAGGGAACGATGGCCTGTTTTGGTTTCTGATAACAGCCAATATTAGCTGAAAAAAATAACAGGCCTAAAAAACTAAGGCTGATGATATTTAATCTGATTTTTTTAAAATCTTTTACGATCCTGGCTTTTCTCATTATTTAATCCTTTTATCATGTCTTGGCTTGGGCTATAGTTAATATTATATTTTTTAATATTCAAATATTCAAGAAAAAAATACCCTTTTGTTCCGTAAAAATCAAAAGTAGACATTAGGGGTAAAAATCAGATTGGAAAATCGGCTACTTTCTGTCCCTCTTTTAATACCAGGATTTTATGCTTTGGGATTAAAGCCACTGTAACTCTGGTTCCTGCCAGGGGCTTTAATTTGTAAATATTTCCCAGGAAGCTAAAGGTGCCATCTTTTTTGACCGTTCTAGGATAATGCAGGGAAAAGAATAAATCCAGGTTAGTCTCCGGGGCTAAAGGCCTTAATCTCCCTTTGCCAGCCTTAATAGCCTCATTCCAGCGCTTCTGGGGAATCTCCTCTGTCTCCAGATGGACCCTCTCCGTGTTGTAGTAATTACAGACTTCATCAACTATCTCCTCGCTTATCCGATGAGAGTTAAAAGCCTCAAGAATCTCTTCCACAAAATCCCGGGATAATCTTTTTTGTAGTTGG
>CAYQZX010000026.1:0-9674 GCA_964422165.1 uncultured Eubacteriales bacterium | reverse complement strand
GAGCTGGTGCTGGACTTGCTGCCAGTGTCAATCACGGAGCCCAGGAAGGGGAAAATGGAAACCATAAGATTCATAGGCTTCTGTAATAACAGCCTGGAATCATCCCTGGTGATTTTCTTCTCGGCTGCGTACATTGCCGGCACCAGGCTAATGGCGAAGACCAGGCAAGCCAGAATGGCGATGGTTTTGGTTAAAGATTTACGCATGGTAAAACCTCCATAATAGTAATTAGCCTGGAGGAATGACAGACCGAGAGGGATGGAAAATTAAAAGACAATACCCCCTGACTCTCATTCTCATCCAAGGCGCAAAAAAAATGTAAAACTTAAAACAAGATTTGTCAAGTATTTTTTTTATATAGGGGGAAAATAATTATTTAGCCTTCAATCATTTAAAAAAGAAGCCGATCTCATAGTCGGCGGTCTGGGGACTGTCTGAGCCGTGGACAGCGTTTCTTTCCACCGAAAAGCCGTAAAGGCGTCGCAGCGTTCCAGGCTTAGCCTGGGCCGGGTCGGTAGCACCCATTATCTCCCGCCAGTGCTTTATGGCATTTTCTCTTTCAAGAAGGAGGACCACTGACCTTCCTGATGACATAAAATCTGTCAGGCTTTCGTAGAAGGGCTTATCTTTGTGCACATAATAAAATTGCCTGGCTTCTTCCTTGCTCAGATGAACCATCTTCAGGCCAAGAATATCAAAGCCTTCGTCTTCGATTTTTTGAATGATCTGGCCGACCACCTTTTTTTTGACTGCATCGGGCTTGATAATGGCCAGGGTTCTTTCCACCATTTTAAACCTCTCTTCAAAACTGTTGGATGGACCTTGGTCCAAGTTATTCTTTATACTTCAAAAAGATATCATGGTCAACCATTCCAGCTATTTTTTGACATCAGCTATTGCTGAAATTACAATAAGAAAGTTATGAATCAGGAAAAAATTCTTGAGACTCAGGAAGGATTAAAAAGATACTGCCTCGAAGAACTGGGAATTGATCTCTTCGGGGTGGCAGATATCAGATTCATCCGGGAGTCTTTTAATCTGCCAGCTCATCTTATTAGGCGGTATGATTTTGCTATTTGTCTGGGCAAAGAAGTTCTTTCTTCAGTCCTTGATGATATCAATGGGGCTCCCACCGCTCTTTATTTTCACCACTACCGCCAGCTCAATGCCTTTCTGGACCGGGCAGCTCTGAGTCTGGCTTCCAGAATTACAGTTATGGGCTTCTTAGCCCTGCCGGTAGCTGCCTCTCAGGTCATAGACTGGAAGAACCAGAAAGCCCACCTCTCTCATAAAAAAATTGGTGAGCTGGCAGGGCTGGGCTGGCTCGGGAGAAACAATCTACTGGTAAATCCAAAGCTTGGTTCTCGTTTTCGCCTGGTAACCATCCTGACCAATTTGCCTTTAAGCCCAGGTTCTCCTCTGCCTTTTAGCTGTGGTGAGTGCCGGCGCTGTCAGGCGGTTTGCCCGGCCGGAGCGATAAAAGACCAGCCTTTTGAATTCGACCATCTGGCTTGTTTTGAAAAGTTAAAGGAGTTCAGAAACCGCGGCCTGGTAGGCCAGTACATCTGCGGAATCTGTGTTAAAGCCTGCTACGGAGAGAAAAACAGGCTCGAGGAAAAGATTTAGTTCTTTTGGTCTTGGAAATTTTTGGGAAGACTTCGAAGAAGTCAAGCTGATATCAAATCTTCTTGCAGGGCAGCCAGATTTCAGTTCTCAGACGTTCAGAACTTAGGCGAGAGGGGTCGGGGTCCAGGTATCTTTCGAGTACAGGGCCGTTCTGAACATAGCCATTCTCCTCCAGCCATTCTCTCATCTTCAGGATAGTTTCTCCGGTTTTCTCATATGGTCCTTCATGAATTCCGACAGCCACGGTGGTGAAAGTCCAGACTTTTTTCTGAAGCGGTGCCATGACCACAACCTGCTCTCCCACCGGAAAACCAATTTCCCATTGAATGCTGGAGGGGTCAGACAAACTTGGATCACCGTGGAAGATGCCTATCATAGAGCCGGCTGGAAAGATGTTTTGATTTTGCAGATGCTGCATCAGCTCGCCGACCATTGATTCAATATCTTCAAAAGAGCCGGTTCGACTCAGGGAACAATAGGCGAAAGGCTGAACTTCTCTTATTTCCACCTTTCCCGGTGCGGGTAGATTCTGAGTTGAATTGATTAGGCTTGAAGACGCTGAAGGTAAGACTAAAAAGAAAAATACTGATAGAATCGGCAGGAAAGTAAGGAGTTCTTTTTTAGCCATAATTTTTTTCATAGTGTTCTCCTCCAATTTTTCCTCCATTTTGCCCGGAGATATTTTAACATTTCTATTTTTCTGGATAAAGAAAAATTCTTCCGAGGATTGACCGGTAGCGAGAAAAGCTGTTTGGGCTGGTCTAACCAGCAGATAATACAGCAATTAAAATTTACTGAAATGGCTTCCTGCACAAAAAATGTGCATTTTACGACAAATCATAGATTATAAAATATTTAGACCATTTTTCATCTGAGTTTTCCACAAAGTTTTGCACAGCAATTGTGGAAATTTTTTTATTTATTTTTCTTCACGTATCGGTCAAACCATTCTATCATTTCTGCCAGAACATGAAGAATGGATTCTCTGGCTGAATAACCGTGGCTTTCATAAGGCAGCATTACCAGCCTGGCAGTTCCTCCGAGACCTTTAATGGCTGCAAAAAGTCGCTCAGATTGGATGGGAAAAGTACCTGAGTTGTTGTCTACTTCTCCATGGATCAACAGAATTGGTTCGTTAATTTTGTTAGCATACATAAACGGCGACACCTTCCAGTAAAGCTCCGGAGCTTCCCAGAGAGTTCGTCTCTCATTCTGGAAACCAAATGGAGTTAGGGTGCGGTTATAGGCACCGCTTCTGGCGATGCCTGCAGCAAAAAGGTCAGAATGGGCCAGAAGATTAGCCGTCATAAAGGCACCGTAGCTGTGTCCGCCAACTCCTACTCTCTTTCTATCAGCTATCCCCATCTGGTCAAGAACATCAATAGCGGCTTTAGCATTTGCCACAATCTGAGGAATAAAAGTGTCGTTCATGGTTTTTGGGTCGCCAACCACGGGCATCTGGGCATTATCCAGAACAGCATAACCCTGAGTAACGAAGAAGAGCTGGCTGGAGCCACGGTAGAAGGTAAACCTGCAAGGGGAGCCCCGGACCTGCCCGGCGGTGGCTGGGTCGTTATATTCCATAGGATAGGCCCAGATAACTACTGGCAGTCTTTCTCCTTCTTTATAATCGGGCGGAAGATAGAGCATTCCAGAAAGCTCTACCCCGTCATCTCTTTTATATTTAATAAGCTGTTTTTTTACTGCGGTTAGCCGAGGAGCCGGGTCCTCAAATGAAGTCAAGGCTGTTCTTTTACCGCTTTTCAGGTCGAGAATATGATAATTGGGCGGCAGGGTTGGAGATTCAAAGCTGGTGATTATGCGGTCTCGTCTTTGTCCAGCAAAGGAAATGAAAGTTTCGTAAACCCCCTTATCACAGCGGAATAATCTGGTTTTCTTCAGGGTCTTAAGGTTAAACTTATCCAGGAAGGGCCGGTCTCCTTCAGGTGATGAACCGCTGCCACTTAGATAGATAAAGTCGCCTTCCTGAAGAGCTATTGGGTTTCCAGAGGGGGTGCTGACCATGACCGGTCGACCCGGGTCATTGTACTGGTCCTGGGCGCTAAGGTCAAAAATCTTTTTTAATTTACCGGGCTGAGCCAGGTCAAAAAGATAGGTTGTCCGCCAGCGCTTTTTCCATTCATACTCGCTGACCAGACCCTGTGTGGGTTGGCCCAGCCAGATTATTCCCTGATATCTATTCGGTAATCTGAAAGCTTCGACCGGCTCCTGCTTAAACGGTGCTTCCATTATCATTATTCTGTCGCGGTACTCGGCTGGCTTTTCCGGGTTGCCTTCATCAAGAGCTTCTACCCAGTAAAGAGAAGCGGGCTTAAGAGGCAACCAGCCAGGTGAACGTGGACCGGTTGGCACGCCGTTCCTGGGAACTTCTTCAGCTGCGGGAAGTTCAGCTAAAGTCTTTACCAGGTTTCCCTGAAGGTCCCAGATTTCCAGGGAATGGGTGAAGGCACTGTAGGGGATACTGTAAGAAAAAGGTTTTTTTATTTTCTTAACCAGGAGAAATTCTCCACTCGGTGAGGGGTTGACATACTGATAAATACCTGGTTCACCCAGTTTCTGGAGCTGACCGGTGTTCAGGAATAGCCGGTATACCTGAGTGGTGGCTAAGTACTCAAAAAGCTGCTCATCGTAAGGAGTGCGCAGCAGGTCCTGGTAAGTTGGAACTGAAGCAAACCTTCCAGCAGTTTCCTGGATGTTGGGACCAGCTGGCACTCGAGGAGCCTGAGGTTCTGGGCCTCTCCCTTCGGGATTGGCAAAGATTATTAAGCTCTGGCTATCCGGGAACCAGAGAAAACCCTCATTCAGGACAGCATTAAGGTTAGGGCCGAAAATCTTTCTGGCCTCACCGGTTTTTACTTCTGTCACCCAGAGTTCCAGGCCCCTTTCCGGATACCTCAAAATTGCCAGATATTTTCCATCTGGCGACCACTCTGGCTGACCATAGATTGGTTCTTCAGGTAGCTTTATCTTAAGTTCCCGTCCGGTTTTTATGTCTTTAAGGACAAAGCGAGTAAAAAAACGAAGAGTTTGCCGGCTATTATTATGAGGAGTTATTCTAATTCCAGCCAGACGATAAAATGGCTGGCTGACCTGAGCAATTGAGGGCATGGGTTCGTAAAAACTTAGCAGCATGATCTGTTGCGAGGGGTCGAGGCTAACTACAGGTGGAGGTGGTGAGTCGAGTATTTCCACAATTTCTTTTGGTGGTAATTTATATGGTTCCTGGGCGATGCCCGGTCCAGTTAAGAGAGACCATAAAGTAAATATGATTACAGTCAGAAAGTAATAGGACTTTCTTCTCAGCATATAAGCCTCCTTCTTTTTATATCAGCTGATGGTATTAGATATTATTTATAATTTATGCAAGGTATAAATTCAACAACAAATATATCTGCTTTTCTTCAATTCAGCCTGGTTGTTTTTATCCGGCCAGTAATAGCTATTGTAATCTGATAACAACCGCCGCCGTTAGTAATTTTAATGGTAGCCAGATTTGAGACTGTCCCCTGAGGATAGAAAACAGGTGAGTTGTTAGAAGTGACTTCGACTCCTTCAAGGAAATCACGGTTTGTAACCCGCCAGACTGAACTCTGAGGATCGTATTCCGCAAGCTCACAGAAGTTGTTTTTTAGGATTACTCTGACTGGGACCTGACGGTTCACTGAACGGAACCTGGCTACAGCCAGGCTGGAAGAGATTTTTCTAACGGCTACTTGCAGCTGATGTTTCTGGTTGTTAAAGAAAAAAGACGACCCTGATAGTACCAGCAGAGCTATCAGACAGAGACCGAAAGAGATTTCTATCAGCGAATAGCCCCTTTTTAATCCAGTCTGATTCATTCCGCTCGCCTCCAGGCTGCAATTCTTATCCTGACCGGATAAAGAAGAGGTTTTTCCGAATAGACCAGAAGGCTCTGTTCGTCCTGGTTCTCAGAAAAATCAGAGGCTAAAGGAAAAATCGTAATAAGGCTATGGCCCGGGCTTATTTTTGTACCGACCAGATTTCCAATTATCTTAATTTCTTCAAGGCCGGTTTCACTCTCGATACCCTGACCCCCTGCTACCAGACCAGCCTCAATGATTCTGCTCCTGGCCATTCCTGAGACCAGGCTAATCCCGGCTTCTTCTTTTTCCAGAGTTTGGAAATCCCGGCCGGTTGACCAGATTATCAGCTGGGCTTGTTTGCTTTTTAAGTAAGGAAGGCCTTTTTTCCATTCCAGTCCCTCGGAAAACAAATTAGAACTTAGCCGGATTTTTCCGGAGCAAACCACTGTAATTTTAACCCCATTAAGAAGACCCGGAGTTTCCTGATCATCTTTGAAAACCAGAAAACCTGTATCGTCTGGCTGACCTGTGCCCAGAGATTCAATCTTACCGTTTATCATTATTACCGGAATTGGCAGTGCAGATATTTCTCTTCTTCCATCCGGTGAGAAGAAGAAAGTCAAGCCACGGGAAGGATTGAATTTTAGAAGCCAGACTCTATCTTTTTGCTTGAACTGAACCATCTGAAATCCTTCCCTGACTCCAAAAAGAAGCTCTGTCAGGTTTCCCTGCACATAAATTCCGCCCAGGCCGAAATCGTCTTCAACCAGGTAAACACCCTCTGGTACCCGGTCATTCCCTGGCTCAAGCTTAAGAATCTGTCTCAAAAGCCAGTTAGGAAGTCTGTCAGGATTAAGAATCTTCAATCCCCTGGAAAGCAAGGGTAGGGCCTCTTCCGGAATAAAACCAGCCGGTAAGGCCTGCAGTTTGGGTTTAAGTAGGTTGCTTGAGTGATCAGGCTGTATCTTGATTTGTTCGGAAATAGCGCTTATGGACTCTGTTTTTTCAACCGCAGCCGGCAGCTGGTTCAGGGGCAGGTACCCCAGGTAGAAGGTTAACTCAAGGTCCAGCTCTTCCTTCCTTCTACCTGAAAACCCCTGCACCCTGCCGGTTGAATTTATGGTTAACCCAAAGGTTGCTTTCTGATAATTATCATATTTGCGATATTGAGTCATGGAGGCTATAGCCTGCACCTGCCAGCTTAAGCCAGAAAGCCCGTCAATCTGTTCCAGATTCGCCTCACTCAACAGGGGTTCAATCAGAAGTAGAGGTTCGACCTCAAGCTTTGTTTTTAACCTGTGGTAATCTTCTTCTGGAAGCTCGGGTGAGGCATAGATTTCTGGAAGAGAAGAGATTATTTTTTGGCCGGCCTGCTTCAGACCGTTTTCTGAGGCATAGTAGAGAAGCCGATTTTGTTCTCTGAAGGCCTGGGCCTGAAAATAGAGTCTGGAATTTAGAAGAAGCCCGACTCCAAGAGTGGCAAAAAGGGCAGCCATAAAGATACAAACCAGCATGGCTAAACCTTTTGGTTTAGTTTTATAGGAGCGAAGAAAGATATTTTTATATTTTTGACTTATTGCGAATCCTAAAAGATTTAGGTTTTGCATAGTTGCGATAAAAGCTTTTCTGGAGGAGATTTCTTTTGCTTTTAAGTTTTTCTTGAAGTTCATGCTGGGTCCTCTAACTCCTGCCTCTAAAAAGGTTCTTGGGAAAAAAGATAAAAAAATATTCTTCAGGCTGGCGGCCATTTCGGTTGACGAATCTGACCTGGGCCAGATTTTCTTCCGGGTTGTAATAACTCTCAAACAGGAAAGTGCCTTCCAGAAGTGGCTGACCCGAGGTGTCGTTGACTTTTCGTCTGAGGACATTTTGTTTCCGATCTAAATAGATTTCCACTTTTTGAAGTAGAATTACTCTGGTGTCTTGAGGCTGGTAATCATTTTTTAACACGGAGTTCAGTGTCAGCTTAGTGCCACTAACCATGGCCAGATAAACGAGCTCGCCCTGAGGTTCCTGGTACAGGTAAAGAGCTCGTCCCTTTCTTAAAAAGGAACTTAGTCCGGGTCTGATAGCGATTTTAAGAATATTCTGCCCGGCCATAGCCGGTTCGACTAAAACAGTTTCATTATCTGCTGAGAAAATCAGGAGCTGCTGGTCAGCGGCTTGAAGGGGTTCGAAGCCAGCAGTCATCAAACAAGGATTCAGTCCACAACCTGCTTCCTCCAGGTCCTCACGGATTTTTTCGGAAGCTGCGACGGCCGCCAGAGCAGATTCCTGGGCCTCGCTTAATCTGGAAAAAATCCTCTTGGCCTTTCCGAGGACTTCAAGGGCTGAGACGAGAATGAAGAGGCAGAGGGAGAGACTGAGTATTATCTCCAGAAGAGAAAAGCCTGGTCTATTTGCGAAGTGGGGTTTTAATGGTACTTCTAAGAAAAGTCCTTCTTTATCGAGATTGGTACTGGTTTGAACAGATTGGCTTGTAGCCGTTATTGCCTTTCTCATTTTCTTGCCTCTTTTTTTATCCCTAAATAATTGCTCATTTTCGGGATTAAACTTTTTAACCTTATTTTTCTTGCGGTTTAAAACCCTATTTCATCTGACATGAGTAGCACTCCCCTGAGTGGTTTTTTCTTCCCTCCTGGCAGAAGAGAGACGCTGAGGTCTATTCTTGTCATTCCCTGGTATTCAGATACTTCCCAGGAAAGAAGAAAATTACGGTTTGAATTGTCAATTCTGACTATTTCTTCGTAAAATCCGGGCTGGAGAAGCTCATGCTGGGGACCCAGGCTTTTAAAATATTCAAGTTTCTTAGAAAGAAGTGCGGCTGAAACCTGAGCCAGATCAGCTTTTTGCTTAAGTAAAAAAGAATGACACAGTAGCTCACCCAGACCTAACATCAGGAAAAACACCAGGGCCATCACTATCACCACTTCGGTCAGAGTAAAACCCGGAAGACAGCATTTCTCAGGCTGGCAGAATGCTCTTCTTCTCTGTTTGGAACTCAGGTCAAAGCTTCTACCACTTTTTTTCTTAAGTAATTTAGGTCTCCCGCAGTAGGCCAGAGGGCTTTCCAGTCTTTGCTGGACATTGTGATTGCGGCCCATCTTAAGCTCCTTGCTGTTCTGTCGTGATTTAAGAATGCAGTATTTGTGCCGGAAAGGACGGCCGAAATTTCTCCGAAAAAAGCAAAAAAAATTATGAAGGCAGTCAACAGATGTTGATTAAATCATTGATTTTTAATATATTAGTGACAACAAAAATTTACTTGAAAAAATAAAAAATTTTTTTAAGCCCCTCTTGACAACGGGCAAAAATGTCTCTATATTATATGAGCCTTTTGGCGGTCTTTAGACAGCTCGTCAAAATAAAAAACGAAAAAAAGCCTAAAAGGAATTTCTTTCTCGGGTTAGAAAGAAATCAGATCTTTGAAAGACAAAGCGGAGCGACCAGCGATCGAACCTATTTGACTGAACTCAACAGTGAACTGAACTCGCAAGAGTTCAAATAACTGGAGAGTTTGATCCTGGCTCAGAGTGAACGCTGGCGGCGTGCCTAACACATGCAAGTCGAACGGGCTAACGCTCCGCGTTTGCCTCTTTAAGGGCAAGTCCCTTAAAATCCCTGATAAATTTTTTAAATTCAGGGGGTTTTAGGGGTTCGACCCCTAAAGGTGCCAACGCGGAGCGTTGGTCAGTGGCGAACGGGTGAGTAACACGTGGGTAACCTTCCCCCGAGTGAGGGATAACCTCGCGAAAGCGGGGCTAATACCGCATAAAACCCCGGAGCATAAGCGTTCGGGGTCAAAGCCGCAAGGCGCTTGGGGATGGGCCCGCGTCCTATCAGCTGGTTGGTAGGGTAATGGCCTACCAAGGCTATGACGGGTAGCCGGCCTGAGAGGGTGTCCGGCCACACTGGGACTGAGACACGGCCCAGACTCCTACGGGAGGCAGCAGTGAGGAATTTTGCGCAATGGGCGAAAGCCTGACGCAGCGACGCCGCGTGGAGGATGAAGGCCTTCGGGTTGTAAACTCCTGTTAGAGGGGAAGAAGCCCCGCGAGGGGTTGACGGTACCCTCAGAGGAAGCCCCGGCTAACTACGTGCCAGCAGCCGCGGTAATACGTAGGGGGCAAGCGTTACTCGGAATTACTGGGCGTAAAGGGTGTGTAGGCGGCCGAGCAAGTCGAAGATGAAATCCCAGGGCTC
>CAYQZX010000025.1:0-4959 GCA_964422165.1 uncultured Eubacteriales bacterium | reverse complement strand
TCCGCTCGGTCCCGCTTCTCGACCAGGCAGCTATTGAGGCTGTTAAACAGTGGATTTATGAGCCAATGATCATCAATGGCCGTCCCCGTCCCGTGACCTTTACTGTTACCATTATCTTTCAGCTGAAAAAATAGCTGGCCTCATCTGTCAAAGAGACAAAGGTTCTAAGCTTTACTTTATTGCTCCAATTATAACCTATAATTTTGAAAAAAAATTATCAGGTCTGAGCTTCGTAGGGAAAAATTGAATAATTCAGGATTGCTTCTTTCAATTGGAAGAAAAATTTTTGAGAGCATTCTTTATCCTTGGTCTTATGGATTGTGGGGATGAATTTACGTGTCAGAACTTGTGGTCATAGAATGCCAGATATGGGGGCAGACCTTCAGACCAGACTAAAAATTATGAACATATTACTTCATATTTGACCTACTGTCAGTCCTGAAAGACCACCTTAAAGATTGCCAGGGCAGGCGGGTTTTTTTATAATTGGCAGGAAACCTAAATTATCGGGTTATCATTTGTTATTATTTTATTTCCGAAAGCAGAAGTAAAAAGAAGGAAAAAAGTACGAAATACCCTAAACTATAATTTTAATAAAAATTTTAAGAGGCGGCCATGAAAGTCAGTAAGTTTAAGCAATATCTTCTCTCAGGCGTTTCCTATGCTATTCCCTTTGTGGCTTCAGGCGGAATCCTCATTGCCATTTCAATCGCTTTTGCTCCGATGACTTCTCAGGGGCCGGATTTCAGTCGGGCTCCGTTTCTTAAACTCATCAACGACATCGGCACCGCGGCTTTTTCGCTGCTGATTCCAGTTCTTTCTGGCTATATTGCTTTTGGCATTGCTGACCGTCCGGGGCTGGTCCCTGGATTCGTTGGCGGCTATATTGCCAGTCAGGTTGGCGCTGGCTTTCTCGGCGGGCTGGTCTCAGGACTTCTGGCTGGGTTTGTGGTATTTTATCTTAAAAAAATCAAGGTGCCTCCTTACATCCGGCCAGTCATGCCTATTCTGGTTTACCCGGTCATCTCGTCATTAATAATTGGTATTATTATGTATAAAATTATCGGGGCTCCCATCCATGACCTGATGGTCAGCATCACCAGCTGGCTGGAGGTAATGGGCACCGGCAACAAAATCATCCTGGCCATCATCCTCGGCTCAATGATTGCCTTTGACATGGGTGGGCCGGTCAACAAGGTGGCTTTCTTTTTTGGGGCGGCCATGATTCAGCAGGGGAATTATTACATCATGGGGGCCTGTGCGGCTGCTATCTGCATTCCCCCGCTTGGTCTGGGGCTGGCCACGTTGCTCAAAAGGAAGCTCTGGACCGAACAGGAGCGAGATGCCGGTCTGGCGGCGCTGGCTATGGGTGCTATCGGTATTACTGAAGGAGCCATCCCGTTTGCCGCAGCTGACCCATTCAGAGTCATTCCGGTGATTATGGCTGGCTCCAGTGTTGGCTCGGTTATTGCCATGCTGGGTAAGGTTGGCGACCATGCTCCTCACGGCGGACCTATTGTGCTGCCGGTGGTGGATAACAGGCTAATGTATGTCGTGGCCATTATCGCCGGCACCTTGGTGGTGGCTGCCCTGATGACCCTGATTCGGGCCCGCAGCAAAAAGAAAGCTGAAGCCGCTTCTGTTTCGGCGGCAAATTAACAGAAAAATGGAATTTTTTGATTAATAAATTTAAAAAATCTATAACATTTAGCTTCAGAAAGATATCTTAAATACTTTACTTTTAGAGAGCTTGTTACGACCTTCATATTTTCAGACAAAATAAAAGCAAAGCCTGGCTTTCTAAAGTAACTAAAATTACCTGGCCATTTTGTTTTAGGGCTGTTATGGCTTAGAGCAATGGGCTGATTTTAAAAATATTGCCCTTTTGAAAACCTTAAAACCTGGAGGCAGAATCATGATAGGTCAATAAACAGGAATTTCTGCTCCTTATTTTTTCACTTGAACTAATCTCAGTTTGAAAGAGTATGGAAGAGCGCCTGACCCCAATTAATAGTAAGTAAGAAAGCTTTATTGTTTTTTGATAAGTTTATATATCGGGCAAAGCCAGAAATTTAATCTTCTGTCTTTTAAAGTTGCTGACTCGTGCTAAAATAAAATCTAATTATTAAAAACTGGAGGACGAGATGAAACTGGTAGCCGTAACCGCCTGTCCTACCGGGATTGCTCATACCTACATGGCTGCTGAACAGTTAGAGCGGGTGGCCAGGAAAATGGGTTTTTCCATAAAAGTTGAAACCCAGGGCGCCATGGGCATTGAAAACGAGCTGCAAGAAGAGGACATCAAAGAAGCCATCGCCGTGATTTTGGCCGTGGGCATCCCAGTTCAGAAAGCTGAGCGTTTTGAAGGCAAAAAGATATTTGAATTTTCGGTTCAGGAAGCTATCAAGAATGCTGAAGGAATTTTAAATAAGGTGAAGGAAGAAATTGGCGGTTGAATTTACTTTTGAATTTCCTCTGCCCCTGGGGCTTCATGCCCGGCCGGCCAGCTTTATTCAGGAAAAGTGTCAGAATTTTGCCGGCGAGATAATCTGGGAAAACCCCCGCAGCGGGCGGAGGGCCGACGCCAAGAGCGTGCTCTCACTGGTAACGTCTGAGACCAAGTACCATGATGTCTGCCGACTGATTATTACTGGAGACGGCGAGAAAGAATTTGCTGCTGAGTTAAGGCAGTTTTTGCTTCAGGAACTACCGCTAAAAGAAGAAGCTGCCCTGAAAGAAGTCCCGGCTGCCGAAGCTATTGTCCCCCGAATCGTTCTGGATGAGAAAGAAGTTTATTTAACCGGTCAACCGGCTTCATCTGGCGTAGCTCTGGGAAAAGTTTTTTTGCTGAAGAGCGGTCGAGATTGGGGAAGCCTTCTGGCTGAAGAAAGAGAAGAAAACGGGAAAAGGGTCAGATGTTCGTCCCCGGAGACAGAAAAAACAGCCTTTCTGAAAGCTGTCTCTGCGCTTCAGGCAGAAATTAAAGAGGCTCTTTCGGAAAAGAGCGGGGTAGAGAAAAACATCCTTCAAGCTCATCTGTCCATTGCCTCAGACCGCGCTTTTATCAGCCGGGTTGAGGAATTGATACAAAAGGAAAAGTGCGCGGCCACAGTTGCGGTGGCCAGGGCGGCTGAGGAATTCAGCCGGGTTCTGGGCGGGGCAAAAAGTCAGTACATTAGAGAAAGAATGGCTGATGTGGAAGATGTGGCGCTACGGCTTTTAGAGAAGCTGGGCTGGGAAAAGGTGAGCGAGCTAAAGGCTGAGCTCAAAGAACCGGCCGTGGTGGTGGCTGAAGACCTTTTTCCTTCTGATTTTTTAAGCTTTAAGCCAGAACACATTCTTGGCCTGGTGCTGGAAAAAGCCGGGCAAACCTCGCATACTCTGATTATGGCCCGGGGGCGGGGAATTCCGGCGGTGACCGGTGTGGCTGAAGCCAGCCGTCTGATTCGTCCGGGCGAGGAAGTGATTGTTGACGGCACCAGGGGAGTGGTGGTGATTTCTCCGGGCGAAGCAGTTAGAAGATATTATCAGGCGGAGATGGAAGTGGAGCGGTTGCTGGCGGAGGGGAGAAGGAAGAAGGCGCAGCTTCCTGGAATGACTGCCGACGGCCGGAAGGTTGAAATTGCGGCCAACATCGGTCATCCCGAAGAACTCAAAAAAGCCTGGCAGGATGGAGCCGAAGCAGTTGGGGTTTTTCGGACTGAGCTTCTGCTCTACGGAAAGCAGGCGCTGCCGACTGAAGAGGAGCAGTACTGGCTTTACCGTCGGGTGGCAGAGGAAGCCGGGGGCCGGTCCATCATCATCAGGACCTTTGACATAGGCGGGGATAAGCCTATTCCCTCAGTCAGACTGCCGCAGGAACCGAATCCTTTCCTGGGTTACCGTGGGATAAGAATTTACCAGGAACATTATGAGCTTTTCCGCAGTCAGGTGAGGGCTATCCTGAGAGCGGCGGTGCATGGACTGCTCCGGATAATGTTTCCGATGGTGGCTCTGGTGGAAGAAGTGCGCTGGCTGCGGGAGCAGGTTCAAAAGTTCTGCGAAGAGTTAAAGGCGGAAGGCCTGCCGTTTAATCCCGAGATTGAAATCGGCATCATGCTGGAAATTCCGTCGGTGGCTTTGCTGGCGGATAAATTTGCGCCGGAAGTTGATTTCTTCAGTGTTGGCTCCAACGATTTAATTCAGTACTTTTTTGCAGCGGACCGAGGTAATCCGCGGGTTAAATATTTGAATCAACCGCTCAACCCGGCTCTTCTGCGGCTTTTGAAGCAGGCTATTGACCAGGCGCATGCGCAGAGGAAATGGGTGGGGCTCTGTGGCGAAATCGCTGGTGAGGCTCAGCTGACGCCGGTATTCGTCGGGCTGGGCTTTGATGAGCTGAGTATGAGCTCAGGGTTTATTCCGGAGGTTAAGGCAGTTCTTTCCGGGCTGCGGACTGATGAATGTGAACAGCTGGTGGCTGAAGCCATGAAGTCGGCTACGGCCGAGGATAACGCCCGCCTTCTGGAGCAATTCTACCAGGCGCGTTTTTCAGAGGAAGTAACAGCCCCGGAGCTTGTGGACCTTGAAGCAGACTGCCGGAACAAGGCTGAAGTGATTCAGCGGGTGGCGGTTATGCTTCAGCTTGCAGGCCGGGTTTCCAACCGGGCGCTTTTTGAGCAGGCTCTCTGGAAAAGAGAGGATGATGTGGCCACAGAAATTGGGTTCGGTCTGGCCATCCCGCACTGTCAGTCGCCTGAAGTCAGCACCCCGAGCATTGCTCTTTTGAGGTTGAAGCAGCCGGTTGACTGGCAGTCAAAAGATGGGGGGCTAGTTGACCTGGTGGTGGCCCTGGCCTTTCCATCGGGGGAAAAGGTGCGCCAGAAGCTCCAGCTTCTGCCGAAGCTTTCCCGAAAACTAATCCACGAGGAATTTCGTGAGGCATTGCGCCAGGCAAAGAGCAGGGAAGAGGTAGTGGCC
>CAYQZX010000024.1:0-5474 GCA_964422165.1 uncultured Eubacteriales bacterium | reverse complement strand
GTCCTCCTTTTAGGCTGGAAAAGAGACAGAGTACCTAACAAAGGCAGCAAACTCTGGGGTGTTATCCTGAACTACCTCCGGAGCCTGGTGGTCCTTCCCTTCATACCCTGGGTGCGTCGCACTTTTCGTAACAACGCTCTGACTTTCATCGCCGGCGGGCTTTTCCACCTGAGCCTATTTGTAGTGCTGGCTTTCGGCACTGCCCACATCTTAGTCTGGAAAAGCCTGTGCGGGATTAGCTGGAAATCGCTTCCGACTCCGATAGTAGCATTCTTCTCTGCCACTGGCATAATCTCTCTGATAGTGCTGCTCATCAACCGTTTAACTCACCCAGTTTTGAAGCTTCTGACCAGACTTCCGGTCTGGATCAACTGGGTGATGGTCTTTCTGCCGATGGTTACCGGTTTCATCATGGCCCGCCACCTGTGGTTCCGCTATGAAGTGATTTTCAGCCTCCATCTCATTTCTGTAAGTCTCCTGCTCATCTGGATACCGCTCGGCCGCATCTCTCATTTTCTCTTCTACTTTTTCTCCAAGACCATCCACGGCTCCCAGGCCGGCAAACGGGCCATTGTGCCTTAAAAAGGAGACTCAAAATGAAAACCCAATCTGCTATAAACACCTACCTCAAGGAAACTGGCGGCTGGGTGGCCAGCCAGCTGGAAGCCTGTACTCGCTGCGGCATCTGCGCTGAAGCCTGTCATTTTTACCAGGCACTCGGCAATCCCGAGTATGCGCCCATCTGGAAGTTAGAGCCGCTGCGCCGGGCCTGCGAGCAAAGGTTCACCGTCGCCGGCAGGCTCAAGCTGGCCCTGGGCCTGGAGAAAAGGCTGACCGACGCTGACCTGGAGCACTGGAGCAAGATTGTCTACGAAGCCTGCACCGTCTGCAACAAATGCGCCCATGTCTGTCCCATGGGCATTGAGCTTGGCCCGCTCATCCATGAGGTCAGAGCCGGAATGGCTGCAGCCAGGGTGGTGCCTGGTGACCTGGCTGAAGCCACGGAAAAACAGCGAACCATAGGCAGCCCGCTCGGAGTCACGGACGAGATGTGGCGGGAACGTATTGACTGGATAACCGATGAGTGGGAAGTGGACATCCCGGTAGACAAAGCCGGGGCAGAAAGCTTGATGGTTTTTACTTCCATCGAGCTGATGAAATTCCCTGATAACCTGGCCGCTATCGCTAAAATTTTAAACCAGGCCGGTGAAAACTGGACGGTAAGCTCTAAGGGCCGCGAGGTGGTCAACTTCGGTTATTTTGAAGCCGATGAAGAGCTGACCAAACTCTTTATGTATCGTGTTTTTAAAGCGGCCGAAGACCTGGGAGTGAAGAAAATCATCATCAGCGAATGCGGACATGCCTACGATGCTTTCCGCTGGACAGCCCACAACATCATGAAAGTACCGGCCGGAGTGAAAATTGTTCACATCACCGAATACATCCATGAGCTCTGGAAAACAGGCCGAATTAAACTGAAAGAAGGTGCCTTTGACGCGGAAACCATTACTTTCCACGATTCCTGTAAAATCCAGCGCCGCGGAGGCATCATCAGACAACCGAGAGAAATACTCAAAGTGCTGGCTCCCACCAGGTTTAAAGAAATGACCCCCAACAAAGAGCAGTCCATGTGCTGCGGCGGCGGAGGTGGGGTCATCTCCATTAAAGAAGCTGATGCTAATCGCTATGCGGTTTTTGAGATGAAGTTAGAACAGCTTCAGGACATCCAGGCCAAAGCGGTCTGTATGGTCTGCAGCAACTGCCGCCTGCAGTTTGTGGACAGCCTGGCTCATTTCAACTCCACCATCAAAGTCCATGGCCTGGCTGAGATGGTGGCCAAGGCTCTGGTTTGAAAGGAAAGGAGGGCAAAATGGCATCTTTCAATTTAACACCGGTAGAAAAAGGCATCCTCAGGTGCCGGCATACGGGGCCGTTTACACCCGAAGATATTCAGGCTTTAACTGTCTTTTTCAGAGAATACTCGGGCAAGTTACTGATAGACCTCAGCGGCTCAGACCCTTCAGAATGCCTGCGCCACATCAAACACCTGCGGCCGATAATGCCCACGGCCGCTATCTTTGGAACTGACATAGACCCCAAAATACTGGAAATAGACAGGAGCTACTACGCCAATGAAGTCCGCTGTTTTAAGACCGAGCAGGAAGCCCTGGAATGGCTTCGTAACCAGTAAGGCCAAGGAGGTAAAAGATGGCTAACAGAATCGTCATTGACCCAATTACCAGGATAGAAGGGCACTTAAGAATTGAAGCGACCCTGGATGGGAATAACACCATTACCGAAGCTTACTCAGCCGGCACTATGGTGCGCGGCATTGAAAACATCTTGAAAAAGCGCGACCCGCGCGACGCCTGGGCCTTTGCCCAGAGAATCTGCGGCGTGTGCACCACGGTTCACGCCATAGCTTCCATCCGGGCAGTGGAAGATGCCCTGGGCATCAACCTTCCCAAAGCGGCTAATCTTATGCGCAATATGATTGTGGCCCAGCAGTTTATCCATGATCACGTGATGCATTTCTACATACTCCACGCGCTGGATTTTGTGGATGTGGTCAGCGCCCTGAAAGCTGACCCCAAAAAAGTTTCTGAAATACAGCAGAGCATCTCCGGCTGGCCCAATTCCTCGCCGGCCTATTTTGCTGAAGTGCAGAAAAAAGTTAAAGCCATCGTGGACAGCGGGCAGCTGTCGCTTTTCAGCAACGGCTACTGGGGACATCCGGCCTACAAGCTGCCGCCTGAAATTAACCTGCTGGGTGTGGCTCATTATCTGGAGTGCCTGGACTGGCAGTCGCAGGTGACCAAGATTCATACCATCTTTGGCGGAAAGAATCCCCACCCGAATTTCGTGGTGGGCGGGGAACCGCTGCCGATTGACATGAATTCCGACCAAGCTCTCAATGCTGAAAAGCTGGCGGTGATTGCTGATTCCATTAAGCGGATGAAAGATTTTGTAGAACAGGTTTACCTGCCCGACCTCCTGGCCATCGCTCCCTACTACCTGGAATATGCCAGCCTTGGCGAAGGGCTGGGCAATTTCCTGGTCTGGGGTGAATTCCCGGAAGGGCAGCTCAACGAAATTGACAAGCTGATTTTCCCGCGCGGGGCTATCATTAACCGCGACCTGAAAAACGTGATTGTGCCCGACCCCAGAGACGCCCAGAAGATGAAAGAGTTCGTCACCCACAGCTGGTATAAGTACAGCCAGGGCGATGAAGCAGGTCTTTTCCCGTGGGAGGGAGAGACGGTCTTCAACTACACCGGCCCCAAACCGCCATATGAATATCTCAACATTGAGGGCAAATACAGCTGGCTGAAATCTCCGCGCTGGAATGAACTGCCGATGGAAGTCGGACCGCTGGCCAGAGTGTTGGTCCTCTACGCCGCGGGGCACAAACAGACGATAGAGCTGGTCAACCTGGTGCTGGAAAAATTAAAAGCACCAGTGAGCGCGGTGTTTTCCACCCTGGGAAGAACGGCGGCCCGAGCTATTGAGACCAAGGTTATCGTTGACCTGCTGCAGAAATTCTATGATGAACTGATAGCCGAAATTAAAGCCGGGAATACAGACACTTTCAATGATGAAAAGTGGAACCCGCGGACCTGGCCGAAAAAAGCCCTGGGCTTTGGTTATACTGAAGCACCGCGTGGAGCTCTGGGACACTGGGTGATAATTGAAAACAAAAAAATTAAGAATTACCAGGTTGTGGTACCAACCACCTGGAATGCTTCGCCGCGGGACCACAAGAACCAGCCCGGAGCTTATGAGGCTTCGCTGGTAGGCACCAGGCTGGCTGACCCAGGACAACCGCTGGAAATTCTACGGACCATACATTCGTTTGACCCATGCCTGGCCTGCGCCGTCCACATCATAGACCCCAGAGGCAAGAAGGTAGGAGAAGCTGGCACCGGTTTCAACCTGGTGGTACGCTGAGCTAACAGCCTTTAGATAACAGTTCAAGGGTCATAAAAATAAAATTAAATTTATTAGATGCCCAAAAGAATACTCGCTCTGGGGCTGGGAAACATCCTGAATCGGGATGAGGGAGCGGGAGTCTATGCCCTGAAGGAACTAGAGAAAATTCTGCCAGAAGCCATAAAATCTCAGGTGGAGCTGGTGGACGGCGGAGTGCTGGGGATGGATTTGCTTCCTTATGTGGAACGAGCCAGCCACCTGCTGGTACTGGATGCAGTGGACATTGGAGCGCAACCGGGCGAAGTGAGGGAATATGCTAAGGATGAAATTGAGCTTTTCTACCACGGCCGAATTTCCTGGCATCAGCTTGGTTTTCAAGAAGTGCTGGCTGTGGCTAAAGTTAGAGGGAAATACCCGGAAAATGTGTATTTAATCGGCGCCCAGCCCGCAGATATCAAGGCCGGAATTAGGCTCAGTCGGAAGGTGAATAATTCTGTGCAGAAAATGGCTAAAAGAGCAGCGGAAGTTCTGGAATCGTGGCTTGGAGAAATAAAGAAGAAAAAAATTTAAAACTGCGAAAAGAATAAACTGAAAAAAACAGGGTAAAAGGAAAATGGGTGAAAAAAAGAAAGTCATCAGGTTAATAGACCTGGGAGAAGTGTCGCCGCTCAGGTCTCAGACCTGTTACCATGCGGTAGGTTATGCTTTTGGGCCGGAAACACCGGACACCATCATCCTGGTGAGCCCGAAAACTCCCTACGTCTGTGTTGGTTTTCACCAGGAGGTAGAACGGGAGGTTGATTTAGAGTACTGCCGGCAGGTGGGATTGCCGGTATACCGGAGAGAAGTCGGGGGCGGAGCAGTTTATCTGGACCGCCATCAGCTTTTCGTGCAGTGGATATTTCATCCGGAAAGTTTACCCCAGTCGCTGGAAGAAAAGTTCAGGTTTTACGTTGAGCCCATAATCAGAACATACCGGCTTTTGGGCATCGAAGCTTCCTTCCGGCCGATAAACGACATTCACGTAGCTGGAAAGAAAATAGGCGGAACCGGGGCCGCCAGAATAGGTCAGGCTGAAGTGCTGGTCGGTAGCTTCATGTTTGATTTTGATAAAAAAACCATGTCCCGGGTGCTGCGAGTACCGTCAGAAAAAATGCGCGACAAAGTCTTCCAGAGCCTGGAACAGTACATGACCACGATGAAGGAGCTGCTGGGCGAAGCGCCGGAAAGAGAGCGAGTTAAAGATATGTATCTCCAGCAGGTCTCTGAGCTGCTGGGGGGTGAAATTAGAGAAGGCAAGATGAATGAAGCTGAACTAACTGAAGCAGAAAGGCTGGACCGGCTATTTCAGAGCCCAGACTGGATTTTCCAGAAAGGACCCCTGCGGCGTCCGGCAGTTAAGATTCATGAAGATGTTCATGTCCAGGAGATTGATTACAAAGCGCCAGGAGGCCTGATCCGGCTCACCGCCTGTACCAGAGGCCGGCTGCTGGATTCGGTCTGGATATCCGGAGATTTCACGGCTATACCGAAGGAAGCTGTGG
>CAYQZX010000023.1:0-42126 GCA_964422165.1 uncultured Eubacteriales bacterium | reverse complement strand
TTTGATACCGAGATGTTCGTAGGCCCTGGAGGTAACCTTTCTTCCCCTCAGAGTTCTTTCCAGGAAGCCCACCCGCATTAAGTAAGGCTCGTAAATTGATTCTATGGTTTCTTTGTCTTCGTCTATCGCGGCTGCGAGAGTATTTATCCCTACTGGTCCTCCACTAAAGTTCTCCATTATAGTTAGCAGAATTTTGCGGTCAACGTCGTCCAGTCCCAGGGTGTCCACTTCCATTTGGTCGAGAGCTCGGCGGGCGATTTTTCCGTCGATTCGGCCGTCGCCCTTAACTTCGGCGAAATCCCGTACTCTCCTAAGAAGCCGGTTGGCAATTCTGGGAGTGCCACGGGCACGTCTGGCTATTTCTTCCGCTCCGCTTTCTTCCACCCTTAGGCCGAGGATTTTTGCCGAACGGAGTATGATTTTTTTTAGGTCTTCAATCTGGTAATAGTCAAGCCGGTGGACTATGCCGAAGCGGCTTCGGAGTGGAGCAGTTATACGGCCGGCCCTGGTTGTGGCTCCGACCAGGGTGAATCTTTTTATCTTGAGTCTGTGACTCCGGGCTCCAGGTCCCTGACCGATTATAACATCCAGACTGAAGTCTTCCATGGCCGAGTAGAGAAGTTCTTCCAGCGAAGGATGCAGCCGGTGAATTTCATCTATGAACAGGACTTCCTTGTCCTGGAGACTGGTCAGGATGGCTGACAGGTCACCGGCCTTTTCTATGACTGGCCCGGAAGTCGGTTTGAGACTCACCCCCAGCTCCCTGGCAATCAGGTAAGCCAGGCTGGTTTTGCCCAGACCGGGGGGACCATAGAGCAGAACGTGGTCCAGGTGTTCGTTTCTCTGGCGGGCAGCCTGGATGAATATTTTCAGGTTGGTCTTGATAGTTTCCTGACCGATGAAGTCTTCAAATTTCTGGGGTCTGAGACTATCTTCGAACAGTATGTCATCCCGGGTTTTGACCGGCGTCAGGATGGCTGGCATCTTATACCTTCGTCACTCTGAGTTTATCATAGATTATATGATTATATTCTAGACATTCTTTTCAGACATTCCCGGAGCAGCAGGTCAAAACCAGCCTGGGATCCCAGTGCACTGATCGTCAGATCCACCACTTGCTCCGATTCTCGGCGGCGGAAACCCAGATTGACCAGAGCTGATATCAAGTCCTCTCTTTCTCTGGACTCCTGGCGGGTCAGAACCTTTTCTTTTTTATCCAGTCGGTCAGCCAGCTCCATTATCACCCGGAGGGCAGTTTTTTTACCGATACCGGGAATCATCGACAGACGAGTGACATTCGTTTCTCTGACTGCTTCTTCCAGCTCTGCCGGACCTATACCTGACAGGATATTGAGAGCCATTTTGGGGCCGATTCCAGAAACAGTTATCAACTTCATAAATAGATTTTTTTCCTCCGGGGTAAGGAACCCATAGAGTAGAAGGGAATCATCGGTCAGCTGAGTATGTACCTGAAGTTCAACCGAGGAACCGACCTCACCGAGTTTGAAATAGGTGGAGAGCGGAATGAAAATGGAATAACCAACGCCTCCGGTTTCCACCACTACTTCCCCTGGTTTCTTATGGAGAATTTTGCCTTTAATATAAGCAATCATGATTCCTCTTCTGGTTGGCTGTCATTGAGATCAAGCTGGAGTCTTCGGTGATTCAGATGACAGATGGCTGCGGCCAGAGCGTCAGAGGAGTCGAGTGGCATCCGGTCATCTTCCAGAGCCAGCAAAATTTTAACCATCCGCTGTACCTGGTCTTTTTCTGCCTGCCCATATCCGGTGACAGCTTTTTTAATCTCCAGAGCAGAGTACTCGTAAAGTGGCAGATTTCTGGAAGCCAGCGCTACCAGGATTGCCCCGCGAACCTGACCTAAAGAAATGGCTGTTCGGACATTTCTGGCGTAGAAAGGATTTTCAATAGCCACCTCATCAGGCAGAAAACGGTCGATAATGGTTTCCAGTTCGGTTCTGATTTCGTTCAATCTCTGAGGGAAGGGGACCTTCTTTTCAGGTTTTATCAGCCCGTAGACCAGAGCCTGAATATTTTCACCCTGATTTTCGACAATACCGAAACCTGTTGATTGAAGGCTGGGGTCGATACCGAGCACCCTCATTTATCAGGCCATTCTCTTAACTGGCAGCTGAGTATTTGGCAATTTCTTCTTCTTCAATGTCAAAGTTAGCTGAAACTGATTGAACATCGTCATGGTCTTCCAGTTCTTCAATTAGTTTAAGACATTGCTCTGCCTGCCTGCCTTCCAGCTTGACGTAGTTCTGTGGTAAATAACCGACGTTGGAGGCAGCAATTTCAATATTATTCTGTTTGAGGGCTTCAAGTACTGATTCGTAATTTTCCGGGCTGGTGATTATTTCAAAGTTGCTGCCGTCGTCCTTAACGTCTTCAGCTCCGGCGTTCAGGGCGATTTCCAGAAGCTTTTCCTCGTCGGCCTTGGACTTCTCTACATCTATGTAACCCTGCCTCTTAAACATCCAGGCCACGCAGCCTGATTCACCCATTCGACCGCCAAACTTGGAAAAAATATGCCGGAGCTCAGCTACCGTCCGGTTTTTGTTGTCTGTCAGAGCGGTTATGTAAATAGCAACACCACCCGGTCCATATCCTTCATAAACTACTTCTTCATAAGAGGCACCCTCTATCTGTCCAGTGCCCTTCATAATCGCTCTCTTGATGTTATCGGCCGGCATATTAACGGCTTTGGCGTCAGCGATGGCTTTACGCAAGCGAGGGTTTTTGTCAGGGTCTCCACCGCCAGTCCTGGCGGCCACAGAAATCTCTCTTATGAGCTTGGTAAATAGCTTGCCTTTTTTAGCGTCAACGGCGGCCTTTTTGTGTTTAATAGAATGCCATTTAGAATGTCCGGACATTGCTTTCTCCTTATTGTTGAGTGCACAAAAATTTTAGCACAATTAAATTTATCAAGCAAACCAGATACTGCCATAGATGAAAGACCAAAGCTCCTGAGTTTTTCTACCATGGAAGTATCCTGAAGAAGCTTAGTTTTAACCGTCGATTTATCAATTTTGTTTAGGTATAATTATCTGCTGAATTTCAGAGAAGAGGCTGTGGCCAATTATGAACAGAACTAGCCGGAATCCTTTAACTTTAAGATTTGCCAGTGAAGAGCTGGAGCAAAAGTTCCTTGAAAACTACCACCAGAGATGTCTGGTCAGGTTTCGCTGGGCCGTAGCCCTGGGAATTTTTCTATACTCCATTTTCGCCATTCTGGATTCGATTACCGTAGGTCCTCTCTGGTCCAGGATCTGGCTGATACGGTTTGCCGTGGTCAACCCGGTTTTGGTACTGGCTTTTATTTTTTCCTACAGCCGGCATTTTATCCGCTACTACCAGCTGGTCTGTTCAATTGCCATCCTGGTAGCTGGGGCTGGTATTCTGGCGATGCTGGCTGTCATTCCCGCTCCAGCCCAGTATCTATATTCTCAGGGGCTGACCCTGGTTATCATCTACAATTTTACTTTTCTCGGACTGAGATTTGTTTATGCCTCATTAAACGGCCTTTTGCTCATCATAGCTTTTGAAATAGTCAGTGCGGTGGTAAACCCTCTTCCTTATTTTGCTTTTATTAACAATAATTTCTTTCTTATTTCAGCCACGGTCATCGGTATGGCGGTTGCTTATTATCTGGAAAGGCTGAATCGCGATAATTTTATTCACGGTGTGTCTATGAAAAAGTTAGCTGAAGCTGACAGCCTGACCGGATTGATGAACCGTGGTTTTTTCATTGAGGAAGTCAAAAGCATTTTGGGGCAGCCTGGACGGATAGAAACGCTTTCGGCTTTCTGTATTCTGGACCTGGATGGCTTTAAGGCCATAAATGATAACCTGGGACATCTGGTGGGAGATGAGATCTTAGTTAATCTGGGGCAGAGCATAAAGAGCAAGATGCGCTCTGTTGATCTCATCGGGCGTCTGGGTGGGGATGAGTTTGGCTTTTTCTTCCCGGAAATCAGAACTCAGGATGACCTTCTGAATATTTTCACTAAATTAAAAAACGAATTTCAGAATATGAGTAAGGGGATTTGCTATCTGGTAACGTTTTCTGTTGGTTGTGTTATTTTTGGCCCAGAACTCAGGGGCTTTTTTGAGTGTTATGCTAAAGCCGACCGGGCTCTTCTTCAGGCGAAAAAGGAAAAAAACAATCTTGTCATAGTTGATTCACAGGAAAAACCACTTCTCCAGAAAAGCCTGGATAAACTATAATTCTTCTTGACCTCTGAAATAAATTCTTTTAATTTAATCAAGCATGAATATAAGAAGGGAGGCTTAAATGCCAGCCAGAATTATTTCCGGTAAGGAAGTGGCCGCTTCTATTAAAGAGGAATTGAAGGTTCGGGTGGCCAATCTTAAAGAAAAGGGAGTGGTCCCCGGGCTTGGAGTTATTCTGGTCGGTGAGGACCCGGCCTCGGTTTCCTATGTGACAGCCAAGGCCAAAGGAGCAGAAGAAGTAGGAATGTTCGAGGAAACGGTACATCTTCCAGCCGATTCTTCGGAAGAGGAAATCCTGAAAACAGTTGACCGACTTAACCGCGACCCCAGGTTTCACGGAGTACTGGTGCAGCTTCCTCTGCCAAAATGGGTTAATCAGGACAAAGTAATCAATTACATTTCCCCGGAAAAAGATGTGGACGGTTTCCATCCAATTAATGTTGGTAAGCTGCTGAGGGGGGAACCCTGTCCGCTGCCTTGTACTCCGTATGGTGTTCAGCAGATGCTCGTTCGAAGTGGCTACAACCCGGAAGGTAAACATGTGGTGGTCTGTGGCCGGAGCAATATTGTCGGTAAACCCCTGGTAGCTTTACTGATGCAGAAAAAGCCGGGAGCCAACGCCACGGTGACTGTTTGCCACACCGGCACCCCTGACCTGAAAAAGTTTACCCTGCAGGCTGACATCCTGGTGGCAGCCATGGGAGCTCCCAGGGCTATCACAGCTGATATGGTCAGAGAGGGCTGTGTGGTGATTGATGTCGGAGTTAACCGGGTAGAGGACCCCACTTCGCCCAAAGGTTTCAGGCTGGTTGGTGACTGCGATTTTGAAGCCATCAAAGAGAAAGCTGAGGCCATTACCCCTGTTCCTGGGGGTGTCGGTCCGATGACCGTGACCATGCTTCTGCTGAACACCATTGAGGCAGCCGAACGAACTCTGGTCAGCAGTTAGGCTCCAAAGACTTTTCAGAATAAAGAAGATAAAAAGCCGAAGGCTTAAAACCTGGATGAGCAAGTAGGTAAGTGGATTTTTTGTCTGTAACTGTTTAATTTGTGATAAGTGATTTAAGCTGCCTTTTTCTGGGAATTAAAGATCAGGGTTAATTTCAAGCAGATCTTTGAATTTCTTTTGGTTCAGGAATTATTGTGATTTTAGCTCTAAACCGAATTGGCTGAGAAAAGGTGGAAGGGGTCGACTGTTTCCTGATTTAATTTAAACATAACTGTGCAGTCCGCTGAGCAAATAATTAACTCCAAAAAAGGTGAAAAGAGCTGAAAGGAAACCAAGCACGGCAATCAGGGCCGATTTTTTGCCCTTCCAGCCCATAACCAGCCGGGTGTGAAGGTAAAGTGCATAGAACAGCCAGGTAATGAGCGACCAGACTTCTTTAGGGTCCCAGCCCCAGTAGCGACCCCAGGCCTGGTTCGCCCAGATCATGCCAAAAACCAGAGCTCCTAAAGTGAAAAGCGGGAAGCCTATGGCCACTGCTCGATAGGCCAGCAGATCCAGTTTTTCCTTTCTGATTTGAGCCTGTCGGTCGTCCGGGCCTTTTTCGCGGCTGAACAGGTAGAGCAGACTGGCCACAAAAGCAACTGCCAGAAAGGCTTCTCCAATCAGGGTTATGGAGACATGAAGCCACAGCCAGTAACTTTGCAGGGCGGGGACGAGAGGGGAGACTTCTTTGGGTAAAGCAGGAGAAGAAGCCAGAGCCATCAAAGCCACTATAATCAGCCAGAGGTAAGGACCGGCTTTTTCCAGCTTAAAGAGCCGCTCAAAGATTATCACCGCCAGCACACAACTCCAGGCTAAGAAATTGACCGATTCGTACATGCTGGTGAAAGGAGCCTGCCCGCTTTGAATGGTTCTGTACAGAATGGAAGCAGAATGGAGGACAAGGCCGGCAAGCGATAGAAAGTAGCTGGTTTTTTGAAGTCTTTTTTTTCCTCCCAGGTAGGCCAGAAAACCCAGAATAGTAACTAGGAGATAAATTATAAAGGCCAGAGCCAGTAGGGTAAATTCACTCATCTTTCTATACCCTGTCTTAAAGGATTATAAAATAATTCTTTCAATTTCTTCCAGAAAACTTTGCCGATTTTTTCTTGCATAGAAAATAGTCAGAGGAGGGTTTGGCTGCCGGATTATTATTTTCAATTCGCGGTAGGGCAGGTAGAATGAACCCATAAGTCCCAAAAGTAAGAAAAAAGAACCAATCCAGACCAGGTTAGTTCCCGGGTCAGAACTTGCTTCCAGAACTGAAAATTGCGGTGCGGTAAAGGACAGAAGCCGGATCTCCAGAATCAAGGGGGTCTTTCGGTGAAAATAGCTCTGCTCCGGGTAATGATAAAAAATCCACCCAAAAAAAACCTGTTGACCTCCCTGATTGACCTCAACCAGAGCAGCGGGATTACGAGGCTCGGCTGAACGGCTGAAAGCCCGGCCCAGCTGATCTATTTGAAAATCAGGGATAAAACTGGAAACCACGACTGCGAGGTTGTGGTCAAGTAAGAGGCGCTCACCAGGGCTGAGCTCAACTCTTTTTCGGTCCTGCTCGGAAAATTTCAACTCCAGACTCAGCCGGCAGCGATCCCAATCGTAGCCGTAGGAGGTCTGATAAAAACCCAGGCCCCGGTATCTTAAAGGATGGTTAACTTCGATGGCTTTTTGAAGCTGAACCTGGTCGTTCTCTATTATTGAAACCAGACTTTTCCAGTCTTTGACCGAGCCGTCCGGATAGAATTCAGTGATAAATTTATCAAGTCTCAGGCGGAAGTTCTTGCCCATTATTTCTTCACTCTGCCCCTCTAAAAGAGCCAGAGTAATCCTTTCACTAAAAAGAGCGGAAGCCAGACCTCCCAGTATGATGACTAAAAGTCCCAAATGAACCAGCTCTGGACCGAAAAGACCGACCATCCCCTTTCTGGCCAGAAGAAGCTTCTGGTCTGCTTTTTGAATTATTTTGACCTGGTAGCGCCTTTTTTTCAGCTCGGTCCTGAGCTTCTCTGGTGTCTTTTCCAGCTTTTCAGCCAGCCGGACAGTCAGGTGCCGGTCGCCAGCAAGGCTCCCGTCCTCAGAAGTGAAATCAACTGAATTCTTAAGCCGTCGGAATCTAAGAGGCAGGTTTTTCAGAGTACAGAAAAGAAGATTTAGCAGAAAAAGAAAAACCAAGCTTAAAAAGAGTGGTGAGCGGTACAAATGATTCAATTTCAAGGATATTATCAGAGACGAAAGATGAGGAAATTGATGGCGGTAAAAATCTATATCCTGCCCCTGGGGAATAAGCGTTCCAATGATTGCCAGGATTATTATGGCTATTAGCAGAAAAATGGTTAAACGCAGGGATGATAGAAACCCGAAAGTGCTTCTCATAACACCTGTTAAACTATTTTAGTCAACTCTTTTGAGCCCGGGCTTTTCGCCTGCTCTTTTTCTCAGCGATTTTAACCAGATCTTGCAGGCTGACTGAATCAAAGTAAGCCTTCATAACCCTGGTTCCTTCCTTCCAGATTTCGTGAGCCGGACAATGGGGTGTTCGAGGGCAATAACTCTCGTCTTCCACACATTCTACCAAACAGCAATTACCTTCAACTGATTGCAGCACCTCACTCAGCTTAATGGCTGATGGAACTCTGGCCAGGGTATAGCCACCACCAGCTCCCCGGACGCTTTTCACCAGCCGGTTTACTCTAAGCGGGATGATAATCTGCTCTAAGTAGCGAATGGAAATTCCCTCTTCTTCGGAAACTTCTTTCAGGGAACGGGCTTTTGTCCCATTTTGGTAGTGGAGAGCCAGGTTGAGCATCAATCTGGTTCCATACCGACCTTTGGTTGAGATTCTGAACATCCAGGCCTCCTTTTTTATTTCTCCTTCGATGATCTCGAAGAACAATCACCGAATCTATCATAATTTTATAGGAATTGTATTATTTAAGCAAATCTTTTCTTGACAGCTCTGTCGGTTAAATTGTATGCTTAAAACTAATAATTTTCCTGTTTAGATATAATTCACAGGTAAAGGAACAGCCCATGGAAAAAATTGTACTTCTTGGAGATGAAGCCGTTGCCCTGGCTGCGGTTCATGCTGGACTGACGGCTGCTTATTCTTACCCCGGGACTCCGGCTTCTGAAATAATGGAGTATTTGATAAAAATATCTGAAGGCGGGAAAAAATTCACGGCAAGATGGTGCGTAAACGAAAAAGTCGCCTGCGAAGAAGCTCTGGGGGTGTCCTTTGCCGGTAAGAGGGCTCTCGTTTCATTCAAACATGTCGGATTGAATGTGGCTGCCGATCCCTTTATTAACTCGGCCATTACTGGAGCCAACGGTGGTCTGGTGGTGGTAGTGGCAGATGACCCTGGCATGCATTCTTCTCAGGACGAGCAGGACAGCCGTTATTATGCCGATTTTGCCCGAATTCTCTGTTTTGAACCAACCAGCCACCAGGAAGCTTACGACATGACCAGAGAAGCTTTCGATCTATCAGAGCGTTTTGATCTCCCTGTTCTGGTCCGGTTAGTTACCCGACTGGCTCACAGCCGTTCTTCTGTTCAGCCAAGAGGACCGAGAGAGCCGAACCAGCGGCTTGAGTTAGGAAACTGGCAGGACTGGACTCTGCTGCCCACCAACGCTCGTCGACGTTTCCGCCTTCTTCTTGAACGTCAGAAAGAACTCCTGGAATACTCTGAGAACTGTCATTACAACGAACTGAACTTAAACCCAGCTAGAAGCCGTTTGGGCGTGGTAGTCTCGGGAATTGCCTACAACTACTTCAAGGAAGTGGTTCCGGCTTTGCCCGACCAGCCATCTTACCTTAAGATTTCGGTTTATCCGTTTCCTGAAAACAAACTGAGAAAGCTGGTTGACGAGGTGGAAGAAATCCTGGTAATAGAGGAAGGTTATCCTTTCATTGAAAGATTCCTCCGCGGAATGGTTGGTATTCCTGGAAAGATAATTCGCGGTAAACTTGACGGCAGTCTGCCTTCTTCTGGTGAGCTGACCCCAGATCTGGTAGCCAGAGCTCTGGGGTTGCCGGAAAAGACTGGATTGAAAATAGAAGGTTTCCAGCTGGCCGCCAGACCACCCCAGCTCTGTGTGGGATGCCCTCATGCTGATACTTTCAAAGCCTTAAACGAAGCTTTAAAGGATTTCCCTGGAGCGGCCGTTTTTTCTGATATAGGCTGCTACACTCTTGGAGCCCTACCACCCTACAATTCTATTCAGACCTGCGTCTGTATGGGTGCCAGTGTTTCCATGGCCAAGGGTGGGGCTGAAGCCGGTATCTATCCTTCCATAGCTGTTATCGGGGATTCCACCTTTGCTCATTCCGGCATCACTCCACTTCTGGATGCGGTTCAATCCGGGACTGATATGACAGTTATAATTCTTGATAACGGGACAGTGGCCATGACCGGCACTCAACCGAGTTTCGGGACAGGTCAGGCGCTTGACCGGCTGATAGAAGGACTGGGAGTTGATAAAAACCACTTTAAGATAATCACTCCATTACCCAAATATCACCAGCAGAACATCGGCCTGATTAGAGAAGAGCTGGCTTATCATGGTCTTTCTGTCATCGTAGCCAGAAGAGAATGCATCCAGATTGTGGGTGAGAAGAAAAGGAGTTAGAAATGAAATACGACATCATTCTGGCCGGAGTTGGCGGTCAGGGTATTCTGTCCATTGCTTTTGTCATTGATAATGCAGCTCTGGAAGATGGGCTGTTTTTCAAACAGGCTGAGGTGCATGGGATGTCTCAGCGGGGGGGTGCTGTTCAGTCCCATCTCCGTCTCTCGGACTCTCATATTTATAGCGACTTAATCCCGAAGGGTGAAGCCGATATGATTCTAAGCGTTGAGCCTCTTGAGACCCTGCGCTATTTTGAATACCTGAAGCCCCGGGGAGTTGTCATTTCCAGCGCCACCCCTTACCTCAACATACCTGACTATCCACCCCTCGAGAAAGTTTTTGAGGAAATAAAAAAGGCTCCGGTCCAGGTGTTAATAGATTCTGAAAAGCTGGCCAGGGAAGCCGGAAGCGTCAGAGCTCAAAACATGGTCATGCTGGGAGCAGCTTCGGTTTACCTCCCATTAAAGGAAGAGAACCTGAAGAAGTACATAAAAGTTCTTTTTGAAAAAAGAGGGCCTCAGATTATTGAGTCTAACCTTAAAGCCTTTGACTTAGGACGTCAGGCAGCCATAGCCGGTAGCTAACCGGTCAGAAGCTCTTCAGAAATGATGATAAATTTGGGGGAAAAATGAACGATAGGAGCTTTAAGACAGCCTGCTTGATTCTGGAAAAAGCCGAAAAGTCCGGTCGCCTGTTTCTCTCAGAACCTGAAGTTTATGCCCTGCTCCGGGCTTACGGATTTCTGGTACCAAAACATTTTTTCTTGCCCCGCGGTCAGAAACCGGATGCTGCCCGCCTTAAGAAATTGGGAACCGAGAAAGTGGTGGTCAAGGTAGTCTCACCTCTCATTCAGCATAAGTCCGAGGTGGGGGGAGTGGTGATGGTTAAGGCTTCGGTTCCAGAAGTCCGGAAAACTGTTGACCAGATGATGGTGGAAATTCCGGAGAAATACAGCCGGATTTTCGGAAAAGGAAAGGTTAAACCTTCGGAAATAGCTGAATCAATTTCTGGTTTTCTGATAGCAGAGCTGGTCAGTTATCAACAGATTGGCTTTGGTTCAGAGCTGCTTCTGGGTCTCAGAGTTTCCGAAGATTTTGGCCCGGTAATAACCTTTGGTAGCGGTGGACTGGATGTTGAGTACTTGAATGCTCATCTAAGGGAGGGTCGAAACCTGGCTATCCTGGCTGCAGAGGATGTGGATAGAAAGCTGGTTGAAAAAGCTCTTGAACCCCTGGCTGTTTACGGAAAAATTGCCAGAGATTTCCGGGGAAGAAGAGCTCTGGTGAAGCCAGGCCAGATACTGGATGCGGTCAGGTGCTTTCAGAAGATAGCGGCTGATTTTTCTCCCTTCAACCGGAAATCGGTCTGGACTTTTGAAGAGCTGGAAGCCAACCCGCTGGTGATAAGGGATGGTCGGTTGCTGCCGCTTGATGGTCTGGGCCGCTTTTCCCGTCGGAAGCTGGAAACTGAAAAAAGACCAGTGGAACAGGTGAGCAGGATTCTGGAACCTCAGAGTATCGGAATAATCGGGGTTTCAGAGAAAATGAATGTCGGGCATATCATCCTTAACAATATAATTAAAAATGGCTTTCCGAAAGACAAGATTTATGTAATCAAGCCTGGCATCCAAAGCATCGAAGGCTGCCAGTGTTTTCCGGCAGTGGCTAATTTACCTGAAACAGTGGACCTTTTTATCCTTACGCTTGGGGCAGACCAGGTTTATCCGGTTATGAAAGACCTGGTGGAGCTGGAAAAAGCTCGTTCGGTAATAATCATTGCTGGAGGACTTGGAGAAAAATCTGGAACTCAGAGCCTTGAGGATGACCTCCGAAAGCTCCTTCAACAGAGAAGGCAACAGAAGAAGCTGGCTCCGGTGGTTAATGGTGGAAACTGTCTTGGAATAATTTCAGTTCCCGGAAAATACGACAGCACCTTTATTCCGGAATACAAATTCCAGAGGCCTTCCGGGATAAAAGCCGGACTGGCTCTCATCAGCCAGAGTGGGGCTTTCATGCTCAGCCGGATGAGCAATCAGGCTCGCTTTGAGCCGGTTTACGCCATTTCCGTGGGTAACCAGCTTGACCTGACTATAGGCGACTATCTCAGTTATTTGAAGGATCGTCCGGAGGTTAGAGTGATTGCGGTCTATGCTGAAGGCTTTAAACCGGCTGACGGCTGGAGATTTCTCCAGGCTGCCAGAGCAGCCGTGCGGGCCGGGAAAAAAGTTGTGGTCTACAAATCAGGCCGCAGCCCAGAAGGACGCCAGGCTACAGCCAGTCATACTGCCTCAGTGGCTGGCGATTACGCGGTCGGGAAAAATCTTTTGAACCAGGCTGGTGTGATAACGGCTGAAACCATCGATGATTTTGAGAATTTTATTCGGGCTTTAATTCTTTTTGACGGGAAAAAACTTGGTGGAAATCGGGTCGGTCTGGTAAGCAACGCTGGCTTTGAATCGGTGATTATGGCAGATAACCTGAAAGGAGATGACGGAGAGCTGAGTCTCCCACAATTTTCGGAAGAAACCACCACCCGGCTTTTAAAGGTTCTTCAACCTTTAGGCATTGAACGGTTGCAGGATGTTCATAACCCCCTGGATGTAACCCCGATGGCTGATGATGCCACCTTCTGCGGCTGTGTGGAAGCTATACTGGAAGAGCTGCTGGTGGATGCAGTGGTGGTTTCCTGTGTGCCGATGACCCCTGCCTTACAGACTCTTCCCCCGGGTGAGAGTCATGGCGAAAATCTTTATGAAAATAGCAACATAGCCACCAGGTTGATTCAACTGTTTCAAAAAACAATCAAGCCGGTATTGGTAAACGTGGATGCCGGTATGCTGTATGACCCATTCTGCGAGTACCTGGAGAAGAATGGTCTGCCGGTCTTCAGGCGTTGTGACCAGGCTCTGAGATTTTTAAGAAAGCTGGCCGGCTCTGGCCTTCTTAAATAAATATTTCTTGATAAAACCTGTAAGTGATTAAAATCCGTAATCATCAGGGTAAGGAGTGAAGGTCAGTCTGGAGTCCTTAAGATACTTTTTCTGAGGAGAGGGGTAATATGAGCCGAAAAAGAGTTCCAATCTCTGGCTGGCTTTCTACCTCCAGACTGGCTTCCAGCTGATCGGCCAAGGTTTTGATTATTACCTGTCCGAGACCGGTTGAGGTCCCGGTCAGCCAGCCCTCAGGCAAACCGAGGCCATTATCAGAAATTTGTAAAAGAATCTGACTGACTGTTTTCTTTAATTGAACGCTGATAAGGCCTTTCTCTCTTCCTTCAAAAGCGTGTTTTAGTGCATTAGTCAGGATTTCAGTCGCTATCAGACCGATGGGCAGAGCTCTTCTGACATCCAGGGTTAAAGGCTCAAGTTCGAGTTTAAGGTCTATTTCGGGACCGGAGCCAGCATAGGCCCGGGTTATTGCCTCGAAGATGTCTCTTAAAAACCGGTCTAGCCCGATTCCCTGGTATCTTTCCCTCATGGAGAGCTGGTCGTATACCCGGGAGATTGTCAGAAGACGGGCCTTCAAACTTTCCAGAGGAGCCCGGATCTCTTTTTCAGCGATTCGGGTGAGTTCCAGGTTGATGATTGAGTTTATCAGAGCAAAAGTATTTTTAACTCTGTGCTGCAACTCCTGAAGAATGGCAATTTTTTCCTTCACTGTTCTTTGAAGTTCTTTTTCCATATTCAGGCGCTCGGTAATATCGATTATTACTGAGAGCAGAAAATTTTTTTCCCCGAACCGAATAGGATGAGAATAAACTTCAACTTCTCTTGTTTCTCCTGAAGCCAGCCGGTGAGAAAAAATAAAATGATTTTGTCTTCTTTCTCGGGCTTCTGCCATCCGGCGTTCAACTTCTTCAGCTGGTAGAGTGTTTATTTCCTTGATGTTCATCTGACGAAGCTTTTCCCGGGGGTAGCCATAAAATTCTTCAGCCCGGTAGTTGGCGTCATAAATGTTTCCGGATTGAGGGTCGATAACCAGCATGATAGCCCCAGAACCTTCAAAGATAGTCCTGAATCTTTCCTCGCTTTCCCGGAGAGCTTCCTCGGCTTTTTTCCTGGCAGTTACATTCTGAGCCATTAAAAACACTCCCAGCAGGCTCTGAGTTTCAGAAAAGATGGGGGTCAGATAAAATTCATACCAGACTTTTTCTCCAGAAAGAGTGGTAATCTCTCTTTCAACCTGAACCAGCTCACCTGAAACTGCTCTCATGAAATTTCTACTAAAGCCAGGATTGAAAGTTTCAGGGATTAGCTCAACCAGCGGTTGGCCTATTTTCAGGCTCTGACCGATAAGGCTGACCATTCTTTTCTGGGCAATCCGGTTAAATTTCATTATTTTCCCTTCTGGGTCCAGAAAGATGAATGAATGGGCTGACCCTTCAAACATCGCTTCCAGGATTGCTTCCGACTGCTGCAGAGCTTTTTCTGTCTGGTAACGTTCGGTAAAGTCTTCAAAAGTTCCGATGCCGCTTAGGAATTCTCCGTTTTCGTCAAAGATGCCGGCGAAGAAGCCCCTGGCCGGCGTTGATTTGTCAGCGGTTACTGACTTATAGACACCTTCATAATAACCAACTTTTCCGGCCAGAGCTGCTTTAACAGCTTCTATGACTTTTTCGTCCTTTACCCTTTCAAGAATGTTAAAGCCTATTAAAGCTTCCCGGCTGGAGCCGATTATTTTGACAAAAGCCTCATTACATTCTGTTATTACTCCGTTCCGGTCGAACTGGAGAATGCCCAGAGGAGTATTCTGAAAAATTAATCTGTATCTTTCTTCTCTTTCTTTCAGGTCTATTTCAGTCTTTTTTCTTTGAGTAATGTCTTCAAAGACTGTGGTGAAGAGGTCCTCACCCATGGGAAAAGCAGTGATTTTAAAATAGCGTTGAAGTGGCTCAAAAAAAGATTCAAAGCTAATAGCTTTCCCTGATTCCACTGCTTTAAGATAGGTCTCAAAGAAGGGAGGCTGCCCACTTCCGTAGAGTTCGGAAGCCTTTTGACCGAGTGCGCGCTCTCGGGTAATTCCGGTATGACGGGTAAAAGAATCATTGACCTCAACGATTTCATAGTCTATAGGCTGACCTTTTTGATCAAAAATTAAACGATGAATGGCCACTCCTTCAGCCATGGCCTGAAAAAGCCGGTAGAAGCGGATTTCTGTTTTCTGCTGAGCAAGCTGGGCTTCTATCCTGTCGGTTATGTCCCTCACCAGAGCCACAAAAGTATTTTGCCCGGGGCGGTTAGTTCCTTTTCTGGCGATAGTGGCTTCAAAATAATGCCGACCTGAGGGCAAATCAAGAGAATAATTAATCTCTGAAATTCCTTTTTCGGCCGCTTCTTTAAGGGCAAAAAGCAGTGCTTCCGAGATGTCTTCTGGCAGCACCTCGTTGACCCGCCGACCCAGGAGCTCTTCTCTGGGTCTGACCAGAAGTTCCGGGTTTGGAGCTCTGAGGTCGAGATAGGTGCCTTCCTGGTCCAGCTCAAAGAGAAGGTCAGGTAAAGAATTAAGAGTGGCTTCTAAATGTTCGGTTGTTTCTTTTAATTTCTGCTCTCTGGTCAGCAGCTCTCTCTGAGTTTCCATGAGCTTCTTAATCGTTTCGCTCAGGTTATCAGCCAGAGCTTTGAGCTCCACATTCTTCTTAATCAGTTCCTGATGAGCTTCATAAAGGCGAAAGGCCATGTTCAGCGAGGCGAAGATAGCGGTTTCACTGGAACCCTTGACTATGTAGCCGTAGGAGGTGATGGCTTCGGTTTTAGCCAGAATTTCCGGCTCAATGTGGCTGGAGATGAACACTACTGGAACCTCTCTTTCTGCCAGCATCTGCCGGGCTGTTTCTCCGCCATCCATTCCCGGGCCAAGGTCAATGTCCATCAGTACCAGATCGATTCCTGGGTCCGACCGAAAAATTTCCAGGGCTTTTTCTCCAGTATGAGCGACCAGAACTTCGTAACCACCGCTCTGGAGAAGCTCTGACTCCATCAGGGCAATGATGGAATCATCTTCTACCAGAAGGATTTTTTTCCTTTTCATTCAGGCCTCTTGGTATTTTTCCGTTCCCGCTATCTGATTTTACTTTAAGGATTTAGGATAAAGGTGTCAAATAAAAAATTCTTTCAGGTTAGGACAGGATATCTACTCTAAGAGAAAAAAATATTATGAGGAAATTGCGTATTATAATGAAAATGAATATTTAAGATTAAAGGTTGTTTTTTTTGGGTGTCTATGTAAAAATAAAAAAATCTTCAGGATAAGGAGGGAAATAATGCTACCGAGATCTTCAAGGCTTCTGGTCTCATTTTTCATTTTGGGCCTGCTGTTCTTCACATGTGGCCAGACCTACGCCCAATCGCCAAGAAATGAGTTTTCAGTTGCTTACGGAACTGTAACCTCCAGCCAGATTGTTGATATTCTGACCAACGTTCTTCTTATCACGATTACCATCGGAAAAGCAGCCAAAGTTGATAATGAATATCCCGGGGCTCTGGTTCTGACCTACAAACATTCTGGCAAATCCAGATTGGGTTTCGGGTTTACCATGGCGGTAGACAGAGCCCGTGGAAATCTGGCCATGAATGGGGTTCCGGTTGGAACTTATACCGAAAATTATTACACCGGGGCTCTGGAGGCCGATTTTCGCTATATCAACCGAAAGAACTTCTGTCTTTATTCGGGAGTTGGAGTTGGCTTGACCCTCAGAAAAGGAAAATATACTTATTCAGAAACCGAACAGTCCTTAACTCTTCTGCCGGCTTTTCAGGTAACAGCTATAGGTTTCAGGGTTGGAGACAGGATAGCCTTTTTTGGTGAGCTTGGAGGCGGCTACAAAGGTGTTTTGCACGGGGGAATAAGGTTTACGCTTTGATAGCGATTTGGGAATAGAATTTTCTGGAAAATTTCCTGAAGTAGGAGGGTGAGGTTCAATAATTTTCTGCTTTTCAAGGTGATGTTTTGGTTTTTTGGCTCCAGGCTGGCAAAGGAATAGCTTCTGGCTTCTGCCCTTAACCCATTTTTGAGGCGACACTCCAGAAATTTTATTTTGGACTATTGGACTATTCGCTTTCAGTAGGAAAAGCTCAATCCTAACTGGAAATTCCGTCCGGGTTCTTCTCTGGAGTCCGGGTCAGGTCGGGCCAGATATAACTTGTTGAGCAGGTTGTTGACCCGCAGGTGAATTTTCAGTGAAGAGTTAAGATTGTAGGTGGCTCTGAAGTTTAAGAGCCCGTAACCGGGAATGGCAATTTCAGCCGGGCCCGGGTTTTCTTTTTCAGATTGAAGCAGGCCATTAACTTCCAGGCTGAGGCGGTTGAACCACACCCGGCTTCCAAGAATCAACCTAAGTGGTGGGATATCGTTAAGAGGCTCTTCGGTTATTCGGCTCTTTCCTTCGTAGAGGTAAAAATTTCCAAAAAGACAGAAGCGGGTGAAAGGAAAGTATTCCAGCTCAAGCTCCATCCCGCGGATCTGGCCACGGTCTACATTTTCATAGGTATAAAGTTGAGTTCCTATTTTATACCTTTCAACCAGATTATCTATGTTGTATGCAAAACCATAAAGCCCGACGAACAGGCGACGACTGATGACTTTTACTCCGGCATCCAGGTTCTGACTGGATTCATTCTTCAGGTCAGGATTGGCGATGATGTAACCGCGACCAGTTATTCCGGTGTAGAATTTTTCATTCAGGTCAGGAGTCCGGTAGGCCCGCGAATAATTAGCGAACAGAGAAACAGAAGGGAAGAGTTCGTAGGAAGCAGCGATAAAACCGGTTAAAGCTTCATTCCTGGTGCTAAGGGTCTGGCCACCAGTCTCAGCCCTGGAGCGCAGGAAATCCAGCCTCAAGCCTCCGGTCAGGTCTAGATTTTTAATCCCCTGATAGTCAAGGGCCAGGAACAGACCGGCGTCTGTTCTTATACCCTGACGATAAGGGTATTCATCTATTATTTCCACAACCTGGCCGGAACTGTTGAAATTTATGTACCGGTTGAAAGCCTGACTGCGGCCGCGACCGTAAAGGTCAGCGCCGGTGGTCAGTCTGAGTTCTGGCCGGATTTTGTATTCCAGAGCCAGCTGGGCTCCGTAGTCGGTGCTCTCTGTACGGGCAAAACTTTCCTGGGTTTTCAAAGAGTTTTGGATTCGGTCAGCTCGGGTTTCCAGGAAGTTAGGATTGAGGTAGAGATGAAAATTAAGTTCAGCTCTGGGACCCAGCGATTTTTCTTTCCAGTTAAACTGAATGAGATTCTGGTTTTCAGCTGGGTACCAGGTGGGCCGGGTATCGCTGTTTATGGCTGGTTTACCAATGTTTTGACCTCGGCCTAAAAGAAAACTGGCGCTAATTTCTCTTTTTTCTGAAAAACGAATGATTTTCCCGAATAAGCTGGATTGGTTGAAATAGGAATAGGGGACCTCAGCCGACGGGGATTTATAATTATCCGCGGCGGCGTTTCTCATAGAAAAATAATAACCAAACCCCCCGCTGCTGCCTGAAAAAGCGAGATTCAGTTCCCTTTCATTGTTGACTGTTCCATATTTTAAACCGCCAGTAAGGCGAGAGTGGTCTTCAGGTGATGGATTATAAGTCAGAAAATTAAGCACTCCTCCGATGGCATCAGAGCCGTAGTAGACGGAGGAGGGACTGCGCAGCACTTCAATTTTCTCCAGGTCTTCCGGGTTGAGGAAAGAAGCGTTTGGGCCAGTTCTCCGGTCGCTCGACAACCTGGCGCCGTCAATCAGAAGTAATATTCGGCGGCGGGCCAGTCCGCGAATTGAAGGAACCACAGAAAAACCTCCACTGCCCAAGCTGGAAACTCCAGGTTCATGCTGGACAAGTTCAGTAATGGTGGAGGTTAGTTTTTCTTCAATACTAGAACGGGTTATGACCGAGACAGCGGCTGGAACAGAACTTATGGGCTCAGGAAACCTGGTAGCTGTAACCACCACTTCTTCCTTTTGGGCAATATAGGGAGTCAGGATGAAAGAAACCAGGCGCCCGCTTAGGAGGTCTGAAACAATAAACTCCTGCTCAAAAAAATCTGGATGTTTAATCTTAAATTTTAACTTATCAACAGTTTCTGGAACAGAAATCTTAAAACTGCCTTGTTCATCGGTAACTGTGGAAAGGTTCAGACTATCAATTAGAACTTCAGCTCCTTTGACTGGCAGCCCGGTAGAGCTAATAACCTTTCCTCTGAATCCAATTTCGGCTTGGAGCCTAGTAGTTAAGGCTGTAGTCAGGATGAGGATAATGAGAAAAGCAATCTTTCTATCGGTATTCATTGTTTTATCTCCATATGAATTTATATTATATTCTCAGTTAAAGTTTAAAAAAATTTATTTTTTTTTATTTCATAGGTCAATATTTAATTTCAATCAGGTTATTGACGTAAAGTCAGGCCTCCTTTATGCTGGTTAATGACCTTAGAATAAATTTATGATGCTCAGGATGGAATTGAGTAAATCAGGATAGAGGAGAGTTTCAAGAGGAAAAGAAGATGTCCTCAAATTTAAATAACAACAAACCTGGCCCTAGCCAGACTCTTAAGGAGCTGGAAAGACGGGGGCGGATGTATGCTTCTTATGGTTATGATATTGAAAAAGAGCGTCAGGCCATCATTGAAGCGGCACAGCCTGTTGGGGGCCGCCTTCTGGAAGCCGGTACCGGAAAGGGGCATTTTGCTTTAAGTTTAGCCCGGCTTGGCTATCGGCTGGTGAGTTTTGACCTTTCGGCCGAACAGCTGCAGATTGCCCGGGAGAACCTGGAAAGTCAGGGCTTGGCCCATCTGGTAGAACTTAAGCAGCAAGATGGGGAAAAACTGTCATTTCCAGACAACTCTTTTGAGGTTATTTTTTCGGTCAACCTGGTTCATCACCTGAAAAATCCCTGGGCTGTTCTTTCGGAGTTAATCAGAGTGCTTTCGCCCGAGGGCAAGCTGGTCATCAGCGATTTCAGTCCCGAAGGGCTGGCTATGATGGAGGAAATTCACCGGAAAGAAGGTGGCCAGCATGAAGTGGCTCCTACCAGCCTGGACCAGGTTGAGGAATTTCTCCGGAGCCAGGGGTTTGCTGTTAAAAGAACTTCTACCAGATTTCAGATTACCCTGATAGCCAGAAGAATTTAGAATTAATACCTTATTTGTTTATTGATATTGGGCGACTGATAGCTGCTTTCTATTTTTTAGGTGATTTCTTCCGGTAATTCTCTTAAAATTTACTTGCAAAGAAAGACGGTTTCTGGAGGAAATTATGACCAGAAAAGTTTGTCCTGGAAATTTTAAATCCCGGATTCGAAAAGCCTTTGGTCAGGTCCTGAGTTTGCAGGCCGTTCTGACGGTTATTTTGCTCATAGTTCATTCTGGCGGAGGTGCCGTAAAAGTAGTCCCTTTGGAGATAAAAGATAAACAATCTGCCAGGGCATTTTCTTCAACCGAACTTTTAGGTCAGCCGGCTTCTGAACCCCGTCCGGAATATCCCAGACCTGAATTCCAGAGAGCTGAATGGTTAAACCTGAACGGCCTTTGGGATTTTGCCCTGGACCTTTCTGATTCTGGTGAGGAACGAAATTTTCCCCAGGGGGCTGGTTTTGACCGCAAAATTCTGGTCCCTTTTGCTCCTGAAAGTCCCCTTTCGGATCTTGGCTTTCAGGATTTTATGACTGCAGTCTGGTATAAAAAATCTCTGAGCCTTCCTGAAAACTGGAAGGGCCGCCGGATATTGCTGAATTTCGAAGCAGCTGATTACCACACCACTGTCTGGATAAACGGGAAAAAAGTGGGGGAACATGCAGGGGGTTATACCCCATTTACTTTTGATATTACCGATTATTGTGACCAAAAAGAAAATCTGCTGGTAATCAGGTGCCGGGACGAACTCAGAGGTAACCTTCAGCCATCCGGAAAGCAGAGCAAAAGATATCACTCATACAGCTGCCTTTACCGCCGGACGACCGGAATCTGGCAGACCGTCTGGCTGGAACCGGTTGCTGAGTCCCGGGTCGATAGCTATCGGGCTTATCCAGACGTGGATAACAGTCAGGTTCTTTTTCAGGTTTTTATAAAGAATCCTCCGGAAAGCGGCCAGATTAACCTGTCTGTAAAGGAAGGGGATAAGGTTATTTTCCGCCAAACAAAAAAAGCCTGCCCGGTAACTTCTTTTGAGGTAAAAATCAAGAACCCAAAGCTCTGGGAAATAAGAAAACCGTACCTTTATGATCTGACTCTTGAACTGTATTCCGGGGCATCAGCTAAACTTCTTGACAGGGTTGAAAGTTATTTCGGGCTTAGAAAGATTGAAGCCCGGGGTAATAAGATTTACTTTAATAACCGGCCGCTTTTTATGAAGTTGGTGTTGGACCAGGGGTTTTATCCTGACGGAATTTATACAGCCCCTTCGGATGATGCTCTGCGTAAGGATATTGAGATATCTCTGGCTGCTGGCTTTGACGGAGCCAGATTGCATCAAAGGGTTTTTGAGCGCAGGTTTCTCTACTGGGCCGACCGGCTTGGCTATATTGTCTGGGGTGAATTTGCTGACTGGGGGCTGGACCTGAGCCGGCCGGAATCTTTTCTTATTTTTCAGAGAGAATGGATGGAAGCTCTGACCAGGGATTTTAACCATCCCTGCCTCATTGGCTGGTGTCCATTCAACGAACAATGGGGAAATATTTATCCAGGAATTCTGGAAAGCATCTTCCAGCTTACTAAGTCTTTTGACCCGACCCGGCTGGTGATAGGGGCTTCAGGTGGTTATCATCTTATTTCACCTGATGTTTACGACTCCCATAATTACGAACAGGATGTGGTCAGGTTCAAAGAGGCTTATGATGGGCTGCTACAAACTCCACCAAAGGTTTTTGTCAATGGCGACTTGCGCCGTCATGTTCCCTATAAGGGGCAGCCATATTTTGTCAGTGAATATGGTGGTATCTGGTGGAATCCCGGACAGCAGGATGAAAAAGCCTGGGGCTACGGCGAGAGGCCACGCTCCGAGGAGGAATTTCTCCAGCGGTATAAGGCCCTGACCGAGGCTCTGTTGTTTAACCCGAAGGTGGCTGGTTTTTGCTATACCCAGCTCTATGATATCGAACAGGAGGTCAACGGACTCTACACCTTTGACCGACGTCCCAAGTTTAACCCGGAGTTTTTCTTCAGGGTGAATCAGCAGAAGGCAGCCATCGAGAAATAAAGCCTTAATCAACCGATGATGACTGAAAAATCCTTAGAAATTCTTTGAGCGGTAATTAAATCAGAGCCGAACCTTATGACCGGAAAATGGGTTGAACCGAAATTCAGATTATTTTATGATTAGAGGCGGTGGTTGGAATTAGGAAAAGTTAAAGATAAAACATTAGGAGTTCGTTTGGTATACCGGGCGAAAAATATTGACCTGAAGAAAAGGCTGCCTTTTTTACTGGCAGCTGTGGTTGGCTTTTTTGTTTTTTCAGGAGGAATAATGTCGGGAAAGGAAGAATTTAAGAGTCACCGACAGGAAGATACTCTTAGCATAGAAGAGCTCAAATCATTGCTTCCTGAAGAAGTTGCCAGCTGGAAAGCTCTGACTGAAGATGAAGTTTACGACCGGGAGACAATTTTTGATTACATTGACGGGGCTGGAGAGGTCTACCGGGCTTACAATTTCCGCCTGGTTCTGGCCAGGCGTTTCGAGCAGCCCGGGAAACCGGCTTTAGTGGCTGACCTTTTCGATATGGGTTCAAGTGCTGATGCTTTCGGGGTTTTTACCCACGATCGGGAAGGTGAAAAACTGGACCTTGGCCAGATGGCAGTTTACAAGGGTGGATTGCTGTCTTTTTGGAAAGATCGCTTTTTTGTATCAGTCTATGCTGAGGAAGAAACTCCCGAGACCCGGAAGGCAGTATTGGAGCTTGGCCGTCTGATTGATTCCCGAATAAAGAATAAGGGACCTCTGCCCGAACTTGTTTCTTTTCTTCCTGAGGAGGGTTTAATTCAGGATGAGGTGCGCTATTTCCGCAGTCACCACATACTGAACTATCATTTTTTTGTTTCAGATGAGGACCTGCTGGGTCTGGGGCCAGAAACCGAAGCCGTCCTGGCAAAGTACTGGCGAGGAAGCAAGAAACCAGTTTTTCTTCTGGTTGTCAGACATGCTGAATCTTGCCTGACTGAAGCTGCCTGGAAAAAATTTAACCAGGTCTATCTTCCGGAATCTAAGGGAAGCGGTCAACTGAAGACTGAAGATGGAACCTGGACGGTCGGACAAATTCAGGGAAAGGTTCTAATGATTGTTTTTCAGGCTTCGACTAAAGAGGAGGCTGAAGAATTAATAGAAAAAGTCAGACGAAAAATTAAGGCAGAATGATTGAGGATGTCAGCCAAAAAAGGGGAGTCAATGATTTTAGTCATAAAGATATTAAAATTGGAAGGAGGGTCAAATGGGTAGAAAACCCATAACCAGGCGTGATTTTTTGAAAGCAGCTGCCGGCTTACCGGTGGCCGGAGCTATCTTGCCAGCTCTAACAAAAGCCGCCTCTTCCGGGCAGCCTGTCCCTGGAACTGAACTGAAAAAGGCAAAGGTAGTTTTAATCAGAGATAAGGATGTTCTTGATGATAGTGGCCACATTCGCTATGAAGTCATTGAGAGAATGATGGACCAGGCAGTCTGTACTCTAACTGGAGCCAGCAGTCCTGTTGAGGCCTGGCGTCAGCTGATTAAGGCTGAGGATACCGTTGGTATTAAGAGTAACGTCTGGAGTTATCTCCCAACGCCCAAAGAACTGGAAGAATATCTTAAAAGGAGGGTGATGGACTGTGGCATTCCTGAGGACAGAATAGGCATTTCTGATCGGGGTGTTTTAAAACACCCGATTTTTCAGAAGGCCACGGCTTTGATAAATGCCCGGCCTGGTCGGACCCATCACTGGTCAGGAATGGGTACCTGCATCAAAAACTATATAATGTTCGTTCCACGGCCGGCTGAATGGCACAGCGATTCGTGTGCCGACCTGGCCAAAATCTGGTTTCTGCCAGAAGTCAAGGGGAAAACCAGGCTTAACATCCTGGTCATGCTGACTCCTCTTTTTCACGGCATCGGTCCCCATCATTTCAGCAAGCAGTATACCTGGCCCTACTGCGGACTGGTGGTCAGCCAGGACCCAGTAGCGGCTGATGCCACCGGGTTGCGCATTCTGCAGGCTAAACGCAAAGAATATTTCGGTGAAGAACGGCCCCTCCAGCCCACCCCTCATCATATCTTCCTGGCAGAAACCCGGCACGGCCTGGGAATGGCCTCACCGGAAAAGATTGAGCTGATAAAGTTAGGCTGGCAGGAAGGGATTCTGGTCTGAGCCTATCTTTAAGACCGATTAAAATTCCTGGTTCAAAGTCATGAAATTGAATCCAGCCAGTTTTTAGGGAAATTTTTAAAAGGCGAATTAACCCCCTTATTTTCTTAAGAAAAATCTTAAAATGTCAGAATTCTTAGCCTTTCGATTTTAATCCTGATTTTGAGTTGATAAATCGGGGATTTTTGTATAATTTATAAATTTGGGTTGACTGCAGATTAGGAAGGGGACAGGAAAATGCCGATTTATGAGTTCCGCTGTCAGGAATGCGGCCGGAAATCTTCCTTTCTTCTGCTCTCAATAAACTCTCCCTTTGAGCCACGTTGCCAGTACTGTGGAAGCCAGACTCTGGTCAGGTTAGTTTCCAGAGTGGCTGTGCTGCGGTCAGAAGAAAGCCGTTTGGAAAATCTGGCTGACCCGGCCAAGCTTGGCGACCTGGATGAGAATGACCCGAAGAGCCTGGCCCGCTGGATGAAGAAATTCGGGCAGGAGATGGGTGAAGAACTTGGTCCTGATTTTGACGAAGAAATTGACCAGGCTTTAGAGGAAGCTGAAAAGGCTAAAGAAAGTGGAGAAGAGAATGAATCCGGCGACCTGGATTTTTCAGAAAAAGAACCGGGGTTTGAAAGAAATCCTGCTATCGCTTCGGATCCTGACTCAAATGAAGAGAGCATTTAATCTATTTCTTCATAAGGATTGAAGCCAGGATGGAGCTCGGCGGTTGAATCCGGCTGAGTGAATTGCCGGGAAAGATAATAAGCTCTTTAGGCCGAAGAAGAGAGGAAAGATGAATATTTTAATTTCCTTTGGACTTGGGGCAATTTTTGGAGCGTTGTTAGTTCTGGTTCTGAACTATTTTCACCAGAAAAAATCAAGAGAACTGGCTCAGGAACTGGTGGCTCAGGCCCAGCAGCAGAAAAACCAGGAACTGGAGATGCTGCTGGGCAGAGTGCGTGATGCTTTTGGAGCTCTTTCTTTTGAAGCCCTGAAGAAGAATAGCGAAGAATTCTTAAAGGTGGCCAACGAGGTTCTCAGCAGGCATACTCAGATGGGGGAAAAAGAACTGGAAAATAAGAAGAAACTTATTGACCAGACCCTGGAAGGTATGAAGTCCGACCTTTATAAGATTCAAGCTCTTATTACCGAATTGGAAAAAGACCGGGCAGCCCAGTACGGAGACCTGGGAAGGCAGCTTCAGCAGGCCCTGGAACAAACTCAGAATCTTCAGAAAGTAGCCGGAGAGCTTCGTCAGGCCCTCTCCAGCACTACCGCTCGTGGGCAGTGGGGAGAGCGGATGGCTGAAGATATTCTCAGGCTGATGGGCTTTGTTGAAGGAATTAATTATCGCAAGCAGCAGGCGGTAGAAGGCAGCAAAGAACGCCCTGATTATACCTTCTTTTTGCCCCAGGGCCGGAAAATAAACATGGATGTAAAATTTCCTCTGAGCAATTATCTCAGTTACCTTGAAGCTCAAAGCGAAGCCGATAAAGAAAATTACAAAACACAGTTTTTAAGGGATGTCCGCAACAGAATAAACGAGGTAACCAAACGCGATTACATCAACCCTGAAGATAACACCCTTGATTATGTGCTGGTTTTCATTCCTAACGAACAGGTTTATGCTTTCATCAACCAGAACGACCGGGGGCTTCTGGATGAGGCCTTGAAGAAAAAGGTTATTCTCTGTTCTCCTATTACCCTTTATGCGGTTCTGGCCATTATCCGGCAGGCGATGGAAAACTTCAACCTGCAGAACACTGCCGGTCAGATATTGAACCTTCTGGAGTCTTTCTACAAACAATGGCAGGCCTTCGTTAAATCTCTGGAAAAAGTTGGAAAAAAGATTGAAGAAGCTCAGAATGAATTCCAGGCTTTAAATACCACCCGCAAGAACCAGCTGGAAAAGCCGCTGCGTCAGATAGAAACCATAAAGAAGCAGGTCCAGCCGGGAGTGCTGGAAGCAGCTGTCCTGGCTTCAGATTCAGAAGTAATTGAAGCTGAAGCAGAAGTTGGAGAAGAAGAGGCTCCGCCTTCCGAAAAGTGATAGTAAAGTATAAATCAACTATGTTGAAAACTGTCTTCAGGCCGTTTCTTTTCTGGTAATGAGCCGGAAGAGCCCGACTTTAATTCAGTTCTTTGAAGAAGGGGCTGGTTTTTTCAGAAAGATCAGAGCCAAAGAAGAAGCCAGGCACAAGAGGCCGGCTACCAGAAAAGCCATCCGGTAATCGCCGACCATTATCGACCTGACTGCCTCTTCACCTTCAGTTGCGAGCTCTTTAATTTTGACAATGGCTGAGGTTTTCATCAGACCAGCAGCTAAATAGGGCCCGAGTAATCCCCCAGCTCCATAAGCACTGAACATCCAGCCGTAGTTGGCCCCATAATGTTTGGTTCCGAAGAAATCAGCTGTTACAGCCGGGAAGACTGCCAGGAAACCACCGAAACAGAGACCCACCAGAGAAATTCCTACTAGGAAAAGGGAATAAGTGTTGAAGTTATTAAAAGCAAGCATGTTTAGACTGCAGATTACAAACATCATGATGAGTGTTGTTTTGCGGCCGGCCAGGTCAGAAATCTTGCCCCAGACTATTCTGCCTAAAGAGTTAAAAATGGCCAGAATGGAAACGGCCAGAGCTCCGGCAGTGGTAATCTGATTGAATTGTGCCCGGTCCAGTCCAGAAGACAGAGTGGAAAGGGCAAAAGATTGCCAGATGGGAGAGGCCTTCATTATAATCATCAGGCCAGCGGCGCAGCCGGTCAGGTAAACACCCCAGAGAAGCCAGAACTGCCAAGTCCGGAACATTTCAGCCGGGGTAAAATCAACTTTCTGTCCGGTAGAAGAGGCTGATTGAGCCGGTGGGTTCCAGCCGGCTGGTTTATAACCGGGTTCAGGATTTTTCAGGAGCATGGCTCCAAGAGTGATAGTAACCAGGAAAATCGTTCCCAGTACCAGAAATGTTTTGAATAAGCCAACCTCAGGAAGAACGAATAAATTCCGACCTAAAAGCTGGTATGGTCCGCCAGTTATGAGTCCTTTAGCCAGCGGAGCGAAGAAAAAGGCTCCTGCCCCAAAGCCGGCTACGGCTAACCCCGTGATTAGTCCTCTTTTATCGGGAAACCATTTGACGCAGGTGGCAATGGGACAGACATAGGCTGCCCCGATGCCCAGACCTCCAAGCACCGAATAGGTAATTATGAGCCAGATTAAAGCGGTTGAAGGCGGGAAGTTCGCCGTAAAACTAGCCAGAATTAATCCTGACCCGAGCATCAATCCACCGGCTGTGGCTACCGGTCTTGGCCCGACTCTATCCTGAATCCGTCCAGCTATGATTACCGCCAGAGCAAAGCAGGCCAGAATAATCTGAGCCGGCAGGGTGACCTGGGTTTCTTTCCAGCCGGGGAAATGAGTCAGTAAGGGAGTCTGGAACACACTCCAGATGTAAACTGCACCCAGGCTAACCTGAATAATAAGCGCTCCAAAAACAACAAACCACCTGTTCTTCATGCTTGCCACCTTTCTATTTGAATTTATTTATTCTCGAGGACCGAAAATTCTGGTCCCTATTCGCACCCGGTTAGCACCTTCTTCTATGGCTACCCGATAGGAATTGGTCATGCCCATGGACAGTATTTTAATTTCTGCTCCCGGCAGATTCAGACTTTTTAAGTGGTCAAAAAGCTGTTTTGTTTCTTTGAAATAAGGGCGGGCTTCTTCGGGGTCACCTTCAAATGGACCCATGGTCATCAGACCCTGGAGTCTGAGGTTGGGGAATTGAATGATGGCTCTGGCCAGCTCTTCTACTTTTTCCGGCCAGACGCCGAATTTTTGTGGTTCCCGCCCGGAGTTGACTTCGATCAAAACCGGCATTATTTTTCCTGCGGTCGCACACCTTTTATTAATCTCCTCAGCTAGCTCCACGGAATCTACGGTTTCAATCAGGTCGAAAATCTCGACAGCTTTTTTGACTTTGTTTTTCTGAAGGTGACCGATAAACGACCAGCTGACCCGGCGACCGATTACCTGGAAAGCTGAAACTGCTTCCTGGACGTAGTTCTGGCCGATGATTTTCACTCCCGCTTCTACCGCAGCCAGAATTTTTTCTGGAGTCTGTTGCTTGGCTGCTGCCACCAGCTCCACTCCTTCCGGCAATTCTGACAGGAGCTCTCTGACGTTTTGCTTTATGAATTCGTAATTGCTCTGGTTCATTGTTGAGCTTTTGGGCTTAAGACTTAAAACGCCAGAAAATTATACTCAACCCTGGCTTCAGACTCAAGAATCCCTTAGGATTTTTGAATAAGTAAGAAGGCGAGAATGTCCTTAAAGGCCAGGAAGGGAGAAGTTTTGCCGGCCACTCTCTTTTTATGGAGTGCTTGCTAAAAAGGGGTCTTTCAATTAAATTAAAAATAATCTTTCTGGAGGTTATAGGGTGTTAAACATCCGCAGCCAGATTGAAGAAGCGGAGGAGAGGAATCTTTCTCCCAGGGCCTGCTTGAGTTCCAGAAGTAAGGGCCGTCAAAGACCGGAACAGCCTCATCCTATCCGCACTGCTTTTCAGAGAGACCGTGACCGCATCATTCACTGCAAGTCTTTTCGAAGACTAAAACACAAGACTCAGGTATTTCTGTCACCATTTGGCGACCATTACCGGACCCGTCTAACCCATACTCTTGAGGTCTCGCAGATTGCCAGGACCGTTGCCCGAGCTCTCCGGCTGAATGAAGACCTGACCGAAGCTATCGCTCTGGGTCATGACCTTGGACACACTCCCTTCGGACACGCCGGTGAAGAGGCTCTGAATGAGCTTCTACCAGAGGGTTTCTGTCACTATGAGCAGAGTCTCAGAGTGGTTGACCGGTTAGAATACGAAGGTAAAGGGCTTAATCTGACTTTTGAAGTCCGGGATGGGATCGTCAAACATTCCAAGGGAAGAGGGGAAATTCTGGATGATGACCCTGAAAGCTCTCCGGAAACTCTGGAAGGGCAGATTGTCCGGGTCTCTGATGTCATTGCCTACGTTAATCATGACCTTGATGATGCTCTAAGGGCGGGCCTTATCAAGGAAGACGATATTCCGAGCCGGATCACGGACATTCTTGGCAAGCTTCATGCCACCCGGATTGACCGATTGGTAATGGATGTGGTGGAAACCAGTCTTAAGCAAGATCTGGAAAGAATTGCTATGAGTCCCAAAATTTACCAGGCTCTTATTGACTTACGGGATTTCCTTTATGAAAAAGTCTATCTGAATCAGGCAGCCAGGGGAGATCTGATAAAAACCAGGAAGATTATAAAAGAGCTTTATGAATACTTTCTGCAAAATCCAGGAGGGCTGATTAAAGAATATCCCAGAGGAGATTCTCTGGAAAGGCGGGTGGCTGATTTTATTGCTGGTATGACTGACAGCTACGCCCTTAGCACCTATGAATCCATCTTTCTTCCCAGAGTGCGCTTTTGAAGTCAGACTTTGAATTGTTCTCGGTGATTTTTTATTTTTGCCCGGGAAAAGCTGACCATAAAGTTAAAGGCTCATGGGTTAGCGGTCTGGGAGGGAGGTCAGGTTTGTGATTTTTCTTTAAAGTAAGTGACTTGAGTTCCTAAATTAAGCCAGCAATCTCCTCCTGGAAACGAGACTTAGACATCACCGCCTGTGGTAGACAAATTCCTAAAGTTCTGGTATATTTTTTACCAAGTTTCCCCTCAGAATCCAGCAGTTCATCAGGAGGTAGAAAATGTCATCGGCTCAAGCTCCTTTACTAAAAGTAATAAACTTAACAAAATCATTTAATTCTTTTCAGGCAGTTAAAGGGGTATCTTTTGATCTTTATCCAGGTGAAATTCTCGGTCTGCTTGGGCCCAACGGCGCGGGTAAGACCACCATCATCCATATGCTTCTTGGCTTAACCTCACCAACTTCTGGCGAGATAAGGATTTTCGGGCTGAATCCCGAAAAGGCCCGGCAGAGAGAAAAAATCCTCAGCCGGATGAATTTTTCATCTACCTATGTAGCCATGCCTTATTCCCTCACCCTGAGAGAGTCTCTGATGGTTTTTGCCAGACTGTATGGGGTGAAAAAAGCCAGAGCCAGAATAGACCAGCTAATCGAACAGTTTGAACTGAAAGAAGTGGCTGACCGCCCGGTCAGGACTTTATCTTCGGGTCAGATGACTAGACTTAACCTGGCCAAGGCTTTTATCAACGACCCAGATATTCTGCTTCTCGACGAACCCACGGCCAGCCTGGACCCGGACATAGCCGACCGCACCCGCAGATATCTAATGGAAGTAAAACGCAGCTGCAAAATGGCCATCCTTTACACCTCGCACAATATGCAGGAAATGGAAGAAATCTCAGACCGGCTTCTATTTCTTCACCATGGTGAAATCATCGCCTGTGGCTCGCCTGAAGAGCTGGTGGCCAGGTTCAGGGGAGAGGACCTGGAAGATGTCTTCCTGAAAGTTGCCAGGGAGGTGCGGCCATGAAGCTCCACCGCATCTCGGCCATGTTTTTAAGGCATATCTATCTCTACCGCCACAGTCTGACACGGCTGGTGGAAATTTTCTACTGGCCTCTTCTTGATCTTCTGGTCTGGGGTTTTGTCAGTCTGTACTTGGCCAGGCTTTCAGCTGAAGGAAAACAAACTCCCAATTTCCTGGGGATTTTTCTCGGAGCTCTAATTCTCTGGGATATTTTGTTCAGGGCTCAGCAGGGTATATCAGTTTCCTTTCTGGAGGAGGTCTGGGCCAGGAATTTTCTGAACCTTTTTGTCAGCCCGCTGACTATCGGGGAATACTTAGTTTCGCTGATGCTGGTAGCAGTCTTTAAGGTTGTTGTAGTTTTCTTAATAAGTGCTCTCCTGGCCTGGGTCCTGTATTCTTTTAATCTTTTTATTATCGGGATTTCACTTTTGCCTTTTATCCTTTGCCTGGTTTTAATGGGCTGGGCCATAGGAATCCTGACCACCGGATTAATTCTTAGGTTTGGCCAGCAGGCTGAAGTTCTGGCCTGGGGAGTAGCTTTTCTCTTTCAGCCAATCTCGGCGGTTTTTTATCCCGTTTCAGTATTACCCGGGTTTCTCCAGAAGCTGGCTTTGTTCATTCCCGCTTCTTATGTGTTTGAGGGAATGCGGGCCATAATTTTTGGCCGCCATTTTTCGCTTAACCTTCTTCTGAGAGCTTTCAGCCTGGATATAATCTATCTGGGGCTGGCTTTATTTTTCTTTTTCCGGATGTTCCGTCAGGTCATGGCCAGGGGCTTGCTGGCCAAAATGGGTGAGTGAGCCTTAGTTTTTTTTGGCGATTTGGCTTTTTTAGACAGAGGTTAGCTTATTTCTTTAACTCAGGTCTGTATTTTTTCCAGTCAGACGATTTTAAGAAAATAGCCACTACTGTTTTTATGGGGGGCTGTTAACCCAGCCTGACAGATTGATTGTTTTCAGGCGGCATTTTAATTTTGATAAAACAAATCTCTTATTCTTGAGCCTGTTCGCTGATGGTAATATAATAAACCTTAATTTTAATTGCGGGAGTAAAAAATGGCTTCTGTGTCTGCTCTGGAGAAAATTGCCAGAAGGCTTAGAATTCATTCCTTGAAGATGACCACTGCGGCCGGCTCCGGTCATCCCACCACCTGTTTATCTTCAGCCGAGATAATGTCCTGCCTTTTTTTCCATGAGATGCGCTTTAATCCGAAAGACCCTTTTGCCTGGGAAAACGATGAATTTGTGCTGTCCAAAGGTCATGCGGCTCCGATACTCTGGGCTGCCTATGCCGAAGCCGGGCTGATACCGCAGGAATCACTTCTTGACCTGAGAAAAATCTCAAGCGACCTGGAAGGACATCCAACTCCCCGAATGCCCTGGGTTAAGGCTGCCACTGGTTCTCTGGGGCAGGGACTTTCTGTGGGTGTTGGTCTGTCGCTGGCTCAAAAACTGGCCGGAGTAACAGCCCGTACTTTTGTCCTGATGGGTGATGGCGAGTGTGCTGAAGGAGCTGTCTGGGAAGCAGCCAATGCGGGCCGCGAGTATAAGCTCAATAACCTGGTGGCCATAGTTGATGTTAACAGGCTGGGACAATCTGACCCGACCATGCACCAGCATGATATCAAGGCCTATTCCAGAAAATTCAAGGCTTTTGGCTGGGAAGTTTATGAGGTTGATGGCCATAAAATAGAAAAAATCCTGGAAGCTTTAGCTTTGTGCCGTAAAGGGCCTGCTCCCAAAGTTATTCTGGCCAAAACTATAAAAGGTAAGGGAGTTTCTTTTGTTGAAGATAAGAATGGCTGGCATGGCAAGCCCCTTAAACCTGAGGAGCTGGAGAAAGCCTTAGCGGAGCTGGGGCCGATGCCGGAAATCCAGGCCCGCCAGTATGTCAGAGGCCGGGAGAAAATCAAAACTCCTAAATGGAAGGATAACTTCGATTTTGAACTTCCTGATTATAAGGAAAAAACTGCTACCCGGCTGGCTTATGGAATTGCTCTTGAAAAGCTAGGTCGGGTTAATGACCGGGTGGTGGTTATTGACGGGGATGTAAAAAATTCCACCTACGCTGACCGATTTTTCGCTACCTTTCCTCATCGGTCGTTTCAGTCTTTTATTGCCGAACAAAATATGGTAGGGATGGCCATGGGGCTGGCGGCTAAAGGATTCCTGCCTTTTGTGGCCACTTTTGCTGCTTTTCTCACCAGAGCTCATGACCAGATTCGCATGGCTGCCTATTCTTTCTCCAATCTGAAGTTTTGCGGTTCTCATGTGGGAGTGAGCATTGGTGAAGATGGCCCATCACAGATGGGCCTGGAAGACCTGGCCATGTTCCTGCCCATCCCAGATTGTCTGGTATTTTATCCATCAGATGCTGTCTCAGCGGAAAAATGTCTTAAAGAAGCCGCCCGTTATAAAGGGTTGGTTTATATCAGAACGACCAGACCAGCCACTCCGATTCTTTATCCGGCAGAGGAAGAATTTCCGCCAGGAGGAGCCAAGGTCCTGAGAAAAAGTGAACAGGATGCAGTAACGGTGATTGGAGCTGGTATTACGGTCCATGAAGCTTTAAAAGCTTACGAAATGTTAAAGAAAGAAGGAATTTTTATCAGGGTAATAGATGCTTACTCGGTTAAACCTCTTGATGCTGAAACTATAGTGAATTCTGTGGTTGAAACCGGCGGCCGGGTGGTGGTAGTTGAAGACCATTTTGAACAGGGAGGGCTGGGTACAGCTGTAGCCCTGGTTCTGCCTGAAAAAAAGTTCTGGAAGCATCTCTGTGTGAGAGAGCTGCCGCGCTCGGGGAAACCGGAAGAGCTTCTGGCTAAATACCAGATTGATGCGGAAGCCATAGTCAGAGCGGTCAAAGAAGTTATGTAAGCTATTATCTTTTAAGTGAACAAAAATCAGAGTGGAAGGTAAAGGATGTTTAGAAGAATTGATGAAAACATTATCAGAGAACTGGTCGGTATTTGTGGGGAGAGTAACGTCTTAACCTGTCGAGAGGAAGTCTGCGGTTATGCTGGCGATGAATATGTCTGCCAGCTTCCTGAAAACCTTCCTGAAGTGGTGGTAAGACCGGGCTGCCTGGAAGAAGTGTCGGCTATTCTGAAGCTGGCCAGCGACCATAAAATTCCGGTAACGCCACGTGGTGGCGGTACAGGCCTGGCGGGCGGCTGTGTTCCGGTTTACGGGGGGATAGTCCTTTCCATGCAGCGAATGAACCGGTTTCTGGAAATGGACCGTAAAAATCAAATGGCGGTGGTGGAAGCCGGTCTTACCCTGGGCGAATTTATTCGCGCTGTAGAAAGGGAAGGCTTTTATTTTCCGCCTCATCCCGGGGATGAAGGTGCCATGTTCGGTGGGATGATTGCTACTAATGCTGGCGGTAGCCGGGCGGTTAAATATGGGGTCATTCGTAATTATATTCGTGGGCTGGAAGTAGTCCTGGCTGATGGTCGGGTTATTCATCCCGGCGGCAAGCTGATAAAAAATTCTACCGGCTATAATTTGCTCAATCTTTTTATCGGCTCTGAAGGTACTCTTGGAGTTATCACCAAAGCCATTGTCCAGGTGATGAGCCGGCCAACTTTCTTAAGGACTATGGTCATCCCCTTTGACAGCATCGAACAGGCGATTGATAATGTGCCACTCATTTTTGAAAAGGGTATAGTACCCATGGCTGTGGAATTTGTCGGACTGGAGGTAATCACCCTGACCGAGCACCATCTCAACCTCAGCTGGCCTACCCATCAGGGAGAGGTTCATTTGATGGTCATAGTTGATTCAACTTCTGAAGACAACCTGAGCCAGCTCACTGACCAGATAGCAGATGTGGTGCTGGAAAATGGAGCTATAGATGTTTTTGTGGCCGACACACCGGCTAAACAGGAAGAAGTGCTCAAGATTCGTTCCACTATCTATGAGGCTATTAAGAAAGAAACAATTGACATCCTGGATATTTGTGTGCCGCGCTCGGAAATTCCCGGCCATGTGAGAAAAATTCAGGAAGTAGCCAGAAAATATGACTTGTGGCTGCCAGTTTTCGGCCATGCTGGTGACGGAAATGTCCACACTCACCTGATGAAAGCCCGTTACGAAAACGGAAAGATGATACCGGTTGAGATCGAAGAAATAAAAGATAAACTTGAGGCAGCTAAGCTGGAATTATTCCAGGATGCGGTCAAAAGAGGTGGGGTGATTTCCGGCGAACATGGCATTGGTCTTTTCAAAAAACCTTATCTTTCATTATCTCTGGAGCCAGCTCAGATTGAGCTGATGAAAAAAATTAAGCAGGTTTTTGACCCTCAGGGTATTCTTAACCCCGGAAAAATATTTTAAGAAAGCAAGACTAATTCTTTGTCCTTATTTTTACGGAAGACCTTTTAATTAAAGAACTCTCCAGGGGCAGAAAACTGAAAAGGCTCGAGTCTCCCGGCCCAAGATTGGTTTACCGGGAGATTTTCTATGGGGACATTTATGACCGGTTACGATCAACTTTTAGAAAGTTCATTATCAGGTGATCAGAGACAAAAAGTTTGTCAGGCGGCCCAGTCCATAGCTGAGGATTTTGCACCTGTCTTTTCAGTCTGTGCCTGCGGGCTGTCTAAGCGACCATTCGGGTGACAGGGATTAAGCCCGTAAATATTGAGCAATTAAGGCTGAAGAATTCCGGGCTTAAATTTCAGTTGCAATTTCTTTCCTGCTGGGATATTAAAATAGTGAGTAAATAGTAAAGGGAAAAATTCTGACTAAGGGGATGAAGCCATGAACTTTGAAAGAATCACTGAAATTTTTGTCATTCTGGAGAATAAACCCTCAGTCCTCGGGGAGCTACTCAATCAGTTGGCCGAGAATGAGATTAATGTGGAAGCCATCGGGGTCTTCCAGGACACAGCCAAGCTCTATGTTAAAAATTTGAGCAAAGCAGTAAAAGTCCTTAACAAACTCAATTACACCACTGATCTGAGAGATGTGCTGCTTATCCATTTGGAAAACAGGCCTGGGGCTCTGGCCGAGGTTGCTACCAGGATAGCCGATGAGGGGATTAACATTGAGTACTGCTATGGTACTTTAAGCAGAAACGGGGGAACAGTTTCAGTGATAATGGATGTTTCTAACATCGACCGGGCGATTAAGGTTCTTCAATCTTAATTAAATCTGAAATTTTTGAATATCTCGGTTAGTACCTATCCTTCTCGAGGGAGTTAACTCAGGCCTGGTCAGGATATCGCTATAATGAAAAGAAATAATGAATAGAAGATTGAGGTAAGTTTTAATTTTAGTTAGTTAAAAAAGATTTTTTTGCTTAAAAAAGGCGGTTATTTCCATAACGCTGTATTTACATCCTGTGAATCCCCGTTTAATTTAGCTGACAACCAGAAAAAACTTAATAATCGGTTTTGTCTGAAGATAAATTTTTTTAATTTCGTTCAGGGTATGAGTCTTTTGTCTATTTACGAAAGGCTTTTTTTTAGATAAAATTTTAAAGCCAGGAGGAAAAGAGAAATGTTCTATTATGACTGGACACTATGGTTACTTATTCCAGCTCTTATTTTTGCCCTCTATGCTCAGAGCAAGGTTAAATCTACCTTCGCTCATTTTAGTCGTATGACCTCCTCCTCCAGACTAACGGCGTCAGAGGCGGTTTCTGAAATCTTAAAATACAGCCCGGCCAGCAATGTTCGAGTAGAAAAAGTTTCGGGGCATCTGACCGACCATTACGACCCGAGAACAAGAGTTCTTAGACTTTCTGAAAGTGTCTATAACAGCCCATCAATTGCTGCCTTGGGGGTGGCTGCTCACGAGGCCGGTCATGCCATTCAGCATGCCCAGAGTTATGGCTTTTTAGTGGCCAGAAATGCTATCTATCCGATTGCCAGCCTCGGCTCCAATTTAGCTTTTCCTCTGTTTTTTATTGGACTGATTTTTGGAAGTGGGCGGGCCAACATTTTGATGGACATAGCAATATTGCTGTTCACTGGAGCAGTGGCTTTCACCGTGATAACTCTTCCGGTAGAGTTTGATGCTTCCAGGAGGGCTCTGGCTATCCTGAGAGAAAGAGGATTTCTCAATGCCAGAGAGCTTGAAGGAGCCAGAAAGGTCTTGCGAGCTGCCGCTTTAACCTATGTGGCGGCCACGGCTATGGCTGCCATTCAGCTACTTAGAATGATACTAATCCGCCAGTCGCGCGATTAGTTGTGATGACCTCTGGCTTTCAGTGGAAGAAGGCAGGTCGGTTTATGGCGGTTTTAATAGGTTCAAGCTGCCTTTATATTTTTTTCCTGATTGTATTAATCTAAGTATAAGGGTTACTGGTAAAATAAACTGCGCGCGGAATAAGTTATCTGAGAAATTCGTCTTAGCTCTTATCCAAATTTAAACTAAAATCTTTAAGATTTTTCACCGAGAGGGGGCTTTGGTCAAATAGAAGTGGTAAAGCCAGAATTTACAGGTGTAAACGAGCAGAAAGTGGTTTTCCAGGCGCATTGACAAAAAAATTTAAGTCTGGCCTCTGATTTTTAGGATGTCTGAGTTAGATAACTTTGTCTCTCAATCTTTAATAATTCATCCCTCAGAAATTTGATATATTGACTAAAATATTTCAGAGTGATAAAAGAAAAACATGTTTTTTAGAGAAGGAGGTGTTAAATTGACCAAATTAAACCAATCAGTAAATCTGGCTGTTCTGGTCATTCTTTTAATGCTGTTTTCCTCCTGGGTTCTGGCTCAAACTCCACCTGAAAAATTCTTAGGCCACAGGGTGGGTGAAGACCGAAAGCTGGCTGATTATCAGCAAATAAAAGCTTATTTTGAACTTCTGGATAAAGAATCTCCCAAACTTAAGGTGGTGGGCATAGGCAAGACCACACTGGGCAAAGAGATGATTATGGCAATTATCACTGATGAAGAAAACATGAAAAATCTGGATCGGTATCGGGAAATCTCAAGACAGCTTAGAGATGCTCGCAGATTGACTGAAGAACAGGCCCGTCGTCTGGCCCGGGAAGGAAAAACTATCGTGCTTATTACCTGCAGTCTTCATTCCACCGAAATTGCCGCTTCTCAGATGTCCATGGAACTGGCCTACGACCTGATAACCGGAAAAGGCTTTTTTGATGTTAACCAGGCCTTAAAAGAGGTCATCCTTCTTTTAGTTCCGACTATAAATCCCGATGGACACCAGATGATGGTAGACTGGTATCGTAAATATGTAGGTACAAAATATGAGGGTAGCAGCATGCCCTGGCTCTATCACCCTTATGCCGGGCACGATAATAACCGGGACTTTTTCATGTTCAACCTGGTCGAATCCAGAGCCGTCACCAAAGTGCTTTATCATGATTGGTTGCCCCAGATTCATATTGACGAACATCAGATGGGCTCGACCGGGGCGCGTTTATTTGTACCGCCTTTTATGGACCCCCCGTTACCAAATGTTCACCCGCTGCTCTGGCGCAGTGTCAACCTTTGTGGCATTAACATGGCTTATGACCTGCAGAAGTTCGGTTTTAAGGGGGTGGTTCATGGCCGCAGTTATACTGGCTGGTGGATTGGAGCCTGTGATGATACTTCCTGGTTGCACAATGTGGTAGGGCTTTTGAGTGAGGCTGCTTCGGTCCGGATTGCCAGTCCCATCTACATTGAACCAACTGAAGTTCCCAAGGAATATTACGAAAAGCGCATGGATTTCATTGACCCCTGGCCGGGAGGCTGGTGGCGACTCCGGGACATAGTTGATTATGAGCTGGTCATTTCCAAAAGCCTGCTGAAAACGGCCTGGCTGCACCGGGAAGATTTTCTGTTCAACTTCTACCTCATGAACAAGCAGAGCATTGAGGTTAGGGAAAAAAATCAACCCTTTGCCTTTGTGATTCCCAGGGAACAGGATGACTATTTGACTGCTCTCAAAATGATAGAAATCCTCCAGTTTGGCGGAGTGGAGGTCCATCGGGCCAAGCAGGATTTCATCGCAGAGGGCCGATTTTATCCAGCCGGCAGTTTTATAGTTTTTATGGCTCAACCTTACAAAGCCTACGCCTGGGCTCTGCTTGAAAAACAGAAATACCCGGACCTGAGGCAATATCCTGGCGGACCACCGATTCCACCTTATGATAATGCTGGCTGGACATTGCCCCTGCAGATGGGGGTGCGCTGCGACCAGGTGGATAGAGCTTTTGAAGTGGCTGTGGAGAAAGTAGATAAGGTAGAATATCCTAGTTCAGAAGTTCCTGACTCGCCCTATCTGCTGCTTGATCCGCGGCTTAATGCTTCCTATGCGATAACCTTTGGCCTTCTGAAGAACCAAGCTGGAGTCTGGAGAGCCAGAACTGAAATTAAAGGTTCCGGGTTCGATCTTCCCCCAGGGGCGTTTATAGTTAAAAATACGCCCGAAACCAGAAAGGTTCTGGTTTCCCTTCTGCAGAAATGGCCGGTACCGGTTAAAAGGCTATCTGATGTTAACGGTCTTGATAAGGCAGCTCTAAAATACCCGCGAATTGCCATTTATCAGTCCTGGCGCAGCAATATGGATGAAGGCTGGACCAGGTACCTTCTGGATGACCTTGGTTTCACCTACACAATCCTTCGTAACAATGATTTCAAGCCGGCCAGAGCCACCAAAGAAACTAAAGCTTCGGTTGAAAAGAAGGTCAACCTTAAAGCCAAATATGATGTGATCATTTTTGCCAGTGAGAATGTGGACATAATAAAAAGCGGCCGGCCCTCGCAGCAGTCGGAATTCGCCAGGTTTATGACCCCGATGCCACCGGAGTATGAAGGCGGAATAGAAAAAGAAGGAATTGAGGCCCTCAAAGCCTTTGTCGAAGAAGGGGGAATACTGGTTACTCTTAATCAGGCCACCGAGCTGGCAACCAGAGAACTGGGGGCACCGGCCAGAAACGCCTTGAGCGGGATTGACCGGACTAAATTCTTCTGCCCGACTTCGATCCTTAAAATAAAGGTTGACAACACCACACCTCTTGGCTACGGTCTGGGGGAAGAAGCGGCGGCCGTCTTTTCTAACAGTCTGGCTTTTACCACCTGGACTCCTCCGTTTGAATGGGACAGAAAAGTGGTGGCTTATTATCCGGAGGAAAAAATTTTGCTCAGCGGCTGGTTGCTTGGCGAAGAATATCTGGCCCGCAGAGCGGCCGTAGTTGATATGAAATATAAGAAGGGACGGATTGCTCTTATAGGTATTAGAGCTCAACACCGGGCTCAGAGTCACGGCACCTACAAGTTCCTGCTGAATGCCCTGTTCTATCCAGAAGGTATGTAATCTTTAGAAGGGTTCCTGAGAGATTTACTGATGAATTTGATTGGCTGGCCGGAAGAAATTCCGGCCAGCTCTTTTTCTTAATTCCGAAATGGTAGCTTTTTATAAATCCTAATCTAAAGGGCCCTAAAATTATAAAAATTACTTAGAGGTTTATGTTATAATCAATGGGCAGCCGTGCTAAGCGGGGAGCTAGCGGTGCCCTGTACCCACAACCCGCTCCAGTGGGGCTGAACTCCCGGCCGAGGCTGTCAGTCTTCTGGCCAGGTTCGCTTTTCGGAGCGATGAAGGTTCGGGCCCTGCGCAAAGAGCCGGCCGCCAACCCCGCCAGGACCGGAAGGTAGCAACGGTAACGGTCAGGTTCTTGTGTGGCAGTCAGCCTGGCCGGAGCTTGCAGGAAGCGAAGCCCGCAGGGGACGAGCAGTCGACACCGGGTGCACGGCTGCCTTTTTTATTTGCCTTTTACTTTATTTCGGGGAATATTTTCCGGGCTTCTTCTGCTGTTTTCTAATTAGTTTATCATGCTAACTTCTCTAAACTTAACCGTTTCATAAGCCGTGTTATTTATGATGCATAATTCATGTGGAAAACGACATGAACAGGGGTCTGGGCAGGAAATAGGCCCTGCCGTTTTATTCCTATTTTACTGATGAAAATGGCTACCTTTTTGTTATGACTTATGAACCAGGGAAGAAGCCTGGGGAATATATGTATGATGTCATAAGTCCAGAAGGCAAACTGGTAAATAAAGTCAGCCTGGGTCCTTATTTTTCAGCTGGCAACATCCTGGCTAAAGTTTTAGGAAACCACCTCTATTTAGTGAGAGAAAAAGAATCCGGCGAAAAAGAACTTGTTGTTTACAAAATCTATTAAGTTTTATAATTAAAGCTTGAGGGGTTAAACGCCAGGCATGTTAGAGATAAAAGGGGTGAGCAAAAAATATGGGTTTCTGAAGGCGGTGGATAATGTTAGCTTTACGGTGAGGCCAGGGGAGTCAGTTGGTTACCTGGGACCAAACGGCGCTGGCAAATCCACGACCATCAAGATGCTGGCCGGTCTCTTAGAACCCACAGGTGGCGAAATTATCTACCAGGGTCGAAACGTCTGGAAAAACCTGGTCTGGTTTAAAGCCAGGCTGGGGTATGTGCCGGAGGAACCGGCCATTTATTCGCACCTGAGCGCCTTTGATTATCTGCTGATGGTGGGAAAACTCCGCGGGATTAAAGACCCGGTGCTCAAGCCAAAAATAAAAGGTTTTCTGGAAGTTTTCAGCCTTGACGGCGATATGTATTCCGAAATTGCTTCCTTTTCCAAGGGCATGGTCCAGAAGGTGCTGATTTCAGCCGCCCTGCTCCACGACCCGGAAATTCTGCTTCTGGACGAGCCGCTTTCTGGTCTGGATGTGACCACGGCTCTGATGGTCAGAGAGCTAATCCGCCATCTGGCGGCTGAAGCAAGAATCGTCATCTATTCTTCTCACATTCTGGAAGTGGTGGAGAAAATAGCCAGCCGGGTAATAATCCTCCACAAAGGCAGAATCCAGGCGGATGATTCGGTTGACAACCTGCGTCATTTGATGAAGGTCCCGTCGCTGGAGGAAATTTTCAGCCAGTTAGTCTTGCAGGAAGAACCGGAAAAAGCCGCTTCGGAACTTCTGTCTTTGATGAAGAAAAATGCTTAGCCGGGTCTGAACCATGGTCAGGCTCTTAGATAAATTTAATTTAGCCTCCTTTGCTTCCTCTTCCCGGTTAATAATTCTCACCCATCATTTCTTCAAGCGCCTTTTTCTTAATGAAACAGTTTTCTTTGAAGAGCAGATGGTAGGAAAGGTTATAGGTGTTATCGCTATTCTGTCTATTTTCCCGGGTTATGTGGCTGATGCGCTTCTTTTTAAATACTTGCTGATGCCAGAAAGCGGAACAGCCTGGGCCGAAACGGCTGTTTTCACCACCCTGATAATGGTTTTAATCGGTCTCATCACTCTTTTTGAGTGGGATGTTATTTTCCTTGCTCAAAAAGATTATGCCAACCTGATGCCCCTACCAGTCCGGCCACTCACTGTCTTTTCGGCTAAATTCATCAGTCTGATAATGTTTCTCGGGCTGTTTGTGGCGGGTATTAATTCGCTATCTTCAATAGTATTTTCCATGTATCTCTCTCAATCAAAAGGCTATGGCCTGTTTTCGGCCTTC
>CAYQZX010000022.1:0-172876 GCA_964422165.1 uncultured Eubacteriales bacterium | reverse complement strand
TGCCCTCATAACATATCTCCTGGCTTCTTCAGAAAGCTCGGCCATCTCAGGTCTGGCTTTTAATATCAGGGCTACCTTAGTTCTTATCTCCCTGGCCTCTTCCTCATCAGCAATCTTTAATAGTTCTGCATATTCTTTAAGGGCATCACTGTATTGCCCCCTGGCCTCGAGCGATCTGGCCGACTCTTTTTTATTCTCTAAATACGGTGTCAAAGACTCTAGGACCGCCTCCTTGAAAAGCCGGTGGAAGGCATTTTGGGACTGGAGATATTCTTCAGGTAAAGAAGTGTAGATATCAAGAGAATGCTTCAAATCACCCATCTTGGAATAGGCCAGAGCTTCCAGCAATCGGTCAAAATTATCCTTAGAGCCCGCAAGAATTCTTAAGGCCTCAGTAATTTTGCCTTCCCTTCTCAGCGGTGGGCTCTCCCTGATATAGGCAAAACTGATAGCACTGAAGGCCCAGGCATTCTCCTTATCGAGTGAATAGGCCATTTCTGCATCTTGACGCGACTGCTCTAGATTGCCTTTTATGGCCTGGATGAAACTTCTCATAGCCAGAGGGGTAGCCGCAGACTTCATTAATACTTTCCCTAAGGTCACCTTTTGTTCTATCGGTTCTTTCAGGCCATTTCTTTTTATAGTCAATGTAAGCTGAGTGCCTTCACTCCCGCCCAGGCTCTGAAAAAACTTATCTCTGTTCCCCTTGGTTGACTGACCGTTAACCTTTATGATGCGGTCCCCACTTTGCAGCCCTGCTAGATTATAAGGAACTGTCCCCTCCACCAGAACGACAACCGGATAATCCTCCTCAAAACTGAAATAAGTTCCAATCCCTTTTATTGTGTTTAACTCAACCAGTTTATTAGCTGAATTAATGGCTTCATCAAACCCGCCAGCAGACATGTAATAATAAGTAAGGTAGGTATGCGCATTTCTATTTTCGGGCGATATTTCTAAGGCTTTGGTCAAAACACTAATTGCCTGATCATAATTTCCCGTTTCGGCATATAAATTGGCCAGACTGATATGCCATTCAATAAACTTTGGTGCCAGCTCTACGGCTCTTTTTAGTGAGTTTATAGCCTCGTCATATTTTCCCATAGCTCTGTATATTTTTGACAGTATGTGGTAAGCAAAAGGATTATTTTGTTCTACGGCTATGGACTTTTTGGCTATCTGGATAGCTTTCTCAAACTGGTTTAAGCCTAAATAAGCATTGGCTAATTGGGTATAAAAATCTTCGGCCTTTGGATTTAGTTCAACTGCCTTAGTGAAGGCCTCTACTGCCTCCTGAAATTGGCCGTTCATGTAATAACTATTACCCAGATAGAAGTAACAGCTGTATTTAGGAGGCATATGCGGCAGGAGGGCATTCTTTACTCTATCCGCCGTAGACCGGTAAAAATTTTTGTAGTAGTACTCAAAAAAACTTTCAGGGTTTTCATCAGCTATGGAGGCTGCCTTTTGAAAACTGACAATGGCTTTGTCATATTGATCAGTCTCATAATATGCTCGTCCTAACCAATAATACCAGGCCGGGTCAAGACCAAAAACAGTCATACCTTCTTTATACACTTCAATAGCCCGTTTAAGATACTTTATTGCCTCATCCATCTGGCCCTTCCCATCATAAGCCCGGCCAAGGAAAAAAGAACAATAGGAAGCCAGCTTTCCGCTATCACCCTCTTTATTCACTCCATCTTTAAAAATTTTTATGGCCAGGTCATAGTTCCCGGAATTCAGAGCTTTGATACCCTCTTCTTTTTTAACGAGCTCAGCCTGACTCTGAACAACCAGCAACGAAAAACAAAATAAAAAAATAGCTGTTTTTTTCATTTTATTTTTCATTTCTGATTGATTTTTAAGTTCATTGAATTATTGAGGCCACAAGCCTCAAGATATTACCATCTTAGATATCACCCCTGATCGTGGCGGTTGAGTATGACCCAATGAGATCAATGAATGTTTCACCTTGCGGCTAAGTGTAATTTAATGGCGAAAAAAATGTCAAGCTCCATTGATTAGCAAGGATGACAAATACTGATATAATGTAAATGATGATGAATATAAAAAAACAAAAAAGAGCCACTTTAGTTTTATTGTCTCTCTATTTGGTGACCGGACTACTCATCAAAAACGGTTCCTCAGCAGCACCCGGGCGGCAGACTATTCCCCGCTCACTGGTTATCGTTAAGCCCGCTCCGCCAGATAAACCTGTTCGTCCCGGCGAGTCTTTTACCCTGACCCTGGAATTAACCGTTGCTCCCGGTTACCATATCAATTCCGAAAAGCCCGAAGATGAGCTGCTTATCCCTACTTCAATTGAGATAAAAAAAGAACCGATATTTGAGGTAAAAGAGATAATCTTCCCTGAAGCCAGAAAGAAAAAATTTAAGTTCTCCAACCAGCCGCTCGCAGTCTATGAAGGGCAGATAAAAATAGAAATCAAATTAGAACTGGCTGATGATATCTGCGGCACCAGTCTGGAGCTTGAGGGTAAGGTTCGTTTCCAGGCCTGCGATGAGGAAGCTTGCCTGCGTCCGGCTTCGGTGCCTTTTAAAGCTGTTATCAAGATTGCAACCTGATTGGCTGTCCTGCCTCCTCTTGTTCCTGCCGGCGATGTCTGTTTCCTGGTTCTATTCATTTGGAAGACGGAGAAGAAAACCAAAAATTTAAGGACAGAAACTACAATCAGTTTTAACTTAGAGTTGCTTGCTACCGGGAAGATTTACAATATTTTCATTTTTTATTAAGTTTTCTCCGGTTCAATCAATAAACTCTACTCCAATGCCTGTGTCTTCCTTCTATCTCCTCTTGCTCAGCCGGGGATGAAGAAGCTATTCTCCATTGTATTTCGGTTGAAATAGCAAAAACTTCTATTAACAGCCTCTGCCCCATTTGTAAAAATATCCATTTTCTGGGATAATAAATGAAATTCATTGAAAGGATTTCAGATGAAAAAATCAGTTTCGCTGGCCTTAAGCCTCATTCTAATTGCCCTCTCCTTAGTGTTTTGTTCGGGAAAGAGCAACTCTTCTCAGCTGAGCATCTCACCGGATAAAGCTAAACCTGGAGATAAGGTAACTTTTTCCTATCAACCAGCTGACAAAAACCTGGCTTCTCATGAGTCTTTTACTCTTTATATCTATTCTTACTCAACAGAGCTGCCGCAGGTTACCATAGTCGAACTTAAGAGGACCGGCAAAAGATGGTCAGGGTCCTACGAGATTGATAAGAATGCTTACGGGCTGGTAGCCAAGGTCAAACTTGATAAAGAAAACGAAGACACCAATCAGGGCAAGGGCTACATCTTTTCTCTTTACACACCAGAAGGAAAAGTCGTCCCGGGCCATAAAGCCGGACTGGCTTTAGCCTACACTTCCTGGGGGCAACTGGTCGGAATTAATCAGGATTTGAAAGAAGCTCTGCGTCTTACAGAAGAAGATTTCCAGTCCAATCCGGAGATAAAGAAAAAATTTGTCAACAGCTACCTGCGGCTTCTTCAGGCAAACAGACAGGAGGGCTGGGACCAGAAATCCAAAAATTTTCTGGATGAAATCTCCACTCAGCCCGACCTTGATGATTCCACTCTGACCACCCTCTACCGTTTCTACGCTCAGACTGGAAACCGGGAAAAGGCCATGGAGATTTTCCAGCAGGCCCAGAAAAACCCTAAAGGTGAATTTTTCCAGATCCAAGCCATCATGCAGTTTCAGAATTTGGTTGATGATAAACAACGAATGGAATTCTTAAAAAGGTTTAAAACTGACTTTCCGGATTCTAAGTTTACCAGCTCGCTAATCAGTCTGATTGCCCAGGGTTTTTTTCAGGAGAACAAGCTCGAAGAAGCTAACACTTTTCTACAGGAAAACCGGGATGAGGTTCAGCCCTACTACTTCTATGCCATAGCCAATCAGGTCGTCCAATCAAATGGGAAGTCTGAACTTGCCCTCAAGGCCATAGATAACGGTCTGGAACTTATCAGCCATCAGCTTAGCCACCCGGAAAAATTCAAGCCGACCTACTACACAGAAGACGAATGGCGGGAGGAACTGAAATCAACTCTGAGCTCTATGCTTCTAAGCCTTAAAGGTAATCTGCTGCTGAAGCAGAATAAAATTCCTGAAGCCACAGTTTCCCTGAAACAGGCTTATGAGAACAGCCGTGGTGAGCAGTCCGGTATTGCCCTAGATTACGCCAGAGTCCTCATCCAGAACCAGGATTTTCTGAAAGCCAGAGAAATTCTTGAAACCACCGCCAGAAAAGGTTATGGTGGACAGCAACTGATGGAACTGCTGAAACAATCTTATGTTGGTAGCTCAGGCTCAGAGGCCGGCTGGGAAGAATATGCCCAAAAAATAGATTCTTACTCCCTCGAAACTATGCGAACCGAATTGAAAAGCAAAATAATCAGTCAACCAGCCCCGGCATTTGAGCTTAAAGACCTGAACGGCAAACTGGTTAAACTATCAGACTATCAGGGAAAAGTCGTTATTCTTGATTTCTGGGCCACCTGGTGTGGACCCTGCTTGAATTCCTTCCCCGGAATGAAAAAGCTGGTGGAAGAATACCAGCAAGACTCCTCTGTTGCCTTCATTTTTGTGAATACCTGGCAGGAAGAAGCCAATAAAGAATTGGTGGTTCAGGAATTCCTGAAAAACAACGATTATCCCTTCTATGTGTTGATGGACAGCGAAGATAAAGTAGTGGCTCAGTACGGAGTCTCCGGGATTCCAACCAAATTTGTCATCGACCCCAAAGGAAAAATCAGATTTAAATCGGTTGGCTTTGAAGGTGATACCGAAAAGATGATTAAGGAAGTTAAGCTGATGATTGAACTGGCCAGGGGAAAATAATCAGAAAAACTAAATAAAAGAAATTTACCGATAAGACTACAATCCGGCCGCGAAAGTACTAACAGCATCGGGCCGAAGTAGCGGTCTTAAAGGCCCGAAACAAATAAATAGAGGTACCTGAATGAGCCGAGATAAAAGGCAAAAAATCGAAACCGAAATTATCCATGCTGGCTATCATCCTGACCCGATAGCCCACAGTGTCTCTCCGCCAATTTATCAAACTTCCACCTTTGCTTTTGATAATGCTGAGCACGGCGCGGCTCTTTTCGCCGGGAAAGAAAAAGGATTCATTTATACCCGTCTGGGCAATCCCACTATTATGGCTCTGGAAAATGCCCTGGCCACTCTGGAAAAAGGATACGGGGCTCTGGCCACGGCCACCGGCATGGCTGCCGTTTCCACTATCTACCTGACCTTCCTGGAAAAAGACGCCCATATGATCGGCACCGCCGCCCTCTACGGGCCTTCCCGGACAATCATTGAAACCGAGTTCGTCCGCTTTGGAGTCAGCGCCGATTTCCTGGACACCTCCGATACCGCTGAGATTAAAAAGAGGATCAAAAAGAACACCAGGCTGTTGTTTATCGAAAGCCCGGCCAACCCGACCATGGCCATAACCGACCTCAGGGCCTGTGCTGAAATAGCTCGGGAAAACAATTTATTACTGGTGGTCGACAATACCTTCGCCTCGCCAGTTCTCCAGAATCCCCTGGAGCTTGGGGCTGATGTAGTCATGCATAGTCTGACCAAATTCATCAACGGCCACAGCGACGTAGTTGGCGGGATAATTATCAGCCGCACTGATGAGCTACACCAAAGACTGCAGAAAGTCCTGCGAATGCACGGCGGAACGATGGACCCGCATCAGGCCTGGCTGGTGCTGCGCGGTTTGAGAACACTCCACCTCAGGGTAGAAAGAGCCCAGGAAAACGCCCAGAAAATTGCCGCCTGGCTCGAATCACATCCCCGGGTGGCCTGGGTTAAATATCCCGGGCTGAAGAGTCATCCCCAGTATGAGCTGATGAAGGCACAGATGAAAGGCCCGGGCTCGATGATTTCTTTTGGTCTGAAGGGCGGCTATGAAGCCGGGCTGAAGTTGATAAACAGCGTCAGGCTCTGCACCCTGGCCGTATCGCTGGGCGGAATAGAAACCCTGATTCAGCATCCAGCCAGCATGACCCACGCCTCGGTGCCAAAGAAAGAAAAAGAAGAAGCTGGCATTACTGACGACCTGATACGACTATCAGTTGGCTGCGAGAACGTAGACGACCTGATAGCTGACCTGGAACAGGCCCTGGCCCAAAGCTAAACGGACCCGAGACCATCTTAATACCGCCGTAATAAGGCTGGGGAAATATTCTGCCTGGTTTAAGACTGGCACCGGCCCGAAACAGTTATTTCTCAGGCAGACTCTGGCTCAGCAGCTCCACCAGTTCCCCTTCAGCCCGGATGTAAACTCCACTGGCTTCGGCCACCACCCGGCCCTCAGGCCCCAGCAACAGCCCAGCGGTGAAATAGGCCCGGCTCTTATGTCCGATTACCCAGCCTTCGGCCCGCAATTTTTCCCCGATCCGGGCCGGTTTCTTAAACTCCACGGTCAGCCTGGAAGTTACCACCGGAATTTCATCAGCCAGTATGGCCTTAGCCATCACCTCATCCAGAAGAGATGATATTATTCCGCCATGCAGAAGGTTCCGGTAGCCTTCGTGCTCCCGGCCAGGAGAGAATTCAGTCCAGGCTTTTCTGTTTTCCCGATCGAAGAAAAAATCAAGCCTTAGTCCAACCGGATTATCTTCGCCGCAGATGAAACAGCCGGAGTAATTAATTATTTTTTCAGTCATTCACCTCAAACTCCATCGAACCCATTCTAGCTGCTTGTACTTTCAATTTACCGACCCTGTTTTCTGGTCCAAGAGAAACTTCAATCTGATATTCTCCTGCTCCCACCCGGGCTTCCTGACCTTCTGGTTTGAGGTCCCAGGTGAGACTGTTAAGCCCGGCTTTGAGTTCAACAGCCATCTCTTTAAGGACTTTCCCGGATGAATTTTTAATCACCAGCCGGCCCTGTCCACCTTCTTTAGCATAAACAAAAATTTTGGCCAGAACTTCAGCCGCCAGGATTTCTCCTCTCCTGAAAAATGGGAGATTGACTTCGTCCAATCCCAGAAGATGTAGCGGTTTTTCCAGCACCTCCGGAGTTAACTCCTGAATTTTATCGAGTGACAGCACAAATACTCCCCGGCCGTGAGTGCCAATTATGAGTTCCCTTTCTCTCGGATGAACTTTCATATCATAAACGGGCTGGGTAGGCAGATTAGCCCGCAAAGAATGCCAGTTTTTACCCCGGTCTAAACTGACATAAGCGGTCAGGTCCGTGCCAAGGTAAATGATATTTTCATTAACTGTATCTTCCCGGATGACGTTACAGCCTTCCTCTGGCAAATTACCCTTTATTGATACCCAGGTTTTGCCGTAATCTTCCGAGGCAAAAACATAGGTACTGAAATCATCTTCGCGGTAGCCGATCATCGTCAGGTAAACCCGTCCGGGCTGGAAGCGGCTGGCTTCAAGCCTGGTTACCCATTTCTTAGGCAGGCCAGCGGTTATCTTTTCCCAGGAACAACCACCATTTCTGGTAACCCAGACATTGCCGTCGTCAGTTCCGGCATAAATCACTTCCGGAGTGAAGGGCGATTCAGCCAGGGCGGTGATGGTGGCAAAGGGCACGTCACCATCGATGTTCCGGCGGTCGGTCAGGTCGGGAGAAATCTCAATCCAGTTTTCTCCCCTGTCCACGGATTTCAAGACTTTATTGGCCCCTAGAATCAGAGTAAACGGGTTGTGCTTGGAAATAAGAAAAGGCGTCAGCCAGTTGAAGCGATAGGGAGCCTGAACTGTCTTTAGCTGAGGTTTGATGGATTTATTTTCCCGTGGGTTATTAAGGTTGAGCCGGAAAAGGCTGCCGAACTGGTATGCGGCATAGACAATTCCTTTTTCCTGCAGACTGGGCTCAACGAAAGCGCCATCGCCACCCAGGATCATCTTCCAGTCTTTATCCCGGCGGCCAAAAACAAAATCCCTCGGCCCAACGTTGACTCCGTTGTCCTGAAGTCCGACATAAATGTTATAGGGAGTTTCCAGGTCATAATTGATAGTATAGCACTGAGCTAAGGGGAGGTTGGCAATTCGCTGAAAAGTCCGTCCAGCATCAAAAGATACGTTTAAACCACCATCATTACCAATCCAGATTTCTCTGGGGTCATTGGGATTTATCCACATGGCATGGTGATCAGGGTGTACGTCAAAATAGCCATAGCCGTAAGAACCTCCAGTTTCAGGAATTTCCTTAAAAGTCTTACCGCCATCGGTGGATTTCATAAGTGGAACTCCCAGTAGATAGACCACATTCTCATCATCCGGAGAAACGAATATTTTGCCAAAATAATAACCGTAGGTATTATATATTGAAGCAGTCAAAAAGCCTTCGTGAGTCTTTCTCCAGCTTTGTCCCCCATCGTCGCTGCGGTAAAGCTCTGCCCCCTTAACCTGAGTATTAAAGAGAGCGGCGTTCGCTCCACCTATCAGTATATCAGCCAGCTCTGACAGGGAAAGCCTTTTCTGCTGGACTGCTTCTTTAACCGATTTAGCGGTGAAGACCTGAGGGGCCCGGTTCTGCCTGAGTAAAGTCTCGAGTTTTCCTTCATCCAGATTCAGGAAATCCTTAACCGCCATCTTCTTCAGTGCCTCAACGGTGAGCCCTTCCTTCGAAACCTCAGGCTTTCTGATTGGTGTTCTGGGTTCCTGATTATCAAGAAAGGCATAAACCACCTTAGGGTTGGAGGAACTGACGGCCAGGCCGATTCGTCCTACATATTCATTCTGGGGAAATCCATTAACTATCTTCTTCCAGGTTTTTCCACCATCCTCGGTTTTGTAAATGGCGCTTTCTTTTCCGGCTTCCTGCATGTTCCAGGCTTTCCTGATTCTTTCCCAGGAGGCGGCGTACAAAACCTCAGGATTGCTGGGATCCATGACCAGGCTGATGACCCCGGTTTTTGGAGAAATGTACAAGACCTTCTGCCAGGTTCGGCCTCCGTCGGTAGTCTTAAAAACACCACGCTCGTCGTTTTCCGTGTAAAGATGTCCAATGGCAGCCACATACACAATATCCGGGTTTTCCGGATGAATTATGACCTCAGCTATGTGATGAGTATCTGAGAGACCCAGATGCTGCCAGGTTTTACCTCCGTCAGTTGACCTAAACACCCCCGTTCCGGCATAGGAAGAGCGGGAAGAATTTTCCTCGCCGGTGCCGGCCCAGAGCAAATTCTTGTCTTTCTCATAAACAGCCACACTGCCAAAACCAATCCAGGACTGATCGTCAAAAAGCGGAGTCCAGGTAGTGCCACGATTTTCGGTTAACCATAACCCACCACTGGCTGCAGCTACTAAAAGGCGATTCGGGTCAGAAGCATAACCTTTTATCTCACAGACTCGGCCGCCCATAAAATAAGGACCGAGATTCTTCCACTCCAGGTGGCGAAACCAGGATTCCTGAGCCATCTGGCGATGCTTCTCCCAGGCAGCCAGCCTCTGTTCTGGAGTGGTATAGGTATAAACCTGGCTGGTGATTATCAAGACAAGAGTCAGAAAAAATAAAACCCTGAAAATTCTAATTTTTTTAGCCATGCCTTTTCTCCTCCAAACCAATTTAGTAGAATATTTTACACATTTATCATTCCTGAGAGCAATAATTTTTTCCTCTGTAAAGAGCAAAAACTCGAAGTGCTCTCAGAAAAGACTGACTCGTTTCCAACCCTGACTGCCAATTAAGCTTAAAATCCACTTAAGAAAACCTGGCTTTACAAAAGACTACTCTGCTGGTAAATTATGCTTTAATTTTTTCGTCAATTTTAACCGAAATGAAAAAAAGAATACTTTTATCTGCTTCTCTCTTTCATGCCCTGACAGACGCTGCCACAATCGTCACTCCAACCATCTTTCCCATACTTTACAGTCAGGCCTTCCTGATTAAAAAATACTCCCAAATCGGACTTCTTTCTAACCTTGGCCTTATCACCACCATCCTGGTTCAGTTCTGGGTGGTAGCCCTGTCTTTCAGGTATGAATACCGCTGGCTGATGCTGATAAGCGGACTCGGAATCTGTCTGGCCAATTTTCTCATTCCTTTTTCAACTTCCTTTGGCCTGCTCCTGATGGTGTTTGTCCTGCTGAGAGCTTTTACCAGCTTTTACCATCCCGTAGTCATAGCCTGGATTTCCCGCTCCAGAGCCGGCCTGGGCCAGGAACTGGATGATGCCATGGGTATCCAGAGCGGTTCTGGCAACCTGGGGGTGCTAATTGCCTTTATCACCACCGGGTATTTAGCCCAGCACTTCGGCTGGAAAGTCCCACTTTACGTTTGGGCTTCAGCTGGTCTAATCATCACCTTAATAGGTGTGGCAATCATCAACAGTATTTCTTCCCGGCAGCTTACCAGGCCCGACTTATCAGCGAAAAACTGGATCAGAGTGCTAAAAAGAGTCAGCCATCTTTTGCCGGGGTTTTTCTTTGGCGGAATGGGCTGGTCAGTTACTGTCTACTACGCTCCATCTCTTCTTCATAATAACTTCAATATCCCCATGGGGCAGACTGGCATCTACTTAGCTCTCTGGATAGGCCTGGGTACGGTCACCGGGTATCTTTACGGTTTCTGGAGTCGGCGGTTCGGCCGCAAACGGGTTTTTCTGATTAGCCTGGGCGGAGCTTTTATCTGTCTTCTCCTCATGGGCTTTTCCTTAAGCCGGACGCTTTCGGTACTGGCTCTGCTGGTTTTTGGCGGTTTTTTACTTATGACCTATCCCTCGCTACACACTTTTGTTGGCTCCACGGTCCGGGACGATGAACAGACTCTGGCTTTTAGCTGGGTTTCCAATATCCAGTTAATCTCAGGTGCTATTATCAGCCTGATAGCCGGATTTTTTTCTGACTTGTTCAGCATCAGGTTTCCTTTCATCCTGGCCGGAATGCTAACCCTTGCGGTTTTTCTCTTTTATCTGCCTAAAGACGAAAGTTATTTCGGAGCCCGGGAAATTGATGAGCTGAAGAATTAAAGCTAAGGTCTTAATTTCATCCACCTGGTCTGCCGGAAAGGGAATTCAGGTTAGCAGGCCTTTTCTCTGAAAGCCAGTCTAAATGTTCAGACTGAAGAGCTTGAATAAAAATCCGATAAAGGATAAATTAGGTTTAAGCTACTTAATAGAAGGATAAGCCTATGCAGGAAAAATGGTCTAAGGTCAAAAATCATTTCAGCGGATTGATTTTACTTCTGGCAATTTTGCTTATCGGCCGGGCAGGGCTTCTGGCCCAGCTCACTGAAGATGAGAAAAATACCATTGAGGTGGTGAAGAAGGCTCAAAATTCGGTAGTTTTTATCACCAACATTCAGCTGGTCCGGGATTTTTTTTCCTGGACCGAGGAAGCTATTCCCCGGGGAAGCGGGTCGGGTTTTGTCTGGGATGACCAGGGACACATTATTACTAACTACCACGTCATAGAAGATGGCGACCTGTTCAATATCACCTTACCCAACCAGGAGGAAAGGCAGGCCAAACTGGTGGGCAAGGAACCCAATAAAGACATTGCCGTCCTGAAAATAGAAGGTAGTCTTAAAGGACTTTATCCCATAAAAATAGGCACCTCCAGCAATCTTCAGGTCGGACAGAAGGTCATCGCCATTGGCAATCCCTTCGGCTTTGACCACACAGTCACCACCGGTATCGTCAGCGCTCTGGGAAGAAGTATGCCGGGGGCAGGCGGGGTAACGATCCGGGATATGATTCAAACCGATGCGGCCATCAACCCAGGCAATTCAGGCGGACCATTACTCAACTCGGCTGGAGAGTTGATTGGCATGAATACCATGATTGTTTCCCGATCCGGAGCTTCTGCAGGCATCGGCTTTGCCATTCCTGTGGACACCATAAAAAAAATAGTACCCCAAATAATCAAATATGGCCGGGTCATTAGACCGGGTCTTGGTATCTCTCTACTCTCGGACCGTTACGGAAAAAGGCTGGGTATTCAGGGAGTAGTTATCTATGAAGTACCACCAGACAGTGAAGCCTATCAAAAAGGACTTCGTGGCCTCACCAGAAACCGTCTCGGCCGTCTGGTGATTCAGGATATCATCATAGAAATTGATGGCAAAAAAATTCGTTCCTACGACGACCTCTACAACCTGCTTGATGATTATAAAATCGGGGATAAAGTAAAAGTTACTGTCGAAAGAGATGGAAAAAGCCGCACGGTTGAACTAACGCTGGTTAGAGTCGATTAATCTTGAAGTGCCATGAGTCAGCTAAAAGCTCAGTTCAGTTTTGTAGCTCTAATTTCATAATCTTCCTGCCAGAGCACCAGGCCGGTAACTCTTCCCAGGTCATCAAAATTGAATTTTATCCTTATCAGAGGGTCGACCGAAAAGAAGATGGTTTGAGTTTCCACATAAAACTTAGTAGCCACCTGCCCGGTAGGATGGACGATAAGGTAGTAATCCTCATAATCAACATCCAGAAAGTAATTCTCGTTTACCTGATAGCGTCCCACATACTGCTGATAAATTTCAGGACTCAACCGGTAAAGAGCTTTCTCTTCCGGCCTGTAATCGGGCCAGTCGTAAATGACTGAAAGCCCTCGTAAAATCTCTTCAATCAGCACCCAGCCGTTTTCGCTGTTGGTCATCACTACTGCCCCCTGACCGATGGCCGGAAAAATGAGCATAGCTGCTCTGAAACCGTTAGTTTTTCCTTTCAGGTAAATTTTGAACTTCTCGTGCTGGCCATCCATTCTGAAGCCATAGCCACAGCCCGGAACCTGCGGCGAAAGCATTTTCCTAGCCAGTTCCGGTCGTAGTAATCCTCCGCTTTTTCCCCGGGCGCAATCCATTAACTCTATGACCAGCCTTAGATACTCTTCTGGATTTGACCAAAGGCCACGGGCAGCCTGTTCTGGATAGCAGAACCATTCGCCCTCAATTTGAGGGCCCTCTCTGAGATGCCCAACAGCCAGATCTTCAGAAAGAGGCAAACCGAAAAAAGTCTGACTTAATCCCAGTGGCTGAAATAGCCTTTCGGAAGCCAGCTCCTGAAGCTTTTTACCAGCCCGGTCAATAAGATACTGTTCCAGCAAAACATAGTTAAAATCAGAGAATCTGACCGGAATTTCCGGGTCAAATCCCCGGTAGCTGTGAAAATTGCTGGCCAGCTCCTCTCCCCGGAGCACGGCTTTCAGGTCGGGCAATGGGGTTGAGCGAGAATAACCCGATGAAGTCCAGGGATAAAAACCGGCACTATGGCTTAAAAGTGTAGCCACTGTAATCTGAAGATCATCCAGCAGCCTGAATTTTCTTCCGGAAAAAGCCAGGGTGGCATAATAGCTTTCCAGACGGTCTTCAAGCCCTATCAGGCCTTCTTCCACCATCGAGAGAGTCAGGGCTGCAGCCACCGGCTGACTCAGCTCTCCTACCTGAAAGCTGGTTCTGGTATTTAAAGGTTTATATTCAATTATATTTTTATAACCATAAGTTTTTACCCATTCCACCTGGTATTTATCCATAACTGCCAGACTGACCCCTGGCACCTTATAAAAAGACATCCGGTCAACCAGCCTCAGTTTTTCTGGCTTCTGGCCCTTGAAATAAACCGCCCGGAGAAGACCTTTTTCCAGAGCTTTGACCCGACTTCTGGTTATTGACTCGGGAGTCTCACAGGAAACCGCCAAAAAAATTAAGACAAGACCCACAATTGCAGCTGTTAAAAAGCCAGCCCAGCGGTCAGCACTTTTCTTCTTAAGCATTACTCCAAACTCTCATCGAAAATGTAGTTCAGTTTTAGTTTTCACATCTTCCAGGTTCCGGCCACTATGAGGTTGGTGCCGGTAATCCGGGCCGCTTTTTCCGAAGCCAGGAAGGCCACCGCTTCGGCCACATCTTCAGGTTTACCGGTCTGCCCTTCTTTCAGCTTGATTCCTTCTGGCAACTGCCCGCCTTCAATCAAACCCGGAGAAACCAGGTTAACCGTGATATTATTTTCAACTTCAGCCACAGCAGCTGTTTTAGTCAGAATTAAGAGGCCGGTTTTAGCCACAGCATAAGGGGTAATCCCGGGAAATGAGCCCAGTTTTTCTACCAGGTGAAACCCGATGTTTATTACTCTTCCCCATTTCAAAGGCCGCATGTACTTAAGAGCCTCCTTCAGGCAGAAATAGGAACTAATCAGATTGGACCGGAAGATTTCTTCCCAGTCGGCCTGAGTCAAAGTATCCCAGGATTTGTATCTGATGGCTCCGGGCAGATTGACCAGAACTTCCAGCCGACCAAACCTTTCCACCACCTTTTTCACAAGAGCAGTGCATCCTTGTTCTGTTGTCAGGTCAGCCTGGAAAACCTCAACTTCATTTCCCTGGGAACCAAGTTCCTCCTTCAGGGCGTGAGCCAGGGTTTGATTTTGATTAAACTGCAGGGCTAATTTCTTAAAATCCCGGGCCAGCCTTATAGTCACCGCCTGCCCCAGAAGCCCGGTGGCTCCAGTAATCAGGACCACTCTTTCTTCCATTCTTGCTCTTATTGGTTTGAGTTTTTTATAGCCAATTTTTTTATTTCAATGGACCTGTTACCTTTTCCACAGCTTCCAGAATTTCACCACTCTGAACCACCTCTTTCAGGCGATTAATCTCGGGATATAGAGGACGGTCTTCATCAAGAAAGCTCACGTATTTTCTTATGACTTCATAAGCAGCCTGAGTGGCCGGAGCAGGTTTCAAAGGCTGGCGAAAATCCATCGCCTGAGCCGCAGCCATAAATTCAATGGCCAGAATAGCCTGGGCATTGTCCAGAATCTGCCTGGTTTTCAGGGCTGTGGTTAGACCCATGCTGACGAAATCCTCCTGGTCAGCAGCTGCCGGAATGGAACCGGTGGCAGCTGGATGGCAGAGCACCCGATTTTCGCAGACCAGAGCTCCTGCTGTGTACTGGGTCAGCATCAATCCGGAAAACATTCCGGCTCCTCTGGTAAGAAAAGCCGGCAGCCCGGCGCTAAGATAAGGATTCATCAGCCGGTTCACCCGCCGTTCTGAGAGCACACAGACTGTAGTAATGGCTGTACCCAGAAGCTCTAGAGCAAAAGCCTGAGGCACACCCTGGAAATTGCCACCGGTGAGGACCAGGTCCTCATCAGGGAAAAAGATAGGATTATCGGCCGCTCCGCTAAGCTCAACTTCTATCATGTATTTCGCCCACTGCCAGGCATCTCTGGCAGCACCTACTACCTGAGGGGTGCTTCTCAGGGTATAGGCATCCTGGACCTTTTTCCCTGGCTGCTTTAAAAGTTCACTACCCTCAGTTAGTCTTCTGATGTTTTCAGCCGAAGTAATGGCTCCAGGGTAACCCCGGACTTTATGAACCCGTTCGTCATAGGCTTTCATGTTGGCGTTAAGAACTTCCAGAGTCATGGCCGCCACAATCTCCGACTGTTTTATCCAACGAAGAGCATCGTGAACCTCAAGGGCTCCCATTCCGGTAATTACGTTAGAGCCGTTAATTGTGGCCAGCCCATCCCTGGCCTGAAAGACGAGGGGTTTAAGGCCAGCCTTTTCCAGAGCTTCCCGGGCGGGTAATCTTTTTCCCTGATAATAGGCTTCTCCTTCCCCCATCAGCACCAGAGCAATCTGAGACATTGGAGAAAGGTCACCACAGGCTCCAACTGAGCCTTTCTGACAGACAACCGGCGTAACTCCTCTATTTAAAAGCTCGGTTAGCATTTCTACCACTTCCAGCCGGAGACCGGAATGGCCGTGGCAATGACAGCTAATACGGGAAAGCATGGCTGCCCTGACCACCTCTACCGGCAGAGGTTCGCCATAACCGGCGGCGTGGCTGTAAATTATGTATTTCTGAAACTTTTCCACCTGTTCCCTGGTCAGGACTACATTGGCCAGTTCCCCGATTCCCGTATTAACCCCATACATTATCTCGTTCTTTTTAATCTTATCTTCCAGGAGAGCCCGGCATTTCTGAATCCGGGCTTTAGCTTCCGGATGAATCTCGACCGGCTCGTTATCTCTGGCTACTTTAACCACCTGCTCGATGGTCAAATGCCCATCAACCACAACGCTCATAAATTCCTCCTCTATTACTAAATTAAAGCAGATATAAAATTTATAAGAAGTTGAGCTTAAAGGCAAGACTCTGAAAAAAATACGCTTCGGAGTTGACACAAAACTTAAGTAAAGATATAAGTTTTTCTTCAAAATTTTTAATTTACAAGGAGCAAAAATGATTTTAGAGAGTGAAACTATTCTGGTTACCGGAGCTTCAGGACAGATAGGTTCAGAGCTGGTGCCAACCCTTAGAAGGATTTATGGAGAAGCCAGGGTAGTGGCCTCTGATATAGTCCAGCCTGAGTCTTCCCTGAAGGATTCAGGGCCTTTCGAAAAGCTGGATGTAACCAATCGACAGGAAATAACCGAAACAATTCAGAAATATCAGGTAAAAATCGTTTACCATTTAGCGGCAATTCTCTCCGCTACTGGAGAGAAAAATCCTCAGAAGGCCTGGGAGGTCAATATCAACGGGCTGTACAACATCCTGGAAGCCTCCAGGGAACTCGGGGTAAAACAGGTTTTTTGCCCGAGCTCAATTGCTGTCTTCGGGCCAGTCACCCCCAGGATTAATACACCCCAGGATACCATCTTATGTCCGACGACCATTTACGGAGTAACCAAGGTGGCTGGAGAACATCTTGGTGATTATTACGTGAGAAAATACGGACTTGATGTCAGAGGCTGCCGCTTTCCCGGAATCATCAGTCATGAAGCCCTGCCGGGAGGTGGAACAACTGATTACGCCGTAGCCATTTTTTACGAAGCTATTCTCCGAAAGAAATATACCTGCTTCCTTAAGCCAGAAACCCGCCTGCCTATGATGTATATGCCAGATTGCCTTAAGTCTATAATACAACTGATGGGAGCAGATTTTTCCAGGTTAAAACATCATTCCAATTTTAATGTCACCGCTATGTCGTTCTCGGCCGCTGAACTGGCTGCAGAAATAAAAAAGCATCTCCCGGAATTTCAGGTAGAATACCAGCCTGATTTCAGACAATCCATAGCTGACTCCTGGCCAGAGTCCATAGACGATAGCGCCGCCAAGGAAGAATGGGGTTGGCAACCGGATTATGACCTGGCCAGAATGACCGAAGACATGCTCAGAGTGCTACAAGAAAAGAAAAACCAGGGTAAATTGATGTATCCTTAAAATGTATACTAAAATAAAAAAGTGGAAGAAAGGGCAACTAAGATCGTCAAAATTTGGAGGAGGCCAACATGAAGAAAATTAGTGTTCTTTTGCTCGTCCTGGCCATCAGTGGCCTTTTTGCTCTGGCCAGCCAGGTCAATGTAACCGGTGAATGGTCCTTCACCATCACCACCCCCCGTGGTGAAAGAACCAGCACTATTAAATTTGTCCAGGAAGGTGAAAAGCTAAAAGTCACCATGGAAGGCATGAGGGGCGGAGAGATTACCGGTGAAGGAACTGTCAAGGGTAATGATATAGAATGGAGCATTGTCCGGGATACTCCCCAGGGTCAATTTACCATGACCTATAAGGGAAAAATTCAGGATAAGAATACCATCACCGGTGAGGTGGAAATGGGCAACTTTGGCTCCGCCACCTGGAAGGCTACTCGAAATACTGGCTAAAGCCAGCTCTGAGAGTTAAAAGGGGAACACCTGCAAGAGGTGTTCCCCTTATCTTTTTTTATCCTTAACTCTTAAAAAATCCTCAAAAGCCGCGTGAATGATTTCTTTATTAGTCAGAGAACCATTTTTCTGGTTTTCTGGTATTGAACTCCCTGTAGTATCAAACCAACTCCACAGCCAGCCCAGCGTCTGGTCCTGGCTTAACTCAGCCATTCTGGAAACTGACCACTATCAGAAACCCCGGCTTTCATTTTGCCTGACAAGCAGCTGGTTTTTCCCGTTAAAACTCCCCGATTCCGTTCTTTTACCCGGGGAAAAATTGTCTTCAAATAATTCCATGTTTCAGCAACTGATTTTTTCTATAATTTTATTAGTGAGAAGGTAAAAGAAGGTGCGTTAAATTTTTTCAGGAGGTCAGGATGAAACATCTGAAAATTAACCAGAGTGAAAGTTTAATGAGATGTTCCCGGGGCATCTTTTTTATCAGTTTAATTCTTCTGACTATTTCAATTTCAACCTGGACCAGAGTTTCAGCGCTGGAAGCCTCTCGTCCCCTCCGCCCGGTAACCACCTATTCTATAGTCGCCTTCGACCGGGAAACCGGTCAGTTAGGCGTAGCTGTCCAATCACACTGGTTTTCCGTGGGCTTCATCGTCCCCTGGGCTGAAGCCGGGGTAGGAGCTATAGCTACCCAATCTTTTGTTGAGCCGAGCTACGGGCCTCTGGGACTGGAAATGATGAAAGCTGGAAAAACAGCTCAGGAAGCCCTGAACGGCCTGCTTAAGGCCGACCGAACTCCCGAAGTCAGGCAAGTGGCAATGGTAGATGCTTTTGGCCGGGTAGCCGTTCACACCGGCCAAAAATGCATTCCGGAAGCGGGCCATTATACTGGAGATGGTTTTTCCTGCCAGGCCAATCTGATGCTGAAAAAGACTGTCTGGGAAGCTATGGCCAGAGCTTTTCAAACAACTAAAGGCGAACTGGTGGACCGGCTGCTGGCCGCCCTGGAAGCAGCTGAAAGAGAAGGCGGAGATATCCGTGGCAAACAATCAGCAGCCATCCTGGTAGTGAGCGGCAAGAGTAGCGGAGCCTGGTGGCGAGACCGAATCTATGACCTTCGGGTGGAAGACCATCCGGAGCCTGTAGAAGAACTGAAAAGGCTGGTCCGGCTGGCCAAAGCTTACAATCATATGAACCGCGGCGATGAACTCCTCACAGAAAATAAGACCAGAGAAGCCATGAAGGAATACACCAAAGCCATGGAACTTTACCCCGAAAACCCGGAAATGATCTTCTGGCCAGCAGTGACCATGGCCAGCCTGGGGCAGGTGGATGAAAGTTTGCCTCTATTTAAGAAAGTCTTTTCTCTTAACCCGAAATGGGCCCTCCTACTTCCCAGACTGCCTGAGGTCGGCCAGTTTCCAAAGGACAAAAAGCTGCTAAGAAAAATCCTGGAACTTGCCCCGAAGAAATGAAATAAATTTTTGAAGAGAAATTATTTCTTCTTTCTGCTTTTCTGGCTTTTTTGATTGTAAAAAAAGGCCGGAAGAGCAAAACTGGCCCGGTGGATCTCTTCGTTGTAATAACGCAAACCGGCTGGAATGCGTAGTTTCTTCACCGCCAGCGGGTCAATCCTGTCGGAGAGGAAATTATAACACCAGGTACCCACAGGATAGGTGGGAACCGGCCCGAAATAAAATCTGGCAAGTTTGAATAGCCGGCCGAGAAAACTTGCTTTTTTTAAGTGTTCTTCTAAATGAAGCCACTGGGAACCAGCCTGAGCAGCGATGATTCCATCGGGCTTAAGCACTTTTTTCAGCCTGGCGTAAAAATCTCTATCATGGAGGATGGCTGAAGGACCAACCGGATCAGAGGAATCCACGATGATGACATCAAACTTCTCGGTTGTCCTTTGAATGAATTCAAATCCATCAGCAATAGCCAGTTCGGCCCGTGGGTCAGACAGAGCTTCTTCCAACCAGGGGAAAAATTTTTCGCAGGCCCGGATAACTTCCTGGTCAATCTCTACCAGCCAAGCTTTCTGGACCGGATGCCTCAGCACCTCTCTCAAAGCGCCTCCATCTCCCCCACCGATTATCATCACTTTCTCCGGTCGGGAATGACAGGCTAAAGCCGGATGAACCAGCATCTCATGGTAGAAAAACTCGTCTTTTTCAGTAGTCTGAACCAGACCGTCGAGGAAGAGCACCCGACCATAAAAATCATTTTCTATTATTTCAATACTCTGAAAAGCGGATTTCTTTTCATAAAGCACTTTCCGGGCTCTAAAAAAAATCCCCGAGGACGGGGTTTGATACTCCCGGGCTTCGCGGCGGTCGGAATTAAGAGCTTTTGATTTCAAGTTTTCCTCCAGAAATGACTGAGAAATTAAGCAGTATTGTAAGGAAGTCAGAAAGCTTAGTCAAGCGGCCGGCCGTTAAACCTGAAATATTGTAAGCTAAAAGCTTAAAAATTGATCTTCTAATCCGATGATTAAAAAAAAGATTTAAGCAAAATCATAACCGCCAGGAACAAACGGTAAATTACAAACGGGACCAGGTTTCTGGTCCTAAGAAAGCTCAGTAAAAACTTTATGGAGATAAAACCGAAGGCGGCTGCCGAAGCAAAACCAACTATGAAAGGACCATTAACCTCGGCCAGGCTAATCTTAGGGACTTCCAGAAGGGCAGCTCCAATTATTAGTGGTGTGGCCAGCAGGAAGGAAAATCTGGCCGCTGCCTGACGTCGGTAGCCCAGGAACAGAGCCATCATGATAGTCATCCCTGAACGAGATGCGCCTGGCACAATGGCCAGGGCCTGAGCCAGGCCAATCAGCAGGGCTTCAGCCAGTGTCAGAGCTTCAAGGTCTTTCTGGCTCCGGGCTGAACGGTCTGCCAGGAAAATAAAGGCAGAAAAGATTATCAGGCTCCCGGCCACAAAATTGGGCTGGCGGAAAACCGTCTCGGCCTTTTCTTCCAGAAAAAAACCGGCCAGAGCCCCTGGTATGGTAGCTACGAGCAGGTACCAGAAAATCCGGGCCTGATGTCCTCGAGGTTCCTTTAAAGTCTCCGAGATTATTTTTAACCAGTCCTTCCAGAAATAGGCCACTATGGCCAGCAGGCTGCCTAAATGAAGCATTACATCATACTTTAACCCTTGATAATTCCAGCCGAGAAAATAGGGCACCACCACCAGATGAGCCGAGCTGGAAATGGGCAGAAATTCTCCCAGCCCCTGAAGAAAACCGAGGAAAAGTGTTTGCAGGTAATTCATCCGAAAACCTGTTACCAGATTAAATATAAACTTCTACCCTGAATCAGGCTTAAAGTCAACTGGTAAAAAAAGAGGCCACTGTAACAGCACTGAATCCCAGATTTTCTGGAGTCCAGCTCAGTGGATTTTTTCTATCTTAACATTCTTGTAATAGTGAGAAATTATCTTGCGGTAATCGGCCCCGGACAGCGCCATTCCATAAGAACCGACCTGACAGAGGCCAACTCCATGTCCCCAGCCCCTTCCGCTAAAAACGAAGTGGGACAGCTGACCCTGGGGGTCGTATTCCCGGTCAATTGAAAACAGCATGTCTCTCAGGTTCAAAATCCACTTAATCCGCAAGCCCTGAACTGTAACATTTCCCTGGTCTCCAATAATCTGAAGTTCAGCCACTCTACCCGACTTGCCCCGGTGCAGAACCTTCAGATTAACCAGGTTGCCTATCTGAGGGAAAGCTCTTTTGATACTCTGCTGAAGCTGTTCCCGGGCCACCCTAACCTCCCAGCGATTGTAGCGGGAACTGCGGTCCATCACGTTGGTATTGAAAGGATAAATAACTTCAATAAGACTCAGTTTTCCATCTAATTCAATCCACCTAACCTGTTCTCCACCAAGTAAAGTTAACTTGCTGGCCGGGAAAGAACCTTCCTCAAGCTTTCTAATGAGAAAAACATTGTCAGGTAGAATCAGCTGCCGCCGCTCTTTATTCTCCAGTACCTCAAGCTGGTTTTCCTTTTTTCCCAGTACCTGACCCTGATGATAGATATCATTAAGCCAGGCAACTGATTTTTTTAAAATATAAGCAAATTCAGCTCTGGTAACCGGCCGGAAAAAATTTTCTTCTTTTAAATAGTTGGGGTATATTCCCGACTGTAGAAGATAAGCCAGTTCCCGTCGCTCATTCTCTTTTAACTGGCGATTGGCCGGATTTTCTTTCAACACAAAATTAACTTCAGCAGGCAGTATTAACAGGTCGGTCTTTTCCTGCCAGCCGAAAAAATCCACCAGCCCCCGGGCCAGATTGACAAAATTAACTTCCTGAAGTGAGTTAAAATAATCCAGTCTGGCAGGGTTATTTTGCATCTTTCTCTCATTCACCCGGCGCAGAGAACTTTCAATTTCCGCCCCGCTGACCGGTCGATTAAAATCCTCATCCTGGTCGCTGATAAGACCCGAGGCCAGAAGGGGCATGACTTCTACCAGAATATCACGGCTGCCCAGAAATACAGCCGGGTATTTTCTGGTGGTGACAATCTGCCACTCTGGCTGCTGTTCATAAGTGCAGCTGGTGCTTTTAAGATAAGGAACGGGTTTTCCTGAAAAGACGTTTTCAGAATCTTCGGTCATCCCTCCGCAGGTTGAAGTGTAAAGGGCATCTATCAACTCACCCCGATATACGATAACTTCTCCAGTCGTTTCTTCCACAGCCCGGTTGCTCAATGTCTGTTCGGCCGACATCCCGCCGTAAACCTGAGAGCTCTGAGTGTCAGTCAGGTCAAAGCCAAGATGCCGGTTTCGTCCGAGGTTTTTCAGAGCATAGGTTCGGGCAGCCACCGCCTGAGCTTTTAGAGCTTCAAGAGAATTGTAAATGTTAGGCGACATTTCGAGCGGAACCACTCCCTTAAGGTAATCTTCCAGATTCAGAATGTTAATCAGAGACAGCCCCCGGCTGGTATTTTTCAAAACAAAAATCCCCCGATAACTGCGGCCGTTAAGGCTCAAAAAACTCTGAGCAAAAGAAGGTATGAAGTAAAGGTCTGTTTCCTGGTTCATGACAAACAACTTGTGATTTATCTGCAGCCAGATATTGCTGAGCTCCGGCAGGGTGATCGTTTCTCTTATAATCCAGATGTCCTGATAACCCAGGTTTTCTAACTGGCGGATGGATTCAAGAGCCTGGGTCCTGGTTAAGAATTCACCGTATTTCACCAGATAAAGCATTCCTCCGGGGTCGCTTTTTTCTTCCAGAACCACCTGTCCGATTAACTTCTGGCTCAGGTCTGCCGCCAGCAGTTCAGCTTCCTGTCGGTCTCTGGTCTGAGCCACCAGGAGAACAAACTTTTCTGTGAGTTTCTCCCGGTCAACTCTTATGATGACCTCCTCCACATCCTCAGCCAGAAGCCGGTATTCCTTACCGATTTCGTAAATCTTCATGCCGGAAGAGGAGCTGATAGTAGCCTGCTTTAGACCGATGACCAGACCAACTTTAATCACCGGCTGAGGAATTACGTAACCATGAAAGAAGTTACTTTCGTTGCCAAATTCAAGAGGACGTCCGGCAATAAAAAACAGAGCCAGGAAAACAGCCAGAAAATATTTATGAACCTTCACTTTTTTCATTATTTTTTTCACTTCTATGGATATCCTTAAAAAACTAAATCAGATTGATTTAAAGAGAGGGAGGTGGGCCCGCCAGGAGAATTCCTGACCCCGACCGGGAGTGGAATTGATAAAAGCTTTCATTTCCTTCCATACTATATATTGTGTTCCCTGTTAAATAATCTACGCAAGATAAAGGGTTATGTCAAGTCCTCATAGGCTTAATCAGCTTCTTCTTAGATATTAATTATACCATAAAAACTTGAATCTAACCTGGCCTGTCAGAAAAACAAGATTAACCATTACCAGAAGAATAAAAAACTGGAACTTTCAGTTTTAGAATTTAAGCCTTATAAACTGTAAATTCAGGTAAGATCAGGCAGTCAAATTTAGCAACTTTCAATCCTGTACCGGAAGTTTAAAAGCCCCAGCTTAAGCTCTAATCATTTTTCTGGGCTAAACCGAATAACAGCTCCTCCTCCGGGAGCCAGAGATATCTTTAAGTTTTCTCCTGAAGCTACTTTTATTCGGCGATACTGATAATCAGCTGCATAGCGGGCGGCATTGGGGCCATCCTGCCAGATATCTGCCAGCCAGAGCTTCCCCCGCTCCAGAAAATCCAGCTTCAGTTCAAGCTGCCGGGCAGTCCAGTCCGTCATGGCTCCCAAAAACCAGCGTTTGCCGTTCTTCCTGGCCACCACCACATAATCACCTATTCTGGCCTCTAAGACCAGAGTTTCATCCCAGACAGTAGGAACATCTGCCAGAAATTCCATAACCTCTGGTTCCTTAAGGTAGGCCGATGGTGAATCACAAAGCATCTGTAAAGGGGATTCATAGACCACATACATAGCCAGCTGGTGACATCTTGTTCCCTGACTCATCGGTAAGTCAAAAATCGGTCGGAACTGCTTTTGCTGAGCATTTCGCATGGCTCCTGGAGTGTAATCCATGGGCCCGGCCAGCATCCGAATAAAAGGTATTAACAGGTCATGTTCTGGAGTAACCTGGGCACTCCATTTGCTGTATTCCAGACCGAGAACCCCTTCTTTAGTCAGAATATTAGGAAAAGCTCGCCTGAGGCCAACTGGCTTATGAGCTCCATGGAAATTAACCACCAGTTTTCTTCTGGCCGCAGCCGCGGCACAGCGCCGGTAAAAGTTAACCATCTTCTGGTCATCGCGGTCCATAAAATCAACTTTGATTCCTTTAACCCCGATTCTTTGAAAATAATCAAGGGCCCGGTCCATTTGCCTGTCCAGAGTTAACCAGACACACCAGAGAATCAACCCAACGTTTTTTTGCTGACCATAGCGGACCAGTTCCTCCAAATTTATCTCTGGATTCACCCGGAACAGGTCAGAAGGGTCCGACCAGCCCTCATCCAGAATTACGTACTCAATTCCGTATTTAGAGGCAAAGTCTATGTAAAATTTATAGGTATCAGTGTTAATCCCGGACCTAAAATCTACTCCAAACAGATTACTGGCATTCCACCAGTCCCAGGCTACTTTACCCGGCTTTATCCAAGAAGTATCCTTAAGCTCAAGCGGCGGGGATAGTCGGTAAACAATGTCAGTGCTGATAAGGTCTTCCTCCTTCTGTGCCAGAACAATAAGCCTCCAGGGATACTGCCTGCCGCCTTTAGTCTCAGCAATGTAATCAGCTTCTTTAACTACTTCCAGTTCCCGGTCGCTTTTATCCCTCAATTTTTCTTCGAGAGGATATGGGGCAAATTTTCCCACCAGACCAGGCTGACCGCTCTGGCTTCCAGTTAAGAACATCCCGGGATAATCATCCACCCAGACATCGGTGATGGCTATTCTCGGACCGTCAGGGATCTCAACCAGGATCGGGGCAAAAGCCAGCTTGTCGGCAGTTATCTCCTTTAAGGGCAGATAGCTGTAATTACTCTCAAAAGAAGTGTGAAAACTTCTAGTAAAAGGTATATAAGCCATGAAATTATCCGGAAAATTAAAAGTCGCCTGCTCATTCCTGACTTTTATTGGAACCCGGTATCCAGTATAGAAGCGGTAGGCTACTCCATCGTTATAAACCCTGAAAATTACTCCATAATTGCCCCGAAATTTGAGGTTAACTTGGTTATAAAGGTCCACTACCTCCGCTCTTTTTTCTCTGACCGGAGGGTAAATTTTTTCCTCGACCCTGGTTCGCGAAGCATTTTCCAGAACAGGTCTTCGCCCAAGAATCACATTATCGTTTATGGTCATGGAGATGGGAGAGTAGCTGATGACCTCCCGACCGTTAAAATAAACCGAATAAGCAATCTGATCCTTCAAATCAATCTTAACTTCTACCCTGCTGTCTGGTGAAGAGATGGTAATTATCGATTGAGCTCTTGTCTGAGCCATTATCAAGCCAACCACTGCAGTTATGACTGCCAAGATTATCAAAACGAAAGTTATCTTTTTAAGAAATTGCATATCGCCTCCTCTCTTAAACCTAACAGCCAGCCCGAGACTTAAACCGCCGGCTTCGGCCCGAACCCTCTTTCCCCCGGTAAAACACCTCATCTTTACCAGCTCTCAGTATTTATTATCTAATCTTGACTGGAGAAACTCAAACGAAATTTTCGCTATCGGTCTGATTAAAACCTTAAACCAACCCCTAATCTCTTTCTTCCCCGTGACCTCAGAATTTCCTACTTGTCTTTTTATTGAAAATGTTAAAATCGTGGCGTGAGGAATACAATGACCAGAAGGATTCTTAGCAGCCTGATAGTTCTCAGCCTTTTAACTGGGACGGTACTGAGCCAGAATCTAAGTCTGTCTCATCTTTACCGTCCTGGAACAACCCTTGTAGATTCAGACGGCGACGGGTTTACCGACCGAATTGAACTCAGCCTGATAATTTCGGATCGACCGACTTCTGAAGAAATAGCCCTGGCTTCCGAAATAGCCGCCAGGATAAATTTAGAAAGCCTGAACCTGAATTTTGGTCTGGTAAGGAAAGAATCAGAAATCGGTCAGTTTTCCAGATTGAAAAACCCGGTTCTCATTGGTTCCAACCTCAAATTGAGCCAGGCAATTCTGGCCCAGGAGAAAATAGACCCACAGTCTTTTTCACCCAACCAGGGGCTTATTGTCGTCTTCAACTATCAGGGACAACAGGGATTTCTTTTAGTTGCCGGTTCCCAGGAAACCTTACTTAGAACCGGTCGGGCCTTTTTTCTTCGCTGGCCTTATTTCTGGGAAATATGGGGACGAGAATCAGGTTTCACCTGGGAAAAAACGGAAAATGACCTTGAAAAATTCTTAATCAGCGAGAGTATTTCAGTCGAGAAGAAAATTCTCCGAAAAGCCCTTTACGAATTTCCGCCGCAGAAAAATATACCTCCGAGCCTTAAATCACTGAATTTTGAGGCCGCCGGAGAAATTGCCAGTCTGACTGTTGACCTGCATTTTTCATCCAGAACCGAGCTGGAAAAAGCAGCCACCAGCCTGAAGAAGCTGGCCCGGCTGAGAGACCGGGGAGAAGGCACAGAAATTCTGGCCTATCCAGCCTGTCGCCAGCTTCACTTTCGTCTTATATCAAACCAAAAAGAAGAAAGCCTGGTCCTGCCGCGCCCTGGCTCTTCTAAGAGATTGCTAACCCCGGCTTTCAAAGAAATACCACGATCGCCGGAAAAACCCAGGCAATTCGACCTCACTGAACTCTTTTCTATAAAAGGATTCTATGTTGATAGGAACCATGATGGAATCATGGACGGGCTGGAAACAGCCGTAATCGTCCCTGAAGGTTTAATCCTTAAGCGGCTACCTCTTCTTACCACCAGACTGGTCCTGGACCCGGCTGGGGGGTCTTTCCCCCTGGTTTATTTTGATTCCGAAATAGAGAGTAAAAAATCTCTTCTGGCTCCAATTCTCCTTGGTCAGAACTCCCTGGTATTGGAACTGAAAAAGAGCGGAAAACTCCAAACCCCGTTCCTGGAGCCACATCTCGGAATGATTAAGCTGGTGCCCGGCGGTCTGAGTCATTCTGATTGCCTGGTTATAGATTCGCCCACTGCCACAGCTCTGGAAAAGACTCTGGAGTACTTCAGTCTAAAATTCCCCTACTTAACTGAATTTAAAAAAGGAGAGCCAGAGCTCTCCTGGTTGAAAGAAGATCTGGAAAGATTTCTAAAAGGTGAACTGGGAGCTGCCGAAGCTTACTTTCAGAATAAACTCACCGAAGAACTTAGCAAACTTGAAAACCAGAATCTGGAAAACCTGGAACTAAAAATAATTCTTCCTGAAAAAAATGACTTATACCGGCAAGAACTGGAATCGCTGCTCAAAGAAAGATTTAACTTTCCAGCCAGAATTAGCCTCTCCTCTCTTAACGACCCGGTTGAAGTCTTTAGCGGCCAGCGGCAGCTGGAATGGGAAGTGGATGAGGCCTTAAAGCTGGTAGAAGAAGCTCTAAACCAGGCTTCATCCGGGTCCAGTCTAAAAATAAGTCTTGGCCTGAGCGAACCTCTGGCTATTCGCCTCAACCTGAAGGGAAAGATTGAAGAGCTTCTGACTTCCAGGGGCCTTAAAGCCGAAGTGGAAGTCCTTTCTGCCTATAAACAGGGTTTCTTCTGGCTGGTGGAGAAAGTCTTGCCTGAAATTAAAAAATATCCTATTAGCCGACTGGTAATCACCGTAAGCCGGGCAGAAGACTCACCAACCGAAAAAGCCAAACGTTTTTACGCCGACCCAAATCGCTGGCTCCAGGAACTTTATCCTGTAGACGAAATTCTGGCTTCAGAGCTCAACCTGCCTGTCAGTAACATCCATTTTGAACTAAAAGCCAGCAGTCGTCCTGTTTATGAAATTAAAGTTTTTAACCTATCCGGAGACCTAATTTACAATTCCGAGTTTTCCCCGGCTGTGAGAGAAATCCCATTTTTACAGATGTCTCCTGAGTGGGGAGCAGTTCAGATAACCACTGGCTGGTGTCGGGTTAAACAGGAAAATGAATATCTCCTGAACCGAACCATCCAGACTGACCCAGAAAGAATCTGGGGATTCTACCAACAGGAAATCCTGAAACCACTTTATGAATTTGTCCTGAAAAAGACCAACCATGAACCAACTTTTGTCAAACAACCATATTTCAAGCGGCTGCTGGTTGAACTTTGGCTGAGCGAACCAAACTACCGCCTTGGTCTGGATGAAGAAATCATCAGCCCCTTAGAATCTCTGCACGACGAAATCTATTTTGACACACTGGACTTCCTGCGGGGTATCACTCAACCGGGTAGCGAGGAAACAGAACTGCCAACTGAGGCTTCCAGGTCCTCGGCTCCCGGTAATGTCTTACCGGTCTTATACCCGGCCACTGAAGGTCAACCGCCGCAAATAAAATTCAGGCTGGAAGACTTTCCAGCCAGAAAACCCAGAATGACTCTCAGCTGGAAAATTTCAGGCCAGCCCGAAGGCAGCAAAACCTGGGAATTCCCTGCTCTCAAATCAAAGAACCTGAAACTCGAAGAAATAATCTTCGACACCAGAAAGGAGCAGATAAAAAAGGCAGGTCTTTTAGTTGAGGTGGAGAAAGAGGCAGATTATTATCTTCTGGCAACCCTGCTGGATACCTATCTAATCCAGCGGCAGAAAAAACTCAGCAAGTCAGCCTTCTCTTACCCTAACATAGAACTTCTTGGTCTTAAAATCCAGCATCAAAGTTTTGCTCTGGAGAAGACTATACCAGTCTCAGTTTATTCGAAAAAAACTGACTCCGGAAATAAGCCTGAATTTACCGGAGAGGTACCACTCAATCGAATTATAGGTTCTGATGAATGCCTGGCTATTGCTAAAGGCTTAGCCCGATACCCCACCATCAGGTTTTACCTCGGTGGCCAGTCTTTTGAAGGCCGACCGGTATCAGTCCTGGAGATTTTTCTGCCTGAAGGCCGGTATGTTTCTCCTGCCAGACTAATAACCTTCAAGCCAACCCTGCATTTAACTGCCCGTCAGCACGCCAACGAAGTTTCTTCAACTAACTATTCTTTGAAGTTTGCCGAGCTGCTGGCGACCGATGAATCTTACCAGCCTTATTTGAAAAAATTCAACCTGGTCATCCAGCCGCTGGAAAACCCGGACGGAGCCGAGCTGGCTCTGGAGCTGTTCCGGCACCAGCCTTTCCATTGTCTGCACGCCGGTCGTTATAGTGCCATGGGCGTAGACATAGGTTACCAGGTAGGGCTAACTCAGCCCCTCCTTCCTGAAGCCAGAGTCCGGTCTAAGATATACCGCGACTGGGTTCCTGACCTCTACCTCAACCTCCACGGTTATCCTTCTCATGAATGGGTTCAGCAGTTCTCCGGCTACTCGCCTTATCTTTTCCGCGATTACTGGATACCACGCGGCTGGTTTACTTACTACCGCCAGCTCTCTCTGAAAACCTATAAACCCTACCATCAGGCAGCAGAAGAATTGAAGAAAATTCTGATTGAGCAAATGACTTCTGACCCTCTTCTCAGAGAATCAAACGATCGTTTTTATAACCGGTATGAACGCTGGGCCAGACGCTGGTCACCATTCGTGGCACCACTTGAAATGTACAACGGGCTAAACATTTATGCCCGAAGACAGTCCTCCACCGAAAACCGTCTTAACCTCAGAAGCCAGATGACACTGGTTGAAGAGACTCCGGAGGTAATGGATGAAACAGCCACGGGAGAGTGGTTAGAATTTATCTGCCGTCAGGGCCTTAATTACTTAAAAGCCCACGCCCGGTACCTTTCTGAGGTCAGATTTGAACTGGAAAGGATTGAGGAAGAGGTTGGGAATCGGGTTCGAGTTGAGTTTCAGCGAGGTCGCCCCGGCAGCTTAAAACAATAACCAGCAGTTTTCTTACAGTCTGAAGCCAAAAAGGAAAATCAGACTCTTATTCCTGATATCACCTTCTACCTCCCGGGAGATGGATTTAAGACCCTGGCTGTAGCGTGATTCTAAAACAAAAAAGCCGCCTGAGAATTTTATCTCAGCACCCACCCCCAGATTAATCAGACCATCCGTTCCTTTAAGGCTATCGACTTCAACTGTTTCTTCAAGCCCGTCAAACCTGACCTTCAATCTGGCCCTGAGGTTAAAACCGACTGAAGGGCCGCCATAAACATAGAAGGCCGCCGGGCCGGTTCTGGTCAAAAAGAACTTAAGAATGAGCGGAATTTCCAGATAGTTCAGAAGATATTTTTCTCGGTACTCAGAGCTATCAAGCTTCAGGCGATAAACAGAACCTTTCTGCGAATAAAGTAGTTCGGCCTCTAGGCCCAACCTCTGGCTCAAGTCCAGAGTGAAACACCCCCCCAGGTTAAGGCTGGCTGCCAGTCCTGTTGATAAGCATCGCTTCCAAAAATATTGGACAGGCCAGCACCCAGCTTTAGACCGGGCCTTACTGACCTCCACCGGGCTTCTCCCGGGTTATACAGGCCTGATAAAAGTAAGGCCAAAAATAAAACCAGGATTAATTTCGGGATTTTTGAAACCTCCACCTTCTTACTCCCCTTGCAGACTGTTATTTTTATTTTATTTATTTTAATTTAAATGAAAACCTAAAACAAAGAACATGGTGAAGGTGTGAGTCGGAAGGATTAATTCTCTGTCATTCATAAAGAACGAACTGGTTTCCGCCTTTTTCTTTAGCTTTGTACATAGCCGTATCAGCCCTGGACATAATAACCTCAGGATCAGTTTTCTCAGATATTAAAGCTATGCCAATGCTCAAAAAAAGGTTAAAAGACTTCTGCGGGGTGACGAATTGATAATGGGAGACTGTCTCCAGCAGACGGCGGGCAATTAGCTCGGCTTCTTTCTTCTGAACTCCTTCCAGCAGAATGGCAAATTCATCACCACCCAGCCGGATAAGTCGGTCTCCCTCTCTCAGCTGATTATTTATGATTCTCCCTAGTTCTACGAGCAAGCTGTCACCTACATGATGGCCAAAGTTATCGTTAACCAGTTTGAAATTATCAAGGTCCATGAAAAATAGAGCGCTGTATTTGCCTATTTCTGTCTGCTCAATCAATCTGGGAAGGATAACTTCCAGCATCCGGCGGTTGGGTAAACCAGTTAAGGGGTCATGCATAGCCAGATGAGCTAGTTCCTGTTCATGGATTTTCCTTTCGGTTATGTCGTAGCAGGAACCAATGAACCCAGCAAATTCTTCCTCCAGCCCTCTGAAGGGTCGTCCAACGCACAGAACCCAGCGGTACTGACCATCATATCTTCTGAGCCTAAATTCAATTTCAAAAGCTTTTTGCTCCTGGATGGCCGTTTCATAAACCCGGAAAAACCTTTCCCGGTCAGATTCAGGCAGAGCCTGCGCCCACCCATATCCCAGCTGTTCCTCGACCATCTTTCCGGTGAAGGCCTGCCAGGCCCGGTTGAAGTAGTTGAACTTGCCGTTGACTCCGGCTCGCCAGATCATGGCTGGAAATTCCTCAAAAAGAGTCAGGTAAAAATCTCGGGCCCGGGCTACTTTTTTTTCTGCTTCCACAATGGAAGTAATATCATTCATAAGAATAAGAGTGCTGCGGTGGATGTCGAAGGGGTCAAGAATTTTCTTAATTCGGACCTGGAAAATAACCTGACCTTTCGGACAGATAAGTTCCTGGTCAAAAACTGTCTCCCGGGCTTCTCCGCTCATCAGAGCAGATAGTTCATTGGCCAGCCAGGGAAAAACTTTCTCCACCTTGACTTTTTGGCCATAGATAACATCTTTCGGAATTTGATTTTCAAAATACTCTAAACAACTATCGTTTATGGCCTCAACTTTATTATCGAGGTCCAGAAGAACAGCCGGGTTGGGAATAATATTAAAGATGATTTTATAACGCTCTTCCGTGTTGTCCCAGATCATTATCTTAATCTTACGCCTTGATTTGATAATAAGATAAGGCAAATAACTGAATTTGGCAATCCCCTCTGCAGGTGATTTTTTCCCGGAAAACTAACCCTCTCAAATCATCTTAATTTCATTAGAATTTTTCTTAAAAAGCTAATATAATATTAAAAAAGAGGAGGCTTAAAATGAAAAACAGATCTACCGTGGCGGTTTTTATTCTTGTTTTTCTGCTGAACCTGGTCCAGCTATCGGCCGTTGCTCAAACTGAAAAAGCAATAATAGAGGAAATGTTTAAAGCCCTCGGAGGTAAAGAAGTCCTATCAGGAATAAAAGACACCAGGATGAGCGGAACTTTAGAATTAATCCAGTACGGGATGTCCGGTTCTTTAACCATGTACCTGAAAGAACCAAATAAGTTCAGAATGGATATTGAGGTGATGGGCATGACCATCACCACGGTATATGACGGGGAGAAAGCCATGGCTACCAACCCTCAGACCGGAGAAATAATGGAATTGCCGCCAGATCAGGCGAAGCTTTTTTCCAGGCAAGGACTTGGTTTCCAGTCCATACTTTATCCTGAAAAGTTTGGTATTACCTACGTCTACAGAGGCATCGAAGAAATTGACGGAAAAAAATACCACATTCTGGAACAAAAATTTCAGGATGGGGATGTAATCACTAATTACCTGGACGCTTCAACTTTTCTAACCTATAAAACCAAAATTAAAGCGCTGAGCCCTTCTGGAGCTGAAGTTGAGTCTGAAACAATATATTCGGACTATAAAATGGTCAATGGGGTAATGACCGCATTTTCTATGACCCAGTATCAGGCCGGAGTGGAATCGGGTAGAATTACTTTCAACGAGGTGGTTTATAATTCTGGACTGGACGATACCCTTTTTGTCTTAAAATAAAAAATTAAACCTTATTTAATTCTCATCAATTCTGAAGCAGGAATAAAGAAGAAGCTGGATGAGAAATTAAATTTTCTCATCCAGCTCGCTTTTTTTCATTATGCCAGCCACCAGCCTGGCTTCAGCTACAACTTCTTCTCCGACTATTGCCTGAGCCTCAAAACTACAAAAGCTGACTTTCTGCTTAAGCATTTTAACCTGCAGCTTTAACTGATCGCCTGGAATAACCGGCTTTCGGAATTTGGCTTCTTCCACTTTACTCAAAACCACAAAAACTGAATCCGGGTCCGGTATGGAATGATAGAGAAGAATTCCACCTGCCTGGGCCAGAGCCTCGAGAATTAAAACTCCGGGCATAATCTTTCTTTCCGGAAAATGTCCGGTGAAAAAAGGTTCATTATAAGTAACGTTTTTTAAAGCCAGGATACTTTCTCCCGGCTTTAGTTCTAACACCCTGTCTACCAGAAGAAAGGGATACCGGTGAGGTAACCACTTTTCAATTTTTTCCGGTTTCATGTTCTAATTTATGAAACTTATTTGGCCGGGGTTTTGGTAGAATCATACCTTTTAATTACTTCCTGAGTGATATCCACGGCCGGGTTGAAATAAAGTATTCCGCTAACTCTCAAGTCCAGAATTAAATCCAGGCCTTTTTCCTGACCGATTTTGGTGATAATGGGCATTACTTCGCTCTGAATTTTAAGGTAGAGCCTCTGCTGAAGCTCCTGAATATCTCTCTGGGCATCTTCAGCCATTCTTTGCCTTTCAGTTCTTTTACGATCCAGATCCACACTCAAAGAAAGGATGGCTTCCTGGGTCATAGTCAGCTGCTGGGTGTTGAGCCTGGTTTCTAATTGCCGAATCTGATCGTCCAGCCTGGCTAAATCCTGTTGAATCTTTCTGTTTCTTTCTTCCAGCTGGGAAATGGCTTTTTTCCCTTCGATGGATTTTTCCAGTATTTCCTGGGAATTGATGATGCCAATTTTTACAGCCTGCTGAGCCTGAGCCAGGGAGATTCCGGCCAGCACCAGAACCATCAGAAAGAAAACAGTCAATAACTTTTTCTGCATCTTACATCCTCCTAAAATTAATAGCGATTAATTTTACCTTATTCTCATTAAATAATAAAGATACCCCCTTCCTCAGAAGGTGGTTCCAACCGCAAAGCGGAAGGCGAAATTAGAGTCGTCGTAATAAATCTTTCGGTTGTTGAAGGCAAAGATCAACCTGAAAGGCACCCGAAGAGCTGGCACAAACACCCTGATTTCCAGTCCAGTGGAGGTATACATGTTTTTTAAACTGAATTTTTGTGAGGGCAGCAGGGCATTGCCCATATCATAGAAAAGTATTCCATAAAGAGGGCCTCCAAAAGGAATGATGTACTCAAAATTAGCAATAAAAGATTTCTCCCCTCCAATCAGGATGTTTCTCTCATCCCTTGGTCCTATGGTATAGTATTCGTAGCCGCGAATTGACTGCTCACCTCCCAGGAAGAATCTTTCCCAGTAGGGCACCTGATGATTACCAATGGGTTTTATGAACATATATTCTACATGAAAACCCAGGACGTGGTTGGAAATAAAGGGCTGATAACGGGCAAATTCAAATCGCGGCCTGATTAGGTGGACATCACCACCCAGAAAAGACCCGGCGTATTTAAGAGCGGCGGTTATTGAAGTTCCACGGCTGGGGGTAAGCGGGCTATCAATGGTGGAGCGGTAAATCATAGGTTCAAAAGCACTTACAAAGTACTTCCCGGGATAAAAATAGGGGTTGTAAAAATACTGCTGACCTTCTTCATCTTCATAGCTGGGAACTTCCAGAATGGTTTTCTGATAGGTGTAGTTCAGATTAAAGCGCCAGTATTCATAAATTCTTGTCCCGAAAATAAGGTTAATTCCTTTGGCAAACTGGTTGTAAAGATAAGGAATGACTACTTTTCGGTCAAAAATATTAAAACCGAGAGTCATTGGACGGTCAAAGACATAAGGCTTGGTCATTCCAAAGCTGTAATTCTTAACTCTCTTACCGTGCTGGAGGGTGAGGTCGAGAGTTTCTCCTGTCCCAAGGAAATTGACCGTCGAGTAACTAAAAGCTACAAAAGTCCCTTCGTAGCCGCTGTAACCGGCAGTAAACTGAATGTTATTACGTTGAAGCTCCCGGACGTTCAGGTTAACATCAATCTGGCTGGGGTTCTCCGGATCCGGCTTGATATCCGGTTCTTTTTCCACATCCACCAGTCCCAGCTGCTTTAACCGCAACAGGCTGTCCTTAAACATAGCCAGGCTAAACCGGTCACCTTCCCTAATCAGCAGTTCCCGGCGCAAAACTTTATCCTTGGTAAAGGTATTTCCTTTGAAATTAAGCCTTCTCAGGAAAGCCACCTCTCCCTCATAAACATTGAAAGTTACGTTAACCACTTTCCTCTTTGGGTCAAGACTTTCCACCGGAACAATCTGAGCATAAAGAAAGGCGAAATTCCGGTAGCTTTCCCCCATAGATTCAACAGTTTTTTCCCGGAGCTTGGAGCTGTAAATTTCTCCAGGTTTCAGCTTAACCAGAGACTGGAGGTATCTTGTAGTAAAAAATTTGTGTCCTTCAATCTTAATCTCTCCGGTGCGGTAAACATAACCGGGGTCTACCGGAACAGATATTTTCATCATTTTCTGTTTGCTGAAAAGGACATTCTTCCTGGTTATTTCCTCAATCCTGGGCTCACCTACAGAAGCTTCCATGTAGCCGTATTCCTGCAGCCTCTTTTTAATTTCAGCCAGGTTATCTTCAACCTTGCTTTTTTTGAAAACGTCTTTGCCGCTGATGTAATTAAAGAGATTATGACTCCGGTTTTCCTTCATAGCCTCCAGAAGATAACTGTCCGGGATTTTAGTCCGACCGACAAAAACTACCTCTCCCACCCGGAGTTTGGCCCCTTCGTCAATCCGGAAGACCAGATCCACCTCATTTTGGCTCTTGTGGATGAGCTCAGCCTCTATCTTATTCACCTGAAGTCCCTTCTCTTCCAGTAACTCTCTAATAGTCTTTTTAGCCTTCTGAACTCTGGCCGGGTTGTAATAAGAGTAAGCAGCAATGTATTCGTCTTTTTCCTTCAGCTTGTTGACTATGTCATTTTCTTTGACTTTTTTGCCGGTGCGAAAGACCACATTTTTGATAACCGGGTTCTCCTGGACGTAAATTTTTACTATTTTCCCCCTCTGGCCATCTTCTTCTTCTATCCTTAGATCGGAGAAAAAGCCCGTAGACCAGAGGACCATAAAATCTTTTTTCAGGAGGGATTCGTTGTAATAATCACCCTCTCTGGTGGAAAGATAGTAGATAATGGTCTCCGCAGAAATCCGGTCATTACCAACAACTTCAATTTTCTCAATGATTTCCTGAGCAAAAATCTGCCCGGATAAAGCAGCAAGCATTATTATTAACAGACCAAATCTTCTCATGGATATAACCTTATACCACATTGCACTAAATTTTTCAAAGAATCTGGCCCTTTTGTTTGAGCCGACTTCCATAAATTCTTTAACCAGAGAGACCCTCAAAAAGTTTCATCCGCCCGGCTTCCAAAAGATAAGCCTTATGGCAGAGTCTGGCAATTTTCTCATTGTGGGTGACTATAATGGAAGACAGACCCTTTCTTTGGTGAAGCTCAATAATCAGCTGAAGAATCCTTTCTCCTGTTTTCCAGTCAAGGTTTCCGGTGGGTTCATCAGCCAGAAGGATTGCTGGCTCAGTAACCAGAGCTCTGGCTACCGCCACCCTCTGCTGCTCACCACCTGAAAGCTGAGCCGGTCTGGAACTGGCCCGGTGGCTCATCCCGACCTCGGCCAGAACTCGCCCCGCCCGGTAGAAAGCTTCTTCCTTTCTGAGACCTCCAATCAACAGGGGAATAGCCACGTTTTCCAGAGCATTGAACTCGGGCAAAAGATGGTAAAACTGAAAAACAAAACCTATGTATCTATTGCGCAAAAAAGCAATTTCCAGGGGACTTTTCTGCCAGAGGTCCTGACCGTTAAAAAAGACACGGCCTTCAGTAGGCCGGTCCAGACCACCAACTATGTTCAAAAAGGTGGTCTTCCCCACTCCTGATACCCCGGCGATGGCCACCAGCTCTCCTTTTTTAAGCTCGAAATCAAGCCCTTCAAATACCCGGAGCCATTGATTATCAGGTAGAAGATAAGACTTACCCAGCTTTTCTGTCTTGATGACTGCTTCTGAACTCTGCAATCCGTTGTCTGGTTTCATTTACCAAGCTCTCTATTCATATTTTAGGGCCTGAACCGGATCAATCCGCGCTGCCCGGCGTGAGGGGAAAAGGGTAGAAACAAATGTTATGGTTAGAGTTACCAGAACAATCAGAGCCAGATCCAGGGGTTTGGGGTGAAATGGAACATAAGAAATCTGGTAGATATCAACCGGAACCTTGATCAGACGAAAAGTATTGGCCAGCCAGCACCAGACCAGACCGGCAACCAGTCCGAATGTCGTTCCGACCACTCCGATGATTGCTCCTTGCAGGAAAAATATCTTCTTAATACTGCCGGCAGTAGCCCCCATGGCCATCAGCACCCCTATGTCCCGGGTCTTTTCCATAACCATTAAAACCAGGCTGGCTATTATGTTTAAGGCCGCTACTACCACAATCAGAGTAATAGTTAAAAACAAAAGGGTTTTTTCCAGCTTTAGAGCTGAGAAAAGCGACCGATTTAATTCCATCCAGGTGGTAACATAAAGTCCCGGACTGGCCAGGCGATAAATCTTTTCCGCAACTTTTTCAGCCTTAAAGATATCTTTGATTCTGACCTGAAGATAAGAAACCCGCTCCGGGAAGTTAAGCAACTTTTGAGCCAGGTCCAGGGAAATGAGAGCTGTGGAAGAGTCAAACTCATAAAGGCCAGAATCAAAAATACCGCTCACCTTAAAAGTCCTGGTTCTGGGCAATACCCCGACCGGAGTTAATCTCCCCGTGGGAATAAGAACACTGACCGCCCCACCCACCGAAACTCCAAGGCTGGCAGCCAGGTCTTTTCCCAGGACAATTTCGTCCTGACTGCCGGAGTCTGGAAGTTTTCCCGAAGGAAGTTTCTGAAGCCAGATAGAAGAGGTAACTTCCTCTTCAAAACTCAACCCTTTAAGCAGGGCTCCAGCACTTCTGGCCGGTCCCAGCATCAGCACCGTGCTGTAGATAACCGGAGTTACTGATACTACTTCGGGCAACTTTCTGATTTCTTCAGCCAGCAGCCGGTAATTTTTCAAGCCTTCCCCGCTCAGGTCAGAAACCATCAAATGAGAGGTAGCACCAAGTATTTTATGCTGGACATCTTCTTGAAAACCAGTTATCAGAGAAAGAGCGATAACCAGTGCCATAACCCCGATGGTCACTCCAAGAATAGAAACAAAGGTGATAACGGAAATGAGAGCTTGCTTCCGACGGGCTGTCAAGTACCGCCGGGCTAAAAAGAATTCAAAACCCATGGTCGGCCTCAACCTGACTATCGCGGCTTGAGAAGTGGAAAGAGGATAACTTCTCTTATTGATTTGCGGTTGGCCATAATCATGGTCAATCGGTCAATACCCACCCCCTCGCCACCGGTAGGCGGCAGCCCATACTCCAGGGCTTCGACATAATCCAGATCAACCAGATGGGATTCTTCGTCACCGATCTGGCGCATAGCAGCCTGTTCCTCAAACCTCTCCCGCTGTTCAAAGGGGTCGGTCAGCTCGGAAAAAGCGTTGGCGACTTCCATCCCGGCAATGATCAGTTCAAACCGGGCCGCTTCAGACGGATTATCCCGGTCAGATTTAGCCAGCGGGGAAATTTCCTTCGGCGGATTGATGATGAAGGTCGGCTGAACAATCTTATCCTTGACTAGCTTATCAAATATCACGTCAAGAGCTTTGGCGTAAGTTTGAGGTTTTTTATCAGGGGTCAGGGTTCCGGCAAATTTTATGAGCTCATCAGGGTTATCAAAACGAGCCGGAGCCAGCCCACTGAGCTGCTTGACCGCTTCTATAAATTTAAGCCTTTTCCACGGCCGGCGGAAAGAAATTACCTCCTCACCGTACGGAATTTCCTCCTGACCATGGATTTCTTTAACCAGATAGACGAAGAGCTCTTCAGTTAAATCCATCAGCTGATGGTAATCGATGTAAGCCTGGTAAAACTCCAGCATGGTAAATTCCGGGTTGTGCTGAGAATCCACTCCCTCGTTTCTGAAATTCCGGTTTATCTCATAAACCTTTTCCATGCCCCCGACCACCAGCCTTTTTAAGTAAAGCTCAGGAGCAATTCTCAGATAAAGGTCGATACCGAGAGCATTATGGAAGGTTTTAAATGGCCGGGCTAAAGCTCCTCCCGGAATAACCTGCATCATCGGAGTTTCCACTTCGATAAATCCGCGGCTGTCAAAAAACTGCCTTATTTTGGCTACTATCTGACTGCGGATGCGAAATGTCTGGCCGGAGTCAGGGTTCATCATCAGGTCCAAGTATCTCTTGCGGTATCGAAGCTCCACATCCTGAAGCCCATGCCATTTTTCTGGAAGGGGATGAAAAGATTTAGCCAGAAAAGTATACTTTTCAGCTAGAACGGTGAGCTCTCCGGTTCTGGTCCGGAAAAGCTGACCTTCAACCAGAACTACATCACCTATATCTAGTAAGTCAAACATCTCATAAATTTCCGGTCCGACCACATCAGCCCTAAGATATACCTGAAGCCGGCTGCGAAAATCAGCTATATGAAAGAAAGTAGCCTTGCCCATTTTGCGAACGGTCATTATCCGACCGGGAACCTTAACCTGATACTTCTTTTCTTCAAGTTGCTCTTTGGTCAGTGCAGAAAAATCTCTAACCACCTCAAACACCGAATGGCTGACCTCAGCTCGATGTGGAAAAACTTCCAGACCTTTTTCCTGAAGCTTTTTCCATTTTTCCAGGCGAATAAGTTCCTGGTCGCTGAGCTCTTCCTGAACCAGACGAAAATTACTGTTCTTTTGACTTCTTTGCTCTTTCATTTGTTAACCTCATCTTCTGGTAGTGCCCTAGATTCTGCTGGCTTTTCGGCCACATTCTCTTCGTCCTTGGATCCCAACAGAAGACGTTTGACTCCATCCAGGATACCATTGACAAATACAGCGCCTTCCTGACCCGAATATTTTTTGGCAATTTCAATGGCTTCGTCCATGATGATGGCTGTAGCCAGATTCTTCTCATAAAGCATTTCAAACACGGCAATTCTCAGGATATTACGGTCGACCGTAGCCATCCGCTCCAGGCGCCAGTTCCGGGAAGCCTTCTGGATAGCCCCGTCTACTTCAGCCCGCTTCTGACATATTCCTCTGACCAGCCACTCGCTATATTCTTTGATTTCCTGAGAAACCGGCTGTCTCTGCCAGTAATCTTTAAAGATAACACCGGGGTCATCGTCCACAAATTCCAGCTGAAAAAGCATCTGTAAAGCGCACTCCCTCGCTTTTCTTCTTTTACCCATGATTCTCCAAGCTTTCCTTATTGTTTAATCGAGTTTGGCTTCCTGCAACAGGTTCAGCACCTCCACCAGAGCGAAGGCAGCATCATATCCCTTGTTGCCAGCCTTGGTTCCGGCCCTCTCTATTCCCTGTTCAATTGTATCCACAGTCAGAATACCGAAAGAAACCGGGATACCTTCTTCCACAGAAATCTGGGCCAGACCTTTGGTAACCTCAGCACTTAGAAAATCAAAGTGGGGAGTATCTCCCCTGATTAGCGTGCCCAGGCAGAGAATCCCATCAACCTCTTTTTTCCGGGCCAGTTTCTTAGCCAGAAAAGGAATTTCAAAAGACCCGGGCACTTTGTATATTTCAATGTTGTTGTCATCGGCTCCCAGCTTTTTTAAGGCTTCCAGAGCTCCCTCCAGCAGGCGACCTGAAATGAACTGGTTAAAGCGACTGAGGACAATAGCTATCCGATATCCTTTCGCCTGAAGTTTTCCTTCATAAACTTTCATCATTTTCTCCTTAAGTTAGATGAATTTCTTTTCATAAATCCGATATTTCTTGTATATTTTACCACCTATGGAAGTGGTAAATCTATTGATGGCTTCATTGTCTTCCAGCTGCCAGGACATTTCTGCCCATTCGTAACCCCGGGCTTTAGCTCTTCTTTCCAGCTCATCATAGAGCAGATAGGCCAGACCGGTGTGCTGAAATTGAGGCAGCACTCCAAAGACCACTGCTCTCATCCCTTTGATTTTTCTCCGGTTAAAAAGCAGTTTTAAAATCCCGAAGGGGAAAAGGTGACCATTCAAATCTTTTGTCAGTTCATTGTAATTGGGCAGTCCAAAGGCAAAGCCAGCCTCCCGTCCCTCATGTAGTGCAAAAATTACCAGTTCGGGGTCAGCAAAGATTTTAAGCCTCCTGGCCATAAAGTCCATCTCTTTTTCGGTCCAGGGAACAAAACCCCAGTTTTTAGCCCAGGCCTGGTTATAGATAGTAGCAATCTTTCTTGTTTCCTCGTAGATTTTCTTCATATTAACAGTGCGCATACCGAAGGAAGTTATGCTTTTAACCTTATCTATCACCACTCGGACTTTTTCCAGGGTCTGGTGATCCCTGGTCATCATAAAAGCATAAAGGTCCCGGGCTTTAATCAGACCATAGTTATCCATCAGGTCCAGATAATAAGGAGGATTATAAGGCATCATGATTACCGGGGGCTTATCAAAGCCCTCAATCAGAAAAGCACACTCGTCGTTCATTGAAAGATTCATCGGACCGCGCAGTATTTCCATTCCCCGGCTTCTTCCCCATTCCACTACCGTATCCAGTAGAGCCCGACAGACCAGCTGATCATTGAAGCTTTCGTAAAAGCCGAAGAAAACTACCTTTTCTCTGTGGAACTCGTTATGGCGGTGGTCAATAATGGCCGCCACGCGGCCCGCAATTCGGTTATTCTTCTGAGCCAGGAATAAATCCATCTCAGCATGCTCAAAAAAAGGATTTTTTTTACGGTTTAGCTTTTCTTTCATTTCAACCCGCAAAGGGGGGACCCAATTTGGATAATCACGGTAAACCTGCCAGGGAAAATTAATAAAAGCTCGCAGCTCGCGGCCAGATTTGACTTTTAAGATTTTAACCTTATCCATTCTGGCACCCTAAAAACGGCAATTTCTCATAATTTTAACAAAAGTTTCTTAATTTTTCAGCAACTATTTATCAGCAGAAAATAGTTGAACTGATTAAACTATTAATGGTAAAAAAAAGCAAAGGAGAAAATATGGAGAAAATCAGTAATTTTTATGAGCTTAAGCCTGAGCAGTTGCGTTGGCGCTGTCCGCTCGAAGCAGTGCCTTATGAAACTACTGCTGACTGCCTGGCCTGTGAGGATATAATCGGCCAGGAACAGGCTCTGAAATCCCTTAAAGCCGGGCTTGAAATCAAAAGTCGGGGCTACAATATTTTCATCACTGGCATGGTCGGAACCGGGCGTACTACTACTATCAAGAAATTCCTGGAAAAAATAAGAATTAGTGAAGAAATTCCTGATGACCTGTTATATGTTAATAATTTCAAGAAACCCGACGAGCCTGTTCTGTTGAGATTACCGGCCGGAAAGGGTCGAATTCTTCAAGAAAGCCTGGACCGGTTTATAGCCATGCTCCGGATTAACATCCCGGAATTGCTCAAAAGCCAGTACTTTCAGGAAAGAAAACAAACCATCGTTGAAAGTCAACAGAGAAAACAGAAAGAAATTCTCCAGAAATTTGAGGAGCTGGTAGCAGCCGAAGGCTTCGCCGTTATCCAGGTTCCGATGGGCATCTTTACCCGCCCAGACCTTATCCCGGTAGTTGACGGCCAGCCTGTTCCTTTTAGCAAACTGGAACTTATGGTTAAAGAAGATAAATTTTCTAAAAAAAAACTGGAGGAACTTAAGAAGAAATACGAACAGCTAACTGAACAGTTAGAAAAGGTCATTTCTACTCTTAAGGAGATAGATGAAGAAACCCAGGGGCTGCTGAAGAACCAGGAGGTGGAGGCCTGCACCCCTCTGATAAAAGGTGGCTTGAGCGACCTGAGAAACCAGTTGCCTTTCTCGAGCGTCCAGAACTACCTGGATGAAGTAGAACAGAATCTACTAAAAGATATTGAACTTTTTAAGGCTGGTTCCAGAGAAGAAATGGAAAAAGAAGGGCTGGACCCCTATTTGCCTTATCGGGTAAACCTGCTGGTGGATAATTCAGAGCTTAAAGGAGCTCCGGTTGTTATGGAAACTTCCCCTACCTATGTTAACCTCTTCGGAACCATCGAATATTCTTACACCCGCTTCGGAGTCGGTCAGACCGATTTTACTAAAATCAAAGCCGGTTCATTTCTCAAAGCCAACGGCGGCTATCTGGTGCTTAATGCTCTTGATGTCCTGGTAGAACCGGGAGTCTGGACCACCCTGATCAGAACTCTGCGCTACCAGGTTTTTGAAATTCAGAACCCAATTTCTCTATTCCTGGTCTCAACTGCCCGCATGAAGCCCCAGCCGATTCAGTGTCAGGTGAAGGTCATTCTCATCGGCGACGACTATCTCTACAACCTGCTCTATTTTCTTGACGATGATTTCAAAAAGATTTTCAAGATTAAAGCCGAATTTGACTCTGAGATGGAGAAGAACCAGAAAACCATTGAAGACTACACCAGATTTATTAGAAAAATCTGCGACGAAGATAAACTCCGGCCCGTGGATAAAACAGGGATAGCAGCCGTTGTTGAATTTGGAGCCAGACTGGCCGGAAAGCAGAAAAAGCTTTCCACCAGATTTCATCTGATTGCTGATGTCATCCGGGAAGCTGATTACTGGGCCAGAGAATCCGGAAAAAGCCTGATTACCAGAGAAGATGTGGAAAAAGCTATCCGAGAGCGGGTAGAAAGAGTAAATCTAATAGAAAGAAAAATCCAGGAGATGATTGACGAAGGGACCATACTTATAGATACCGAAGGAGCGGTGGTCGGTCAGGTGAACGGCCTTGCTGTTTATGACACCGGAGAGCTAACTTTCGGTAAGCCTACCAGGATAACGGCCCGCACTTCTACCGGAAGAGCTGGGGTTATCAATATAGAAAGAGAAGCTGGTTTGAGCGGGCGAACCCATAATAAGGGAGTTCTGATTCTGTCTGGCTATCTCCGTGGGAAATATGCCCAGAATAAACCTTTCGCCCTTTCCGCCAGCATTGCCTTTGAACAGTCTTACTCTGGGGTGGATGGGGATAGTGCTTCTTCCACTGAAGCCTACGCCATACTTTCCAGCCTCTCCGGGCTGCCCCTGAGGCAGGATCTGGCCGTGACCGGCTCCATCAATCAGAAAGGTGAAATTCAGCCCATTGGCGGAGTTAATGAAAAAATAGAAGGCTTTTTTGAAGTCTGCAAAGCCCGGGGACTCACCGGGACCCAGGGAGTCATTATCCCATACCAAAACGTCAAGAACCTGATGCTGAAAGAAGAAGTGGTCCAGGCGGTGGCTGAAGGCAAATTCCATATCTATCCGATAAAAACAGTAGACGAAGGAATGGAGATACTGACCGGGGTCAGAGCTGGAGAAAGGCTGGCAGACGGCACTTACGAACCTGGAACAATCAACGCTCTGGTCGATGCCAGACTTCTGGAACTGAACCGGGTCTGGGAAGAATTCTCAGCTGAGGACAGCTCCTCGGAGCAAGAAAAAGAAACCGTCAAATCCGAGTAAAAACTAACTGCTAATAAAGAATCAGCGTAGATGTTTTAATCTTCTGTCCAGCCCTGAGATTTCAGACCATCAGACCGGTCAACTTCTTGAGTCGCTCCACCTCTTCGGGTTTTAAGTGCCGCCAGAAGCCCTTTCTTAAACCCTTAATGGTAATTCCGCCAAAAGAAATTCGACGTAGCTTCTTAACCTCAAAGCCAAGAGCATACAGCATCTTACGTACCTCGTGCTTTCGCCCTTCATGAATCTCAAGCTGAAGAAGAGAGTTTTCCCGGTTTCGGTAGATTATTTTTGTCCGGGCCGGTGAGGTTTTCCGTCCATCGATAAAAACACCCTTTTCCAGCCTGAGCAGGCTCCTGTCTTCTACATAACCCTTTACTCTGACTTCATAGATTTTCTTTACCTTATAGCGGGGATGCGTCAGCCGGTGAGCCAGTTCCCCGTCGTTGGTAAATAGCAGGACCCCTTCACTTTCTCCATCAAGACGGCCAACCGGAAAGACCCTGACCGGAAGAGAAGGAAGGAGTTCCACCACTGTCTTGCGTTTCTGCGGGTCATCCATAGTTACAATATAACCAGAAGGCTTATTCAAAAGGAGGTATACCAAAATAGAGGGCAGACGGACCGGCCGGCCATCTACCTCCACCCGGTCTTTCTTTTCGTCTATTTTCTGACCGAGTCTGGTGACTACCTGACCGTTTACCCGAACCCTTCCTTCTTCTATCATCCTATCAGCTTCCCGCCTGGAAGCCACTCCAGATTGAGCCAGAAACTTATTCAGTCTTAGAATTTCTGTCCTCCCTTCTCTATAACTATTAGTTTAATTTTAGCAGAAATGATGGCCATCACGGAAGTCTGCGAACATGATCATTGTCCAAAAGATGCAGGCCGGAGACGGTGGTAAACTATCATCTAGGGTAATACAAATTGAATATTCAGGCTAAAAAATTTCCCCCGGTAATAGCGAGGTTTTTAACTCTTCATTTTTTCCTTTCTTCTTCCTGCCAGAAACCTGGTTTGGCCAGTATTTCCATCACCCGCAGGTCGAAAAAGTTCTGAGCGTTAACCGGTTTCAAAACTATCGCCGTATCAACGCCTTTCTCGGTCCCGCCAAGGGAGATACAAGGCACTCCGGTTTCTACCAGACCGGCATCGGCCGCCATCAGACTTATTTCAATTGCCACTTTCATTCCCTCACCAAAAGCTCTTAAAGTATAGGCAATGATTTCATCCAGCTCGTAGGTTCCGAGCTTCCTACGAACCGCCCGGTTAACTCCACCAAAAGCATGCTGGCAGGTTAAGACTTTCGCACCCCTCTCTTCCAGTTTTTTTCGGACTTCAGCCGGCATTTCCTGAAAGTTCGGCCGATAAAAACCGGTAGAATGGGTAACCACCACCAGCTGACAATCGTGGAAGATATCCAGAGCTTTAATCGCCGTTTCTCCGGAAGCGGAGGCGATGATTACTTTTTTTATTTTAAGCTCCTCGGCCCGGATAGCCGCCCTTTTCAGGGTGGCTTCGGTGTTAACCTCTCCAGGCCGGTCAAAGTAGAGACAGGAGACACTTTCCGCTTCGGCTTTGAGGTTAAACTGATACATGACTCTCTCCTTATCTTTTATTTATTTACCAAATTATTATTTGAGACAGCGGAGAGGTCAAGTTATTTTGGGGAGATTTTCCGCTTCCAGATTCATCTACCACCTAAACCTGAAACCCCTAATCTGGCTAATTATCTCAAAACCAGCTTGCGAAATTGCACAGTCTTAAAACGATGGGCTTACCCTTTCGTATAAAATGATGTAAACTTTTATTGAGATTGTTAAGAAGTCACGTAAATTATGAAGAAAAGCAGCCTGTACTTCAGCGAGTCCCTGAACATGGCTCTATCTTCCCTCCGGGCAAACAAGCTTCGAACTTTTCTGACCTTGCTCGGAGTTATCATAGGAGTTTTAACTATAATTGCCGTGGTTTCGGTAATTCAGGGCCTTAATAATTACGTTTACACCAAGATGTCATTTTACGGAGCCAACGACTTTGCCGTTTCCAAATTTTCGCCTTTTATCTCAACCATCAAAGAATACACTGAACAGTTGAAGCGAAAGGACCTGACCCTGGAAGAGATGAGAATAATCAGGACCCTGTGCCGCTCCTGCGAGCTGGTTGGCGCCTCAGTTGAAACCACCCAAGACCTCAAATACGGTAACCGCTCCATAAAGAATGTTTCCATAAGAGGAGTAACTTCCGTTGACCATATGATAGGTTCAGTCCTGGAGCTACAGAGCGGCCGCTTCTTCCTGCAGGATGATGAAGACCGCTCCCGCTATGTCTGCATAATCGGAGCCGATGTAGCTGATAACCTTTTCCCGGGCTTAGACCCGATAGGCCGCTGGGTAAAGATTGGCAGCCAGAATTTTCAGATAATAGGACTGGGTCAGAGGAAGGGCAAAATCCTCGGCTTTAGTCAGGACAACTACGCCTGGATTCCGATCTCAACTTTCATGAAGATTTACGGCAGCCGGCGCACGGTGACCATTAATATTCACACTTCTTCCCAGGAGGCAATGAACAGGGCTATGGAAGAGGTCCGGACCATTCTCCGCTCAGCCAGAAAAAGGACTTACAACCAGCCGGATGACTTCGCCTTCCAGACATCAGAAACCTTTATTCAGTTCTACAAATCAGCCACTTCCGGAATTTATTTTGCCATGATAGCTATCTCTTCCATCGCCTTGCTGGTTGGGGGAATTGTCATCATGAACATTATGCTGGTTTCGGTAACCGAAAGGACCAAAGAAATCGGTATCAGGATGGCAGTAGGAGCCCGCCGCCGGGACATCCTGATTCAATTTTTGATAGAATCGGCTTTGCTTTCAGGTCTGGGTGGAATAATCGGGATCATTCTGGGCTATACGATTGCCCGGGTGGTAACGGCTACCACTTCCCTGCCCTCAAGCGTAGACCCGGTATCCATCCTGGTAGCCATTCTGATGTCCACTATGGTGGGATTATTTTTTGGTATTTACCCGGCCAACCAGGCTGCCCGGCTAAACCCGGTAGAAGCCTTGAGGTCTGAACAATGAAATTCAGAACCAGACTGCTGCTGGAAACCATCTCCATGGCCCTGGAGTCTATCAGAAGCCATAAATTGCGCTCTTTCCTGACTACCCTGGGAATTATCATCGGTGTCATGACAGTAATCGCCATGGTTTCGGTCATTCAGGGCTTAAACAGGAGCATCGCCGGAGAAATAGAGCGAATAGGCAGCAACCTTATTATGATTCAGAAATTTGAACCCATCCAGATAGGAAGCCGGAGTGATGAAGAACGGCAGAGAAAAGACCTGACCATTGAAGATGCTGAAGCCATCAGAAATGGTTGTCCGCTGGTTGGTGCCCTGACCATTCAGATCAGTCCTGATTTCCTAAAGCTTCCGGAAGTAAAATATCAGAACCTGAAGAGTGATAACGCCATAGTTTTTGGGGCCGACGAGAATTTTAACTACGTTTACGCCGTTTATCTGCCAAAGGAAGGCCGCAGTTTCACTGCCGCCGAAATCAGACACAGCGCCAGGGTTTGCCTGATCGGAACCGAGGTGGCTGAAGCCCTCTTTCCTCATTCGAGCCCGGTGGGCAAAGAAATCAGGATTGGGCCGGAAAACTTTACAGTAATTGGTGTCATGGGTAAGCGGGGGCAGATGTTCGGTCAGAGTCGGGATAACCTGGTAGTCATCCCCTACACCAGCTTGATGAAATATTTTCCCTATGATAAGAGCTCGCTGCAGCTGACCGTGGTGCCCAGGGATTCGGCCACGATTGAGGAGACCATGGAACAGGTTATCAATCTGCTCCGGGTGAGAAGAAAGGTCCCGCCCAATAAGCCCAACGATTTTGCCATTTTCACCCAGGAAAGCCTGTTGAATCTTTACAACCAGATTACCGGAGCGGCCTTCATTGTGATGATTGTAATTTCGTCCATCGGCTTACTGGTGGGCGGAATAGGAGTGATGAACATAATGCTGGTGGCTGTCAAAGAGAGAACCAGAGAAATCGGCATCCGCAAGGCCATCGGAGCCAGAGCCCGAGACATAATCAAGCAGTTTTTAGTAGAAGCCATGGTCCTCACCAGTCTTGGGGGAATTCTGGGAATTCTGGTGGGTTTCGGCATTGCTTTAATCATCAAGGCTGCCACTCCGCTACCAGCCGCAGTCTCCTGGTGGTCAGTGCTGATGGGGCTTTCGGTTTCTATGGCCGTCGGTCTATTCTTTGGAATTTTTCCAGCCCAGAAGGCTGCTCACCTTGACCCCATTGTCTGTCTGAGATATGAATAGAATAGCAACAAAATTATTGAAGACCTGTTTTCTGAACGAGTATTTCCACTGCCAGGCGCAGAGCTTCTTCAGCCCTTTCTTTTTTAATCCCTACCAGCTCTACCAGAGTTGAGCTTCCACCTCCCTTAAGCTCAATTTTTCCCCTCAACTCTTTAAGTACCTCTCTCAGGTCGACCCCAATTTTATCAGAAGCAGCCAGGACCAGGTGAAAGTGGTCTTGGCCCAAGGCCGCCAAAGCGGTCATTACCTCAGCCTGATGCACCAGATGCAGAGCCAGGTATTTAATCTCTTCGGGAGATTTTTCAGAAAATAAGCCCCGAATTATCTTCGATTGGTTGCTATTTAAAATTTCTCTGGCTTCATACTGGGATAGTTTTTCTTCCAGCTTTTTCTGCTTCTTTTTTAGATTTTTAAGCTCGGCTAGATTCTTTTCGGCACAAGAAAACACTTCAGATTCTTCAGAAGAAAAAAGCCGGGCTGTGCCCTGAAGCCAGCTCCGGCGTTTCTCAAACTCCCTGAGTGCTCGGAAGCCGCAGACAAAGGAAAACCTCAGGTTACCTCTGATTTTTTCCTGCTTTAGAATTTTAATTAAGCCCACTTCTCCTGTCTGGCGGCAGTGGGTTCCACCACAGGCTGAATAGTCAAAGCCAGCAATCTCAACCACTCTGATTAAACCAGCTTTTTTTGGTGGTTTGCGGAGTGGGATTCGACTCACCTCTTCATCTGAAAGGAAATAATTTTTAACCTCCAGGTTAGAAAAAGCAATCCGGTTAGCTAACTCTTCCACTCTTCCCAGTGCTTCATCTTTAATCGCAGGTAAACCAATCTCCACTGTGGAATCTTCCTGTCCGAGATGGAAGGACAGGGTTTCACCCTTGAGCAATTCATAAAAAGCCTGAGAAAGAATATGCTGTCCGGTATGCTGTTGCATATGGTCAAAACGTCTTGGCCAGTCAATCTTTCCAGCAACTTCCTCGCTGGTTATTTCTTTTTCCAAAAAATGTAGAATCAGACCCTCTTCTTCTTCAACTCTGATAACTCGAACTTCATTCAGCCAGCCAGTGTCGTGAGGCTGCCCCCCGGATTCAGGATAAAAAGCAGTCCGGTCCAGAATGACCACCGGAAAGCCTTCCCTGTTCACCCGGCCGACAACTCTGGCGGTGAATTCTTGAAGATAAGCATCCTCATAATAAAGCCTGATGGTGGGTTGAAATCCGTTCTGGTAATCAGCCATTTTTTTAGCCTCCGGCAATTTTAAGAATTCTTTCAGTAGTCTTAAAGTGGATTTTAGCCACCCTGTTTAAGACCTCAGTCCCGTATTTTCTAACCAGCCTGACCCCGGCTTCTTCTACCAGAGGTGAAGCTCCTTTCGGTAGTTCCAGACCATATTCTTCTGAAAGAGCCTTCAGTCTGGTAAGAAACTGGGCCCGGGCCAGGATGGAAGCGGCGGCTACGGCCAGGTCTTCTTCAGCTCTGGTTCTCTGAATCAGCTCAACCTGTTTGCCCTTTTTCATCAGAGCCTGCCGGACAAACTTCTCATCGCCAAACTGGTCAGTCAGAGCCACCGCACAGTTAACCTGCTCCAGAATATTTTCAATAGCCCGGGCATGACCCCAGGCCAGAAGCCGGTTCAGGTTTCTCAGGCTATTATAAAGAGAATTATAGCGTTCGGGACCTATAACTACCACTGAACAGGGATAAGCTTTCCTGATGGCCCTGGCAATTTCCAGTACCCGGCTGTCGGAGATTTTCTTGGAATCCCGCACCCCCAGTTCCTGCAGTACTCCTTCCTGCCCATCAGGCAGGAAAAAACCAGCCACCACCAGTGGACCGAAATAATCACCTTTTCCGGACTCGTCAGTTCCTACGTGCCCGGCTTCAGGGGAAAAGAGCTCTTCCTGTTTCATTAACCTTATATTCCTTGTTTGATTTAAATCATATTAAATTCCTGTGTGATTATGACACAGACTGTCAAAAAAATTAATAGCTCTAATGAAAACCAGAAACCTCAGGACAGGCCAATTGCTTGAATCTCTCAGCTTTTTGACAGGAATAAAGACCTTAAAAAGACCCGTTTTTTTATCTCAAACATCTATGGATAAATCTATCAGAAAAATCGGCCAGAGTGAGAATTATCTGTTGTCTTAAGGCCGGTTGCTTTTCCTTTAGTTCTTACCCCTGATTAGCAGTCATACTCTCATAGAATATCATAGATAACCCGGCCGTCGACCATGGTCAGGATAACTCTGGCTTTAAGAATATCTTCAGGGGGGATTTGGAAGAGGTCGCGGTCTATGACCACCAGGTCAGCCAGTTTGCCGGGCTCCAGCGAACCTTTCTCTTTTTCGGAAAATTCAGCATAGGCTGCCCTGATGGTGTAGCTCTTAATGGCTTCCTCAACTGATATTTTTTCTTCAGGAATCCAGCCGTCAGGATTTCGGCCATCCAGGGTTCTTCTGGTTACAGCTGCGTAAATACCGGTGAGGGGGTTAAGAGGAGCTACGGTCCAGTCCGAACCAAACACCAGAACGGCTCCGGCCCGATTCAGGGAGTTTGAAGCATAAGTGGTTCTGGCTCTTTCCGGGCCTATTTTTCGCTCAGCCCAACAGCCATCATCTATAGCATGATAGGGTTGAATCGAAGCGATGAGTTTCAAACGGCCAAAGCGTTCTATATCAGTAGCTCTTAAATGCTGAGCATGCTCCACCCGCCACCGCCGCTCTCTTTCCCCGTTTTCCTGAATGATTTTTTCCATCATATCAAGAAGCAGAGCGTTGGCCCGGTCGCCTATGGCGTGAATGGCTACCTGAAGTCCGGCCTGATCAGCCTGGCGGAGTCTTTTCTCCATAATTCCTTCAGGAAACATATGAGAAGCCAGCAGACCATAAGACTCTGGATTGTCGCTGTAGGGCTCAAAAAACAGGGCCGTGCTGGAACCCAGAGAACCGTCTACAAAACCTTTCAAACCGGCCAGCCTTAAAAAAGGATGTCCGAAGCCCGATTTCAGTCTGAGCCGCAGGAAACTTTCAATCTCCGTTATCTGGATATAGACATAAAGCCGGGCTGTCAGCTGACCGGACCTCAGTAGCTCCTGGTAGACTTCAAAACTGGTGGCCTCAGACATGTCGTGAATTGAAGTAACTCCGTAGCGGCCAGCTTCCTGGCAAGCCGCCTTGACGGCCTCAATTTTTTCACTTAAGGTCGGTTCAGGAATAATGCGGTAAACCAACTCAGCGGCAGCCTCCTTCAGAATACCCGTTGGTTCTCCGGTCTCAGGGTCTTTGACGATTTCGCCACCTGGAGGGGAAATAGTGTTTCGGTCAATTTTAGCCAGTTTCAGAGCCAGGCTATTAACCAGAACCATGTGGCCGTCAAACCGGTTTACACAGACCGGATGAGCTGGGCTTACGGCATCTATCCAGTCTTTTGAGGGCAGCTCAGGTGATTCCAGCTGTTCATGATCCCAGTCACCATTTAATATCCAGGAACCCGGGGGTAATTCTCTGGCTCGATCTTTAATCCGGCTTATGAACTCCTGGCGGGTGCGACAATCCCGCAGCTGAACTGAACGCAGAGACAACCCGCCTTTTAAGAAATGGGTATGGGCATCTATAAAGCCTGGAAGTACCAGTGCCCCCTTAAGGTCAATTACTCTGGTTTTTGAACCAATTAGCTTCTTAATTTCAGAGGTCGCTCCTACTTTAATTATTCTATTATGGGCTACAGCCAGGGCTTCAGCCTCAGGCTGAACAGGGTTAGCAGTCCAGACCCGTCCATTTATCAAAGCTATCTCAGCCATGGCACCTCCTTTCTGATGACAACCTAAATAAAATCAGATTCAAATCAGAGACAGCACAGTCAATCTTCTCACTTTCATACTTTCATAGAAAATCTATTGCAAAAATAGGAAATATAGATTGTGTCTCCATTTTTTCCCTACCATTCCAATTCAGAAAAATCACTCGGGAGGAAGAGCTGTCCCTCATAATTTTCTCTGATTTCCGCCTCTATTTCCTCCATAGAAAAATCCAGGTCGCTAAAAAAATGGCAGGGCACCAGATATTTCACCCCGTAAGCCCGGGCTGTCTTTCCAAGTTCTAAGGAGTTGCTGTGCCTGGATTTGAGAAATGGGAGCAATTCAAAATAGCGGAAAGGAACGCTGCAGTCATGCACCAGAATGTCAGCCCGGGAAGCTATCTCAAATAAAGGCGGGTAAACCGGAGTATCGCCAGAGTAAAGAATCTTTCTTTCCTGAGTCTCAAACAGAAATGCCAGAGAAGAAGAATGATGAGGCACTATAAAGCCGGTCACAGCCAGGCCCGGGAAAATTTCAGACCTGATTTCAGGATGAAGAACCCGCGGCTCTACCCGGCACAATATTTTTTCTTTTCTGAGATTAAACAGGTCCAACAGCTGGAGACAGAAAGAGATAGTTTCTTCCGAACCGAAAAGCAGAACAGTCTGATTTTCCAGCATTAAGCTGTGGATAAACGAAGGCAGTCCGTAAACATGATCAGCATGAATATGACTGAGGAAAACGGCCGAAACCTGTCGAGGAGAACAGCCTGCTTTCAGGATTTTCTGGGTTAAGGACCCTGGAGAATCAACCAGAATAAGCCGACCGCTGCTTTCTATTAAAAAACTGGTGTTATCCCGGTGGGCCGTGGGCACAGCCCCACCGGTACCCAGAAAAATTATTCTCATTGGCTGCCTTCAAGCGTGGTAGGAGTTCTTTATAAATAATTTTCAGGAATAAATCAACGGGAAAGACTAAGTGGAATCTTTCCGGTCATTTACTTTGCAATTTTTCTAAATTCAGTGTTATTTATTTATTTTTCGTAACACCAGTCAGCCGCTATCTGCCAGCGAGAAGCTAAGCCTGAAAGAACAGTCGGATTGACAGACCATCTGGAAAAGGATAGATATTATGGCTAAACTAAGACAGATGGAAGAGAAGATGATCGAAGAAACCTTGTTGATTTCATCCCCCGGAAGAATTTGCCTTTTTGGTGAGCACCAGGATTACCTGGGCCTGCCGGTAGTGGCCGCAGCTATCAGTCTGAGGTTTTACGTCTCAGGAAAACCCAGAAGAAGTCCAGATTTCTTGATTCATCTTCCGGATATCGGAGAGGAAGAAAGAATAGTTCCTGAAAGTGAGCTCCCTTACCAGAAAGACCGGGATTACCTGCGGAGCACCTTTAACCTGCTGTTGAGGCTGGGCTGTGAGTTTAAGAACGGCTGGGAATGTACCCTGCGCGGTGAGATCCCGATAAACGCCGGCACTTCCAGTTCCTCGGCTATGGTGGTGGCCTGGACCCGGTTCCTGCTGGAAATCTGTAGTCGGACTGACCTGGCTCCTTCACCAGAAGCTGTAGCAGAGCTGGCTCATCAGGCAGAAGTAGTGGAGTTTCAGGAACCAGGCGGAAAAATGGACCATTACACCTCAGCTTTAGGTGGAGTACTCTGGATTCAGTTTGCCGGGGAACTCAAAATTACTCGCCTGCGCGAGGACTTCGGCAGTTTTGTCCTCGGAGATTCTCTGGAAAAGAAGAACACCACCGGTCTTCTGGGCTCTGTCCGGGAAAGGGTCAGGGCCGGACTTGAAATCATCAAAAAAAAGCTTCCGGACCTGGACCTTCAAACTTTATCCGAAGCAGAAATATTAAAGTTCAGTCAGGACTTGCCACCGGAAATTAAAAACCCTCTCTGCGGAGCTGTGCTGAACCGGGAGATTACCAGAGAAGGTCTTAAACTCTTTCAGCAAAAAAACTTTGACCATCAGGAATTCGGCCGCCTGCTCACCGAGCATCAGAAAGTGCTGAGAGAACTGGTAGGCATCTCCACTCCCAAAATAGACCGGATGCTCCAGGCCGCTCTGGAAAATGGAGCCCTCGGCGGAAAAATCAACGGTTCAGGTGGCGGCGGCTGTATGTTTGCCTACGCTCCCGAGAATGCCGAAGGTGTAGCCAGAGCCATAGAAAAAGTCGGCGGCCGGGCTTACCTTGTGAGAGTTGACCGGGGACTGAGCCTGGAAAGACGAAAATTTTAGTGGCTAAATAGACAAACCAGGAATTTTTTGTAAAATAATAATCTAACCTTACCAGAGATCTTTCCTGTCTAAACGGGAAGAGTAATTTTCTTTTCTCGCAAGGAGGCTCGATGATTGATGCCACCAAAATTCGCAGAGGAATGATCATCAAGCTGGAAGGACAACTTTACCGAGTTCTGGATTGCCAGCTAATCACCCCGGGCCGCTGGAAGGCCATGGTTCAGACCAAACTCCGCAATATCAAGGACAATTCTCAGTTAGAATACCGATTCCGCTCTGAAGACCGAGTGGAACAGGCTTATTTAGAAGAAGTGGAGATGGTCTATCTTTATCGCAGCGGTGACGAATTCTACTTCATGAACCTCCAGACCTACGAACAGATTAAGCTGGACCTGGAAGCTATCGGTGACGGCCTAAACTACTTAATTCCCGACCTAGTTCTGACAATAGAAATGTATGAAGGACAGCCGGTCGGCATCAGGCTGCCCAACACCGTGGATTTAACCGTGGTAGAAACAGAACCGATGCTTAAAGGAGCTACTCAGAGCGCCAGTTCCAAGCCGGCCAAACTGGAAACCGGACTGGTCATCCAGGTTCCTCAGTTCATCAAAGAAGGTGATGTCATCAGAGTCGATACCAGAGAAGACAAGTATCTGGAAAGGGTAAAAACCAGATAAAAACTGGTCAAAACCGATCAAAATTCAGCCGGCAAAATCTTTTTTTGCTTCAATGCCAGTGTCTCTTTAAGGTTTATTTTGTTATTAACAGAGAAAGCCCCTCCGTTATTAATAAATTTATCTCCGACGATAATCCCCTCTCCGGTTTACAAAAACGAATTAAAGCTGGAAATCAAATTACCAGTCAGGGCTATTTACTGGAACCTGAATCAAAGCCACACACTGACTCTGACCCCATTTTTTCAAATTAACTACCTTAAAAACGGTGATGATAAACCCCAACATTACCAAAGCTGTCTTTGACGCGAATTATCAGAAGGTTATCTGAAGCCTGGGGGAGTTTCAGGTTGAACTTAAAATTTTCACTCCGAGAATCACAAATACCATCCACCGGAAAAACCAGCTTCCAGTCATCCGATTTAACTAAGTATTTGACCTCAGCTATGTAGGAATAGGCATCTTCAGCTGTGAAGGAAACTTCCAACCTCTCTCCTGTTCTTGCAACCTGTAAATTTTTAATCACCGGTAAAGAATTGTCTATTACCACAGGAGGACTGGTTTTTTCCGCTTTTTTTTCAGTCCCTGGGGGATTAGAAGGAAGGTCGGTTACCTCCACTTTAAGCCAGTAGGTTCCATCCGGAAAATTGCGGGTGTCAAAAGAAAAAACCTTATCGGTTAGGTTTTCCTGCATCAACCTCCAGTCCGTTTCTCCCTCTTTTCTGAGGTAAATGCTGGCGGTGAGGTCATCTTCATTCTCATCCGAAGCTTCCCATTTTAATGTCCTGAATCCCTGACGCTTCCCTTTTTTGGGGGTCAGGTAAAAGTCTGATTCATCTTTTTTTCTGGCTGATTCACGTGAAGCCTGATCCAGGCCCAGGATGGCCTCATCCTGCTCTGGTGGCTTGATAAAAACCTGGTTGGGTGGAAGGATTTCCAGCCGGGTAATTTCAGGGGCTACGTTGTTCTGCTGGTAAAACACCAGAACTCGCTGAACCCTTGGCAGGGCTTTCCCTCCCTGACCTTTTAAATTGACCTTAAGCTGAAGGTAACGGCCGGCTGGACTTAAAATCTTTTCATCGGGACGAGCATAAGGTGGCGACCAGTCACTCCAGGTTTCGTCTGGCTCAGCGGTGTTGCCGCTCCGGGATTGCACCTGAACTGTGGAGCCTGGAATAAATTCGGCTTCCCAGCTTATCCGGCCCCAGTTAGAAAGAATTCTGGCATCCAGCACCGGGCTCAAATACTCGCCGGAAAAATTCTGACCGGGCTGGAGAATTCCCAGAAAACAGGGATTGTTGCCGAGAACCAGAATTTGATTGTCCAGACGATACAACTCAAAAATTTGCTCCGAGCTTTCCTGAGCCAGAAGTTCAAACTGGCCGCGAGTGTCCAGACCATAGATTCGGCCCTGATTACCGGTGCCGAGAAGCAATTGCAATCGGTCACTGTCCGGTATCAGGCTGTAAACCATTTCCTCAGCAGAACTCCAGATTTTCCGGCTTAAGCCTTCAGGAGATATCTCAAAGACGGCCCCGGAAACAGTCCCGACAGGCTTCTTCTCGGCTCGAGCCGGAGCGGTTTCGGACGCCACCCTGGCTGCTCCAGATGTGGAAACCACCAGACTGACTTCAGTGTCGATTCTGACCGGCTCGGTTTCAGAAGCAGTAGAAACTGTGGCTACCATTCTTGAAGGCTGGCCTGAGGCGCTGACATAGATATAGCCTTCCCGGGTCTGGACTATGTTTCTGATTTCTTCGTAACCGGAATCGAAAACCACACTCACCCGACCACTTAAAGAAACTTTATAGAGCTGACCCCGTCCTCCGCTGCCGGCCAGTAGTTCACCATTCCGGCTTAAGACAAGACGCAGGATATGATTATCCCGGGCCTTAAACAACATTTTACCGGAACCTGATGGCGTAATCTCATAGACACCGGCACTTTCACCCACCGCAGCCAGCAGATTGCCTTTATCGGTGAGCAGTAGATCCCAGAGGTATTTTTCCTGGGGGTCAAAAAATACCTCTCCCTTATTCTTCGAAGTTACCTTGTAGATTTTGCCATTGGGCGAGGTCCCGACATAAAGAATACCCTTAGGGTCAACCGCCAGGCAGGTAACATCCATTTCCGCAGCCTGAAAATAAAGTTCAGCTTTCCTGTCCCGACCTATTCGATAAACCCGGCCCCCATGTCCAGTACCAACATACAGGCTGCCATCTGGACCATTAGCTATTGAGAGATAAAATTCCTCGACCGGAAGTTCGATCTTTTCAATCCGGAAGCCTATGGAAAGAACTCCATCTGAAGAAAGAGAGGTTCCTGAGAATTTACCTTTCAGAAAATCCTCCCGACTCCTCAACTCCCACTGCCTGGGAGAGACAGCCTGAAGACTGGTCACCAGCATAAAAACCAAAAACAATTTTAAACTCAGTTTTAAGATTTCTTTCATCTCTAACCTGCCTTATCTGGAGCAAAGCCCCGTTAGAAAGCTTTCTCCTTCAACCTTACTTTTTTATTTTTATCGGAACTGTCAGAGCCCCTTTAAATACATAAGGAATCGGCAGCTGGTACTCACTCAGGGTTGAACGGTTCAGCTCAATTAGATTAACGGTCGAGGCTCTCGGCGAGATGAACATATTCTTGAAGCTTGGTGGTAAATTTGGCAGCTCTTCCCCTTTCAAAAACAGCCCGGACCGGGGAGCGATTATTCTAAAATAAATGCGGTTGTTTTTTCTCAGATTGCCGAGAATCCTTATTAATTGACTGAGGTTGCGGGGGGTAAAATCCTGGACTCGATAAAGCTCTCTTTCTAACTGCTGGATGTAGCTGGCCTCAGCTACCACCAGTTCAAACTCTGAACCTGAAGGAAGAGCCGGAGTCATAAACTCCACCTCTTCAGTTTTGACCTCTCCGCTGAAGGTGCGAAAATAGGTTTTTACCTTGACTATTTCTCCAGGAGAAACTTCATATTTATCAAGCAAAACTTTTTCCAGGGTGGCCGTCCGGATTTCCTCCACAACCTTGATTTTTATTTCAACCTGGTTGATGGCAACTTCTTTGAATTCGTTATTTTTTAAGAGATAAACTACAGCTGCTACCAGGCTGGAAAGGCTGGTGATGGGGTTATCAAGATTTCCGGTGAACAGGTCTTCAAGGCGGACACTCAGTCCCTGTTCCAAAAACAAATCGGCTTCAAAATCCACAGAGAGGTTTCCGTAAGACCTTTCTTCACTGCTCATCAGGGTATAAAGCCCGAGATTCAGGAGGGCTGGAGTTAAAATCTGGTCATTAACCAGCCGCAACTTGAACTGTTTCAGATTCAGTGGGCTTCGTTGAATTTCAACATTGACAGGGACATAACGGGGCAAAACTCCAATTTCTCCCAGCACCCCAGAGGTTCTGTCCTGAACCACCCTTCCGACTAGCTGGCCTGTCGAAGCCAGCTTAAAAGAGCTCTGAAGACTCGGGACCACTCCCAGAATCTCAGCCCTGGTCAGGCCGTAATCTACTGGACCAAGATTATAAAAAGGATGGCCAAAAGCCAGGATTCTGTTCCCATCAACGTAGGTTACCGTGCCCACAGCAGTCAGATCCAAGTCTCCAGTCATAAGCTGAACCCCAACGGCCTCACCTTCTTTAAATACAACAGGTTGAGGGCTCAGCTTTAAGCTCTGAGGAGTGGCCTCTGTGGAACTTAAGACCGGTTGAAAATTCCGGTCGCTGAAAAAAGGTTTGAAAGCCTGAAAAGCTCTTTCTGAAAATCCGGAAAAAATTAGCGGTACTCTGACGGGAATTATACCCTGGTCATGATTCCAGGCTTCCTCCTGACGGGAGCTGAGGGTAATAAAGGTCTGCCCTAAATGCTCCTGAATCAAACTTTCAGCGAGTAAATCCTTAGCTGTGCTAAACTGAATTCTCTTTCCCTGAACTCTGGCCGGGATTTCCAGCATCTCTTCAATCGGGGTTAGCCCAGCCACAGCTTCTTTAGTGAAAGCATAGCTGAAAGCCACAGACCCTATTAGCTGCCCGTCAATGTAAACCGGGCTGCCGCTCATCCCGGAAATCACCCCGGTACTTTCCAGTCCCCGCCCTTTAAGCCTAGCCAGAATCCAGCTCCTCCGGGGCTGCTGGTTCTCAACCACTCCCAGAATTTCCACCTCAAACTCTTCGACCTGGCTGCCAGAAAAAACGCTTCTTCCAATTCCCTTCATCCCGGGCTTAATCTGGGAAAGCGGTAGGATGCGGCTGGAAGCTTCAAGAGAAGAAACAAAGATGAACCACAGGATAAGAACCAGAGCTGCAGATTTAAGCTGCCATCGGGCTTTATAAATTTGCATAAAGGTCACCCGCTTAAATATTATTGACTCAATGAATTATGCCCAGAGCTTTGCCGCACATTTCAAAGGCTGCCAGAATCTGATGGAGTTCTTCATCGGTATGGTTGGCTGAATAACTGGTTCTGATCAGTTCCTGACCGGCTGGAACGGCCGGCGGAATTACCGGCGTTGTGAAAATTCCGGCTTCTTTAAGAGCCTTCCACATGGCAAAACACTTTTCAAAATGACCGATAATGATAGGAATTATGGGTGTCTGGCTTGGTCCAGTATCGAAACCCATCTTCTGGAAGCTTTCCCGCATAAACCTGGTAATCTGCCAGAGTCTTTCTCTTCTTTCCGGTTCGGTTTCGATGACCTCGAGAGCAGCCAGAACTGTGGCCACTGAGGCCGGAGTCGCTGCAGCGCTGAAAATCAACGGTCGGGCATTGTGTTTGATGTAGTTAACAACTTTTTTCTCTCCAGCAACAAAGCCACCGATAGAAACAAAAGATTTGCTAAAGGTACCCATGATTAGGTCAACTTCATCTTCCAGTCCAAAATGTTCGGCTGTACCACGGCCGTTCTGGCCAAGGACTCCAAGACCATGAGCATCATCAACCAGAATGCGGGCCCGGTATTTTTTAGCCAGCTTAACCACTCCGGGCAAATCCACAATGTCACCTTCCATACTGAAGACTCCATCAACCACAATTAGCTTCCCTTTTTCAGCCGGAATCTCGGACAGGACTTTTTCCAGGTCTTCCATATCGTTATGCCTGTATTTCTTAACCTCAGCCCTGGACATCCGGCAGGCATCTATAATACTGGCATGGTCCATGCGGTCAGTAATGATACAATCGTCCTTGCCAGCCAGTGAGGTAATTATGCCCAGGTTAGTTTGATATCCGGTGGAGAAAGTGACGGCTGCTTCTTTCCTCATGAACCTGGCCAATCTCTCCTCCAGGACCTCGTGCAGGTCGATGGTTCCGGTCAGAAACCTGGAACCGCAGGTAGCCACGCCGTAGCGGTCAATGGCTTCCTGAGCAGCCTTTTTAACTTTGGGATGGTCAATCAATCCAAGATAATTATTGGACCCAACCAGAATCATATCTTTCCCGTGCACCTTGACTCTGTTGCCTTTAGCTTCAGAAATTGGAGTGAAGTAGGGATAAAGTCCGAGAGCTTTTGCCTCCTCATCTTTGGTATAAGCATAGCACTTTTCAAAAATATCCATTCTGTCCTCCTGAAATATTTTCAAACTCTTTCTAATTAATGGTTATAACTTTTTACTCTTTTCTTAAACTTTTTTCAAGATTGATTGACCGGCCCGAAGGCTTGGTCTAAAATCAGAGCATGATTGCCCTGGTTACCGGTGCCACCGGATTCATCGGTACCCGCCTGGTCGAACATTTGCTCTCCAGCAATCCTCAGAACCAAGTTTATGCCCTCGTCAGAAACCCCGCTAAACTGAACCGGCTCAAATCATTCAACAACCTCTACCTTTTAAAAGGAGACCTCCTGTCGCTTCCGTCCCTTCCAGGTGACTGTGAAGTGGTCTTTCACTTAGCTGGACTGACCAAAGCTCTGAGTCCAGCTGATTATTATACTGTAAACCAGAAGGGAACGGCAAGCTTACTCCTCTCTCTGCTGCGCAGTGGACTCAGACCGAGGTTTGTGCATCTGAGCAGCCTGGCCGCCGGAAGACCTTCTTCCTCAGGAGAACCGGTTAGTGAAGACTCTTCTCCCTGCCCGGCTTCGCCCTACGGCCACAGCAAGCTGCAGGCTGAGGCTGAAGTCTTAAAAAAGAAAAATGAGCTCCAGGTCATAATCCTGCGGGCTGCAGCTGTCTACGGACCTGGTGACCTAGATTTCTTACAGTTCTTTCAGCTAATTAAGAGGGGCTTATTGCTATCTTTTACCAGGCCGATTTTGATGAGCCTTTGCTATGTGGATGACCTGGTAAGGGCATTGCTTAAAGCCGCCCAGCCTGGTCTAAAGAGTGGAGAAATTTACAATGTAGCAGACCCTGTGCCCAGAAGCTGGGAAGAGATAGGGCTGGAATCGGCCAGAATTTTGGGGAGAAAGGTAACGACAATTAGAGTGCCCCTCTGGGCGGCCAGAGGAGTGGCCGGATGTTCTGAACTTCTTTCCAGATTTTCAAAAAAACCCAGCACTTTGAACCTCAGTAAATGTCAGGATCTGGAAAAACTCTCCTGGGTGGCTGATGTTTCTAAAATCAAGCGGGAACTGGAGTTTGAGACCGTCTGGGATTTTCAGAAGGCGCTGAGAGAAACCCTCACCTGGTACCAAAAGCAAGGCTGGCTGTAGAGAAATAATAATTTTTTATTTTATCTCTATTAAAATTTCATTTATAATTTAATGCCCATAAATAAACAAAACAAATGGAGTAATCATAAAATGGAAAGAAAAACAGTAATAACAGGGATTGGACATTATGTTCCACCTAAAGTGGTAACTAATTTTGACCTGGAAAAAATGATGAACACCTCTGATGAGTGGATAAGAGAACGAACAGGTATTATCCAGCGTCACTGGGCTGAACCGGGGGTGGGGACTTCAGACCTAGCCACGGAAGCTGCCCTTAGAGCTATAGAAGATGCCGGAATAGACAGGTCAGAAATCGATTTCATCATTGCAGCCACTCTTTCTCCCGACCACTATTTCCCGGGAATAGGAGTGATGGTCCAGGCCAAGCTCGGGTTAAAAGAAATAGGAGCCCTTGACATCAGAAACCAGTGTTCCGGATTCATCTATGCTCTTTCCGTAGCCGACCAGTACATAAAGACCGGTACTTATAAAAAGATACTTCTGGTGGCTGCCGAGCTTCAATCGGCCAATCTGGATTTTTCTGACGAAGGCCGGGACATGGCTGTTCTTTTTGGAGATGGAGCCGGAGCGGTTATTCTTGAGCCAAACGATTCAGGTGATGGCCGAGGCGTTCTTTCCTGTCATCTTTTTTCAGACGGTCGGTTCGTCAGCGAGCTCTGGATGGAAAAGCCATCCTCAAAAGATAACCCAACCTTCAGACCTGAATTTTTTGAGCAGGGAGCATTCTATCCCCGAATGAATGGCCGGACTGTTTTTAAAAACGCTTCCGAAAAAATGCCTCAGGCTGTGCTGCAGGGTCTTCAGCACCTGGGCCTGACAGTAAATGACATCGATTATTTAATTCCCCATCAGGCCAACGACCGCATTTCTCAGATGGTGGCCCGAGGACTGAAAATTCCGGAAGAGAAGGTTATCAGAAACATAGATAAATACGGCAACACCACGGCTGCTTCCATTCCGATTGCTCTCTCAGAAGCCGTAAAAGACGGCCGAATTCAAAAAGGTATGCTCATAGCTCTCACCGCCTTCGGAGCCGGTTTTACCTGGGGTTCAGCCTTCATCAGGTGGTAAAAGATTTTATCAAATAAAAATTGATATTAATAATCAGGCTGTGGTAATATAAAAAGTTAGAATTAAATTAAGGCATTAGCCGGAGACAAAAGACACAAGGAGGTTATCAGAATGAAGAAATCAAAATTGCTGCTTTTAAGTGCCGCCATTTTAATCCTGCTTCATCCTTTCGGGCAGGCTCTGGCTCAGAGTGCTGAAGACGGCAAATTCCAGAAAATTCTGGAAACTTATCTGGATGAATACTGGAAATTTTATCCGACTCAAGCTACTCTGGCCGGCTACTACAAATACAACGACAAGCTAGAAGACCCCAGTCAATCAAACGTTGATAAAAGAGACGATCTTATAAAGAAAATAAACGGCGACATCATTAAACTTGACCGGTCAAAACTTTCAGCCGAGAATCAACAGGCTCTGAATATCCTCTTCGATTACATAGACCTCGAGATTATTAGACTGGAAAACCTTCTGCCCTGGGACTACAACCCTCTATTTTACAACGACATAATCATCAACAGCATTCATAGCCTGCTAACCAGTGATTTCGCTCCTCTTGAGGCCAGAGTTAAAAGTGCCACAGAAAGAGCCAAGCAAATGCCAACTCTTATCAAAAGGGCTAGAGAAAATTTAAAGACCCCAGCTCAGGCTTACACTGAAACCGCTCTCAGGCAGATGCCCTATATCATCGATTTCTACAAGACCGAAGCCCCGAATCTGGTGGCTGAAGCATCAGAAGTTACCAAACAAGCTTTCCTCGCCGAACTCAACAAAGTGGTGGCTCTGCTTGAAGATTACCAGAGATATCTCAGAAACGAACTGCTGCCCAGGTCCACCGGCAATTTCCGGGTTCAGGAAGTTCACCGCCGAATGATTCAAAGGCTTTCTGGCTCGGCTATCAGCCAGGAAGAACTGATTGCCAGAGCCACGGCCGATGTTAAAAACATCCGCCGAGAGATGTTTCTGGTCTGCATCCCACTTCATAAGATGATGTATCCGGAAATTGATCTCGAACAATTGCAGGGAGATCAGGATACCATCTGGAACCGGGTGATAAGGAACGTGTTTGATAAAATCAAAGCTTTCCATCCAACCAGAGACCAGCTGGTTTCCTCCATTGCAGCAGTGGCCGAGAAGCTTAGGAAGTTTGCTGAGGAAACCAAAACTTTCCCCGTTCCAGCAGAAAATTTAACCATTAGACCGATGCCGGCTTACTTTTCCGGAGTTTCCCCCACTCGCCTGATTGGCCCCGGAGCTTACGAAACTCATGGCAATTACGCACTGGAAATTATGCCCATTCCCCCAGACTGGTCTGAAGAAAAAGTCAAAAACTTTCTGGAAGAATACAATAACTTTTACCTGGAAGTGCTGACCGCTCAGAAAGTTTTCCCTGGAACTTTCGTTCCCCTGACCATTACCAAGAAGGCCTCTAGCCTGATTTCCCGCGTTTTCCCCAACCAGGCCTTGCTCCTGGGCTGGCCAGTTTACCTTCAGGAAAATCTGATCGCAGCCGGCTATGGCGATTATGACCTGAGAATCAGGTTAAATCAGTTAAAATTGATGCTCAAAACAGCCATGGACTTTATCATTGATCTCAACATTCACCAGGGCGGAATGACAAAAGAGCAGGTTATTCGCTATCTCACTGTTCAGGGCTTTCAGACTGAAGCTGAAGCTGAAAGAAAGTGGGATTATCTGGTACTCAATCCCGGAATGGGAGCTCTGCCTTATGTAGGTCTTCAGGAAATCCTGGACCTGGAAAAGGATGCCCAGAGAACCAAAGGACAGGCTTTCAATCGGGCTGAGTTTATCGCCAGGCTTATATCAAACGGAGCTGTTCCCATTGTTCAGCTCAGAAGCCGGGTTATAAATTAAGTCTTTCAAGGGAGGAGAAATTCTGATGATTTCTCCTCCTTATTTTTTTATTCCTAACCTTAAAGTATAAATGTAATCATGCCAGCTAATTCCCTGGAACCAGTTGAAGAAATTGTCGCCGGTCTTGTTGACTCTCACGCTCATCTGGACATGGCCGATTTCAATTCTGACCGGGCTGAAGTAATAGCTAGAGCCAGGCAAAACTCAGTTAAATGGGTACTCTGTCCGTTAGATCTTTGTTCTGAAGAAAGTCTTAAAAATGGCCTCGAGCTCCGGCAAAAATTTTCTGGTATTTACCTGGCGGCTGGAGTTCACCCCCATCAAGCCGATAGGCTTTCACCTGAGCATCTCAATTCAATAAAAAAGCTGGCTGAAGAAAAAAAAATTCTGGCCATCGGGGAAATAGGGCTTGACTTTTACTACAATTTTTCACCAGAAAAAAAGCAAATGGAAGCTTTCAGTCTACAGCTGCTTCTGGCTGCTGAGCTCGGACTTCCGGTCATCATCCACAGTCGGCAGGCAGCCGGGAAAATAATTGAGGCCATTAAATCTACCGGCTTCAAACAAAGAGGGATCCTGCACTGCTTCACTGAAAACCGGGAACTGGCCAGAACCATGCTGGACCAGGGTTTTCTGATTTCCTTTTCAGGTATTCTGACTTACCGGCCAGCGGCTTATTTGAGGGAAATTGCCAGTCAGCTCCCGGTTGAAACCCTATTAGTAGAAACTGATGCTCCCTATCTAACTCCCTGGCCAGAGAAGAAAACCTGGAAAAGAAATGAGCCGGCTCTGGTAGTCTCAACTGCTCGAACCTTAGCCCGGCTCCATAACCTGAGTCTTGAAGAAATGGCTGAAATTACCACCAATAATTTTTTCCGGCTGTTTAAATTGAAAAAATAGTTAAGTGGTGCTAATATTCACCATTATGCTACTCTACCCACCAAAAAATAATAATGCCTAAACACTGCAGAGCCAAACCCCAGCCACCAAATCCTCTTAATCTGGAGAAAATCTTCTCCCCGGTAGCCAGGCAGCTCAAGTCTGTTCAAAAATGTCTGACTGCCCTCGGCAAAGGGACCAGTCCGGTCTTAAAAAAGGTGGTCAGAAAAGTTGTCATCCGTCAGGGAAAATTAATCCGGCCCGGAATTATGTTGCTCATAGCCAGTCACTATGGCCACCGCGGTCGAAGAGAAATAGCCGCCGCTTCAGCTCTGGAAACCATCCATCTGGCCAGCCTGATTCACGACGACATCATAGATGGCTCCACCCTGCGACGCGGACAGAAAACAGCCTTAACCATATTTGGGCTTGAATTCAGCCTTCTGCTGGGGGATTTTCTGTTTCTTCAGTCCATCAATAGTTTTCTAAACCTAACAGATAGAAAAATTACCAAGAAGTTGGTAGAGTCAACCCGACTTATGGTTGAAGGTGAAATCGAAGAACTGGCTAATAGTTTCAACCTCAACTTAAAAGAATCTCAGTATTTCCGAATTATCGAAAAAAAGACAGCCAGGCTTTTCCAGACCGGCTGCGAAATTGCCTGCCTTCTGAGCCAGGCTCCAGAAAAAGAAAAAAAAGCCTTAAGAAAATACGGTCTTAACCTGGGGCTGGTATTCCAGATTGTCGACGACCTCCTGGACCTGGTGGGCAATCCTCGGGAAACAGGAAAACCAAGATTTTCGGACCTGAAAGAAGGGAGAATCACTCTTCCATTTATCCTAGCTCTGAAAAAAGCTGACCCGAAAACAAAAAAAGGCTTTAAGCAATTGCTGCTCAGAATAAATAACCGAAAGAGTCCTAACCAGAATAACTTTCTAAGTTTACTCAAAGTAATGGAAAATACTGGTTCTTTGCAACTCAGCTTCAAGCTGGCTCAAGAAATTGCCGACCAGGCCCGCTCGGCTGTTAAGAAGCTCCAGCCTTCTCCATATCGACAATCCCTCCTTGAACTTGTAGACTTTGTGCTTTACCGAAAAAAATGATAAAGAATAGGAAAAGACGAAAAATAAAATGATTGAAGTAGAAGTCAAACTTAGAATCTCTGACCCCAGAGAAATCAGAAAAAAGCTTCTGGAACTGGGCTGTACTGTTGACCGCGATTTCTACCGCGAATGGAATGCCTTCTATGATTTTGCTGATGGCCGGCTGGAAAAAAGCCACCAAGCTTTAAGGCTCAGACGCTTTGGTCGCAAAGCATTCATAACTTTTAAAGGACAACCACTGAAATCAAGGTCCTTTAAGGTCAGAGAAGAATATGAATCGGAAGTCAAAAACATACGTCACTTCAAGAAAATCCTTAAGAAACTCGGTTTAAGACCTGTCTTCGAATACCGGAAAAAAAGAATGCTACTGAGAAAAGATAGAGTTAAGATTTGCCTGGATGAAACCGAAGTCGGGCACTTTCTGGAACTGGAAGGAAAAAGAAGCGATATCGTCAGGCTGGCCAGAAAACTGGGCTTTGCCCGCAGGGATTTTATAAAGATGGATTACGGGCAGATGATTAAAGAAAAAAGGCTGAAGGAATATCAGTCTTCCTCATCCAGGCCGCCTTCCTCTTCGAGCTCCAGATCTTCAAGTTCTAAATCTTCAAGTTCTTCGAGTTCCTCTTCCCCTTCTTCGAGCAGTTCTTCCTCAAGCTCCTCCAGCTCTTGACCTTCAAACTCAGGCTCAACTTCAGCTTCTGCGGCTTCTAAAGGTATGGCTTCAGTCAAGAGGACTTCTTCTTCCTCAAAACCTTCCTCTCTCCTGAAGGGTAAAATTTCATACTTAATGGCTCCTGACCGAACTTCATCTTGAGCAATCCTGATGGGATTGCGGCTTCTGGTTTTAATTTTCGGGGTTTCACCCTTAAGAAGTTGTTTGGCCCTCTGAGCTGCCACTATAACAAAGCGAAATTTGCTGTCAAAGGTATTTTCTTTCAAAGGTGATTATCTCCTTCTAAGAAGCTAAATAGAAACAGGCTTAAAGGATAGCAAAATCCGAATGGAATATCAAGGGCAACCCATACAGGCAGCCAGTCTTATTTACAATTGACCGCATCCGCTTGAAAAAAGCCCTAAAATTTTCAATTGACTCCTGAGGTTAGCCTGTGTTAAACAATTTTTCTTACTGTTTGACTGGAGAAGCACTGGATAATTCATCTTCAGAATAAAACTTAGGAGCTCAAAACATGGAAAAATTTCTGGAAAGCCTGGCTTCCTTCCTGGACAAAACTGCTTCCAATATCTGGACCATCATGGTTCCCATCCTGTTTGGCGTTGGTCTTCTGCTGACCATAAGAATCGGCTTCCTTCAGTTCACCAGGCTTGGTACTTCTTTTAAGGTGATGTTTAGCCGACGTTCCAGAAAAGGTGGTGGTGAAGGTGATGTTTCTCCATTTGCCGCGGTCTCCACTGCTCTGGCTGCTACTGTAGGGAATGGAAACATTGCTGGAGTAGCCACTGCCCTTTACTGGGGTGGGCCGGGAGCCATTTTCTGGATGTGGGTCTGCGGCTTCCTGGGCATGGCTACCAAATTTTCTGAAGCTTTCCTCGGGGTCCTTTACCGGGAAAAACATCCTGATGGCACCATCGCCGGCGGGCCAATGTACTACATAAAAAACGGTCTAAACAGGACCAGATTTGCTATTTTCCTGGCCGGATTCTTTGCTGTTTGCGGGGCTTTTGCTTCACTCTTCGGCACCGGAAATATGATGCAGAGCAATCAGATGTCCCTGGCCTTTAAGACTCAATTCGGTATTCCGCCGGCTATTACTGGCTCGATAATAACCTTTTTTGTTGGACTGGTGATAATTGGCGGGATCAAAAGAATAGGGGCGGTAGCCGAAAGGCTGGTTCCGGCTATGATTGTTCTTTATCTCGGAGCCGGAATTATAGTTCTCATCGATAATATAGGGGCTCTGCCTAAAGCCTTTTTCCTGATTTTTGAATATGCCTTTACTCCAGCTGCGGCTATGGGCGGCTTTCTCGGAGCCACCATTAAAAATGCCATCCAGTTCGGGGCCAGGCGCGGCATCCTGTCCAACGAAGCCGGACTGGGCAGCGCCCCCATTGCTCATGCTGCGGCTCAGACTCCCAGCCCCCTCCACCAGGGTCTCATCGGCGTGATGGAAGTCTTCATCGACACCATCCTGGTTTGCACCTTTACCGCCCTTATCAACCTGTCGTCTGGAGTCTGGACCAGCGGGGTTTCTGGTTCGGCCATGACCGTAACCGCCTTTTCCAGGACCCTGCCCCATGTCGGCGGCTTAATTGTCTCAGTCTGCTCTTTCTTTTTCGGCTACACCACCCTTATCGGCTGGTGCTACTACGGAGAACAGTGCTTAAAGTATCTGTTCGGCATTAAGATAGCTATGCCCTACCGCCTGGTCTTCATTGCTCTGACCTTTATCGGAGCGGTGGTCTCGATTGAGATTGTCTTTTTCATGGGAGATATCGCCAATGCTTTCATGGCTTTCCCCAATCTTATAGGACTGCTGTTGCTGTCAGGCGTTCTGGCCAAACGACTGAAAGAAATGAAGGCCAGGCACCCGGAACTCTGAAAATAGTATCAGTCCGAAATTCAACCAAATCCCCAATCTATTTCCGAGCCAATCTTGACCTGGAGCGTTTTGAGGACGGCTTGCAACCCACTCGTAATGCTTCTGGTTTAATTTTTAAAACCAGATCCATATTCAGGTCTGGATAAAAACCGGGGAATTTAAAATTTTTGAGAAGGGTTTAATAGATCCGGATAATATCGTCCTCAGTCTCAAATTGCCCGTCTTCACCGGCTGAGCGCAGCTCAAACTCTGACTCTGAGAGTTTCTGATACCTGATGTTTCGGCCCCAGCCATCAGACAGACTGAGTCCGTAACTTCGTCCGCCCTGAAGTTCACGGAGTGATTCCGGAGCCCGGCCCTCATGGTCAGCCATCCATTCCTGAACGGCCCGGGCCACCTGTTCCAGGTTGACCGCAGTCAGCTCGGCCCGGGTCTGGTTGAACCGGGAAACCTGCTCTTCCACCGGGGCTTTCTTATCCGTTTTCATATAATAGAAAAAATAAATTACAACCAGAGCCAGAATAAGGATTACCAGAGCGCCTCTCCCCCGCACTTAAACCTCCAGGAGGGAAATGACCCGTGAAGGACTCGAACCTTCAACCCGCGGATTAAGAGTCCGCTGCTCTACCTGTTGAGCTAACGGGCCAGAAATTCTTTTTAAGTTTAATTTAAGGACAGCCAGTTGTCAACTGACCGGAGCTGGCTCTTTTTCCTGGATAAATTTGGTTTTCTCCTTTTTTATACTGATCTACGGATTTAATTTTTTGCTGATTTTTTTGGGGCTGATGAGTATAATTTCATCTAATTTTAGTGAAACTTTTAAGCCTGGAGGTAACATGAACCACAAAAACGAATCCCGGCTGCTGACAGCCAGCAAAGCCTTCTTTTTTCTCATTACAGCATTAATTCTCCAGCTAACAATTCTGTCATCTTCCCTTTTTCCCCAGGACCGACTCAAAACCTATCCGAACTATGACCGTTACGAAAGAATTTCCAGAGAAATAAGGGAAGCCGTTAAATCTGGAGCGCTCAGGGTTACCTGGAAGGATAACGGCCAGGCCCTTGAATTTGTCAGGGATGGAAAACAATGGCGTTTTGAGCTGAAAACCAAAAAACTCACCGAAATAGGAAAATCTCAGGAACAGCCGCCCGGACCCTTTGGGCGTCGGGCAGGAATGCCAGAAAGGGGACGCCAGTTTACTACCTACGAATCTCCCGATAAAAAATTCAAAGCCATCTACAAGGACCGGAATGTTTACCTGGTGGATGTGGCCACTCAAACTGAGACTGCCATCACCACCGACGGTTCGGATAAAAACCGAATAAAATACGGAACAGCTTCCTGGGTTTATGGTGAGGAGCTCGACCAGATTACTTCTATGTGGTGGTCACCAGATAGCCAGAAGCTGGCTTTCTACAGATTTGACGAAAAAAAAGTGCCCGACTATTTTCTTCAGTTAGACCAGACAAAGCTCTACAGCAAAATGGACATTGAGCCTTACCCCAAGGCCGGTGAACCCAATCCTGTGGTAGATGTTCTGGTGTATAACCTCAAAACCAAGAAGATGACAATTATTGACGTTCGTGACGGTCAACCTTTTTCTGATGAGGTGGTGGGCCACTATGTCTACGGCATCAACTGGACAAAAGACGGGCGTGAGATTCTTTTCTTCCGAGCTAACCGCCGCCAGAATATAACTGAGCTGGTTGCTGCCGACCCGGAAACAGGAAAAACAAGATTGGTGGTGCGAGAAGAATGGCCTCCTTCCTGGACAGAAAATTCGCCAGCCATCACCTGGCTTAAAGACGGAAAGAGATTCATTCTGGTTTCCGAAAGAACCGGTTTTAAAAACCTTTATCTCTATGATTTAAGCGGAAAACTCCTGGCTACTCTGACCAGACATCAATTTGACGTGGTTAATGTCATTGGAGTGGACGAAGCTGCTGGCCAGGTTTACTACACTGCCAGAAGCGGCGACAATCACATGAAAGTTCAACTTCACCGGGTCGCCCTGAGCGGAAAAAACGACCGCCGTTTGACTGACCCAACTTATAACCATCAGATAGATTTATCCCCCGATTTTAAGCATTTTGTAACGGTGGCTCAAACTCACAACCTGCCACCTTTTACCAGAGTTTATACCACTGATGGCCGCCTGGTAGCTGAGCTGGCCAGGTCAGACCTGAGCAAATTTGAAGCTCTGGGGCTGAAGAAAGCCGAACTTTTTACATTTAAGGCAGCCGATGGTCAGACCGAGCTTTACGGTCTTCTCCAGTTTCCTTCTAATTTTGACCCGAGCAAAAAATACCCGCTACTGGTCAGCGTCTATGCTGGGCCGGGTACCAACGGCGCCAGAGAAACCTTCATCACTCCAAACCCGATAACCGAATTTGGGTTTCTGGTAGCTTCCCTTGACTCCAGAAGCGCTGGAGGCCGGGGCAAGCGCTTTCTGGACGCTATCTACCAGAAACTCGGGGTAGTAGAAATAGACGACCAGGCAACTGGAGTTAAGGCTTTAAGCCAGAGGCCCTATGTAGACGGCTCCAGAGTGGGTATCTTTGGTACCTCTTACGGAGGTTATGCTTCCATCATGGCTCTACTCAGATACCCTGATGTTTTTGCCGCCGCCTGTGCCTCCTCTCCTGTGACCGCCTGGGAGCACTACGACACTATTTACACCGAACGCTATATGTGGATTCCTCAGGAGAACAAGGAAGGATACAAAAACGGCAATGCCATGAATTATATTAACAACCTTAAAGGCCGGCTGATGATTTACTACGGGACTGCTGATAATAATGTCCATCCCAACAACGCTATGCAGCTCATCCAGGCTCTGCAGAGAGCTAATAAGAGCTTTGAAGTTCAGGTTGGTCCGGACCTGGGACACACCAGCCTCAGATTGGACCGAATGATGGAATTCTTCATTGAGAACCTGATTCTCAATAGGTAAAAAATCTGGACATAATTGGAAGAAGCAGAAAGTTTATTAGGGGTTGTCTGCTTCTCTTTTATTTATTTTAATAATTGCCTACACCTGCATTCTTGCTAAAACAGGAATTATGATAAAGGCCAGAAGGCCAGGCTTTTGTAAAGTGGAGTAAGAAATTAATTATTGAATAGATAATCAGCCTTTGAATGGTTGTGCTGATAGTTTTCTAATCCAGCCACAAATAGCGCCCTGACCAGTCCAGAATCACCCCTCAATTCACCCTTGGAGATTATTGCCATAAAATAATCCCTGATTTAGGTTTTCTTAGGAGGCGAAATCTCTTTGGGCAGCAGGAATTTCTTTTCCGGCTTTCTGGCTTTTAATCCAGGCCGAGATTACCACCCCACCTCCGGCTTCCTTTCCGGAGAACAATTTTTTCTCAATGTTATTTTTGCCCATTTTATTGCTTTTTTTTCTGTAACTAAGGTAAAATTAAGCCAAAGAATGAACCAGCAGGAATAATTGCATGAAAAAAGAAGGGTTTACTCTTATTGAAATCATCGTTGTTCTGGGGATAATTGGAATCATTCTGGCTGCTTCCTACCCCAGCATCTTAAACATTCTCGAAAACAGGTCTCTGGACAGTGCCGCACGGGAGCTGCTCACTACCTTAGAAGCTGCCCGCTACATTGCAGTGAACGAAAAAGTCCACTGCCGGGTGCGGTTTTTCCAGGAAAACAATGACTGGCGTTATCTCATCGAGGTAGAAGAAGGAGAATTAACCGGGAATACTCCCACTTTTGCCTGGAAGCCGGTACCAAAATTCATCCAGAAAACCATCCCCAGAAAATTTAATCCTGTAATCCTGGAAAATGTTGTCGACAGGACTATCGTTTTTTCTCCACTCGGAATGGTAGCTAACTACAGCTTTACTACCCCCCAGAATTTTCGAATTGTCCTCCAGAGTCAAAAATTAAAAAATTTAGCTCAGGAGGACCAAAGGATTATAACCATTTACGCTGGTGGTTCAATTGGCTACCGCAAAGCAAGAAGTTAAGGGAGAAGGGGTAAGAAAGCATGAAATCAATCATTCAAATAATAAGAAAGAGTAAAAAGGTTAAAAGCTGCTTTAATAAACCAAAAAAAGAGGGTTTTACCCTTATAGAAACCATCATCAGCCTAGCTCTGGTAACAGTAGTTTTTGTAAGTTTAGCCCAGCTTTTCACCCTGGCAGTGATGCAAAATCTCCGATCCAATGAGATGAGTAACGCTATTTTTCTGGCCCAGCAGCAGATTGACTTTCTGAGAACTCTGACCTCAGATGAGCTCACAGCCTTAACTAATCGGCCTGCAGATGAGCTGATAGATATTAATGGGGATGGGACCCTGGATTTCAGGAGAATTACAACTATAAATTCTTCATTAGCCATTGGTACGGTCGGTTTTGATGTTCAGGTTCTGGTTTTTCCCATTTCTGCTCAAAACGTTGCCGCCGCCCAGCTAATTGCTAATCCTGACCGCTACCGGGCCCGGGCTCAGATTCATACCATTATCAGCAGATAGGAGAAAAAAATGAACAGGACTTTTCCTGATTTTTATAAAAGAGAGACGGAGAAAACTGTGATTTATATCAGAAAAAAATTTTTCAAGAATAAAAAAATGAATACCAAAAAGCAAAAAACACCGGGTTTCACCCTGATTGAAGTCCTGGTAGCGTCGGCCATTATGTTAGTAGTAATAATTGGAGCTATGGCGCTTTATTCTCGAAGCAACCAGATCTCAGTAGACCAGCAGCAGTACGCCGAGCTTCAGCACGATGTCCGCTCCGCCCTTTTCCTGATGACCAGGGACATCAGGATGACTGGTGTGGGTATGCCCGCCGGATTTGAAATGTTTTTCCTGGAAGGATGGAATAATGAAAATCAGGGAGGAGAAGTCGAACCAGACCGGTTGAGAATTCTGGGAAATATTGATGACCCTCTGGTTTTAAGAATAGAAAATTATCAGGGAGCAGCCGCTGTGGTTGAAATTGAAGCCGGAGCTTTTGCCTCCTATCCCTACCCTGAAGCATTTTACGAAAGAAGAGTGGTGATTATTTTTCCCAATCCTCAATCACCGTGCCGAACAGCCGTTACTAGATACATCCATAATGTTGAATTTTCATCAAGCAAAATGAATTTCCCACCCGGACAGGCTCCAGACCTCAATCCGCCCCGTGGATTAACCGCAGGCACTGAATGTGATCCTAACAATTATGACGGGGGATACATAATGTTTCCCAATGTCAAAGAATTCTGGCTTGATGTTACCGGTCAATATTCCGGACTAACTCCGGGGCAGAATGGATACGTGGGAGAACCAGGCATACTCTACTGTACCAATAATGGCATTCATCTACCCCTGGCTCAAAACATTGAAAACCTGCAGTTTGAATACAACGGAGATTTTAACGACAATGGGGAACTTGATGGTTTCAGGCCCTGGCGGTCGGATTGGACAGATGATGAAGTTTCGCGAATTCGCCAGATAAGAATAATTTTGGTCGGCCGCACTCCCAATCGTTTTGTCTCGGTCTCAGGCAGAGTGCCCGCCAACATCCATAACTACCGAAGGCCAGCTGTATCTGATTCTCCTGGGGCTACAGCTGATGATTACCACCGCCGCTTTGTCCTGGAGACTACGGTTAACATCAGGAATCTTAATCTGAATATTTATAATACCGGGCAGAGATGAAAATGAACCATAATGTTTTTCAGCAAAATTTTCTGGGAGAGCCGGAAATGAAAGAAACAGGTAACGGTAAAAATAAAAATAAGCCCGCAGGTTCTGGCCTGGTAGTAGTCATTCTGGTCCTGGCTTTCATGATGACGGTAGGAGTGGCTGTGCTGACCGTAACCAGCTCTGGTCCAAAAGTTTCAGCCACCATGCGCTACCAGGAAGAAGCCTTTAATGCCGCTGAGGCGGGCTTTGATGCAGCCCGGGCCACCATTGAGGATTTCTTTGGCAGCGGACAATGGGCTAATTTTGGAGATCACTATCTGACTCAGCCAACAGGAATTGATATCCCATTTTTAAATGACGACCCCAGAACACCCAATCCACTTTACTTCCGCCGCCTGACCGATGAACAGATTATAAGGCTTTTAGACCAGGACGGAGACGGTCTGGCTGATAATCCTCAACAGGTGGTCTTTTTTGAGCAACCATTCATCCTTGACCGAAACGGAAACCTCGACCTCCGTTATCGATACACTGTTTTCCTGATAGATGATGAGGCCGGCACCGGACAGGCTTCGGATCCGAGAGATGTCCTTATGGTCTGTATCGGTGTGGTTAGGTCTGGTCCGAGGCTGACCGATAGAATTCTGGCTACCTGTCGTTTGGAAATAGAAGTTGAAACTCCGGAGTTATAAATTGCTTAAAAAAACAACGAGATTAAAAGAAAAAAAGCAATTTGAAATCCCGAAGGAATCGGGAAGAGGAGAAGTGAAATGATAAGAAAAAAATGCTTTTTAATAAGCTTGCTGATTATAGCTACCGTTCTGGCCGCCCTGAAATTCAGCGCTCAGCAGCCTCAACCTCAGCAGTGTATTGAAATAACCTTCAGATTTACAGAAAATTTTAACAATATTGATTTCAAAGATGTGGATAACACCACGGCCGCCAACTGGCCACCTGGCCCGGTAAAGCTCAACCGATTGGGAGCCAACTTTGATATAACTGTACCTACTGGGATGGGCGCCAGAATATACGTTTGCGATGCCGGCGATTTTGACGGAGACGGTAAACCAGATTTGGTGGGGCTGGATATAAGCAGCGGAGCCAATTACAGTCTGAAGCTAATCCGTAATTTTTACAATGATGTTAATGGTGATGGAAGGGATGATGATGGCATAATCTACCAGGTTGACAATTCAAAAATCTTTGACTCCGGGCTGACCTGTGGCCCGGCTGCCATCACCGTTGGTGATTATAACGGAGACGGTTTGCTGGATTTCTTTTTCTATAAAAACGGAAACGACAGTTTCAGCTATTCTAACTTTGTGGCTGTTATGTATATAAATCAGGGATCGGCCACCGACCCGGTTTTTTATCCCCGAACAGACCCCAGAAATCTTAATTTCACCAACATTTTCATGAATAAGGGAATTTATTGCAACTGGGCCGCTAACCACCTTTACACAGTTGACATAGATAAAGATGGCGACCTGGATATACTGGTGGCCAGCCAGGATAAAATTTTTCTGATGAGAAATCCCGGGCCCTTGCGCTTTTCTCTCTCTGAGTGGTCAGTAGAAGAGCTTAATTATAACCAGAGAACAGGTTATAAAGCCCCGTTACCGGCTGGTGGTTTTACTGACCGCGGAACTTCGGCTGTAGCCGCCGCTGATTTTGACCTGGATGGAGATATTGATGTAGTCTGCGGGTCAGTCAACGGCTGGCCTTTTCTGGTCTATTACCAGAATGATGGAACAGGCAAATTCATCCGCAGTGAAATCCCCATCCCGGACCCAACCTGCACTGGAACAGTAGCCATCGCCGTGGCTGATTTCGACCAAAACGGCTGGAAAGATATTTTTGTAGCCACTGACCGCTGGAATGCCGGCAACCGGGCAAAAATCTGGTGGCTGCGTAACATGGGCAGAACACCAGTCACTGTAACCAATCCGGAAACTGGAGAAGAAGAAACCTATTATGAAATTAACTGGATTTTTAAGTGCGAAAATAACTGTCAACCCATTATCCCTCCTGATTATGACGTGGATATTGCTTGCGTAACGGATTACGACAGTGATGGTGACTACGACCTGATTTTGGCTGATGCCAACCATTCAGGAGACTACTATCTGGTAATAAACCTCTTAGCAGATGTCTATGTGCTTTACGGTGAAGCTGTTTCTACCAACGTGGTGAGCAATCTGATAAACCCGAGACAATATGCCATTACCAAAGCCAGAATCATTAACCTGAATCAGGGAGTGAGCGGCTCTTCTTCCGGGCTCATGATAACCTATTATCTCTCTAACGATGGCGGTCTGCACTGGGAACGATACCGGACTTTTGAAGGCAGTGACATCCGTCCTTGGTCAGATTCGGATTGGCATGTTTTTAGCAATTTTGGAGGTGACCTCCGCTGGAAAGCGGTGTTGGAAGCCCAGGAAGATCAAATGGCTGAATACACAGGAGCTTCCTATGACACACCCCTAATCAGACAGCTGACCATTGAGTTCACCTATGTGAGCAGAAGAGAATATTCCCGCTCCTCAGTAGCCACATCGTTGATTGACAGGCTCGGGCAGAACCGCAAGCTAATAATCGCAGCTTCGTTTATCTATCCAGGCTGGGAAGGGCACTTGAGAGCTTACGATGTAACCGGAATGAGAGCTGTTCAAAATAATTATTCCAACCTGCGGACCGTTACTGCCTCAGAGCTAGGGTCTGATACCGGACGCTGGCTGGCAGAGGGAGTGGAGCTGCTCTGGGATGCAGGAGAACTTTTGATGGACCGCGACCCCAGGACCCGAACTATCTACACTGCCATAAATCCTAACAGACCAGCTTCTGGAAACCTTCAGAGGGTTGAATTTAACCTGGCCAACCTGGAACTTTTAAGACCTATCCTTAGAGATTATCAGAACAACGAGGAAGGCTTAATTCTTTTCGTCAGGGGGCACGGCCGCTACTGGAGACTGGGGGACATCAACCACTCCACCCCGGCCGTGGTCGGGCCACCGCAGGAAGACCCGCGTTTGATGGGAAGCGGCTATGCTGAATTTAAACAGGCATTATCAGACAGAAGGAAAGTCGTCTATATTGGAGCTAACGACGGTATGTTGCATTGCTTTGACGCTTCCAGCGGAGAGGAGCTCTGGGCCTTTATACCCTATAACCAGCTTTCCCGGTTAAAGGAAATGTGGCCGGTTGACCAGGCTAGAAAACTCAGATACTTTTCCAGAAAAGCTTATGTGGACAGCTCACCTTCTGTCTCCGATGTTTTCATAAATGGTCAGTGGCGAACAGTTCTGGTCTGTGGCCAGGGAGAAGGCCAGGGACAGGCTCCTGATGGCTTCAACAACGGTCAAACCCAGAATTATCATTATTACTATTTTGCTCTTGATGTTACTGACCCGGAAAATCCCATCCCGATGTGGGAATTCGCCGGTGATAGAATTAGAAGACAGGGCCAGAATTATAATATGACCAACGGTCAAACCTGGTCAGTTCCCTACATAGCCAGGGTTAATGTCTCAGGGAATCCAACCTGGGTGGCTTTTGTCGGTTCAGGTTATTGCCATCCTGTAGATGCTGGCTATCAGGCTTACATCGGCAATACCCTCGCCGCCATCAACATTGAAGACGGTAGAGTACTCTGGTCAACCAGAATTTCTGACCTAAACTCTTCAGACCGAAGACGGTCCGGCAATCCTTTTCCCAACATTTATGTTTCCCTTCCAGGTTCCCCTAACGGCTCGGACTTAAACAAAGATGGATATGTGGACTGTGTTTATATTGCCGACCTGGATGGAAGGATCTGGCGTCTGGATGTCACCTCTCAAAATCCTGGTAGCTGGAGGATGACGGAAATATTCCGCGACCGTTGTCTCTATCCGATAATCACCAAACCAGCTATCTGGCTGGGTTTTTCCGCTTCAGGCTCCAACTACCCCAGGATTTATTTTGGAACAGGCGGGCATGAAAGTGCTCCGGCTGATAGAAGCTATTCCTTTGTCGCTTTAATAGATAAGGTTTATCTGGATAAAAATGGAAACCTCCGGACCGACAATCCTGAAGTGGAACTTGAATGGTACATGGGCAATGTCGCCGAGACTGGTCTCGGAAGCGCTAAATTCGTAGGCTCCTTAGAGGCTGGGGAGAAAATCTGGGCCGACCCGGTAATAGCCAATTACATAGTTTACTTCAGCACCTTAAAAGGCAGCATAGAAGCCGCCGACCCCTGCCAGAACTTAGGTGACTTCGGCCGGCTGTATGCCCGGTTCATCCAGCCTGTTCTGGGTGTGCCGGTAGGCGGAAGTGCCCTTAAAAACGCTCAGGGGCAGGCCCTGGACTATTTAGCTCTGGCCAGCAAAGCCCGAACCGCAGTTACGGTTGGTGAAAGACAGAGGGTTGGGGGTTCCTACAAGCAGGATGTTTACATCCAAGAATACGACTCCACCATAGAAAAGCTGGAACAACCGGTAGGAGCCTTACTGCGTATCAGGTCCTGGAGGGAAATTTATCAGGTAATCCGCTAAAGAAGAAAAGCAGAATCTCGACCCCAGAAAAGTACAGGTCATTTTTCTGGCAGATAAATAGAGGAAAGGTAAAAAAATAAGTCAGATGGGGCCCGAGATCCGGTTTGTTGGCCTGTGGAAAGATTTTCTTAATTTGCCTGCGGCAAAAAAGCACTTAAAAGCATTTTTTCCAGGGCAGTAAACTTTTTTAATCATTGTCAATTGAATTAGACCATCAAAAACACCACTTAAAATCTTAGGAGCTCTGGCTGGAATAATTATTTTATTTACAAACTCAAAAATTATCTATCATCATCTATTTCCCAGCTTGTTCGCTCGGGGAAAAACAGGATTATAGTTTTAAAAAAATAGCCTCAGGACCTATTATTTTGTATAATATCAAAAGCTTAAGAACTGACTGGATTGCTATTCGGGCTCCTGAATAAATTATATTTCTTCAGAATTTCAAGATCTTAAAAAGGCACTGTCGGTAAGGAGGTGGCTATGGAAAACAGAACTTTCTCTCATTGGTTTATAGACCGAATTGAGGCTGACCAGCTCCATGCCTTCGGAATAAAGAAGGTTTTGATTGACTACCAATCTACCTACCAGAGAATCCAGATTGTAGAAATCGAAAGCCTGGGTAAGTGCCTTATCATAGACGGTAAGATCCAATCCACCGAAAAAGACGAATTCATCTACCATGAAGCTCTGGTTCATCCTCCCCTGCTGCTGCATCCTCATCCCCGTAAGGTTCTGGTAATGGGTGTAGGTGAAGGAGCTACCCTCAGGGAACTTTTAAAATACGACAGCCTTAAAATCACTGGGGTGGATATAGATGCCGAGATGATTGAATTTTCCCGGAAGTATCTGGAGCCCTGGCACCACGGGGCCCTTAGCCATCCCTACTTTCAACTGGTTCTTCAGGATGGCTGGGATTTTATCCGTCAGACCGAGGAAGTTTTTGACGTCATCATAATAGACCTGCCTGAACCTTATCCGGACACTCCAGCATACCGGCTTTACACCGCCGAATTCTACCGCCTAGCCTGGGAAAAAATGAGTCCAGACGGAATCCTGGTCACCCAGGGAGAAACCACCCGCCCCGGTCAGGAAAACCACCATTTTTTCATAAAAAACAATCTGGCCACAGTTTTTCAAAAGGTTTATTCTTATCAGACTTATATTCCTTCCTATGACAGCTCATGGGGGTTTCTGATGGCCTTCAAAGACCATACCAGCCCGATTCTTCCGGCTGAGGAAATAGACCGTAAAATTTCAGAGAGAGTCAAAGGGAACTTACGCTTTTATGACGGCCAGACTCATCTATCGATGTTCTATCTGCCCCGGCATCTCAGGGAAAAACCGAGAAGCTGAGAAATTAAACCCGGGGTAGGGGTAACAGTCAGATGTCGGATTCAGGGAGCAAACTCTAATTTTTTATGGTAAACCTTCCCATAATCTGGTAGAATAAAGCTGTTTATTTTTTTATCGTAGAGAGGATAGAAAATCAGGAATGAAAATTAAATATCTGGACGGAAAAAGATTTTATCTTGCTTTCCTGGCGGGGGGTAAAGCCGTTATCAAAGATTTTGCTTATCTGAACCAGATTAATGTTTTTCCAGTCCCTGATGGCGACACTGGAACCAACCTGGCTTCAACCATGAAAGCCATTGCCGAGCAGGCCCGACCGGCCCGCTCAATTAAAGAAGTTCTCCATTCCATTGCCGAAGCCGCTCTAACGGGAGCCCGGGGTAACTCGGGAATAATCTTCGCTCAGTTCATTTACGGCCTCAGCAGGGAACTCGGAAATGAAATCAGGGTAACCACCTCTCGTTTTGGAGAATCTGTCCGCAACGCTGTCCGTTACGCTTACAATGCCATCGCTCATCCTCAGGAGGGAACCATGCTAACCCTCATCCGGGAGTGGGCTGATGAAGTTTATCATAACCGGCACCGCTTCGCCGACTACCAGGAGCTGCTTCATCATTCACTGGAAAGAGCCAGGGCTGCTCTCCAGGAAACCCCTAAAAAGCTGGCCGTACTGAGAAAGGCCGGGGTGGTAGATGCCGGGGCCAGAGGTTTTGTTGATTTCATTGAGGGTGTAGTCAACTTTATCAGACAGGGCAATCTGAAAAGCATTATTAAAGATGAACTGCCTGAGATTGAATTAAAGGAAACTCCCCATAAAATTCGGGAAAATCTAACTTATCGCTACTGTACCGAAGCCCTGATTCAAGGTGAAGCTCTGGATTTAGAAACAATCAAGAAAATTGTAGTCCAGGCCGGAGATTCAGCCATTATCGGCGGTTCTGAGTCCAAAGCCCGTTTTCATGTCCATACCAACCACCCAGCTGAATTGTTCTATGCCCTGAAAGATTTAGGCACCATCGTTCAGCCCAAGGTTGAAGACATGAAGCTTCAAGCTGAAATAAGTCTAAGACCAAATAGCCGGGTAGCTCTGGTAGTGGATTCTTCCTGCGATTTACCCGCTCATTGGCTTGAACAGTACCAGGTAGTGGTAATACCCTTCCTGATCAACATCGGCGATCAGGTTTTTCTTGACAAGCTGACCATCACTCCGGATAAACTCTACCAGCTGATGAGTCAGGGAGAAATCCTGCCCCGGAGTGCTCAGCCGTCTCCCAAAACCTTAGAAAACTGGTTTTCCTTTCTGAGCAGTCATTTTGAGTCCATCCTGGTCCTGACCATTTCCAGCGGGCTTTCCGGTTATCACCATCTGGTAAAAAAAGTGGCTGAAACATTTACCGATAAAAAAATCCGGGTGGTTGACACTCGTCATCTGTCTGGCACTTTTGGCCTGATAGTCAAGCGTCTGCTGGATGATTGGCCCGGCAATCAGGAAGTGGATGAACTGGCTAAAAAAGCCGAGGAGCTCTCAGCTAAGACCGAACTTCTGGTTGACGTTAAAACATTAAAATACCTGGTCAAGGGAGGCCGGGTGAGCCCGGCTAAAGGCCTGCTGGCTAAACTTCTGAATATAAAACCCATTATCACCCTGAACGAAGAAGGCAAAGCCACTTCGGCCGGCAAGTCCTTCAGCCGAAAGCAGAATTTCAAAAAGATTCTGAAAATGGTAAGAGAGAAACACCGTCAGCATCCTATTCACTCCTTTGCTATAGTCCATGTAAGCGAACCGGACCGGGCCCAAGCTTATGCCCGGGAGATTGAAAATATCTGCGGGAAACCGGTTAGCTTCATCCTGGACACTTCACCCGTAGTCGGAGTGCACAACGGGATAGGCTCGGTGGGGATCTGTCTATCATATGAATAATCATTCATATATATTTTACCAGGTTAGCCTTTAATACAACCAGGGGAATCCTTGAACGTGAACATCTTTTGGTTAGCAGGCTGGCTGATATTCATATATATGAACCTGGTATTTATTCTCTCCCTGATTAAGAAAGACGCTTCCATTGTGGATATAGCCTGGGGAGCTGGCTTTGCCCTGGTAATAATTAGTTCCTACCTGTCAGTTTCTGACTTTCAAAATTTCCCCGGCGGCCGCCAATTCTTAGCACTATTACTGATTACCACCTGGGCACTGAGGCTCTCCTGGCACATATACAAGCGGAATAAAGGCAAGCCTGAAGATTTTCGCTATGCCACCTGGCGGCAGAAATGGGGAAAGTATTTCATTATTAGAGGTTATTTTCAGATATTCCTGCTTCAGGGTCTTTTTATGTTTTTAATCATCCTGCCGGGCTTATTTATCATGAAAAGCCATCATTCCGACTGGAACTGGCTTGATAATCTGGGACTGCTGGTCTGGCTAACTGGCTTTCTGCTGGAAGCCATAGCTGACCAGCAGCTTAAAAAATTCAAGCAGAATCCGGAGAATAAAGGGAAAATCAAACAAACCGGCCTCTGGCGCTACTCCCGCCATCCCAATTATTTTGGTGAAGCAATGATGTGGTGGGGAATATTCCTCATCGGCCTTAACACCTCTGCAGGCTGGGTGGGGATTATCAGCCCCCTGACCATAACCTTCCTTCTGGTTAAAGTTTCAGGAGTCCCCCTTCTTGAAAAAAAATACCTGGGCAACCGGGAATTTGAATCTTATAAAAGAGTTACCAGCGCCTTTATACCCCTTCCACCAAAAAGACGGTAATAGCAGCCCGCAGCCAAAATCTTGAAGGGAGCCGTTATTTCTTTGAATTAAAGATTAAAGCCGAATTAAAAGAACAGCCAGCGATAAAGAATGCTGACTACCAGCCCACCCCAGGCTCCGAGAACCGGTCCCCAGAAAACTTCAAGCAGAGTCAGCCTGAAACTCCAATCCTTCATCAAAGCATAATTGGTCAGACCGTAGACGGTGATGGCCAGAAGCCCAGCCAGAGCACCGACCAAAATCGAAATTTTCAAGTTTTCCGGGCTGCAGAGCAAAATCAACAAAATCAAACAGGAAACAAGAACAAATTGAGCCAGAAATCCATAAAACTTCCTGAAGACAATTCGGTCTTGCTTCACCAAAGCCAACACCCTGAAATCTTCCCTATAGGCCCGGCCAAAAATCAGAAAATGCCAGGCCGCATCGGCCAGACTGAAAAGAATCAGGGTAGCAATCCACAAAACTAAATACCTGAGGGCCTGAGACATTCAAAGCCTCCTTGATACTTCCTAAACTACTGGTTAGCCTATTCTAAGATAACAACGGTCGGAATCCAAGACTTTCATTTGCTCTTTACGGGTCAATCTGTGGAAAAACTCAGGTTTAAAACAGCAAAGATTTTTAAATAAAGAAGGGCTCCAGTCGCCTTTCTAACTATGGGTTTTCCTCCTTTCAGTAGAGCCAGAATCAGACCCTGAGATCTTGAAAAGCCAGAAGCCGGTTAGCTTCTGAGGTCAATTTCTTACTGCTTAAAAGCCCTGCCCGCAACCAGAAGATTTTCAGATGGTCATTACTCTCTGGTTTAGTTTAATGTATATTGGAATTGTAGGATTTGAAAGAAAACGGAGTTCTTAGATGCTAAAGTTTTATCAAAAAGCCATAATTCTGGGACTGAGCCTGCTTCTGTCCTGGGCTGGCTGGAAGGGCCTTAATGCCCTTTTTTATCAAAGCGCTTCCTCAGCTCTTAATCAGTCACTCGAGGAACAAACCATGAAAAAAGTTAATAAATCACTGGAGGAATGGAAAAAAGAGCTGACCCCTGAACAGTTCCGGGTAATGTTTCAGAAAGGAACAGAAAGGCCCTTTTCGGGAAAATACAATGATTTCTGGGAAGAAGGAATCTACCTCTGTGTTGCCTGCGGTAATCCCTTGTTCCGTTCTGAAGATAAGTATGACCACCGGACTGGTTGGCCCAGCTTTAAGGAATCATTTGCCGAAGCTTATCTTGAATATCATGATGACTTATCCCTGGGCACCCATCGGATTGAAGTCAGATGTGGTGGCTGTGGGGCTCATCTCGGACACCTGTTTTACGACGGTCCGGCTCCCACAGGTAAACATTACTGCATCAATTCGGTTGCCTTAAATTTCAAACCGGCTGAAGATGCCAGAAAGGAGCTGCCTCAGGTGGCCACTTTGGCGGCCGGCTGTTTCTGGGGAGTGGAGTATTCCCTAAGCCAGATAAAAGGAGTCCTGGAAACAACCGTCGGCTATAGTGGAGGCAAAGTCATCAACCCCACCTACCAGCAGGTACTGACCGGCAGAACCGGGCACGCCGAAGCAGTCCAAGTAGTTTTTGACCCAACCGTAATTTCCTATGAGCAATTAATTAGAAAGTTCTTCGAGTTTCACGACCCCACCCAGTACAACCGTCAAGGACCTGATGTTGGTCCCAACTATCGCTCAGCCATCTTCTATCATGACCAGGAGCAGAAAAAAATCGCCGAAAAAGTAAAAGCTGAACTTCAGCAGAATGGAAAATACCGGAAAAAAATCGTTACTGAAATAGCACCTTTTCGCGGCTTTTATCGGGCGGAAGAATATCACCAGAAGTATTATCAAAAGAAACTTGGGCTGAGCTGTTCTAACGAATAATCTCTATCTGTTCAGGGCTTTCCACGATAATCTCCGGTTTGCCCTGATACTCCCGTATCTGCCCATAAACCCTTATTTCCCGGTTAAGAAAGAGGTCTTCTGGCCGTTTCGGAAAGAGATGGAAATTGCTGGCAAAGATCACCACTGTGAAATATCTTCGCCAGTTGCGGTGAAAATTCAAAAAGCAGGCTTTACCAGAATTGTGAGTAGCCACCACTTTTCCCCGAACCCAAACTGTCTGACCGAGATAATCGGTCGCCTCTTCCCAGGATATTTCTTTGACTGCTCTCGCAAACCGGTCCTCTCCTGAAATTTTCTGGGAAGAATTTTCAGGTGAGACCTCTTTACTGCCTGCAGTCTTTGAGGTCGCCGGAAGGGTCGGTTTTTTGACCGTTTCCTCTTCTTCCTGTCCAGCCTGGCCCTTCATCTGATCTGATGGAAATCCTACCCGACCGGTCCCGGAGACCAATTTTATCTGCTCCGGTGAGCTCAGGATTATTTCAGGTCGGCCCCGGTAAATTAATACTCGGCCTTTAACCCTGACTTTTTTATTAAGATAATATTTTTCTGGTTGCGAAGGAAACCGGTTAAAATCTGAAGCAAATATCACCAGGCTCAAATACTTCTGGTAATCAGGATGAAAATTTAAAAAACAGGCCCGGCCCGAATTATGAGCTCTGACTATAACTCCTTCAACCGTAACCGTTTGACCGACATAATCCCCTGCTTTTTCCCAGGAAATTACTTTTTCCTGAGAGAAAATAAAAACCAGCCTAGACACGGAAAAAATTAGAGCCAGAAGAATCACTGACCAGAAAGCTTTCTTTCTCATCGCCTAACCTTAAGCCAGCCATTGTCAAGAAGAGTTTTCTCCAGGTCGCGGTCAGAAAATTCGCCGGTCCATTGTCTCAGGTCACGAACCACTTTGCCCAGCTCTTCAGTCGTAAGTCGTAGCCTGACATAATTTTTATACTTTATAGCCCACAGATTGTTGGCCAGTTCGTAAATTTCATAAGGCAAAACTTTCTGCTCCAGAACCCAGCGAAATTCATCCAGCCCCTGATTGGCCCAGAGTCCGAGCTCTTTCTTTTTAGCTTCTTCTTCCAGCCTTTTATATTTAAGTAAATCTTTGAAGGGAAACCTGGTCAGAGCAAAGCCATAACCATTTTTGATGATCTCCTCATTCAAACAGCGCCCATCCTCTAAATAAACATAAGCCAGGGTGCGACCATATTTGTCAGTCCTCTCCTGGTCGTAACGCAGCCAGACCTTAGATTTGTCGACCAGCTTTCTGACAAAATCAGTAGCTTCCCGGGCATAATACTGAACTGGTTTAAGGGGATGAGAGAGTTCAGGAGTGTCCACACCGATTAACCTTACAACACCTTTGCCCTCCAGTTCCAGGGTATCTCCGTCAGCCACCCGGATAACCCGGTATAGTTTTTTCCTGGAGTACTGATTTTTATCTTCCCAGGTCTTAAGTCCATTTTCAAAAATCACTTCTTGAGCCACTTCAGGCAGGTCAATCAAAGCCCCTGACCCCTGGTCGTTCCCCAAAACTGCCAGCATCAAAGTAAAAGGTCTATGGCCAAAATTTAGAAAAATAAACCAAAAAGAAAAAAATAAGACCACAACACTTGAACAGACTAAAAAACCCCGACTTCGCTGGCCTGAAGCGGACAATCCACCTCCACCCCTTGCCTTCAGACACCAGCTTTTGCCATCCAGAAAAGCCATTTCACTTAAAGGCTACTTAAAACCAGCTTTTATGTCAAAAAATTTCAGCCTAAGACCGGATATAAACCCCATAAAAAAAGTACGCCTGGCGCGATTCGAACGCGCGACCTACGGATCCGGAGTCCGTCGCTCTATCCAACTGAGCTACAGGCGCACTGATTTTATATTTATAGCTGATTTTCTATCCTAAGGCAAGGAGGCCTGGCTTTGCCCTCCGACCGGCCCTTAATTTTCATCACGGTCTATCGCCTGAGCCATAACCTGAGCTACATCCAGCACCCTGATATTTTCAGCTCCTTTATCTCGCAACCCGTCTTGAAGCATGGTCAGGCAGAAGGGACAGGAGGTGGCAACCAGCTGGCTGCCGTTTCTTATTATCTCCTCGCTCCGCAGGTGATTGATTCGCTTTCCCGCTTTCTCTTCGGTCCACATCAAACCGCCACCAGCTCCACAGCAAAAATTGTGCTCTCTCGAACGGCCGAGTTCTTTAATCCGACCTCCCAGAGCTGTCGCCAGAATTTCTCTGGGCTGGCTGAAAAGCCCGTTATGACGTCCGTAATAACAGGAATCATGAAAAGTATAGGTTTCCCCTTCACCTACGACTTTAAGCCTTACCCTCTTCTTCCTTATCAATTCTGCCAGCAGTTCCACATGAGAAATGACTTTTATGGCTCTGAGATTCTCTTTTTCCTCGCAACTAAAATCTGGCAGTATCTCCAGTAAGGCAGGATATTCATTCTTGAAAGTATTGTAGCCGTGGGGGCAGAAAGTAATCAGCCTGGAAATTCTTTTTCTGGCCAGAGTTTTCAGGTTTTTGAGAGCCAGGCATTGAAACAGGTATTCATTGCCCAGCCTACGGGCGGAATCGCCACAGCAGTGCTCTTCTTCTCCTAGGATGGCGAATTTTAACCCGGCTTCCTTAAGAATCTTCACCATGGCTCTGGTTGTTTTCTGGCCATGCTCATCAAAGGAACCAAAACAGCCCAGCCAGAGAAGGTAGTCAGCTTGCGGAAACTGGCTTAAGGTCGGAACCCCAAGCTCAGAGGCCAGTTCTGCTCTCTTAGAAGGGGGAAATCCCCATGGATTTCCGAAAGTTTCCAGCTTCTGGAAGAAACTTTTAAGTTCGACGGGAAAATGACCCTTAGCCAGGACCAGATTCTGTCTCAGACTGAGGAGCTTTGGTGGATGTTCAATGTCAAAAGGACAGACGTGAAGGCAGGCTCCGCAGGTAGTACAGGTCCAGATTTCCTCTTCCTTGAAAACCTGAGGGACAAGAGTCGGAAGCTCTTGTGCTTTCCCTGCTTTTAACTTCGGATATGAAGCCAGAAGATGTTTTTCCAGATTAACTATGACCATCTTGGGTGAGAGGGCTTTCCCGCTCAAAAAAGCCGGGCAGACATCCTGACAGCGACCGCACTCCACACAGGCCAGGGCATCCAGTCCGTCTTTCCAGGTAAAATCGTTCACCCTCTCAACTCCGAAATTTTCGGCTGCTTCCAGGTCCAGGACTGGCATTTCAGCAGTGGGACGGTGTTTTCGGAAAAAAAGATTAACCGGCCCGGCGAAAAGATGAAAATACTTTGAATGAGGCACATAAGAGATAAAGGCTAAAACCACCAGGGTGTGAAGCCAGTAGGCAAACTTCAGGTAAAACTCCAGAGCTTCGCCGGAAAAATCTGAAAGCTTCAGGAGCCTGGCTAAAAACTGGCTGAGAAAGCTCCAGTTGCCTTCAGTTGGATGCTGAACCACTACCATCATTTTGAACAAAAGATAGGTAGACACAGCCAGAAAGATAAAAAGATAAATCAAGGCAGAATCTCTGGAGCCGGTGTTGTAAGCGGTTGGTTTGAGAACAAACCTTTTGAAAATAAAAAAGAGCAATCCGGCCAGTACCATCAGGGAAAAGACTTCCACTGAAGCAGAAAAAAGCTTCCCGAACCAGGTCGAACCAAAAAGGTAGAAACCATCAACATAACCCTCTATCAAATGATTAACGGTCATGGTGTCAAAAGTCAGGGCTCCATAGAAAATCAGGGCATGAGCTAAACCGGTCCAGGGCCTTTCGTTTTTTAAGGTGCAGAGCTGGAAAAAAACCCGCGACAGCGTGTAAAAAAAGCGGCGAAAAAGAGAATCGAACCGGTTTTCAGCTTTAAGACGGGTTAAAATCCAGATTCTCCGGAATACCGGAATAAAGAACAGGAAGAAAGTTAGCCCCACCACCAGGGCCAGGATAATTCTTTCAATTGTGGAAAGCATTCCAGAACTCCATTAAAGTTTTTTTCTGATTTTATCCATTTATGAACTTAAATCAACCAGATAATCAGGTCAGATTAAAAAAACTAATAACTTACCTTTTATCCGGGACTCTCTGCAGCCTTGAATCTTATATAGCCCGGCTCAACTGCAATTTAATTCCCGCCACCGACTATATCATTAAACTGTTTCTCTGGCAGTCGCTTTCAGATTCCGGCAATCAAAAATAATACCTAAACCCTATAAAAGCAGAAACTCGAAATACAGTAGCCGGGATTATATCCATAACCGGCCCGATCTCCATGAAGATGTCAATCGGGGTTTTTTCAAACATATAGCTCAAGCCGACCGGTATTCTGATACCAAGTCGAGTATCATCTTTCAGGCTTACCCTGAATCCGAAGCCATAGTAGAAAGGCAGCTTACCACTGTCCACTTTTATCAGATTGAAACTGTGAAAAAGATAATCGGCATGGAGGTGGAAGGAATTTTTCCCTTCAAACGACCAGGACCCGGCCACATCAAAGGCCGTAGTTCGGCTGGTCCAGTACTTGGCTATCAGTCCGGTTGGTTCTCCCAGGATTATCCCGAGACCAAACTTGTTCTGCTGGGCCTGAGCTGGCAGATTGATGAAAAGCAGGCCTAAAGAAATTAATAAGAGAACAACCATCTTTTTTTTCATACTGTTCTCCTCTAACCAGAAAGTTTATCTACTTTATGGTACTGTCCTGAATTTTATTCTATTTGTAAAGTTAAGACAAGTAGAGACTGGCCATACCGAAATAATCTTACCACTAAAATCAAATTTGATTCCTTTATTTTTTTTTACCGTTTCCCTATTATTCCCCTTCATCTTTCAATAATTTTTTTCTTGCTTCCCGGCACAAAAACCAGGCTTCCTTAACTCTTTCCTCTTTCAGGCTCAGCCTTCTGGCCTAAAAACCTGGTCTTTGTCTCAACCAGAAAGAATTTTTTTTATTGACAAATAAGCGACAAGAAATAAGATATTTTTTCTAAAGAATTTTATGCAGAAACCGGCGTTAATTTCGAAGCTCAGGAGTAGAAGGCCACAAAACCAGTCTTCTATCAATTTTTTTTTTACGGGAGCTAAAGTCACCTGTCCGATTTCCCACCAGTGGCTTTACCAGTATTGCCAAAACGTTCAGATTTACTCTTTAAGAATTCTCTCTTCTCTGCTTCTAAACGCTGGTTTTAAGAGCTGGCCGAGAAAATTCTTTTTCAAGAAGGAGGTTCATGAAGATGCAATCTGAAAAAACCAAGCCCCGGAGAAATCGGGGAGCACTGGTCATATTCATTCTGGTCGTCTCCGCGATGACCTTTTTAAGCTGGGTTGCTCAGTCAGCCAATGCTGAAGTCAAACCAGCCTACGCTCTGGTTAACTGCCGGATAATCCCGGTTGCCGGCCCGATTTTGGACAAAGGTACAATCCTGGTTCGGGATGGGCTGATTGAGGCTGTAGGCCCGGCTGATAAAATCAAAATTCCTCCCGACGCTGAAGTCATCGAGGCCTCGGGTCTGACGGCCTATCCGGGTTTGATCTCGGCTCATACCAACCTGTTTCTGGAAGCACCGGAGCCGTCGGAGCCCCGGCAACCGGAAGATTTTTTCCAGGCCCTGACTCAGCCGGCCGAACCTCAGCAATTTCCGGAACTTCTGGTTTTAAAACAGCTTAAACCAAAAAAGCAGACCATAGAATCCTATCATAAGGTTGGAATTACCACTGTGGTGGTGGCTCCCAACCGGGGAATTTTTCAAGGACAAAGTGTGGTTCTAAACCTTAACGGCGACCAGCTTCAGACTATGGTCTTAAAGCAGCCCTGGGCTTTACATATCAATTTCACTACTGAACGAGGTCTTTATCCTTCAAGCCTGATGGGCACAGTAGCTTTTTTGAGGCAGAAATTTTACGACACCCTTCATTATTCTGACCACTGGAAAAGGTATAATTCTAATCCCCTGAACCTGAAACGGCCAGAATTTGACCCGTTTTTAGAAGCCCTCATTCCGTTCGTGGTCGAGAAGAAACCAGTAGTTTTTCAGTGTAACAATCAGGAAGACATCAAAAGAGCTCTGCGTCTGATTGCTGAATTCCGACTGAACGGACTGCTCACCGGATGTAATGAAGCCTGGAGGGTTCTAGAGCTGCTAAAAAATTCCAGGGTTCCCCTGCTCCTCAACCTGGATTTCCGGCCACCCAGCACCAGCCTCTATGCACAACAGGGTGATGCAGCCAGGAAAAGAGCAGAGGCTGAAATTTATCCAGCCAATGCCGCCATCCTGCACCGGGAAAAAATTGCTTTTGCTCTGACCAGCTTCGGGCTGTCTGACTCCAGCTTCTTGAAAAATCTCAGGATGGCGATTAAAGCTGGACTTTCTCAGGAAGCTGCCCTGAGGGCCTTAACCATAGAACCGGCCCGCTGGCTTGGTCTTGAGAAACAGCTCGGAACCCTGGAGCCAGGCAAAATCGCCAACCTTATCCTGACCCGCGGCGAGTTATTCGACGAAAAGGCCAAAGTGGTCAGAGTCTTGGTTGATGGTATTGTTTTTAATTATGAGGAGAAAGGTCAATGAGAACCTCGTTAAAAAAGATAGTAGTTCTTTCAACCATTTTGACCATTCTGGGTTTTTCGGCTTCCAGCTTGCTGGCCGGAGGCAACCTGCTGATAAAAAACGCCACTGTGATGACTGTAACTTCAGGAGTGATACCAAAAGGTGATGTTTTAATTGTCAACGGTATGATTAAACAGATAGGCCAGAACCTGACAGCTCCACCCGGCACCAGAGTGATTGAAGCCAACGGTCGGTATCTTATTCCCGGGATTATTGACACTCACACCCATATCGCTCTTTCCGGAACGAATGAAGGGACTGAAGCCATCACCCCCGAAGTTAGAATGGCTGATGTTATCAACGCCGATGACTCCTCAATTTTCACCGCTCTAACCGGTGGAGTGACCATGGTCCATACCATGCACGGGAGCGCCAACCCCATCGGGGGAGTCAACGTAGTCCTGAAACTTAAATGGGGGAAACCATCCGAGGAGCTAATTGTAAAAGAGGCTTTTCCTACTCTGAAATTTGCCCTGGGGGAAAATGTTAAACAGTCCAATCGAACTCTTCTGCCTGGCCGGCCCCAGCGTTATCCAGCTACCAGAATGGGGGCAAATGCCATCATTCGCCGGGAGCTGCTTAAAGCCAGAGATTATATGGCAGAATGGGACCGCTATGAAAAACTGAAAAAATCCAAAAATCCCCCGGCTAATCTGATTCCACCGAGAAAAGACCTGAGGTTAGAAACCCTGGCTGAACTGCTCCGCGGCCGGCTGATTGCCCGCTGTCACGCCTACGTAGCTACTGAGATGGTGGAGTTTTTGAACCTGGCCAGGGAGTTCGGTTTCAAAATAGGGGCTTTTGAACACGCCTGGGAAGCTTACAAAATTACTGATGAACTTCTGGAAGCTGGAGTCGGGGTTTCGGTCTTCATCGACAGCTGGGCCTACAAAATGGAAGCGGCCGAAGGCATTGCCTACAACGCCGCCTACTGTGCTCAAAGAGGTATTCTGGTTTCTATTAACTCCGATAGCAGCGAAAGAATTCGACGGCTGTTCAACGAGGCCGGAAAGGCGGTTAAATACGGAGTTACTCCTGATGAAGCCCTGAAAATGATAACCATAAACGCCGCCAAACAGTTAGGAGTGGACCAGATAGTCGGAAGTATTGAGATTGGTAAACAGGCCGACTTGGCTCTCTTCAGCGAACATCCGATGAGCGCCTACACTCGCTGCGACCTGACCATTATTGAGGGTGAAGTTTATTTCGATCGGGAGAAGTTGCTTCAGGAAAGAGAAGCCGCAGCTATTAAGAAAGGAGGAAACTGATGAACCTCAAGAAAATAAAATCAGCCATAAAACAAAAAACCTCCCACTCCAGACTTATCCTGTATTCAATCCTGCTGGTTGGGCTGCTGATGGGAGGGATTAACCCTGTAAAAGCGGCTGGGCCCGAAGACAGCGAAGTTTTGGCCATCGTCAAGGTCAAAATTGTCCCGGTGGTTGGGGAGGAAATACCCGAGGGAACTATATTAATAAAAAATGGTCGGATTGCAGAAATTGGAACTACAGTCTCCATTCCACCCGGAACCAGAATAGTGGAAGCTAAAGGACTGACCGCCTATCCTGGAATGATAGACAGTTACTCCTCCATGGGGCTAGTCGAAATAAGTGGGGTAGCAGCCACAGTGGACAACAGAGAAACAGGCCGGATAAATCCCCAGGTTAAGGCTATTGAAGCCTTAAAATATGATTCAATGCACATTCCGATTGCCAGGGCTAACGGCATCTTAGCGGCGGTAGTGGCTCCTTCTGGTGGACTTATCTCCGGCCAGAGCACCTTAATCAAGCTCCATGGCTGGACCAACCGGCAGATGGCCATAAAAGAAAGCCTGGCTATGGTCGTGGAGCTCCCTGGAATAAGAGGTGGACGCCGGGGATTTATGGGGATGGGACAGCCAGGAGCAGTCTCGACCGAGCGGGCTCTGGCTGAACTCAAAGAACTCTTCCATAAAGCCCGGATGTATGAAAAAAGAAGAGCTGAAGCAGAGAAAAACCTGCTTCTGCCCAGACCTGATTTCGACGAAGCTTCTCATTTTTTATTACCAGTAGTTAAAGGTGAACTACCGGTTATCTTCTCTGTCCAGGCCGATAAGGACATCATCCAGACTATCAAGTTCGTTCAGGAAGAAAAAATAAAAGCTATTTTCTATGGTGTTCATCAGGGATTTAAGGTGGCTGAAGAAATAAAAAAATCCGGCATCCCCTGCCTCATTGGTTCTCTTTATGAACTGCCGCCACTCTGGGAAGATGGCTATGATGCGCTTTTCCTTAACCCCGGTATCCTTAACAGAGCCGGGATAAAGATAGCTTTTTCCTCTTCAAGCTCAAGCGCTGCCAAGGATCTCCCCTACCATGCAGCTAAAGCCGCTGCCTTTGGCCTTGACCGAAAAGAAGCCCTTAAGGCAGTAACCATTTACCCGGCTGAAATTTTCGGGGTGGATAAAGATCTGGGAAGCCTGGAGAAGGGCAAACTGGCTAACCTTGTCCTTGCCGATGGCGACCTGCTGGAGCTGGGCACCAGGATAGAAAAAGTCTTCATTGAAGGGAAAGAGGTTGACCTGAGCAACCGCTATACTGAACTGCTCGAAAAATTCAAGAGACGGGAAAAGGAGAAAAAACCATGAACCTGATCAAAATTCTGGAAGAGAAGAAAATCCCGGAAATTTTTAAACCTCGCTTCAGGAGACCTGGACATAGATTCTTACTGATTAATTTTTTTCTGATACTGCTAATTTTGTTGACTGCCGGGGATTACCTGTCGGCTGCTCAAAAGATTCAGGCTGAAAGCAAAAAGCAATCCCTAAATATCAGCCGGGGAAAAAAATATGTCCTGGAATGGCTCAATCAGCCAGAACAGATTGAGTATTTTGGAAAGATTTCAGACCGCATCTGGAGCTTCGCTGAGCTCGGACTTCAGGAGTATAAATCTTCAGCCCTCCTAGCCGAGACCCTGGAAAAGGAAGGATTTCGGGTGGAAAGAGGTCTGGCCGGCCTTCCGACCTGCTTTGTGGCTACTTACGGAGAAGGCCGGCCGGTTATCGGTTTTCTGGGAGAATTTGACGCCCTGCCCGGGCTTTCCCAGAAAGGGAGAATTCCCAAAAAAGACCCGCTGATAGAAGGAGCTCCCGGACATGGTTGCGGTCATAACACCATGGGCACAGCCGCCGTAGCCGCCGCTATTGCCACCAAAAAGGCCATGGAAAGGTTCGGGATAAAAGGGACAATCAAAGTTTTTGGTTCACCGGCAGAAGAAATCCTGGCCAGCCGTCCTTATATGGTCAGAGCCGGCCTATTTAAGGACGTGGAGGCTGTCCTCGACAACCACAGCTCCAGCGACTTCGGTACCTCTTACGGAGTTTCCGGCAACGCTGTTATTTCGGTGGTCTTCACCTTTAAGGGCAAAACTGCTCACAGCGCCGGTGCTCCCTGGGCCGGCCGAAGCGCCCTGGATGCGGTGGAGCTTATGAATGTGGCCACCAACTACCTCCGGGAACACTTAAATCCCGCCCACCGTCTGCATTACATCATCATGGAGGGAGGAGAAGCCCCCAATGTCGTTCCGGACAGAGCCTCAGTCTGGTATTACATCAGGAACACCGACGAGCATTTAGAACAGATGTTTGAAAGAGTAACTAACTGCGCTAAGGCGGCTGCCCTAGCCACTGGCACCGAGCTCTCTGAGTTCAAAGTCCTGAGTGCTACCCATCAATTTCACGGCAATAGGGCTCTGGCTGAACTTCTGCAGAAAAACATCGAATTGACCGGTATGCCGCTCTGGGATAAGGAGGAGGAAGAATTTGCCCGGGCACTACAGAAAGAACTCCAGGCGAGAGAGGAAGGACTCAAAAAAGAAGTCAGCAAGCTTAGAGAACCGCGAGAAGCTTTTATTGGTGGCGGTTCTACAGATGTCGGGGAAGTTACTCTGGTAGCTCCCACGGCCACCGTCCGTTTTCCATCCAACGTGCCCGGAGCAGTGGGCCACCACTGGTCGACAGTAGCCTCGGTCTACGGTTCCATAGCCTGGAAAGGTTTAAACGCCGGGGCTAAAGCTATGGCTCTTACCGCCATCGATCTGCTGACCAGACCGGAAGAACTCAAAAAAATCAGAGCCGAGTTCGAAGAATATATAAAGACCCACCCCTATAAATCTTTTCTCCCGGAAGAAGCTAAGCCCCCGCTTGACCTCAACAGAGCCCTGATGGATAAATGGAGAAGGCTACTCGAGGATAAGGAAATAAAAAATTGAGGGTTGCCTCGACGGGATAAATCTTAAAAGTAAACCCGGGCTCTTAATTTTTTGAGAGAAGAGAATTTTAAGACTGCTGACCTGAGGAAGGCCATTTCTACCAGAAGCTCTTTTCTTACCTCCATTAAAGCTCAAATCAATTTTTTTAAGCAGGCTTACCAGAGAAAGGGTCGGGGACCCGAGCTGATTTATAATAAGCGGTGTTACTATTTTAAATTTCGTAATACTGGGGCTGGCCGAGAATCGCTTCCAGACCTGGTCTGGCTTAAAAATCTTTAGCGGTAGATAGGCCTCAGTCCCATCACATAGAACATAAAAGCATACTTATCCGTCAGCTCATCTATGGCTTTGGTGATGTTGCTTGAACCGTGTCCGGAGCGAGTCTCTATTCGGATTAAAACCGGGTTGCGACAGCTCTGTTTTTCTTGAAGAGTAGCTGCAAACTTGAAAGAGTGAGCCGGGACTACCCGGTCGTCATGGTCAGCTGTGGTAATCAGCGTGGCAGGATAACATACGCCTTCCCGGACATTGTGCAGCGGCGAATATTTTATAAGATATCGGAACTGGTCTTCCCGCTCACTTGACCCGTACTCAACCACCCAGCCCCAGCCGACCGTAAATTTGTGGTAGCGGAGCATATCCAGGACTCCGACTGCCGGAAAGGCTACCCGGAAGAGCTCTGGCCTCTGGGTCATTACCGCTCCAACAAGCAGACCTCCGTTTGAGGCCCCGGAAATAGCCAGGTACTTCGGAGAGGTATATTTTTCTTTTATCAAATATTCGGCAGCTGCGATAAAATCGTCGAAAACATTCTGTTTGTTCTCCAGCATCCCGGCCCGGTGCCAGTTTTCTCCGTACTCACCCCCACCCCTGAGGTTGGGTTGGGCAAAAACCCCATCGTTTTCCAGAATGGGCACGATCGACGGGTTGAATGAAGGCAGAAGGCTGATGTTAAAACCGCCGTAACCGGTAAGAAAGGCCGGATTTTTGCCGTCCAGCATCAGGCCCTTTTTATGAACAATGAACATCGGTACCCTGGTCCCATCCTTGCTCTGATAAAAAACCTGTTTGACTTCAAAATCTTCTGGCCTGAACTTTACTTCCTGTCTGGCAAAGATTTCTGACTGACCGGAAGCCAGGTCAAATTTGTAAATAGTCGGCGGATAGTTAAAGGACTGGAAGGTGTAAAAGACCACTTTATCATCCCGCCAGCCGCCAAAACCAGAAGCCGTCCCAATAGCCGGCAATTCCACTTCTCTAACCAGAGAACCATCAGGTAAATACTGATAAACCCTGGTGTGAGCATCCTGAAGATAAACTCCAAAAACATATCCACCCGCCGTCAGAGCCGCGGTTAGCACTTCTGGTTTTTCAGGAAAAATTTCCTTCCAGTTTTCCTGGGATGGGTTTCTCGGGTCTACCAGTACCAGACGGTAATTAGGAGCGCCAATGTTAGTCCTGACCAGAAATTTATCGCCCAGGTTGTCAATGACTTCGCTATCATTTTCAAACCCGGGAATAAGAAGTTTGAAATCCGCCTTTTTCTGACTTAAGTCCTTCCAGTAAAGCTCGTTACCGGAGGTACCGGCTGAAACCTCCAGAATGGCGTATTTCTGGTCTTCAGTAACACCCAGGTTAAAATAGCGAAGCGGGTTATTCCGGTCTTCATAAACCAGAACATCTTTCTCCTGTGGTTCACCAAGCCGGTGGTAAAAAACCTTCTGGAATTCATTGCGGGCTTTAAGCTCCTCCCCTGGAGCCGGCTTATCATATCCGCTGTAGAAAAACCCATCCTGGTACCAGGCAGCACCAGAAAATTTAATCCACCGGATGCGATCCGGCAGTTCTTTCCTGGTAGCAATCTCCATTACCCTGATTTCTGACCAATCCGAGCCGGCTTCGGACCGGGTTATAGCTACATAACGGAAGTCTGGCGAGAACCCGGCTAATCTAATGCTGACCGTCCCATCAGGTGAGAGCTGGTTAGGATCTATGAAAACTTCAGGCTGTCCCTCCAGTCCCTTCTGGATGTAAATAACCGACTGGTTTTGAAGTCCATCGTTTTTGTAGAAGAAATAATACTCACCGGCCCTGATAGGCTGGCTCATTCGGGGATAGTTGTAAATTTCTTTTAGCCTTGACCTAATTTTCTCCCGGTAAGGAATTTTTTCCAGAAAAGCAAAGGTCACTTTATTCTGTTCTTCTACCCATTTTTTAGTTTCCTCAGAATTATCATCCTCCAGCCAGCGGTAGGGGTCGGGCACAGCCACTCCAAAATAATCATCCACCACTGCTTCCTTTCTGGTCTGGGGATAGTTGACTTTCTCTTGAGCTGACCGCCGGCAGGCAGAAGCTACCAGCAATAAAATAAAGCTGAGGAAAATTACTACCACTATCATTTTTTTCTCTTTCATCAATAGCCTCCGTTTACAGATAAGATTTAATTCATACCATAAATCAGCCTTTTCTTCCATAAAAATCAAATAAGAACCCAACAATTGCAGATAAAATCGGGCTATGATAATTTATGCCATCTAAGGGAGGTGACTATGCTGTCAACCTATTTCGGCTTATTCATCATGCCAGCAGTCATTTTAATTATTGCCTTTGCTTTAACTTTAAGAAAAGGAGGGCTAAAATGAACGCCCTCAGCCTTAATACCAATCCCTGGTCTTTGGCCGCTTTTGTCATCTATGTATTGATGATGGTTGCCGTTGGCATCATTTCAGCCAGGTTCTCTTCAAGAGGGATAGGAGAATTCTTCCTGGGTGGACGCCAGATGAAATCTTTTGTGGTAGCTATGGCCGCTGTGACTTCTGGTCGTTCCGCCTGGCTGCTAATAGGAGTTTCGGGATTGGCTTTTACCCGAGGGGTCTCAGCCGTCTGGGCAGTAGCAGGCTACATAGTAGTAGAGCTTTTTATGTTCATCTTTCCCGGTAAAAGACTCCGCTATTTCACCGGTAAGATGGGCGATATTACTATCCCCGATTATTTTGAGTCCAGATTTGAAGATCACAAACACCTGCTCCGTATTTTCGCTTTAATCCCAATCCTCATTTTCATGACTGCCTATGTCTCAGCTCAGTTCAATGCCGGCGGTAAATCCTTAGCTGCCAGCTTTAACCTGAGCCCGCTTCAGGGAATCCTGATAACCGCTGGAATAGTCATTTTCTACACTGTTCTGGGTGGTTTTCTCGCAGTCTGTTTGACTGATACCCTTCAGGCCCTGTTCATGATTTTTGCCCTAATGATTCTTCCAATAATTGCCATTGTTCATTTCGGAGGACTGGGCCAGCTTCTTTCTATTCTGCAGGCTTTTTCCCCGAAATACCTTGACACTTTTTCTCTTACCTTTGGAGCCTGGCTCAGCTATGTAGGCATCGGCTTCGGTTCCCCCGGAAATCCCCACATCCTTAACAAGTATATGAGCATCGACGACCCTGAAAAGCTGAATAAAACCGCTCTCATTGGCACTATTTGGAATGTGCTCATGGCCTGGGGAGCAATTTTCATCGGCCTGGCAGGCCGGGCTCTTTATCAGGATGTGGCCAACCTGCCAGGAAAGGACCCGGAGAATGTCTATCCGCTTCTGGGCTCTCAGCATCTTCATCCTTTTCTGTTCGGTCTGACCATAGCGGCCATTTTTGCGGCCATCATGTCTACGGCTTCATCTCAGCTTCTGGTTGCTTCTTCAGCCCTTGTCCGCGATGCCTATCAGAAAATACTGGCTAAGAATAAACAGCTTTCAGAAAAAACCCTGGTCCTCATCAGCCGGTCTTTCACCTTAATCATTGCCCTGGTAGCACTGCTTTTTGCCGCCTATGCCGACAAACTGGTATTTTACCTGGTTCTCTTCGCCTGGGGTGGTCTGGGAGCGGCTTTCGGACCAGCCATGCTTCTTTCTTTATACTGGAAAAAAACAACTAAGGAAGGAGTTATCGCTGGCATTCTGGTGGGCACCACCACCGAAATTGTCTGGTACCTGATTCCTCCCTTAAAAGCTATGGTTTCAGAATGGGTTCCAGCTTTTATTCTGTCGTTTATCGCAGTAATCCTGGTGAGCTTGAAAACGGAGCCTCCAGCCCGAGTTGAAGAATTTATGAAATACATGAAAGGACACCACTGAAGATGTTTTTTTTCATTGGAGGGATTACTCCGAAAGTCAGGAAGCTGGATGAGTTGCCCCGGGTTTGTCTGAGGTGCGGCCACCATTCTTTTTTCAGAATAAGAATTGATCATTACCTTAACCTTTTTTTCATACCGCTCTTCCCGGTAAAAAAGGGAAAACCGTTTTTCAGCTGCGAAAATTGCGGGCTGGAATCAATCTCGGAAACTCAAGACAAACCTTATGACTTCACCAGGCAGAATGAGCTGTGCCCTGACTGCGGAGGCCGGCTAGAGAAGGATTTTAGCTTCTGTCCCTACTGTGGTCGGTCTTTAAACTGAAATCCAAATCTGGTATTATCATCAAAACTCAGGTCTGGGGTTATTAAGATGGTCAAAAAGATTGCTGTAATAACCAGAGATTGTGCTGGAGTCAATGCTGCTTTACGGGCTGTGGTCCGCACAGCCAGTGGCTATCAGGTGGAAGTAGTTGGGATTCTCAGGGGTTATGATGGCTTGATAGATAATCGTCTCCAGCCGCTTGATCGTCGTTCAGTTTCCGGGATAATCAACCAGGGAGGTACTATCCTTAAGTCGGCCCGCTCGGAGAGATTTTTGACTGAAGAAGGCCAGAAACAGGCCTTAAAAACTATTGAAGAAAACAAAATAGACGGACTTATAGTCATAGGCGGGAACGGTTCGCTTACCGCTGCCCATCTACTGGCTACTAAATACGGCCTTAGAGTGATGGGTATTCCGGCCACCATCGATAATGATGTTAACGGGGTTGATTTCTGCATTGGGGCGGACACCGCAGTTAACGTGGCCCTTGACGCCCTTGACAAAATCAGGGACACAGCTACCAGTTTAGAAAGAATTTTTGTGGTCGAGGTTATGGGCCGCGACTGTGGTTATCTGGCCATGAAAGTAGCTCTGGCTGGTGGATGTGAAGACGTCATCCTTCCTGAACAGGATTTCGACCTCAATGAAATCTGTCGGGAAATCCAGCGGGGCAATGCCCAGGGCAAGGTAAGCTGGATAATCATTGTGGCTGAAGGCAAAGCCCGGGCCCAGGATGTAGCCACGGCTATCACCTTGCTCACCGGTCTGGAAACCAGAATTGCCGTTCTCGGACATATCCAGCGGGGAGGCCGTCCGACCGCCTTTGACCGAATACTTGGCACCAGGCTGGGCGAGGCTGCAGTTCAAGCTCTTTTAGTTGGTCATACCGATAGATGTGTCTCCTTGAAAAATGAAAAAATAGAATTGATACCGCTCGAAATGGCGATTCAGCCCAAAAGGCTAATTTTCCAGGACGACTACAGACTCTTAAAACTTCTTTCTTAATTCGATTTCTCACGAGGTGCAACTTATGGAAAGAATGATGGTCGGTCTGGACCTTGGTGTCAGTACCCTTAAGCTGGTCATCTTAGACCGGAAGTCAGAAATCATCGCTAAGGATTACGAACCAGTCCGGGGAAATCTTCGGGTTGCTTTAAAGAGAATTCTTCAGAGAAATAGCTCTGTCCTCGGCAACGGGGCCTTAGCTGTGGGAGTAACCGGGTCAGGTTCTTCTGGGCTCCTGTTTCCTGACCAGGTAAAAAAAATAAACGAGATAACTTGCCTGGCCTCAGGCGTTAGATATCTTTTCCCTCAAGCCCGCTCTGCTTTTGACGTAGGCGCCGAGACTGCCCGCTGGGTGCAGTTCGGTACAGCAATTGATAACAGCTTCTTACCGGAAATTACCGAATTTGCTTTTAACGAAAGATGTGCCGCCGGTACCGGCCTTTTCCTGGAGCAACAGGCTTACCGGCTGAAACTGCCCCTGGAGAAATTTTCCGAACTGGCCAGCCGGGCCAGAAAAGCAGCCCGGGTTGCCGGCCGTTGTAGCGTCTTTGCTAAATCGGATATGATTCATCTGCAGCAAAAGGGCACTCCAGTGGAAGAAATAGCTTACGGTGTTTGCCTGGCCCTGGCCCGGTCTGTCAGCTCGTCCTTGCTTAAGGGAAAAACCTGTGAGCTGCCAGTGGCCCTGTCCGGTGGAACTACCAAAAACGCCGGCCTGGTCAGAGCCTTATCCACCATCCTGAATGCCAGAGAAGATCAGGTTTTTTACTCCAAAGATTCGCCTTTTGTTCCAGCAATCGGAGCGGCCCTTCTGGCAGGAAAAAACCTGTCGCCTGAGTCTTACTCCTCTCTGGAGAGCATCCTGGATGAATTAAAACCTGGCCAGGAGAAAACCAGCAGTTTCCTGCCTCCGCTTGGTCAGCTGATGAACCAACCTCCCTCTGAACCTGAAAAGCCTCTGACCGGCCCAGTAGAAGCTTATCTGGGAATAGACATCGGCTCGGTCAGCACCAACCTGGTTTTACTCGACGAAAACAACAAAATCTTGACTGGGGTTTACCTGCCTACCCGCGGCCAGCCTTTAGAGGCTTTAAAGGAAGGCTTCAAAATCCTATTTGCTCGCTGTCCGGCCGGTTTAAAAATCCTGGGCATTGGAACCACTGGAAGCGGCCGCTACCTGGCCGGACGTCTGGTCAAAGCTGATTCTATTAAGAACGAAATCACCTGTCAGAGAAGAAGTGCCTGTTTTTATTTTCCTGAGGCTGACTCCATATTTGAAATAGGCGGGCAGGATTCCAAGTACCTCCAGGTTGAAAAAGGCCGGGTGGTTGACTTTAACCTGAACAAAATCTGCGCTGCTGGCACCGGTTCTTTCCTGGAAGAGCAGGCTGCCCAGCTGGGTTTCAGAATAGAAACGGATTTTGCCCGTCTGGCCTCACTTTCTACCAGTCCTTATGACCTGGGAAGCCGCTGTACCGTTTTTATGGAGTCTGAGCTGATAAGGGCTTCAGCTCAGAACTGCCCGCTACCAGATCTGGTGGCCGGACTGGCTTATTCCATTGCCCGCAACTACCTGGAAAAAGTAGTTGAAAGAAGGCCGATTGGGAAAGAAATTATCTTCCAGGGAGGAGTGGCTTCAAACCAGGCGGTAGTCAGGGCTTTTTCTAATTTGCTGGGAAAAGAGATAAAAGTTCATCCTTATAACCGTATTTCCGGAGCCATCGGAGCAGCTCTTGAAGCTAAAGAAAAAGTTAGAAAAATCGGCAAGAAATCTTTATCGGCTGAAGAAATTAAAGAAAAACTACTTCAGCCCTTCAATCTGACTTCCTTTGAGTGCCGTCACTGCTCTAACCGCTGTCAGGTGGTTTCCATCTCTTCCGGCCAGGAAACCGTCTACTTTGGAGATATCTGTGAACGTTTCACCACCCAGTCCAAACTGGAAGATTCCAGAACTCAATATCATAACCCGCTGATTTACAGGAATAAGCTGCTTGAAGAAATGCTAACCGAGCCCCAGGAAAAGAAAATCAACCAGCTGACTATCGGCCTTCCACGGGCTTCAGTTTTTCAGGAATTTCTGCCTTTCTGGTTCAAATTTTTCCGTCATCTGGGTTACCGGGTTAAAGTCTCTCCGGAGACCAATCAGGAAATACTGGAAGCTGGAGTAAAACATCAAACAGCCGAAACCTGCCTGCCAGTAAAAATTGCTCTCGGGCATATAAGCTATCTCCAAAACGATCCCGAAGTAGATCTGGTTTTCTTTCCATCGTTTGTAGACAGCCACCGGAGCAAAACAGATTCTTACTATTTTTGTCCTTACACCGAGCATCTGCCTTCTATGTTACCGGAGTCTCTCCGGTCAAAACTACTGACCTGCCATATTTACCTGGAACCAGATGAAAACAGCCTTCAAGACAACTTAAAATCTCTATCCCGACTGCTCAAAGAACCTGAAGAAATAATAAAAGCGGCCTGGGAGTCTTCGTGGAAAGCTCATCTTGAATTCAAGGAGAAATTAAAAGCCCTCGGTCAGGAGATTATAACTCAGTCCCGGGATAAAAATCTCTGGATAATCTCCGGACGCCCTTATTTGCTTTATGATAATTACCTAAACCTCAATCTCTGGTTTCATCTGGAAAAGATAGGGGTGACAGCTATTCCGGTTGACTACCTGCCATTAGAAAGTGTCTCTCTTTCTGATCTACCGTTAGAACCTTCAGATCTGCCTCCGTGGCGTTATCCCCGCCAGCTGCTAAAAGCTGCTTTCTGGTCCAGCCAGTCACAACGGGCTCTGACCGTTTTTCTAAGCAGCTACGGTTGCGGGCTGGATGGGTTTACGATTAAGCATCTGAAAAACCTGGTTGCTGCCAAACCGCATCTTTTTCTGGAATTTGACGAGCACCGCGGTGAAGCCGGCCTTGTTACCAGACTGGAAGCCTTTGCCGATGAAATCACCCAAAATCAGTTAGCCGGGCGGGGCCTCAGCTTAAAAAGAAAAGTTCAAGACCCGGAAACTCTTCCAACTGAAGAGCTAAAAAATTTCCGCTTTATTATTCCATACTTTGCCGACCATGCAGTTGTTTTCGCTGGAGTGCTTAAGCAATGTGGTTTTCAGGCTGAAGTTCTGCCACCCCCGGATGAAAAAAGTCTGGAACTGGGAGAAAAATACTCGTCCGGCAAGGAATGTCATGCTTATTCTTTTCTCCTCGGCGACCTGCTCAAGTTTGCTATGAGCCATAATCAGAAGCAACCTGCTGTCTTCTTTTTCCCCGGAGCCAGGTATTCCTGTCTCCTGCAGCAATACGGGCCGGCCATGAGACACCTGCTCTTCGACCTTAATCTCAACGGTCTTCTGGTCCTCACTCCAACTATAAACTACTTCTGGAAACTCATCGGATTTGAAGGCCTGAAAAGTCTGTGGCAGGGTCTGGTGGCCACCGACCGACTCATCAAAATTGCCTGTCAGACTCGCCCCTACGAAATCAACCGAGGGGAAACTGACCAGGCTTTCAGAGAAAGCCTTAAATCTTTAGAGGCTGGACTGGCCGAAAACCGGCTGGACGAGACCCTTCAAAAAATCAGCTGCCAGTTGAAAAAGATCAAAACCAGAGCTGAAAAACGTCCGGTTATTGGCATAGCCGGCGATATCTACACCCGCCAGAACCCGTTTGCCAACAATTATCTCTACCATCAGCTGGAAAAGCTGGGCTGCGAAGTCTGGCCTTCCCCTTTTCTGGTTGACGAAATAGACTTCAGTTTCAGCCGAGAATTTTACAACAAATTATCCTCCGGAAGCCTGGCCGAAGCTCTGAAGTCGGCTGGACTGAACCTGGTAAAAGAGGTTAAGAGACGAGAGGTAGTCAAAAAGCTGGAGATCTCTGAACTTAAAACCAGAGAGCCGGGTTATAAAGAAATTGTAGAATCGGCAGTCGCTTACCTTGATTATAACAATAACCAGACCCTCTTCCTGAATGTGGCCAGGATGATTGATTTTGCCCGCAAAGGGGCTGATGGAATAATCAACGTCATCTGCTTTAACTGCATGTTAGGGACGGCTTCAGCAGCCATCTCCGCCCGAATCAGAAACGATTTTGACCACATTCCTCTCCCAACCCTGGTTTTTGGAGAAACCGGCTCAGCCAGCGAACTCACCCGACTGGAAGCTTTCGTAGAGCAGGTTAAAGCCCGATTTAAGAGTAAACTTTCCTCTTAACCCGGGTAAATTCCTGGAGAAAAAACCAGAGCCTGTACTTTAAGCAAGAGATTAAAAACCGGTGAGAACTACTGCCAGAATTCCGGTCAGGAAAACCCCGTCAAAAGTCCCGGCTCCTCCTATTGAAGCCACCGGAGCTCCCAGCCCGGCTATCTTTTTTAGGTTCATCAGATCAGCCCCAATCAAAGTCCCGAGCGTTCCAGAAACATAAGCTATGACCGGAGTTGCGGCCAGGCCAGATGGACTCAGTAGCCCGAGAAGAAAAGCCACCAGAGCCGCCAGAAAGGGCGGAAAAAGGGCTGGAGTGGCAATTCCCAATCCCTTAATCGGCCTGGCTACCCGGTTAACCAGAAGAGCCACAATGAGAGTTCCAGCAGCAAAATACAACACCAGAGGCCACCATCTTAAAATCAAAAAAAAGCTTAAGCCAGCCGGAATAACCGCTCCACCAAGGTTTACCGCAAGGATGGTGGTATTTCGATACCGGATCTCAGGCACTACGAATTTCCAGCCGAAAAATTCTATGGTTCTTTCGGATACCAGGTTTTCGGAATACAATCTTTTTACCGGAATGTTGAGGCCGCTTCCAAGGAGGCAGAAAAGCAACAGCAGAAAAACCAGCTCTGGAGGCAGACCTAATTTCTGAAAGGCAATGGAGATAAGCCCTATCTTTAGAAAAAAGAAAAGTCCCCCGAGAAGGATAAAATAAAAAATCAGAAAAAAGAGGATTACCGGAAAATAAAACATCTTTTCTCCCTGGCTTCAAGGATAATGAAAATTGAAGCTTCAGGCCAGAAAATTATTAAACCTCAGCGTAAAAAGTTTTTTATCAACTGACTTTTCAATTACTTAAGCTGACCTCTATTTTTTGGGCAGCATCGGAATCTTAATTTTGTTTTTCCGGGCACAGGATATGGCTTCTTCATATCCGGCATCGGCATGTCTGACTACCCCTATTCCTGGATCTACAGTTAGCACTCTTTGAAGACGCCGGGCCATAGCGGCCGAGCCGTCAGCCACAATGACCATTCCTGCGTGAATGGAATAACCAATTCCCACACCCCCGCCGTGATGGACTGAAACCCAGCTGGCTCCACAGACGGCGTTGAGCAGAGCGTTTAAAATCGGCCAGTCAGCGATGGCATCGGAACCATCCTTCATCTTTTCGGTCTCCCGGTTGGGGGAGGCTACCGAACCGGTATCCAGATGGTCACGTCCAATGACAATGGGAGCACTAATTTTCCTTTTATTAACCAGAGTATTGATTACTTCCCCGAATAGAGCTCTTTCACCATAACCCAGCCAGCAAATTCTGGCCGGCAGACCCTGAAACTTTACCTGTTTCTGAGCTTTCCTAATCCAGCGAGCCAGAGCCTCGTCTTCGGGAAATGTCTTCAGGACTGCTTCATCTGTAACATATATATCCTCTGGTTTACCGGAAAGAGCGGCCCAGCGGAAAGGACCTTTGCCTATGCAAAACAGCGGTCTGATATATTCCTGGACAAATCCGGGAATATCAAAAGCATTCGTCACTCCAGCTTTCTGAGCCTGAGCCCTGAGGTTATTACCGTAATCAAAGGTTTTGGCGCCGCGCTTTTGGAGTTCAAGCATGGCTTCCACCTGGAGAGCCATAGATTCATAAGCCAGGGCAATATATTTCTGTGGGTCTTTCTTCCTCAGCTCCAGAGCTTCCTCATAAGGTAAACCCCGCGGTACGTAGCCGTTGAGCTCATCGTGAGCCGAGGTCTGGTCAGTCAGAACGTCAGGAGTCAGGCCTCTTCTGACCAGCTCCGGCAGAACGTCGGCCGCATTACCGAGCAGGGCAATGGATAGAGCTTCTCCTTTTTTCCTAGCTTCTTCAGCCATCTTTAGAGCCTCGTCAAGACTGGTAGTCATAGTATCGACATACCTGGTCTCCAGCCTTCTCTGGATTCGGGCCGGGTCTACCTCAACCACTATGGCTACTCCTTCATTCATGGTCACGGCTAAAGGCTGGGCTCCCCCCATTCCCCCTAAACCGGCTGTAACCACTAACCTGCCCTTGAGCGTTCCCCCAAAGTGCTTACGGGCCACAGCCGCCAGAGTCTCATAAGTTCCCTGAAGAATCCCCTGAGTGCCGATATAAATCCAGCTACCGGCCGTCATCTGACCGTACATAGTCAGACCAAGTGCTTCCAGCCGGCGGAATTCATCCCAGGTAGCCCATTTAGGAACTACCATAGCGTTAGAAATTAGTACCCTGGGAGCTTCTGGATGGGTTTTAAAAATACCTACCGGTTTGCCGGATTGGACCAGCAGGGTCTCGTCGTTTTCCAGTTTTTTCAGGCTGTTAACGATAGCTTTGAAGCAGTCCCAGCTGCGGGCCGCCTTCCCTGTGCCTCCGTAGACAATTAGTTCCTGAGGCTTTTCGGCCACTTCCGGATCAAGGTTATTCATCAGCATCCGCAATGCTCCCTCTTGCGACCAGCCTTTAGTGTGGAGCTTGTGGCCGCGAGGGGCTCTGACCGGTTTATAATCATCCCTTTGATTCTTAATCATTTTTTGCCTCCCCGAAAACTTCTATGACTCTCCTGGCCAGGGACAGATTTCCCATTCGGGCCAGGGTTTTTTCCTTACCCATAAGCTCTATGACTTCAAAAATTCCCGGACTGACTGACTTACCCACCAGTAAGACTCTCAGGGCATGGATTAGAAGAGCCGCTTTTACTTCTTCTCTTTCCGCTCTCTCCCGGAGCACTCTTTCGATAGACTGAGCCTTAAAATCAGCCAGCTTCTCAAAATCTTCCCTTAGCCTGAGAAGAAGCTGGTCCAGTTTAGGATCAGTAAGATGCTTCCGCACCGCCTCCGGGTCATACTTGAGGCGGTCTGAAATAAAAGGAAGAAGCATTTCCACAAGATCAACCAGGGTCCGGCTGCGGCTTCGAACCAGCTCAACCAATTTTTCAAACCAGGCTCTCTTCTCTCCTTCCAATTCTGAAGACCAAAGACCCTCTTTTTCCAGCCAGGGTTGGAGTTTGTCTATGAGCTCTGTAAGGGGCATTTCATTGATTAACCTGCTGTTCAGCCACTCCAATTTTGCCAGGTCAAACACCGGACTGCCCTTACTAACCCGCTCCAGAGAGAATTCTCTAACCATTTCCTCAACCGTGTACAGGCGTTCTTCAGACCCGGGCGACCAGCTCAGCTGAGCCATAAAATTGAAGAAGGCCAGAGGTAAATAGCCTTTGTCCCTGAAACTCAGGACCGAGGTATCCCCATGTCTTTTGCTAAGTTTTTTACGGTCGGGCCCAAGAATTAGAGGAAGGTGAGCAAATTGCGGGACCGGCTTTCCAAAAGCCTGGTAAAGAAGAATTTGCTTGGGGGTGTTGGAAATATGGTCATCACCACGAATGACATGAGTAATGCCTGTTTCAATGTCATCGACAACTACCGACAGGTGATAGGTTGGGAATCCGTCGCTTCTCAGCAAAACAAAATCTTCCAGATTTCTGTTTTCCACAGAGATGAGGCCATGGACCAGGTCCTCAAACTGGGTGACCCCATCCGGAACCAGAAACCTTATGGCAGCTGGCACTCCTTTTGCTCTCAACTCATTCTTTTTTTCTTCAGAAAGATACAAACAGCAGCGGTCGTATTTCCAGTGTTCTTTCCTGGAGAGGGCTTCAATTCGCCGCTTCTCTATTTCTTCCGGAGTGCAAAAACAAAAATAAGCCAGTCCTTTTTCCACCAGAGACCGGGCTGCACTTCTGTAGACCTCAAAACGCTGGGACTGAAAGATTGGACCTTCGTCCCAATCGAGGCCCACCCAGCGTAAGGCTTCCAGGATGGAGCGGCTCATTTCCTCAGAAGACCTGGTGACATCGGTATCTTCAATTCTTAAAATAAAAGTCCCTCCATGATGGCGGGCAAACAGCCAGTTGAAGAGAGCGGTTCTTAGAGCTCCGACATGAAGATGCCCGGTCGGGCTGGGGGCAAATCTGACTCTGACCATATTAATTCTTCTTTCTTTTTTCCCAGGCTAAAATATACCACAGCCTAAACCGATATTCAAAAATTCGGGGATTGACCTAAAAGCTTATTTCTCAGCTTACCCCGATTGACAAAGAATCAGAATTTTTTAGTTGACTCCAGCCCTTGATTTGAGTAAATTAATTTTGACAGGAGTTGCCAAGGTTTTTGGAGGCATAGGGAAAACTAATCCCGACCAAGATGACTCTGATTAATATTCTGGTTTATGTTTCCGGTGTTGACCAGGCTTCAAGAGTGGTCCGGGTCTGCGAAAGAGAATATCTGCCGGTAGTGGCCAATTCCTTTGATGAAATTCCGTCTCTTTTGAAAAATTACGAATGCTGGGTGCTTATCATCGATGTCAGCCAGGCCGATTATAACCGCTGGAAAGACTTGATTTCTCCAGAATGCTCGGTAATCATCCTCGGGCAAGATGAAGCCGAAGTTTATCAGAAAATCCTGACCTGGCCAATTCATTTCCATCTTGAATACATTCTGGAAAAAGAAGGTCAGCCGTTGGAGCCCATTCTCAACCAGCTGCTCAAAATTGCCATACATCAAAGCCGGGTTAAAAAAGAATGGACTCAATTCCAGAAGACGCTGTCACTTTCCTCGACCAGCACCAGGGAATTATTTAAAGAGATAGTAGAAATCAAAAGGTTAATTAATGAAAATTATCTCAGAGAACTGGAAAAAAGAATCTCTCTGGAAGCTCAGTACGTCTGGTACCAGAGGGAAAGACAGAAAATCGAAAACATCATCCGTAAGATTTATTCAGCCAATGATGTCAGCAGTCTTCTGGGTATTGTTCCCGACATCAAGGAACTACTCCGGGCTCAGGGTTTGACCATCTATCTCATTGAAGAAAGCGAGACTCTGGGTAGGCATCTCAAACCCATCATCTGGGATGACACCTTTATTACCCATCCTGAAACCTTCAAGTACGTGGCCAGACTGGAAGCCCCCGATTTTGCCGCAGCTGTGGCCCGGACCGGACAGGAAGTTAACATAGCCGACTTAACTTATGATAAAAGATTTTCCCTGCGCTATCAGCACAATCTGAAAATGCCCTTGAAAAGCCTTCTGGCAGTTCCGATTGTATATCAGGAGCAGATTATAGGGGTTATTGAGCTCTATAATAAAACTTTCCTTGATAATCTAGTCTCCGAGGGCTTTTCCCGGGAAGACCAACAGATTCTCAGAGGCCTGTCCGAACACATCGGGATTGCCATGACCAAACTCAACCTGATTCAGTACGACGCTCTGACAGGTCTGCTACGAGCTGAGCCCTTCTTCGAAAAGATTATCCAGAAGGTCAATTCCATGAGCAAGAGGAGGCTTGAGGAAGGCTCTTTTGCCATGGTCATGGGCGATGTGGATTGGTTCAAACATTACAACGACCGCAACGGGCACGAAGCCGGCAACCGTCTGCTCCAAGAGCTGGCTGCGATTTTGAAGCAATCAATCCGGGAGAATGATTTAATCTGCCGTTATGGCGGGGAAGAATTTCTTTTTTTTCTGAGCGGCGTCAGCAGCCTGGACGAAGCCTGTCAGTTAACGGAGAGAATCCGAAAAAACATAGAAGATCATTATTTCCCCTATGAGGAATTTCAACCCCGCAACAACCTTACTATGTCCTTCGGAGTAACTATTTTCCCGCGAAAAAGATTGGATGGTGAAAACCTGCTGACTAAAGAAGACCTAAAGCACCTGGTTCATGAATGCGACCTGGCTCTGGCCGAAGCCAAAGGCAAACAAACCTGGAGACTGCCGCCCTCTGAGACCCAGGCCAGACCTTCTACCAAAAACCTGGTCGTGGCCTACTCCAGAGATTGGGAAATTGAAAACCATTCCAGACCGACCTTAAACTATCAGGAAAAAATGTACCGGGAAAAAAGGCATTTTCAGCGGTATTACGCTTCAACCATTCTAATGTACCGGGATGATGGCCAGCTTAAAGTCAGCAAGACCATAAACCTCAGTCTCGGGGGAGCTAAAATCCTTTCAGAAAAGCCCCTGCCGGCCTCCAGGCCTCTTGAGGTAATTTTGATTCTGGGCAAAAAGGCCAAACCGATCCAGAGCGAAGTAGTTTACTCAGAAAAAGCCAGCCCCGACTCTTCCAGCTTTTACACCGGGCTAAAATTCAAAGGTCTGACCGCAGAAGATTTTGAGGCTCTGGAAGGATTCTTTCAGGAAATTAGAAGTGAAGCCTTCAATTAGACATAAATTCAAGCTTCCAATTCTTTTTTCAAAGCAGCAAAATAAAGAGAGGCCGGAGTAGTCCTGGCCTTAAAGGCCAGTTTCAAAGCTACCAGCTTTTGCTCAAAGGCTTCCAGGTCTTCAGCCAGACTCCAATTCTGAAGACTTAACAGGTCCAGCAGCTCCTTTAAGCTCTTTTCGTTAAGAATATCGACGGTAAAGGCCGGAAACCGATAGTCTTTTTTGGCCACCAGAGCCAGAAGCCTCTGGAGATAGCGCCTGAGCCCCTCCTGATGGCTTATCAATTCCTGTTTCAGGTAAAATTTTTCCTTGGCTGCGGTTAAGAAATTAAGTTTGTAAATCAGCTTTTTGGCTTCCCCCAAAGCTTCTTCCATTCTATTCAGAATTTCCTCAGCTTCCAGAATATTCTTCTTGCCTTTCTGGTAAAAACCGATCTGACCTGAGCCGTTGGCGGTTTCCTGTCGGTAAAAAATTTCTAAGTCCTGGCGGTCAGCCCCACTGAGCTCTTCACTTTGAGGAGGCAATTTTTCCTGCTTTTTCCCCTCGTCAGAATTATCTACCTGAACCAAACCACCTAATTTTTCAACGATGCCCCTTCTAATTTCTTCTGCCAGCTTGCTTTCAATTGAAAGCTCTTCTTGCTCAAATTGATTTTCCTCTTTTGCCAGCTCAGATTGAGATTGATTTTTTCCCTCCCCTGAACTTTCTTCAATCTCAGCTAAAGGTGCAGGTTGAGAAGAGTCAGCCGGCTGAGGTTCAGTCGGCCTGACTTCAGATTGACCTACCGAAACTGGAACTGACGCTCCGCTTTCCAGCAAAAGCAGTTCTTTTATTTTTCTGAGTTTTTCAATCTCAGGAGCTAAATCCAGCTCCTTTAGCTCTTCTTCAGCTTTCTCTGCCGGTTCTGTTTTGAGGCCAAACTTCTCTTCCATCCTTTTTCTAAGCCAGTTGGCCCTCTCCATAGATTGACAGTGTACTTCCTCTAACTGGTCCTGAAGTTCATTGATGGCCTTAAGGTCCTCGGCATTGGCTCTGGCTAGACTTTCTATTTGCTGCTGTCTTTCCAGGATTCGGTCAAGATACTCTTTTATCTGTTTTATGACCTGCTGCCGCTTATCTTCAAATTCTTCCCAGATACTGCCGTACTCTTCGAGTACCTGCCACTCTTTCTTAACTTCCTGCTCTATGATGTCAAGCTGCTGCCTGGCCAGTTCTCTTTCCTGCCGGAGCTTTTCCTCCAGGGTTTTTTCTATCTCCTCTCTTTGACGGCGAAGATAGCTCTCCAGCTGGGCTTCTATTTCCTGGATGATTGAGATTGGCTTCCTGGTCGGCTTCTCGGTTTCGCTCATTGCCCTTTCCCTGATTATTTCTAACCCTGGCAAGGCTATTCTAAATTGCTTACCCCGAGCTGTCAAGGATAAAAAGGGTAGTCTGAAAGGGTATTTTTTGGCCGGAGCAGATTAGACTGGATTAGTCACCGATGGTGAGCCAGAACACAAAATATCACCCCCCTGCCAGCCGGGACCCTTTGGGTTTTTCCCAAAAAAACAGGTGAGCAGATGTAAACAGAAAAAATTCTTGCTCTTAAGGAGAAAATAGTGTATAGAGAATTAATAAATACATGAGCAATATTTCAAACAGCCATAATAATAACCATCTTAGGTTGCTGGTGGTCTCAGAGGACCAAAAACTGAGACGCCGGCTGGTAATGGTTTTATCCCGGTTAACCATTGAAATTGTCGAGTTTTCCAGCCTGACCGAACTTTTAAGAGGAAATAACCTCAAAAATAGCCTTATACTCTGGAGCCTTGATTCTGTAGACTCGAGGAAAATTCAATTGCTAAAACAATTGAAAAAAAACCATCCCCGCCTCTCAATTATCCTTCTGGTGCCCACTTCAGCTTCACCTCTTTTACTTAAGCTTCTGGAAGAAAACCTGATAGATTTCATCTGTCCCAGAAGCAATCTGGCAGTCATTCTCTCAGCCGTCCGCTCTGAAATTTCCCGCCGTCTCCTGAAGCTGGAAAATGAGTACTATCTCAAGAACCTCACCAAACTGAAACTGGAACATTCCCGTCACATCCGAAAAATGCTGGAACTTGAGGAAATTTACGATACCACGGTGGAGAACCTGATGACCGCCCTGGACCTCAGAGATGTGGAAACTTTTGGACATTCCAGGACAGTCTCTAAATACAGCCAGGTACTGGCAGAAATTCTGGGAATCAAGAATCAAAGTGCCCTGGACAACATCAGAAAAGGGGCCCTGCTTCATGATATCGGCAAAATAGCCATCCCCGACTCTATTCTGAAGAAACCCGGCCAGCTAACATCAGAAGAGTGGGAGAAAATTAAGCTTCACCCGAGTCTGGGCTACGGTTTGATAAAAGAAATGAAACTTCTGAGAGAGGTGGGCAATATCATCCTCTATCACCACGAAAAATATGACGGTTCCGGCTACCCAAGGGGGCTGAAGAAAGATGAAATTCCACTCGAAGCCAGGATTTTCGCTCTAGCTGATGCCCTGGATGCCATCACTTCTCACCGGCCCTACCGCCCGGAAAAAGACTTTTCTACCGCCAGGGAAGAAATCCTCAAGCACTCTGGCACTCAGTTTGACCCGCTGGTGGTAGAAGCTTTCTGTGCTCTGGAAATAGAAAAGTGGGAAAGAATCCGCTACGAAACCACCAAATTGCTTCCTTCGTTTGAAGAATATCATAGACTTATAAGAAACAAAAATTCAGGTCCACACTGACTTCAATTAAGAGCCTTAAACCTGGCGCAGAAAACTCTGGGTATTCCAGAATAATCTTTGATTATCTCTAATTCCGACCATCTTTTATCAAACTTCGTTTTGAGTTGTTTTTCCTGCCCGGCTCCGAACTCAAAAACCAGATACCCACCAGGTTTCAAGCACTTCGGAGCCAGAGCAATGAGACGGTTAATAATTTCAAATCCGGTAGGACCGGCCACCAGAGCCTTTCTCGGCTCAAAATCCCTGACCGAAGGTTCTAATTTTCCCCACTCTTTCTCAGACACGTACGGCGGGTTGCTGACAATGACTTCAAAGTGAAGCTTTCTGGCGATGAAATAATCAAGCAGGTCACTACAAACAAACTTCAGGTTTTTCAACCCGAACTTTTTGGCATTCTCCCTGGCCAGATTCAGCACCCTTCTCAAAACATCAGAAGCAACTATCCTGGCCCGGGGTAATTCCCTGGCCAGAGCAATGGCAATGTTACCGCAGCCCGTACCTACATCCAGAATCCAGGGCTCGGTCGAAAGTGGAAGAGATAAAACCTTTTCCACCAGAACTTCGGTTTCTGGCCTGGGAATGAGAACGGCTGGGTTGACTTTAAATTCCAGACTCCAGAATTCCTTCCGCCCGAGAAGGTAAGCCACCGGCCAGCCAGCCAGTCTTTTTTTTACCAGCCTTTCCAGCTTCTTCTTCCAGGCTATTTTCACGGGAGAATCGAGGTGGCGAAAAAAATCGGCCTCACTCAGACCTGAGGCAACCTGGATAAGAAGTCGGGCTTCAAGAAATGGACAGGTCGAATGCCCCAAACGACCGGCCGTTTTTCTGAAAAGCTGGTCCAGGGTTTCAGAGCTCAATTGGTCTGGTAAGCTCTCCCTCAGGTTTATTTTCCTCCAGGGACTTAGTCTGAAAATGAATTATCAGCTTATCAATCAATTCATCTATTTCGCCGTCCATGATGTTTTCCAGGTTATAAAAATTTTCCTCAAGCCGATGGTCAGTAACTCTGGACTGGGGAAAATTATAAGTTCTTATTTTTTCGCTCCTCTCTCCCGTCCCCACCTGTTTTTTCCGGTCCTGAGAAATCCGGTTTTGCTGTTCCTGTCGGGCAATATCAAGCAATCTGGTTCTTAAAATTTTCAGGGCTTTTTCCTTGTTACGGTGCTGCGACTTTTCATCCTGGCAGGAAACAACGAGGCCTGATGGCAGATGAGTTACCCGAATAGCAGTGTAATTACGGTTGACATTCTGGCCCCCCGGACCGGAAGCTCCAAAGGCTTCTATTTTGAGGTCCTTGGGGTCAATTTTAAGGTCAATTTCCTCGGCTTCTGGCAACACGGCCACCGTAGCCGTAGAAGTATGAATCCGGCCCGAAGCCTCGGTTCTGGGAACTCTCTGGACCCGGTGAACTCCGCTTTCGTATTTCAGGAAAGAATAAACCCGTTTACCCTGGATGCTGATTATGGCTTCTTTTATTCCACCTATTGGGGAATAGCTGGCATCCATAAGCTCCCATTTCCAGCCCTTGTGTTCGGCGTAGCGGGTGTACATCCGGAACAGGTCCTGGGCGAAAAGAGAGGCTTCATCTCCGCCGGCCCCGGCTCTAATTTCCATGATCACGTTTTTTTCATCATTCGGGTCCTTGGGAAGCAGCAATCTTTTCAGCTCAGTTTCCAGCCTGGCCTTTTGCTCTTTTAGCTCCCGGAGTTCCTCTTCAGCCAGATTTTTAAGCTCCTGGTCATGGCGGGCCTCACCCAGAATGCTCTCAGCCTGCTCCATGTCCCTGATTACTTTCTTGTACTCTTCATATTTCTTTATTAGCGGTTCGAGCTCAGACCTTTCCCTGGCTAAATCTTTTATTTTCTGGGGATTGGATGAAATGTTGGGGTCAGATAGAAGAGCAGTAATCTGCTTATACCTGTCTTCTACAGCCCTCAATTCTCGAAGCATGTCGTTTATTTTTTAGTCTTGGCAGCATATTTTTTCCTGAATTTCTCCACTCGACCGGCGGTATCGACAATCCTCTGTTTGCCGGTAAAGAAAGGGTGACACTGAGAGCAGATCTCCACCCGGATTTCTTTCTTGGTGGAACGAGTCTTAAAAGCATTGCCGCAAGCACAGATAACCGTACATTCCTGGTATTCTGGATGGATTCCTTTTTTCATTATCTTCTCTCCTCTTCAGGTTACTGATTATAGCAGTTTTTAGGGTTTCAGTAAAGAATGCCCTGTTCCCGGGCTCTGTTCTGAAATAGCTCCCAATTCAGAGAAAACCGGGCTGTTTTTTCCACGTGTCTGGCTATTTCCCGGTAAATTTTTGAATTCAGGTACCCTTGAAGAACCTCACTTAGAGGATAAACCTGCTCTTCAGCCTTCCATTCATAGACCCGGCCTTCCTCATCTTTAAGACAACCCAAATGCACAGCCCAGGCTAAATGCCGAAAAGGCACATGACTGAATTGCCGGCGGATAGCCTTAATTTCGCCCTGTTTGATGGGTTCAACGAAGTAAAAATAACGAGAGAAAAGCAAGGCATTATGAAAATAAGCGGGAAAAGCCACCAGAGCTTCAATATTTATCAGGCGGGACAGGTAAAGGAAAACTTCCAGAATTTTCTTGGAAAGGCTTAACCCCGGCCGGTTCTGTCCGGGTAGCGGAGGATGTTTTTCATCAAAACTCAGACGGGGATTCTGCAGGGTCAGCCATTCAAAAATCAGGCAGCGCTGGGAGGGCAGTTTGTAACCATGACGCTCGGTTGCCGAAAATTTGATTTCTGCTTCCTTTATCTTTAAGTCGACAATAACTTTATCAGGACTTTCTTCCTGCCAGAAAATCAGAAGCCTCTGCACCGGATGTTCTGAGGTGTCCAGCCGGTATTTGATGGGCCAGAGGTTTCTTTTTTTGGCTTCCCGGAAAAAACTTTTTTTTGCCAGGACGGCCATGACTTCCTTAAGACTGTAGCGACCAAGAAAAAGCAAGGAGCCTCGAGCCAGACCCAGACCACTGACGATTTCCTCTTCACTCAGCATTGGGTCCTGTTCCCAGAAAGGTTGAATCTTGCGATTATCGGCAGTCATCAGATTATTCCCTCACCCAGGAATGTTAATTGTAACGGAATAATAAGGTCAGTTCAACCGGTAATCTCTTTTTTATCCGACTTTTTAAAGGCGCCGGGCTGCCCGGAAAAAAAGGAAAATATATCATCGCCAAAATCTACCTGTCTGATGAGCTTAAAATCCGTAAGCGACGGAGAAATCCGGCGGTGATGCCTGATTATCAGAAGTCCTTCCGGTTTCAAAATACCTCTCTTTCTAACAACTTTAAGAGGGTTTCTCTCCGCCAGCAGCTGATAGGGTGGGTCGAGAAATATCAGGTCAAATTTTACCCCTTTTTTACTGAGCTCAATCACCGCCCGGTTAAACTCTTTGTTAATTACCAGACCCGACTCTTCAGCTTCACACTTGGACAAATTATGCTGGATGATTCTGGCTGCGAGTGGTAGTTCCTCAATAAACACCACCCTGCTGGCTCCCCGGCTTAAAGCCTCAATCCCGACGGAGCCGGTGCCGGCGAAGCCATCAAGAAACCAGGCGTCGACCACTTTTTTCTGCAAAATGTTGAATAAAGACCCCCTTAGCTTGGCTGGAAGTGGCCTCACTGCAGGGCTGGGGACCATTCTGAGCTTTCTTCCTTTGTAACGTCCTCCGATTATTCTTATCATTTTAACCTCAATAACGAACCAGAAGCTTGCCTTCTCCGGTCTCCAGGTCGGAAATTCCCTCAGGTAGAGCGTACCAGTGACCAAGATATCGTGGTTCAATACCCCGAATTCTGGCCACCAGACTTATAAGGATATTAATTACTTCTGGCCGAACCGGCTGTTTTTCCAATAACAGACTGTAAAAGTTCAATCTGACCTTATTGCTGCTCGTTTCAATTCGACCGGAAAATGAGAGGTTTATTTCTGAAGCTTTCATCCCGGACCGTGGGACCTCAGGCAAACTCAGGTAAATGCTTCCCTCAACCCTTCCCTTTGGTTTAAATTTTAATTCCAGATTCTTAACCGAAGGAACCTGCTCAGCCAGCAGATAACGAAAAAAAGCAGTGACTTCTTTTTCGCCGAATTCAGCTACCCTTCCCTGAAAACGCCCTTTTTCCTGTCTGTACCTGGCAGCTTCTTCCAGAAAATTAAAAATTTTCAGGAACTCTTCAAGGTCCGATGAATAGTCCACCTGGACCTGAGATGAAGCTATCAGAACCACATAAAAGGCAGAAATCATAAGCCCCAGCTTCTTAAGGAAACAGCCAGTTTTAAGATTCCTGGTCATTTATAAAATCCTACCAGTAAAAACCTAATTTGTAAATTCAGACCTCAGGGAAAATACCCTGATTGCTCGATATCGGCACCGTGGCTTCCTTGACATGGTTTACTCGGTAATCTATACTGAGGCTTGAAATAAATCAATCCTGAGAAAGTTAAACTATGACCCTGATCGATAAGGCCAGAAAGGGCATTATTACTCCTCTGCTTCGAAAAATCGCTCAAGAAGAAAACATCCATCCTGACGACCTTCTGTCATTGATAGCTCAGGGCCGGGTGGTTATCCCCTACAATAAAAACCATTCTCCCAGCCTGCCGGCAGCCGTAGGCACCCGGATGCGGACCAAAGTCAACGTTAACCTGGGCACCTCAAGGGATTATCCAGACCTTAAGGCTGAGCTGACCAAACTCAAGATCAGCCTGAAACACGGAGCCGATGCCGTGATGGACTTGAGCACCGGCGGAGACATTCGGGCCATCAGGAAAAAGCTCCTGATCAGAGCCGCTGTTCCGCTGGGAACCGTTCCGGTCTATCAGGCCTCTATCGAGGCCATTTCCCGCCGGGGTTCAATTGTTGAGATGACTGAAGACGACCTGTTTGCAGTCATTGAATCACAAGCCCGCGAAGGAGTTGATTTTATGACTGTCCATTGCGGACTTACCCTTAAAGCTGTGGAAAGGCTCAGGCTTCAGGGCCGGGTAGCCGACATAGTTTCGCGAGGCGGGGCTTTTCATCTGGCCTGGATGGTTCATCACAACCGGGAAAACCCTCTTTATGCCAATTTCGACCGCCTTCTGGAGCTGGCCAGAAAATATGATTTCACCCTCAGTCTGGGCGATGGTCTGAGGCCGGGTTCCATCTTGGATGCCACCGACCGGCCCCAGATTGAAGAGCTGCTGACTCTCGGGGAACTCGTTCAGAGAGCCAGAGAAGCCGGAGTTCAGGCCATGGTTGAAGGGCCTGGCCATGTCCCCATAGACCAGGTAGCTATGAACATTAAGCTTCAGAAAAGACTCTGTCAGGAAGCTCCTTTCTACGTGCTGGGACCTCTGGTAACTGACATAGCTCCCGGCTATGACCACATTGTCTCGGCCATAGGGGGAGCCATAGCTGCTGCTGCCGGGGCTGATTTCCTCTGTTACGTGACCCCGGCCGAACATCTCGGATTACCGACTTTAGAAGACGTTAAAGAGGGACTGATTGCTTCCAGAATAGCCGCCCATGCCGCCGACCTTGTCAAGGGAATCCCTGGAGCCCTGGAAAAGGACCTCGCTATCTCCCGAGCCCGAAAACAATTAGACTGGAGCCAGCAACAAAAGCTGGCCATAGACCCGGAAAAATTCTCAGCCATCAGGAAAAGAAGGAAATCCAGAACCAGAGCCTGCTCCATGTGCGGTGAGTTCTGTGCCATGAAAATCGTCAGCCAGTTCTTAAAAAGTGGGAAAGCTGATGATTCCTGCTCCTGATCGCCTGTTGTTTGGAGTAGCGGGTATACCTAACCTCTGCCCAGAAGATTCATCCCTTAAAGCACTGGATTGCCTGATTTTCGCCGGCCTGGAGGCTTTGGAATTAGAATTTGTTCACGGTCTGAATATGAGCCGGGAAACAGCTTTAAGGATTAAACATAAAGCCAGCCGTTATCAAATCCAGCTCAGCGCCCATGCTCCTTATTTCATTAACTTGAATGCCGAAGATCGGGGAAAAAAATTTCAGAGCCAGGATCTATTGCTTAACTCATTAAGACTGGCTTCAGCAGCCGGGGCTACCGATCTGGTCTTCCATGCCGGTTATTACGGGAAAAAAACTCCAGAAGAAGCTTTCCGCCAGATAAAAGATAGCTTAAAAGAAGTCCTGTCCATCGTCAGGTCAGAAAAAATTACTACCAGGTTAAGGATAGAAACTATGGGCAAGAAAAAACAGTTCGGCAGTCTGGAAGAAGTTCTTTCGCTCTGCCGGGAACTTGAAGGACTATGGCCGTGTCTTGATTTTGCTCATATTTTTGCCCGTGAAGGCCGGGTTAATTCCTATCGGGACTTCCTCCAGGTTCTAAAAAAAGTTGAAAAAAAGCTGGGAAATCAGGCCTTGAAAAACTCCCACATTCATATTTCCGGAGTCAAATACAATCAGACTGGAGAAATAAAACACTTAAATCTGGACGAGTCCGCTTTTCGGTATGACGAATGGCTTCAAGCCCTTAGTGATGCGGGGGTGACAGGCACCATCATCTGTGAAAGCCCTTCTCTTGAAGCCGATGCTTTGCGGCTCAAACAGCTTTACCACAACCTTAAACAAAACGAAGTCTCAGCCAGAAGCTGAATTCAGCCAGAATTTTCCTGTTCACTGAAAATCTTAGCTCAGTTAGGACCCGAATAAATCTTTTCATCTTATGTCTTTTCTTCTTATGGTCGAGTCCCTGGTCAGGAAGTTCATACTATTCTTGACACTGCAGCTTGTTAAGTCTAAACTAAACTCTAATCTAAACATATAATTAACCATTATGAATTCAAAGATTAGCGGGGAGAGAGCGAGCTGCCTTTATTTTTCGGAAATCGGGGTTGAAGTCCGGTTTAAATCAGACCAAAGGGCTCCAAGACAGCTGAACATCGGTCTGAATATATTTTCCGGTCAGAAAACCTCTTACGACTGGTCTTTTTCTGAAGAGGCAGCCGGTTTATTCTCCCGAAGTTATATCCAATCATAAAGGAGAGATAGATGATCGAAATTCGTTTTCACGGGCGCGGCGGCCAGGGAACAGTTGTTGCTTCAAAAATATTGGCTGATGCTCTGGCCAAAGAAGGCAATTATGTCCAGGCTTACCCGGAGTTTGGGGTAGAGCGTCGGGGGGCTCCGGTTTTTGCTTTCATCCGCATTGATAACAAACCGATTTATGATAAGAGTAAAATCTACAATCCTGACCACGTGGTTGTTCTTGACCCCACTCTAGTCGAAGCGATTGATATTACCGAGGGTCTTAAGGACGGCGGGTATATCATCATAAACAGCGACCGAAAGCCAGAAGAATTTAAATTTCCAGACAGATACCGGGTGTTTACAGTCAATGCCACTGAAATTGCGGTCAAAAACAAGCTCGGCACTCTGGCTGCTCCCATAGTGAACACAGCTATTACCGGAGCTGTTATAAAAATATTAAAGCTGACCAAACTGGAATCGCTGGTAGCGGCCATTCGCGAAGCTATACCCTTCAAACCCGAAGATAACGTCAGGGCCGCCGTTGAAGCTTATGAAAGAGCCTGAGGGAGGAAAGAGATGAACAGAAAGAAAGAAGCCAAAAAAATCATCTTTAACTCAGAAAAAGAAATGCCCATGGTGGCTATGTCTATAGGTTCTATGCTTTATAACCGGACTGGCGCCTGGCGCAACATCAAGCCAGTTATAGACCTGTCCCGCTGTATCAAGTGCGGCATCTGCTGGAAATTCTGCCCTGATACTTCTATCGATATAGTGGACGAATGGCCACAGATTAACTATGACTACTGCAAAGGCTGCGGCATCTGTGCTGAAGAATGTCCGCAAAAATGCATCGTCATGGTTGAGGAGGAAAAATGAAAAAAGTAATAATGGGAAATCATGCTCTCTCTTACGGAGCCATGCTCTCAAGAGCTCAGGTTATTGCTGCATATCCTATTACTCCCCAGACCCAGGTAGTCGAATTGCTGTCGGAGATGTGCGCTGACGGCACCCTGAATGCCAAGTTCATTAAAGTGGAATCCGAACATTCAGCCATGGCTTCCTGCCTGGGAGCTGCTCTCGCCGGAGCCAGAACTTTTACTGCCACTTCCGCCCAGGGATTGGCCCTGATGCATGAGCTTCTGCACTGGGCTTCGGGTGGCCGGATGCCTGTAGTTATGGGCAATATCAACCGGGCCATGGCCCCTGGCTGGAGTATCTGGACTGACCAAAATGACAGCCTCTCAGAAAGAGATACCGGTTGGATTCAATTCTACTGTGCTTCCAATCAGGAAGTTCTGGACACAGTTATCCAGGCCTTTAAGGTTTCCGAAAAGTTGATGATTCCGAGCATGATTATTCTGGATGCCTTTGCTCTTTCTCATACCTATGAAGTGGTGGAAATTCCTGAACAGGAAAAAGTTGATGCCTTTCTTCCACCTTTTAATCCGCCTTTTCGACTTAATCCAGATGACCCTCGGGCTTTCGGCGGGCTCACTTCTCCTGACCATTATATGGAACTGCGATATAAACTGCAGAAGGATATGGAAAAAGTCCCGGCGGTGGTGGAAGAAACAGGTAGAGAATACGAAAAAATGTTTGGCCGTTATCTCGGTCAGGTTGAAGAATACTGCTGCGAAGGAGCCGAGCTTATTTTTGTAACCTCAGGAACTGCCGGCTACACAGCCCGGGTCGCAGTGGATGAGCTCAGAGAAAAAGGAGTCAAGGCAGGTAATCTCAGGATAAAGCTTTTCCGGCCTTTCCCCTTCGAAAAGGTCCGGTCCATCCTTTCCCAGGTTCCCAGAGTGGCCGTCCTGGACCGTAACATCTCCTACGGACATCACGGAATTTTTTACCAGGAAGTTAAATCAGCCATGTACGGACAGCCCTCTCAGCCAAAAATATTCGGTTTTATTGCCGGTCTTGGAGGTCGCGATATAACAAGAGAGACTTTCAGGGAAATTGCTGACTATGCTCTTCACCAGGATAAAGTTGAAGAAATAGTCTGGATAGGAGTGAAAAAATGAGCAAAGAAAAAAAATTTACCCTGACCATACCAAAAGAAGAACTGATGGGCCCCGGCCATTTAGCCTGCCAGGGATGCGGAGCATCTCTGGCCATGCGCCTGGCACTTAAAGGCCTTGGTCAGAGGACAGTGGTTTGCATCCCGGCCTGCTGCTGGGCTGTTATTGACGGTCCCTTTCCCCATTCCTGTCTTGATATTCCCATCTATCACTGTGCCTTTGAGACAGCAGCTTCTTCGGCCGCAGGAGTTAAAGCTGGCCTGGAAATGATAGGTGATACTGAAACCACAGTTCTGGCCTGGGCCGGAGATGGGGGGACCTTTGACATCGGACTTCAGGCACTCTCCGGCGCTGCTGAAAGGAACGAGGACATTGTTTATACCTGCTATGATAATGAAGCTTACATGAATACCGGAATTCAGCGCAGTTCAGCCACTCCCCGGGGAGCCTGGACTACTACCACTCCTGTAAAACATTATAAAAAGCACCCTAAGAAAGACATCATCGGTATAATGGCTGCTCATAGTATCCCCTACATCGCCACAGCCAGCGTAGCCTATCCTGAAGATATGGTTAAAAAATTCAAAAAAGCCAGGGAAATAAAAGGAACCAGGTTTATCCACGTTTTCGCTCCCTGTCCGGCAGGCTGGAAAAGCCGCCCCGAGGATACCATTAAATTAGCCCGACTGGCAGTTCAAACAGGCTACTTCCCGCTATTTGAGATAGAAAATGGCGAAAAATGGACCATGAACCTGAAAGTCAAAGAAAGAAAGCCGATTGTCGAATACCTGAAGCTTCAAGGCCGTTTCCGGCACTTAAAAGAAGACGAGATAGAGATGATTCAGAAGGAAGTTGATTCCCGATATGAAAAAATTTTGAAACACTGTGGTCTGTAAAATTTACAACCAGACTTTCAGAAAATTAATTGAGTGGAGACAAATACTATGAAAAAGCTCTTAATTATCATTTCCCTGGCCCTAATTTTATTTGGGGCAGCCTGTAAAGATAAAAAACTGGACCAGAAACAACCGAGCTCTCTTGCCTCGGGCGAGCCCGCTCCATATTTTGAGATAAGAACTCTGGATGGTCGAGAAATCAATCTTGATTCACTCCTGGGAAAAGTAATTCTGGTCAACTTCTGGGCAACCTGGTGTCCTCCCTGCCGGGCAGAAATTCCAGATTTTATAGAAGCTTATTCCGAGCTAAAGGATAAAGGTCTGGAAATCCTGGGTTTTTCAGTCGACGATCTGCCCGAATCTGAACTGCAGAAATTTGTCATCAGAGCCGGGATAAACTATCCGGTTTCCCTGGTTGGACGGGAAATAGTAGCAGCTTTTAAGCCGGGCCAGTACATTCCCACCTCTATTTTCATCGATAAAAAAGGAAACATCAGACATAAACATGTGGGAAAGCTGGATAAAAAAGACCTAGTCAGGATTTTCGAAGAGCTGAACCGGGAACATGATTGATTGAAACCTGGATAAGACTAATAACTTTAATTAAGGTCAGAATTAGCTTTTCCTACCCAGCGGTAAGATTGAAAAAAATTGGGATACCATTAAATTCGGAGTGATTTTACCAGCGATAGATCGCCGAAGCCCAGGTAAACCCGGCTCCAAAAGCTACCATGGCTATTATCTGTCCCTTTTTCAGCTTGCCTTCCTGCTCAAGTTCATAAAGAGCAACTGGGATGGTAGCTACTGACATGTTTCCATAGCGGTCAACATTAACCACCACTTTATCATTAGATAACCCCATCCTTTCTCCCGTGGCTTCTATAATCCTGAGATTGGCCTGATGGGGTATGAGATAATCGACCTGATTTTTTTCCAGCCCGGCTTTCTTCAGTCCCTCCAGCGCAGCTTCTCCCATCCGTTTGACTGCGTGTTTGAAGACCTCGTTGCCTTTCATATAAATGTAGTGCCTTTTTTCTTTCACAGTACTCTCGCTGGCTGGATAAAGAGTCCCACCGCCCGGCAGCATCAGTAACTCACCCAGGGCTCCTTCTGCTCCCCAATAGTGAGAGAGCAATCCGGAGTCGTCCTGGCTTTCCTCCAGAATAAAGGTTCCAGCCCCATCACCGAACAAAACGCAGGTATTACGGTCTTCCCAGTTGGTTATTTTGGTAAGAATATCCACCCCTATGAGCATCACCCGACGGCAGGTACCACTTAGAATCAACCCTTCGGCTACAATCAACCCGTAGAGAAAGCCAGTGCATCCGGCCTGAAGGTCAAAAGCGGCCATTTCTCTCGTACCAAGCTTTTTCTGCACCCAGCAGGCGGTAGATGGGAAAATGGTATCTGGAGTATTGGTAGCCACCAAAATAAGGTCCACCTCTTCCGGCTTAAGTCCGGCTCTTTCCAGAGCCATTCTGGCTGATTCGGCTCCCAGGTCAGAAGTAACCTGATGGTCCTCCGCTATCCTTCTTTCTTTGATTCCGGTTCTGGTGGTTATCCACTCGTCGGAAGTATCAACCATCTTTTCCAAGTCGGCATTGGTCAGAACTCTCTCCGGAAGAGAAATGCCTATACTTCTGATTTTAACTTTTTTGTCCTTCTTAACCATTTCTACACCCTAAATTTCTGTCTATAATAGCAATTTCGCGATTAAAAATAAAGTGGTAAAATACCAAAGCGAAAAGGTGATGAAAATCTTTCGAATATTTTCAGCTAAAATCATTATGGGTTGGCTTTTTTTCTTTTCACTTTTTGGAGGAATTAGAGCCCAATCTGAGACGGGTCAGTATACAGAGGAAGCTCCCACAGGCAGCTGGAATCTAACGGGCCCGTTCCCGGCCCCTTCCCTTGGGACGGGCTTCAGTCAAATCCTGTCGCCTGAGACCGGTCATCTGCTCTTCAGCAACCCGGCAGCTCTCGGCAAAGTTTCAGTTTCCCGGCTCAGCTTGAACTTGAGTTTTAATCAGACCCAACTTTTCCGCTACTGGTTAGTTAACACTGGCGTGCTGACCACTTCCGAAAACCTCACTTTCCGATATTTCAGACCCGATTTCATAAGTTTTTCCTATCGCTTCCGTAAACTGGTTATATCTGTCGCACTGGCTGCTGCCGAAAACTACGGGCGGCCTCCGCTTGATTATCGCTATGTTCAGGGCGGGATAACTCTGCGCCAGTTAAAAATCTGGCAGACAGGGACCCAAACCAGATATGCGCTTTCTGTGGCCAAGCAGCTGAGCCCGCAGCTCAGCCTCGGACTCAGCCTGGTCTGGAATTCTGGCTTCATTGAAAGAAACCTTGAAGAAAAATGGCCCCCAGACCAAATTGAAATGAGCGATTATCGTTATCAGAAAACAAAAGGCTTTTGCCCTGTCTTCGGGGTAAACTATAGATTAAGCGAGAGAGTGGAGTTCGGGTTTAGCCTTACACCTTCAACTATTTTTAGAGCAACCGGGCACAGCCTGCTGAGCTATATAACACCTCTTACCAGAATAGAAATTCCGGCTCAATCCTCCGACCGGATAAAAAGGCCATTCAGTTCAGGTCTCGGCACAAAATTGACCCTGAAACCTAACCTTAACTATTATCTCGAAGCTACCTATCTCCACTGGAATTCTTATTCCTTCGAGTATTTTGGGGAGACTCAGGCCCGAAACTTCAGAAATATTCTCAGGTTGGGTTCTGGAGTTGAATACAGGACCGAGTTTAAATTTCTCGGCCGAACCTGGTCTTCTCCCTATTACTTCGGATTTTGTCTTGACCCACAACCGATTACCGATATTCCCACAACTTATTATTACCTTACTTTCGGCTCAGGTATAGGCAATGAGTGGATATCTTTTCTTTTTGCCACAGCTCTTGGCCTGGAAAAAGGCTCAGGCCGAAACCTGAAAACCCAGAAAATCTCGCTTACTCTGGTCTTTCATCAGGGAAAAAAATGAAAATCGGAGGCTAAAGGTGCTCTCCGCCAGAAAAAAAATTATTTCTTGGCTTCTTTTTCTGCTCATTTTAATTCTGCCTTTACTTATGGCAATGTCCCCTTCTGGAGTTGAGAACAAGACAATCCAGTTAATCTCTCTTAGTCCGTCGACTGATCTACATTCTTTCAGATTAAGATTTGAGGTCGATCCTCTAATGGTTTACGGAAATAAGGCTTATTTCCTGGTAGGAAAAAAAGACCTGGAAGAAATCGAGAAAGCCGGATTTATTTACACTGTTGAAAACAATCTTTTAAGATCGCTTCTCTCGGAGCCGAATGGCAGAAAACTCCATACTCTGGGGGGATTAAACGGGGCTTATCATTCTTATCAGGAATTGAACTCTGAACTCAAGACACTGGCCAGCCGCTATAAGAACATCTGCCGGCTTTACACGCTGGGTCAGAGTCTGGAAAACCGAAAAATACTGGCCCTGAAAATAAGTGATAACCCTGGTCTAGTAGAGGATGAACCCCGGGTGGCCTTCATCGGCTGCCATCACGCCAGAGAATGGATATCGGTTGAAGTTCCGTTTCTTTTAGCCAGATACCTTCTTGAAAACTACCACCAGGATGAAAGGATAAAGCTCCTGGTTGATTCTTCGGAAATCTGGATAGTTCCCCTTCTTAACCCTGATGGGCTAGAATACTCAATAATAAACTACCGTTTGTGGCGGAAAAACCGCCGTTTTAATTTTGACGGTTCTTACGGAGTGGACCTGAACCGCAATTATTCATACCGCTGGGGTTACGACAACCTGGGTTCCAGTCCTGAGCCTGCCTCCGGCACCTACCGGGGAGCTTACCCCTTTTCTGAGCCGGAGGTTGAAGCTATAAGAAATCTTTTCAGCAACCGAAATTTTTCGGCGGCCATTTCCTATCACAGCTATTCTCAGGCAATTCTCTATCCATGGGGATACATTAACCAGCCTACTCCAATTGAACCCCTGCTCCAGCAGTTAGCTTCTGAAATGGCCGATTTAATCTTTAGGGTAAACGGTCGCCTCTACGAGGTAGGAAGAGCTTCTTCACTTCTGTACCTGACCAACGGGGATTTTACTGATTGGGCCTACGGTTATTTTGGAATTCCTGCTTTTACCATAGAATTGCCACCTCTGGACCGCCTTCAGGGCGGATTCCTTAATTCAGAACAGGATATTGACAGTGTCTTTCAGGAAAATCTACCGGCTGCTCTTCATTTAATAGAATGGGCAATTACCAATTATCAGACCTCAAACCGCCCCTTACGGCCCCAGGAAAAAAAAGAGGTTGAAAAAGAAAGCAATCCTGTAGTAAATAATAGACTGCGTTCATTCTTCAAGGGCAAGGAGAACAAATAGTGGAGGGGCTATCTCCTAGCCACCTCAGCTTGCTTCAAGTAGCCGGGGCAAAGCAGGGTGGATTGCCTTTCTGGGTTTTTTATCTTCTCCTCAGCCTTATCTTGCTGCTAATTTTCATCAATTTTCTTCAAAACAAAGATTTCCGGCAAAAGCTGAGCTATCTGATGGCCAGGCCGAGAAGGCGATTACACCGCCTTCGTCTTCAGGTCTACCTTAAAAAAGAAGAACAAAAGAAGACTGAGCTACTGCGCCAGCTGGGTGAACTTAGCTCTCTTAAATGGCCCGACCTCCCGGAAATTGAGGAAATAGCTTCAGAAATAAGGGCTCTGGAAGAGAAAAATTGTTGGCTCCAGGCCGAGTGGCATCAAGTTTACCGTCGATTAGAAATTCTAAAGCTTCAGAAAAGAAGGCTATTAAATTCAGAGGCTGGCCAGGATAAACCAAAAAGCAATCTGGAAGAAATTGAAACTGAAATTTCCTCTCTGGAAAAAACCCGGCAGGAAATTCAGGAGAGCATCCTGACCACCGATGAATTACTGGCACCTCACCACCAGACAATCGGACAGGTAGTTTATAGATTAAGGCCCGACCGGGAAGACCTGGCCTTTATTTATTTTCAGTTAGACCGGGCCAATGAAAGGATAAAAAAGCTAAAGCAAGATATAGAAAAGCTATAGTCAGACCTTTACCTGAAGTTTTCTCCAGACTACAATAAGAGCATGGACTGTAAACCAGTAATCCTGGCTCACCTGTGTTGTGCCCCCGACGCCCTGTATGTTGTTAACTTACTTCAATCTTCCTATTCTGTAACTGGGTTTTTCTATAACCCCAACATTCACCCTGAAGAAGAATTTCAGCTCCGCCTGGAAGAAACCAAAAAAGTAGCTAAACACCTCGGTTTCCAGCTGATTGAAGGAGTTTACGAACCAGAGCTCTGGTTCCGCCTGACCGAGAAATTCAAGAATGAGCCAGAAAAAGGTCGGCGCTGTAATCTCTGTTTTGCTTTAAGGCTGGACCGCACCGCCCGACAGGCCAGGGAATTGAGTATTCCGCTGTTCACAACTATAATGAGCATCAGTCCCTGGAAGAACTCATCGGTTCTCAACAGAATCGGGCGGATGACTGCCAGAAAGTACGGCCTTCAATTTCTGGAAGCAGACTTTAAGAAAAAAGACGGTTTTAACCAAAGTGTCCGCCTGAGCCGAGAATTTGGCCTTTACCGGCAGAATTACTGCGGCTGTCTTTACAGTCTGAGACTGCGCTGAGATGAACCAGAAAGCTTTCCGTCTGATAGTTAGAGGTACAGTTCAGGGGGTTGGGTTTAGACCTTTTGTCTACAGGCTGGCAACTTCCCTGGGTTTTTCTGGTTATGTTAGAAATGTTGGCGAAGGAGTAGAAATTTTTCTGGAGAACGGACAGCACTCGCTGAATAATTTCATCAAAAAATTAAAGACCGGCGCTCCCCCATTGGCCAGGATAGAATCGATTGGCTGGATAGAAGTTAAGCCCAGAGGGCTCAAGGATTTTTCCATCGACCATTCCAGCCAGGAAGAGTCTTTTGTCTTTATCTCTCCGGACATATCTACCTGCCGGGACTGCCTGGAGGAAATTAACAATCCTGAAGAAAGAAGATATCAATATCCTTTTACCAACTGCACCAACTGTGGGCCACGCTATACCATAGTCAGAGCTCTACCTTATGACCGGGCTAAAACCACCATGGCCAGCTTCAAGATGTGTTCCGCTTGCCGCCGTGAATACCTGGACCCGCAGGACCGCCGTTACCACGCCCAGCCTATAGCCTGCCCCGAGTGCGGACCGAAAATAAAAATAATTGAGGCCAGAACCAGAAAGACCATTTCCAGTGACCTGAAAGAAGCCATCAGGCTCATAAAGGCAGGTAAGATCCTGGCTGTTAAAGGGCTCGGAGGTTTCCATTTAGTGGCTGATGCCACCAGCTCAGAAGCTATCAAAAAATTGCGCCGAATAAAAAATCGTCAAACTAAACCCCTGGCCCTTATGGCCCGAGACCTGAAGGTGGTTGAAGACCTGGCTTTGCTCAGCGGAGTTGAAAAAAAATGGTTAACTTCACCCTACCGACCAATTGTTCTCCTGAAAAAGAAGAAAGAACTGCCCGGGATAGCTCCAGAGCTTGATTCTGTGGGGATTATGCTTCCCTATACTCCACTGCATCATCTGCTCCTTCAGGAAATACCCCTGATAGTGGCCACCAGTTCAAACCTCAAAGATGCACCCATAATCAAAGATGACCGATTTATCGGACCTGAACTCTGCGACTACCTTCTTACCCACAACCGGGAAATCGCCATGAGAGCTGATGATTCAGTGATGAAGATAGTTAATAACCGGCCGCTTTTCTTTCGGCGAGCCCGGGGGTTTGTTCCTTTTCCCCAGTCCGTCCCGATGGAATTGCAATCATCAGTTCAGATTTTAGCCGTGGGAGGCGAGCTGAAAAATACCATCTCAATATACAAGAATGGCTACATAGTAACTTCTCAATTCCTGGGCGACCTTGATGACTATCAGAACTTCTGTTATTTTGAAGAAACCCTCGCTCATCTTAAAAAGCTGTTCAGTTTCAAGCCGGAAGTGGTAGTTAGCGACTTACATCCCGATTTCAGAAGCAGCCGGCTGGCTGAAGAATTAAAAATTACTCATTTTCGGGTTCAGCATCATTTTGCCCACAGCCTGGCACCTCTCGTTGAGCATCAGGTTCGGCCTGGGCTGAAATTCCTAGGGGTCAGTTTTGATGGTTTTGGCTATGGCCCCGATGGTCAGGCCTGGGGAGGTGAGTTTCTGGTAGCTGATTATTCAGGTTACCAGCGACTGGCCCATTTCGATTACCTGCCACTTCCTGGTGGCGACGCCGCTTCAAAAGAGCCCTGGCGCATGGCAGTTTCCTATCTTACAAAGGCTTTTGGTCGTCGATTTCCCGAAATCAGGTCGCTTCAGTCAGTCCCGCCCGGCAGGTTGGAAATGGTAGTTAAAATGATAGAAAACCGGGTCAACAGCCCGCTTACTTCCAGCGCAGGACGTCTTTTTGACGCTGTATCTTTCATCTGCGGACTGGCCCCTCAGAGGGTGGAGTATGAAGCTGAAGCTCCTTCCCGGCTGGAAGCCGCCGCCTCTTCTGCTCTATTAAAAAGAAAGCAGCTATACGATTATGACCTTAAAACAGATTTTCTTCCTTGCAGAATTGACTTTTCTCCAGCTATATCAGAAATAGTTTTTGACCTTAAAAAAAGAGTCAAAAAAGAAACCATTGCCCTTAAGTTTCATCTGACTCTGGTGGAAGTCATCAATCGTATGGCTCTCCTGGCCAGGAAAGAATACGGGATAAAAACTGTGGTTATCACTGGAGGGGTATTTCTTAATCGAATTCTGACAGAAAATGTGGAGAGAAGCTTAAAAAAGAACGGTTTTGAGGTTTTAAGGCCAGTGTTCTACTCGCCAGGCGATGAATCTCTCTCTTTAGGTCAGATAGCCTACGCCTTAAACCGGATTAAAAGCTCTCTCTGAAGACAGGAGACAAACTGTAATAGCTACTTAGTTTCAACCTTTTTCCTGGCCCTTTCTAATCTGAATCCTGGCCGCCCAAAAAAATAAATGGAATAATTGAATAAGATAGCCAGAATAAAACCAGAAACTGCTCCCAGCAGAAAACCCAGAACTCCACCAAGGAAGCTAAACACCAACCCGCCAATCAATTTGCCCTGCATTTCTTTTAGGAAATCGGGTAGAACCGAAACCAGGTTAGGAAAAAAGGCAGTCGAGCCCACCAGCAAGCCTAATAGAATCCCAATGAATATTCCCAGACCACCCAGGAACAAGAGAAAAGTTTTCTGGTCCACTGAACTCAAATAAACCATGTCTGAAGCAGTAATTCGACCGGCCGGCTCCTTTGATTTTTTCTGGCTTCCGTCCAGTCTTTCAGTAATTGTAAAACTGACCGGCTGCCCGCAGAAAGGACAATCATTGAGGTTCATTGAAATCAGACTGCCACAATGCTGACAGGCAATTTTTGTTGAAGTCATGACCAGAATTGCTCCACACCGCTCACAGGTTCTGGTCTCAGGGGCATTTTGATAATGGCAATCGGGACATATTATGCGATCCCGACCATTGTCCGGTGGTTCTGATTGAATCCAGTTTTTACCGTCATAATAATACCATTTGCCGCTTTGAGCTCCAATCATCCAGCAGCGGCCCTCTCTGTCAAGCAACCTCAATTCCTTAAGAAAACCTGCAAACTGCTCCCGCGTCAGCTCCCCCCGAAGGAACTGTTTCCGCAACTGGTTGAATTTTAATTCTACCTCTTTGAAGCTTTTTTCCTGCATTTAAGGTCTCTTCTAAATTTATCTATATAACCAGCATTTGGCAAGCCTTAGCGGATAATTTTTCCGCTGACCAATTATTGTGCACATTGTTGTAAATCTAATAAATTCAAACGAATAAATTACATTTTCCCCGGACTTTTTCACAACCTTTTCCACAAAAATTGTGAAAATCTTTTATCTGGAACCCCAAACTCCATTCTTTTATCGGAAAAAGTCGCGAAGACTGCTCCCGGAAACCGGAGCTGGTATGAAAGACAGTATGAAAACAACCAGCAGGAGCCATGCCGCAACTTTTCTTCTTATGTCAAGTGGAGTTTTTTCGGCCAGAATGTCCGGGTGTTTATGACCTAAAAGATAGACCAGCAAAGCCCAGACCAACCAGCCAGCCCAGAAAAAGAAACCGAGGACAACTAGGGCCAGGATGACGTACAGAGACAGTCTTCTGGCTTTCTCTCCATAAAGGGCGTAGAAAACATGCCCGCCATCAAGCTGTCCGATGGGAAACAGGTTAAAAGAGGTTACCAGCAAACCTACCCAGCCGGCTACGGCCAGAGGGTGGAGAATCAGATCTTGACCTTCTGATACTGGTCCTAAAATCAACCTGACAAATATTTTTAAAAGCAGCGGTTCACCGAATAAGATGGAACTTTCTCTTGGCAGAGCTGGAATTATTCTGGATAAGCGGAGTCCGAAAAAGAGTGCTGGAACTGATAGAAAGAAACCGGCCAGTGGTCCATTGGCTCCGATATCAAATAGCTGTTCCCGTCTGGTGAAAGAAGACCTTATCTTAATAAAAGCGCCAAGCGTACCTATCAGATTTGGAGCCGGAATGAAAAAGGGTAGACTGGCCTGGATACCATAGCGCCGGCAGGTTAGATAATGTCCAAGCTCATGTCCAAGAAGAATTACCAGTAAAGATACTGAATAAATCAAACTGAGCCTGACCAGAACCGGGTTAAATATGAGCTGCCAGCCAATTAAGTTAGACATTTCTTCAAGTTTCTGGTCGGCAAAGAGATAATTTATAGCCCAGAGAAATCCAACAAAAAAAGTGGAGATTACCGTCAGGATAAAAAGAACATAATTAACCCACCTTTTGCCTGTAGCCATATTTATTTTTTAGAAAAAAACGGGAGCGCTGGCCCGCTCCCGTTCTTAAAACTAAGCTGATTAATTGCCTTTAAGCCTTCTGGCCTTGGCTTCCAGTTCTTCCCGGCTTTCCCTATGGTCAGGGTCCGGAACGCAGGCGTTGCTGGGGCAAACTGCCGCACACTGCGGTTCGTCAAAAAAGCCAACACATTCGGTACACTTGTCAGGGTTAATTTCGTAACGTTCATCTCCCGGAGAAATAGCCTGATTGGGGCATTCAGGCTCACAGGCACCGCAGTTAATACAATCTTCAGTAATCTTATAAGCCATAACTTCCTCCTTTCTATTATCTCAAATCCTATTATAATCCTGCTCTTTCAAGAAACAAGGAGATTATTCTATTCTCCTGGAGGAATCAAGCTGCATAGCCTTCAGAGCAGCCTGATATCCATAGTAGGTATTCTGATATTCATTCTGTAGCTGACGGTAAACTTCCGCTGCCTGGTTCAGGTCACCCTTTTTTTCTAAAGAATCAGCCAGCCGAAATTTTACCACATCCAGCGGATAAACTTTTGGCTTCTCTTTAGCTATCTGCTGATAAATTTCCACTGCCCGGTCATAGGAACCACGTTTTACCTGAAGCTGAGCATACAGATCAAGAATCTGATAATGAACCAGGTCCCGACCTTTGTCTTTAACCTGGAGCAAAAGCTCTTCAGCCTTCTCCAGATTATTTCTCTCCATATAATAAGTTGCCAGAGCCAGACTGGCTATCCGGCCGTACCTGGTTTTTTTAGCCAGACTTTCAAGCCGGGTCAGGTTTTCCGGTTTCTGGCCCAGCTCAGCTCTCAGAGTTAAAACTTCACTGAGATACCGGGCTTCGCGGCTCTTTTGATAATCGATTACCAGCCTGACCAAAACCACTACAATCAGTATGGCTACCAGACTTAAAGCCAGGGCCATGAACTGTTTTTCATGTTCTCTGACCCATTTTACAAAGCGGCTCAAACCAGTGGCCAGCTCGTTCTCTTTCAGCTGTTTCCTTTCAGTTCTTTTCATCTTCGCTCCTTAAGGACATTTTTTATCATAATTTCCAGTGAATTCCAAGCCCAGGAAGATGAATGAGGTCTGGGCCAGCCTGATTAATGTTAGGACTTGGAAGGACTAATAGGTAAAATGGATTAGTCCAGTTTTTTCCTTTAGCTGCTTTCTTATCTCTTCTCTGGCAATCAAACCCTCTTTTTCAGCCTTGACAGCCTTAAAAAGCTCGTAAGTTGTTAACAGTCCGTTACCATCTTTTTCGGCCTCTTCAACTTGATGCTGAGAAAAGGGATTGTTCCTAAGTTTGGCTTCCTGAAGGCAAAAATAATTACCCACCAGGATAGCTTTCATTCTGGTGTTATCAAATTCCTGCATTCTCCGCCCTTTGAACCTCTGAAGGAGAATACAATCATCGTCGGTAGCCCAGTTTTTGCTGCTGCGGACTACAACCAGAATCAAAAATTCTTTGCGCAAACAAACCTCAATTGGCTGACTGGTATCTTCTATCAGCCACAGGTCTTCTTCTTTATCCCTTATGACGTTCCTCCAGTATTCATCCACATCCACCACTTTGCCCCAGCCAAGGTATTTGAAAGCCTGGCTCACAGCTTCTTTAAGTTCTCGGCCTTCGGCTTTCAGAAGGCGGTTGAACTCTTCCTGCTGGGTTTCTCTCAGGGTCTTAATTTTTTCATCCAGCTCCTTAATTCTTTCCTCAAACCTTTTCTTCTCCTCTTCCTTCTGGAGAAACAGCTTCTTGATTTCCGGAAACAGGTATTCCTCTTTATCAATCCAATCCATCGGACCAGCCTCCTTTCCCCGTAATTCCATCAGCGGAAAAACGTCCTTGACGATAAAGTCGGCTACCCTGATGTTATTCTGACCGAACCAGGGCAGCAACCAGATAAATCCCCTTCCCTTTTTAATAATTAAAGAAACTGGCACCCCATCCAGACTTTTAGCCACAATCCTGCAACTTTCGTTTAAGGCCATCGGAACTTCCCAGATATCGGCCCCGAAAGAATTGGGGAGCAATTTGTATATGAAAGCGATATTTTCAGAGAATCTATCAAAAAGAAGCTTAAAAGGCATTTCCGGGTTAACCAGCAAACTCTCCCCCGGGGTCATTTCCTGAAAATGAATATCAGGGTAGGCACCTATGACTCCGGTAAGCTGGTACAGATGGCCCTTGCCCACAAAACAAACTACTCTGGTGCCCGAATTAACCATCTCCTGGATTTTTTCAGCCAGCCCGGCCGGTAAAACTTCTTTCTCTACCGGCCAGTTCATCTGATAGAAAATGGTTTTAGCTTCGGGCAGAATGGCCGGCAGACTGGCAAAATCAGAAGTGTGAATAAGAAAGGTATCGATATTTTCCTGCTCAAAATATTCCTTATCCTTATCCTCAAAGTCCAATAGAATCACTCTGTTCATCTTTAGTCCTCTCTTTTTAAATTTCCTTTTTCTCAATCATAACTAATAAAACACTAAAATGGCAATTTTATCACCTTTTAAGGTGAATCTACCGATGATTTCTATCCCCCTCATGACCATATCATCTGGTGCCCCTGGCCAGACTCGAACTGGCGACACAGGGATTAGGAATCCCTTGCTCTATCCATACTGAGCTACAGGGGCAGCCAGGATTTAGAGTTAAATATAACCCAATAGAGCTATTTTTTCAATCAGGACTGGCTCTAAAACTTCATCTCTCCAGTTTAGACCTGGCATTTAGGGCAATAAAAAGAGCTGCGGCCGCAGATTCTCTGCCGTCTGATGGTAGCTTTCCGGCAACGACGGCAGAGCTCACCCTCTCGATCATAAACCTGGTGTTCTCGCTGATAGCCACCTTTTTCACCCTGGGAGTCCACATAATCACTGACCGATGAACCTTTTAACTCAATAGCTCGCTTGAGAACTTTCTTCATGACTCTGAAAAGACGCTTGGCCTCCAGTTCAGACAGACTGGCTGCCTTTCGCTCGGGGTGGAAACCAGCCCCAAACAGAATTTCATCTGAATAGATGTTGCCTATTCCAGCCAGAATTTTCTGGTCCAGCAGCCAGCCTTTGATCCTTTTCTGTCCATGCCTTTGCAGCAGTCTCCGGAAGACTGGAAAATCTATCTGGAGCGGCTCTGGCCCAAGCTCTGAATTCAACTTCTTCTCAATCTCTTTGAGCTGGAGACAGCTCAAAAAACCAAATTTTCTAACATCTCGAAAGCGAAGCTCCCGGTTGAAGTCAGAAAAGGTCATCCGGGCATGGGTATGTTTGTCCACAGGCAGGTGTTTTTCAGCGAGATAGAGCTGTCCGGTCATCTTCAGATGCACCAGTAACCCCAGCCCTTCTTCAAACTCAAAAATAACCATCTTGCCCCGGCGCCTGATCGACCTGATAACTTTTGCCCGGTAATCATCAGGCTTCAGGCTAGAAGGCTGCCTGAACCATAGATGTGAAGACAAAAAAAAGAAATCCCTGACCTTTTTTCCTTTTAAGAGAGGGCTTAGACCTCTGACTATAGTTTCAACTTCAGGTAATTCCGGCATTCTCAGATTTTACTCCGAAAACCACTGTCAACCAACATCTGGCTAATAAATATTTTCGCTTTTTACTTGAACAATCATTGGTTTTATTTTAAGATAAGTGCTGATGAAAACAAAAGCTTTGACGGCTGGTTTTCTGGGCTGGCTGGTCCCGGGTCTTGGCCATATCTATTTAAAAAAATACTGGAGAGGCCTTCTTCTTTTTGTCTCCATCGGGTTGATGTCATTGATGGGGCTGGTTATGGGCGGGAAAATATACTCCCTGCAGGCTGAGAACCCGTTAACTTTACTGGCTTTTTTTTCAGACCTGGGAAATGGTTTGCTCTACATTCTTTCAAGGTTTTTGCCCATAGGCTTGGGAGAGCTTGAAAGAGTCTCTTTTGAGTTCGGAACAGCTTATTTAGCGGGAGCCGGGCTGTTGAATTATCTGGTAGCTCTAGATGCCTGGGATATCGCCAGGGGGAAGAAAAAATGATCCTGGAAAGCCATCTTTTCACCATGGTCCTGTACGCTTTTCTGGTTTCTCTTACCCTGTCACTCATCCGACGAGATAATCTGAAAGCCCGTCTAAGGTATGGACTTACACTTTTTTTAATAATGACGGTTGCCTCTCTGGCATTTGGCTGGTTTATGTTTCTTTTTGCCAGATAATCACAAGCACATCCGCTGAATTAAACAGCTTTTTTACCAGCAGCAGATTTGTGTTATAATCATTTCCTTTTAGCCATGAAATACGAAACTGTTATCGGCCTGGAAATTCATGCTCAACTTCAGACCAGGACTAAACTGTTCTGTCGCTGCAGCACCGAATTCGGAAAAACCCCTAATAGTCTGACCTGCCCTGTTTGCCTGGGACTGCCAGGAAGCCTGCCGGTTATTAATCAGGAAGCTGTCCGGATGGCAGTCAAGCTGGCCCTGGCTCTTAAAGCCAGAATCAACCTGAAATCTCTTTTCAGCCGCAAAAATTATTTTTATCCTGACCTGCCAAAGGGTTATCAGATAACCCAGTATCATCTGCCCGTAGCCGAAAACGGATATTTAGAAATTGAAGTAAACGGACAGAAAAAAATCGTGGGGATTGAAAGAATCAATCTGGAAGAAGACGCCGGAAAATCTCTTCATGAAGGCTTTCCAGATTCAGCGGAGAAAACCTACCTTGACTTTAACCGCTGCGGCCTTCCCCTCCTGGAAATTGTCGGCCGGCCCGACCTGCGCTCAGCCGAAGAAGCAGTTGAGTTTGTCCAGAATCTCCGGACTCTGCTGCAGTACCTGCAAATTTGCGACGGTAATATGGAAGAGGGGAATTTGCGTTGCGATGCTAATCTGTCTGTCCGACCGGCTGGCTCCACAGAATTTGGAATAAAGACTGAAGTCAAGAATCTTAATTCCTTCAGATTTCTGGCCCGGGCTCTGGAATACGAAGCCAGCCGTCAAATTACCCTGCTGGAGCGAGGGGAAAAAATCGTCCAGGAAACCCGGGGCTGGGACGCTTCAGCCGGTCAGACGGTCCCTCAAAGAACCAAGGAAGAAGCTCATGACTACCGCTATTTCCCTGACCCGGACCTGCCACCTCTCCTGATTTCCGAAGACCTGGTCAGAGAAGTGGCTGCCAGCCTACCCGAACTTCCCCAGGAAAAAATCGACCGCTTTGTCCGGGAATACCAACTCCCCCTTTATGATGCCAGAGTGCTGACCACCAGCCGAATACTGGCCGACTATTTTGAAGCCACAGCCAGAGCAACCGGAAACCCGAAGCAGGCCAGCAACTGGATAATGAGAGAAGTTTTGCAGTATTTGAAAGAAAAAAATCTGACCATAGAAGAATTCCCCGTTCCGCCAGAATCTCTGGCTGAACTGATTAAGCTGGTTGAAAACCAGACCATCACTATGACCATGGCCAAAGAAAAAGTTTTCTCGGAAATGCTCGAGCAAGCAGAAAAAATAAAATTAGAAAAAATGGAAAAAGAGGGAAAGAATAAGGTAGTAATTACTGAAGAAACTGAGCTTATAAAAGAAATTAAATCAATAATAGACCCGAACAAAATAATAGAAAAGCTGAACCTTAAGCCCATCGCTGATGACCAGGCCCTTATGATTATCATCGAGGAGGTTCTGTCAAACAACCAGGGACCGGTCAGCCAGTATCTTCAGGGAAAAGCTCAGGTTCTGGGATTTTTGCTGGGCCAGGTGATGAAAGCCAGTAAAGGAAAGGCTGAGCCGAAAAAAGCCCAGGTCCTGCTAAAGGAAGCTCTGGACCGGCTGACCAAAAAATAAAAAAATTGCTGCTGAATTTTAATGATTGAACTCTATCACATCTGGAAGCAGTACCAAAAACCACACTGGGCTTTATCCGATGTTTCTTTAGAAATCAACACCGGAGATTTTTGCTTTATCACCGGTCCCAGCGGCTCCGGGAAAACCACTTTGTTGAAAATAATCTTCCGGGAAATATTGCCGACCGAAGGTCAGATTTTAATTGATGGGGTCAATATCCTAAAAATACCTGACCATAAAATATACAAACTGCGCCGGACCATGGGGATAGTATTCCAGGATTTCCGATTGCTGTTTCATCTATCAGTCTTTGAGAACGTGGCCATTCCCCTTCAAGTTCTGGGTCTCCCTTACAAAGAAATTCGTCGCCGGGTGTTCAATGCTCTCCGTCAGGTAAATCTGCATAATAAAATGTGGGATTTTCCTCAGAGACTTTCTTACGGCGAGCAGCAGCGCGTGGCCATTGCCAGAGCGATAGTCAACAATCCAAAAATTCTGCTGGCTGATGAGCCAACTGGCAATCTTGACCCGGAACTGGCTTTTGAGATTATGACTATCTTTAAGGAAATTAACAAACAGGGAGCCACGGTCATCATTGGCAGTCATGACCGGGAACTGATCCGCCATTTTGGAGACAAAATATTCTTTCTCCAAAAAGGGAAAATCATTGGTAGGGAAATTAAGAAATGATTTTTAGACAACTCTGGTATCTGATCAAGGCGGCGGCCAGCAACCTCTGGTCATTTCGAGGCCGCAACCTGATTTCGACCTTAATCATCGGTTTTTCTTTTCTGGTAATTGGAATTTTCCTGGCTTTATCCAATAACCTGACCCATCTCGGCCAGCAACTTTCCAATAACCTGGCCATTTCCTTTTTTCTGGATAAGAAACTGAAGCCCGAAGAGCTGGAATTAATCAAAGCTCGGATTCTGGCTTCCGAGCTGGTAGACCAGGTAACTTATGTTTCTTCTGAAGATGCCCTGCGTCGCTTCTCCCAAAATTTTCCCGAGCTTAAGGACATTCTTGACAACCTGAAGACCAATCCCTTTCCTCCCGCCTTTGAGGTCAAATTGAAAGAAAAAATTCTCAACCTGTCTGCTATCGTCCATTTCATGGAACACATAAAAAGCTTAAAGGGAGTGGTTGACTTTCAGTTCAACCAGGAATGGGTAGAAAAAATGGATTCCCTGAGCCGCATCGTCAAAGCTGTGGGTTTTTTTCTGGGAGGTATCCTTATTCTGGCTTCGTTCTTCATCATCTCCAACGTGGTTAGACTCAACGTCTTTGCCCGGAAGAACGAAATCGAAATCTTAAGATTGGTTGGTGCCACTAACACTTTTATTAGAATTCCTTTTCTTATAGAAGGTTTTGTTCTGGGATTGCTGGGCAGCCTGATTTCTCTTTTCATTCTGTTTCTGCTCATAAAAATTTTCCCGATTTATGTCGGTTCAACTCTGGGAGCTGCCCGAGAGCTCTTTATCCTTCGTCCGCTAAATCTCGGGCAGATAATCTGGTTGAATGCTGGTGGAGTGGTTACGGGTACTCTGGGCAGCGTAACTTCGGTCTCCAGGTTTCTCCGAATCTGAACTAAAAGGCCTGGTACCCGGAGCGGAAAAAGCTGCTCACCCAGAACTTCAAGAGTCAGGTCATCCAGTCTCGCTCTTGTCAAAATAAGAGCTTATAAATAAAACGTTTGACTGAAACCGCAACCTAAATTAAAATTTAACTAGGTCGATGGAAAGCTTAGGAAAGAAGCTGCAGCAAGAACGGGAAGCCAGGGGCCTTTCGCTTAAGGATATTTCTCTTCAGACCAAGATTGGCCTGAGACACCTGGAAGCCATAGAAAACGACCGGATTGACCTGCTGCCTGGAGGTTTTTTTACCAGGCAGATTTTAAAAACTTATCTTAAATCCATAGGCCTGGAGCCGGCTGAATGGTTACCGAGGCTAATGCCAGAAACCGTAAATCGTCCGAAGACCTTAGAAGCCTCAGTCGCCTTCTCCGGGTCAAAAGAAAAAAAAGAAATCAGTCTGGACAAGGTGATCTGGGTAACCCTTTCAGTCATAGTCCTATTTCTGTTTGTTTTTCTAATATATATGTCAATCAAAACCACATCAAAACACTCCGATGCTCAAAAGGCTGCCACTTCCGGGTCTGAAGATTCTGTCATCTTAGCCATCTCTCCATCAGAACAATCAGAACCACAAACTGCCATCTCTGAACCAAAACCTGAAAACGGACTGGAAATAGAACTTATTTTCAACGAAGACTGTTGGGTTCAAGTGTTTGCCGATGGCAACCTGGTATTGGATGGTTTGAAACTGGAAGGTTTTAAGACCAGTGTCCGGGCTGAATCCGAGCTGGTAATCAACCTGGGAAATGCTGGCGGAGTGAGCTTCTCTCTCAATGGACTGACAGGCAAACCTTTTGGCAAAAGAGGAGCAGTAGTAAAAAATATAAAAATAACCAGAGAAAACCTGAAACAATTCGTAGCAACAGAGCAGTAAGCTCTTAAAGAAAAGGTTACCGGTATCCATAAACTGGCTGATAAATTAGAGAAGAATCGGTATTTTCCAGTCATGCCTTTAGACCAAGCGGAAGCTATCATCCTCAGGACCCAGAACCTGGCTGAGCAAGACAAACTGGTAGTTTTTTTCAGTCGGGATAAAGGTCTTGTTCGGGGAATAGCCAAGGGAGCCCGAAAATTTAACAACCGCTTCGGCAGCAGCCTGGAACCATTTTCAGTGGTGAAAATTTTCTACTATGAGAAAGAAAGACACGAATTAGTTACCATCAGCAACTGCGACCTCCTGGAGTCCTATTTTGAAATAATGAAAGATCCTAAGGTAAACTGTGCTTTTGCCTATCTGGCCGAATTGACCGAAAAGTTTTCTCCCAGTCGGAGCCGAGAAGACCTGCTTTACCGGCTGCTGCTGAGCCTGCTTCGGGCCGCTCGCTCAGGTCAATCAATAACTTACCTGACACGCTATTTTGAGCACTGGCTGCTCAAAATAAACGGCCTGCTACCTGATTTCCGGGTTTGCCAGAAGTGCCACCAGCCTGTAAAAAACCGGGCCTGGCTTGAACCGCAGAAAGAAGGAGTGGTTTGTGAAAAATGCGCCCCTGAAAAAAAAATTGAGCTCAGCCTGGCTCTCCTTCAGGCTATAGACTGGATTAAGAAAAACCCGCCCGAGTTGAAGCCAGAAGTCGAACTCCAACCAGAAGACTGGAAACAACTGGGCAGAGTGCTGCAGTCAATAATCATCTATCATCTGGAAGATAATCTCAAAACCCTTAACTCTTTTAATGTTTGATTCGCCCATCGGTCTTAGAAGCCCGGGAGAAAAAGATGAAAAAATGTGCCCGATTTGTTAGAATGATTACCTGAAGCGGAGCAGCTTAATTTGGCTTCCAAATACTTTAAGAGGCTAACTTACCGAAATACTCTTCTCACTCTGACAATCTTTGCCCTGCCCTTTATCATTCTCCTGGGAGTGCTTGACCTGGAAATATCCAGGATGATTAAAAATCAGATTAATGCCCAGCTGTCCGGGGCAGTTCAGGAAAACATTAAAACTATTAAACTCTTTCTGGAAGACCGCCTGACCGACCTGGCTTCCGCTGCCAGGATAAATAGTTCGGACCTGGAAAACCTCGAGGAACAGGAAAAATTATTCTTAAACCTGATTCAGGAAAAAAAGTGGTATGATTTTATTTTTGTGGCTGACAGGGAAGGGAATCTGGTTAAGTCCTTCAACCGTTCTCTTTCTGGAAATATCGCCAGCCGGAGTTATTTCCAGGCCTCTATTCAGGGAAAATCATATATCTCTGACATTTTTTATTCTGAAATTGCGAATGGAAACGTTATGGTGATTTCTCAACCACTGAGAAATCAACACAACCAAATTATCGGAGTGATGGGAGCCTCCATCAATTTGAACTATCTTTACAGCCTTCTTTCTGACCTGCGGCTGGGAAAAACCAGCGAACTTTTTCTGCTTAGCAATGACGGCTTGATACTTTCCCCGACCAAACTCGGAGCTTTTCCTTTCGCCGAAAAAGCTTACACAGGAGAAACCAATCCCCACCGCGGAGAAAAGGGAGTCATTATCCACCTGGACTACCGCGGCCAGGAGGTCCTCTGTGCCTACCAACATTTACCTGGAACCAGTATTTATTTAGCTTCGGAAATGGACCTCGAAGAAGCCATGTTTCCGGTACGTCGTTTCAACCGCATCATCCTCTACTTTTTTTTGCCATCTTTCCTGTTTCTGATAATCATCTCCAACCTTTATTCCAGAAGGGTAACTTCACTTATTAAAAAGCTGACTACTAATCTGGTCAAAGCTCTGGAGGAATGCCGGGAACGGCGCCTGCAGTTGGACCTGATTAACCAGGAGCTGGAGAAAAAAATTCTGGAAAGCCAGCGGCTGGCCACCGAGCTGCAACTTTCTGAAGAGTACATTATGCACTTAATTGACAGTATCTCTCTGGGGCTGATTGGAACTGACCTGGAAGGCCGGATTACTCATTTTAACCGGCATTTTCTGAGCCTTTTTAATATGGAAAGCTTTAAAAAAGGTTCAAAAATTTTTGAAATAATTCCCTGTCTTAAAGACCAGACCATAGAGCAGGCTTTTCTGGAGACAATACAGCAAGGCACAGTCCATCAGCTCCCGGCCAAAAGACTGAATCGGGGCCATGGAGAAGAATATTTTAACCTGGCTTTCTTCCCAATCAGAAACGGCAACGACAAACTTCTTGGTATCACCATGTTGATTGAAAACGTTACCGAAAAAGAAAAACTGAGAACCAGGCTGGCCGAATACGAAAAGCTTTCCGCACTGAGCCAGTTAGCTCTGGGAGCAGCTCACGAAATCAACAATCCCCTGCTGGGGATATCTTCCTTCCTGGAAATTTTGCTTGAAGATACCGATGACCCGCAGAAAAAACAGCAGATTGAAGTTGTCCTGGACAATGTTTACCGTATCTCCCAGACCATTAGAGGGCTGTTGAATTTTGCCCGTCCAGCCCCACCTCAATTCACCAAGGTCAATCTTAATCAATTAATTGAAGATTCGCTGAGCTTTTTAAGCCATCAGCCTTTGTTTAAGAAAATTAAAATCGAAAAGCGGCTAAACCCTCAACTGCCAGTGATTACAGCCGACCTCAATCAGCTCCGTCAGGTTTTAACCAACATTTTCATCAACGCTGCCCAGGCCATGCCCGAAGGAGGAAGGCTGACCGTAATCACCTCTAAGGTTAAGTTTGAAGACCGGGTTCAGGTGGACATTTCTGATACTGGAATAGGTATCAGTCCAGAAGACCAGCAAAAAATTTTTGACCCATTTTTTAGCACCAAGAAAACCCAGGGTACCGGTCTTGGATTGAGTATCAGCCTTTCCTACATCAAAGCTCACGGCGGTGAAATCCAGGTTCAGAGCCAGCCTGGAACTGGAACCACTTTCTCTGTCATCCTTCCAATCAGGCAGAAAGGTCGGTTAACAGGCAAAGATGAGGAGGTCATAGCTTGAAGACTTATTCGATTATGCTGGTGGATGATGAACTTCTGACTCTTAACAATCTAAAAAAGGCTCTTGAAAAGGAAGGTTATGAAATTATCCTGGCAGAATCCGGGGAAAGAGCCCTGGAACTATTGGAAAATTTCCGACCCCACCTGGTTTTGCTTGACCTGGTGCTACCAGGAATATCAGGGATTGAAGTTCTTAAGAAAATCAAAGACGTTGATCGGGAAATCATCGTCATTATGATGTCAGCCTACGAAATACTGGAAAAAGCAGTAGAAGCTATGAAGCTTGGAGCCTATGACTACCTGCTGAAACCGTTCAAATTGAGCGAGCTAAAAACCACAGTTCAGAGGGCCCTGGAGACTCTTTCTCTAAGATTAAGGTTTCTAGATGCTTTCGAAAAGGAAAAACAGCGTTATTATCTTGGAAAAATTGTAGCCGAGAGCCAGAAGATGAAAGATGTGTTGGACATAGCGGCCCGGGTAGCCCGTTCAGATAAAACTACGGTACTGCTGCAAGGGGAAAGTGGAACCGGCAAAGAACTTCTGGCTAGGGCTATTCACTACCACAGCCCCAGAGCAGAAAAACCCATCGTGGCTATAAATTGTGCGGCCATCCCTGAAAACCTTCTGGAAAGTGAGCTTTTCGGCTATGAAGCCGGGGCTTTTACTGACGCCCGAAGGAGAAAAATTGGTCTGCTGGAAAAAGCTGATGAAGGAACGGTCTTTTTTGATGAAATCGGAGATATGTCGCTAGCCATTCAGGCCAAGGTACTCAGAGTGTTAGAGGACGGAACCTTTACCAGACTGGGTGGATTTCAAACTATCAAGGTTAATGTCCGAATAATAGCAGCTACCAACCACGACCTGGCCAGGGAAACCGAGCGAGGCCGCTTCCGTCAGGACCTGTTCTTCCGGCTAAATGTTGTCCCGATAAATATCCCCCCTTTAAGGGAAAGAAAAGAAGATATAATTCCTCTGGCTCTGTTTTTTATGGAAGAGTTCAATAGAGAAATAAAAAGAAATTTCAAAGGAATTGAACCCGAAGCTGCTCAGGCCATGTTAAATTATTCCTGGCCAGGAAACGTCCGTGAACTCAGGAACACTGTAGAAAGAGTGATGTCTCTATATAATTCTGAAACCATCCAGAAGAACTTTCTCCCCCAGGAAATAAGACAGCAGGCACTGTTTTCTGAAAATGAACTTCTGAATAACCTGACCAGTCACTGGCCGACTCTGGAAGAACTGGAAAAATCTTATATCAAAAAGGTTCTGGAACATACTTCCTACAACAAAAGCCAGGCCGCCAGAATCCTCGGTCTTCACCCGGCCACACTTTTCCGCAAGCTAAAAGCCTCAAAAGGGTGATATCTCGCAATTTGCAATATCGCAAAATGCAATATTATTTCTATTTCTAATTTTATATTCTTTAATATCAATAACTTAATATTGGCACAAATATTGCCTTTATCCTGATGGAGGCTAAAATGAAAAACGTTATTCCTCTGGTCACGCCGGCCACAGAAAAAGAGCAGGATTTTAAGCAGAAAGCCAGAATTATAAAATTTCCAGAAATCCATAAAATCAGACCGCGCCAAAAATCTGCTCACAAATCAAGCCAGGTTAAAATTACCGCTCACTATCTCTATTATCGCGGCCAAAAAATTCCTATAAGTCGTTTTGAAAAAGCCGGCTATGGCAAATTGTTAAGGTTATTGGTGAAGGAAATATTCTGAGAAAGGAGCAAACATGCCTGAGAAGGCTAAGATTCATTACATTCACCCCATTCCGGAAGCGAAGGAATATGACCCGTTTTTTGAAGCTACGCTTCAGTTCGAAAAGGCTGCTAATTTTCTGGACCTGGAACCCTGGATTTACCAGCGCTTAAAGCACCCGGAAAGAGAGCTGATTGTTCACATTCCGATAACTATGGACGACGGAAGAGCCGAAGTTTTTACCGGTTTCCGGGTCCAGCACTCTACGGTTCGCGGTCCAGCCAAAGGGGGTATCAGATTTTCTCCCAGCGCTTCTCTCAGTGAGTGCAAAGCTCTGGCCACCTGGATGACCTGGAAGTGTGCGGTGGTAGACCTGCCTTTCGGAGGTGGCAAAGGAGCAGTTATCTGTGACCCACTCAAAATGTCTGAAAACGAACTCAGGAAACTAACCAAAGAATATACTCTTGCCATCAGAGATATTATCGGACCCTACAAAGACGTTCCGGCTCCTGACATGTTCACCAACGCTCAAACCATGGCCTGGATTGCTGACGCTTACAGTCAGGCCTGCGGTTATTTAGAACCGGCTGTAGTAACCGGAAAACCTGTTAACCTCTGGGGTTCTCAGGGGAGGGCCATGGCCACCGGAACCGGGTTATTTTTTGTTCTGGAAGAAGCTCTAAAATACCTGGGGATGAATTTTGAAGGCCGGAGGGTAGCTATTCTGGGTTTTGGCAATGTGGGTTCCTCAATAGCCAAGCTGGTTCACAAAGCAGGCTGTAGAATAATAGCCATAACCGACATTTTCGGGGGCATTTACAGTGATAAAGGAATCGATCCTTTTGAACTGGAAATACAGGTCAAGCAAACCGGTTCAGTGGTCAATTTCCCTGAGACCGAACCCATTGATAACGACAGCTTGATTGCCCTCAACTGTGACATCCTGATTCCAGCCGCTACAGAAGGTCAGATTCACCAGGGTAATGCCAGTGAGGTTAAAGCCAGGATTATTCTGGAAGGAGCTAATGGCCCAACCACCAACGAAGCTGATAGCATTCTTTATGACAAAGGAGTACTGGTTTGCCCGGATATTCTGGCCAATGCTGGCGGGGTAACAGTCTCTTACTTAGAATGGGTTCAGGACCTGCAGAGATTTTTCCTGAGTGAAGAGGAAGTTACTGAGAAGCTTGAAAGGAAAATGAAAAAAGCTTTTCAGGAAGTTGTGGAAATAATGGAAAAACAAAAGCTCCCGATGAGAGAAGCAGCCTACGTGCTGGCTGTAGGTCGGGTAGCTGAATGTCTTAGAGCTTTAGGCCGGGCGGCCTGAGCATCCTTAACCGTTTTCCTTCTTAACCTAAATTCCCTCCAGGGAGGGCCTCAGCCCTCCCTTCCTTTTTTCAAACCAGATAACTTATCACTTGGCCTTCGGAATTTACCTGTCTGAACCAGGCGAGAACCGGTTTATTATTGGAATCATAGAATTTTCCCAGCAGGATTGAGATTAAATCCACCAGAAAACCTATCCCCAGGCAGCCAAGTGTAAACAACCAGATAAGGCCTGTCCCTGTTTTGCCGACGTAGAAACGATGCCCACCGAAAAGGCCAAAAATCCAGCATAGAAGAAAGGTTACCAGTCTTGATTTTTCTGACATTTTATTCCTCCTTCAGAGTAATCTGTTGTTAAACTATACAGAATGGAAGGATATGTCAAAAATTACTTATTGCTATTTCTCAGGTCGGGCTGGTAAAAGAAAGGACCAAAGACCTCTTTAAGCAGGTCTGCTTCCTGTTCTGAGAGCAGCTGATTTCCCATGACCACATTAACCTTAAAGCCGTTGGTGGAAACTTCGACCAGAAGAAAAAAATTGCCTCCTCCGCGCCGGACAAACTCTTTATGCAATCGGGAGCTGCCTCCGCCGGCAATGTAGTAGAAAATCCCGTCATAAATTCTGGTTGGCCCAAAGCGATGGCTGTGGCCAGCAAAAACTGCCTTAACCCGACCATTTGGCAGCAAGGGATGAATTTTTTCAAACCAGAATTGCCTCCACTCCTGACGAACGTTTCGAGCTTTTAGATCCCAGACCGGGATATGGACAAAGACAAAAGCTGATTCCCAGTAAGGGTTAGTTAGGTCTTTTTCCAGCCAGGCTAATTGTTCCGAACCGATTTTTCCCCATAGCCCATCTTCCAGGTTATCCAGCAAGACAAAGTGGCAATTTTTAAAATCCAGAGAAAGGTAAGACCTCTTAAAAATATCGAGATAGACCTGTCTGGCCCGCTCATTGAAGACATCATGATTTCCAGGAATCTGATAATAAGGGGCTTCGATTTTTTTTATTACCTGAAGATATCTCTCCCACTGAGGTCTGGTGCTTTTCAGACCGTATCCATAAATCAGGTCTCCAAGGTTAATCACCAGGTCTGGCTTCAGCCTGTTTATCTGTTCTATGACTTGCTCAAAATGAGAAAAATCCTTCTGTTTAAAGAATTCCGGATTGGTATCAGCTATTACTACAAACCTCAGGTCAGCAGAGATGAGGTGGGCAGAAAGGCAGATCAGAAATAAAATGCCAGTTAGAAATTTTTTCATTGTGCTTACATTATAGACTCTTAACAAAAATAAAAATAGTCTGGTCAGACCTTTATAAGTGCTTTCATAAATACTGAAGCACTGGGCTTTCTAAGAACAGGAGAAGACTGAAGATTAACTTCAGGCTGAAACTTACCTCGAAAATCAATCTGTCCGCCAAAATAAAAAGGGCGGCCTTGAGGCCGCCCTTACCCAGGTCTTTAGCTATCTTTATTTTTTTCAGTCGAGCCGCATTAACTATCGCCAGTACTCCTCTCAGTTCAATCTATTTTTATAGGTGGATAGTTCAGAAGCAGCGTAAAACCGGCTTCCTGCAGAGCCTTATTTAATTCCGACATGTCCTTTTCATAAAACTCATTAACCTGTTTAACATATTCGTGCAACTTAACTCTGGCTTTATCATATCTGACCTGAGCCGTCTGGGTAATGGGTTCGTAGCCGGCAGATATGATGCCGCCAACGGCACTGTTTACCTGGACCATCAGTCCGGCTGACCGGTCTGCCAAACCCTGTTTCGGCGGGGTGGGATTAAGTATTTCTGAAAGTTCCTTTAATCTTTTCTCTGTGGCTTCAAGCTTTTTGATGGCTTCGGTCATTTTTTGATTTCTCTGGCCTCTGGAAAATTCGCGAATGGTCTGGAACGCCCGCTGGGTCTGCTGCAGCCTCTGGCTGAGCATCTGGACTGTTCTTGAGAGTTTTTGAGCTTCCTTAGCTTTTTCATAATTAGTCTTTAATAAATTCAGGTCGATTTTTATTCTGGGGTCCGGCTTGACCTCAAAAGTCTGGCTGACTTCCTGGCCTTCGTACTTAATCTTGACCGTATAGGTCCCAGGCAGAACATTCAGGCCGCCACGGGCCCCAAAAAAGCTGGCAGCCTGGCGAGCCTCAGTCATTACTGCTTGATCTGGCGGAGCTGGTTCAACTTCTCTAAGGTCCCAGTAAACCCGGTTTATTCCTTTATGTTCAGTTCCGCTTATCTGTCGGACCAATCTTCCATGACTGTCCAGGATAGTAATCTGTACCCTTCCTCCACCCATCATCATCTGATCAATTGAAGCCAAATTCATTCCACTCCTCTGGGCAAACTGAGTCAGTCTTTCCCGCATCTGAACCATTTCAGGGCTCGGGGCTGTCTCTTCTTCAGTTTTTCTTTCAGCTGGGGTCAGGAAGTAGGTTATGGCTGCACCCAGAGGTTTATTTTCAGCTATATATTCGCCATCACCTGGACTCATGTAAGAAGTCAGGCGACCGCTGATAAACTGAACGGCATCATTAACCTTAAACAAATGCAATTTCTTCTTCATGACCTCTGCCGAAAGCTCTCTGAGCGGGGAGATATCGTCAAAAATATAAATTGCTCTCCCGTGAGTGGCCACAATCAGGTCGTGCTCCCTCGGGTGAACGGCCAGGTCATAGACCGGACAGGTTGGAAAGCCAGCTGTCCACTTAAACCAGCTCTGTCCGCTATTGAGACTGACGAAGAGCCCAAATTCTGTCCCTAAAAAGAGCAGATTTGGGTTGACCGGATCTTCTTCAATGGCCATACAATAACCGTCTATTTCCGGAGTCACCAGGCTTTTCCAGGTCTTCCCATAATCTCTGGTGACGAAGAGATAAGGAGTAAAATTTGCCCGGCGGTGGTCATCAAAAACCACATAAGCTGTGGCCTCGTCAAACCGGCTTGGCTTAATATGAGGCACCGCCGCTCCGGCTGGGACCAGAGGCTTTTTACCTGAAGTCAAGACTCGGGAAACCAGCTCCCAGGTCCTGCCGCCGTCTCTGGTCAGCTGAACATTACCGTCATCGGTTCCAACCCAGATTAACCCTTCTTTTATAGGACTCGGGGCAATGCTCAGAATAGTGCAGTAATTTTCAGCGTTGGTCACATCCAGAGTCAAACCGCCGCTCAGGCTTTGTTTTTGCTTTTCAGGGTCGTTGGTAGTAAGGTCCGGTGAAATTATTTCCCAGCTACGACCTTTGTCCCGGCTGCGGTGTACAAACTGGCTGCCCAGGTAGATAGTAGACGGATTAAAAGGATCCACAGCAAAACCTGCGTTCCAGTTGAATCGGTGTTTGACCTCAGATTCGGTGGGCACCGCGGATCTGGTGATTCCAAGGTTAATATCAAAGTAATACAGATTGCCTCCCTGGGACATTCCATAGCCACAGCCTGGCTGTTCGGGATCAGGAGCAGCATCAAAGCCGTCTCCGCCACCTACATTTTTCCAGTGGTAGAAATAAATGGCTCTTTCATTCAAAACATAAGCCGGACCAACCCAGGTCCCGTTGTCCTGAAGACCACCGTAAACATAGTAAGGTATCTGCAGGTCGTAATTAATGTGATAAAACTGACCGAGGGGCAGATTTTCCACAAACCGCCAGGTCTGGCCACGGTTGTAGCTGATGACGACCCCACCGTCGTTGCCGACTACCAGAGTCTCTCCGTCTGGACTTAGCCACATTGCATGAAAATCAGAATGGGCCTGATTAAAAGTGGTCAAGGGGCGAAAAGTCCGGCCGCCATCTTCACTGACTCGGAGCTGAGTCTGCAGAAGATACACAATATTCTCATTGGCCGGGTTAACTGCAACGCGGCTGTAATAAAAAGGCCGGTTGTGAATGTCGGGCTCGTTATTCACCAGAGTCCAGGTATCACCACCATCGGTCGAGCGGTAAAAACCATTTTTGCTGGCTTCAATTAAGGCATAGACTATGTTGGGTCGGCCTGGGGCAAAAGCCAGGCCGCAGCGGCCAAGTTCCCCGGAAGGCAGACCATTCTTTTCGGTCAGTCTGGTCCAGGTTTCCCCTCCATCCTTGCTGACATAAATTCCGCTCCCTGGACCGCCAGAGATGAAGTGCCAGGGATAACGACGGTGTTCCCACATTGCGGCTATTAAATGATTGGGATTGGAAGGGTTCATGGCCAGGTCGGCCAGACCCGTCTTTTCGTTCACGTAGAGAACTTTTCTCCAGGTTTTTCCTCCATCTGAAGTTTTATAAACTCCCCGGTCAGGGCTGTCTCCCCAGGTAGCACCTAAAGCTCCAACCAGCACCACATCCGGATTGTCAGGATGAATGATAATTCTGGCAATTTTTTCAGTTTTTTCCAGCCCCATAAACTGCCAGGTCTGGCCACCATCCAGGGACCTGTACACCCCGCGACCCACACTTACAGAATTGCGCGGTTTGGACTCACCTGTTCCCACCCAGACCAGGTTAGGGTTTTTCTGGAAAACAGTTATAGCTCCTATGGAAGCCACTGGCTGGCTGTCAAAAATTGGTTTCCAGGTAAAACCTCCATCTGTAGATTTCCAGACACCGCCGGCCGCTCCCCCAACATAGATAATCCGGGGGTCAGAAGAAACCACCTCGATGGCTCCAATTCGGCCGCTCATGTTAGCTGGACCGATATTCCTGGGCTTCAAGGCCGAAAGCAACTCGGACAGGTTTTGAGTCTGGCCCTGGAGAGGAAACAATCCGACCAGCAGCAACAAAACTAATAACCAGGCTGTAGATTTTAGCTTCATCAGACCTCCTTCCTGAGCTAAAAAAATTTAAAATATATCTTGGTTTTTGACGTCAAAAATAATTGTTTCTTCCCCTTTAGACCAGAAATCAATTTCGCTCAAGCTCAAAACCTCAAGCTTCCTGAGTTGATTACCGCCGGAGCTACCATGCCTCTCTTTATATCAATTTACAAAGCCAGGGTCAAAAAAGCCACTGAACTGAGAATAATCATCATCTGCTATAGAAATATGCTCAATTCATTTTCACCTCAAAGGTGACTTCATTCCACTGTCAGGCAGTTTGAGGAAAAATCAATTCAGCAATAAGGTCTGGCAGACCAGTTTATTACAGAAAAAAAATTCAGGTTCTAAAGACTTAATTTTTGCCTGCTACCAGAAAAAAATGTACAATCATAAATGAATATTTGAAAGGAAGGGTAAATGTCAAAAACTCTAATTGTTTATGCTTCCCGGTATGGAACCACTGATAAGGCTGTGGCTATCCTGAAGGAAGAACTGTCTGAAGCTGTGGTCTGTAATATAAGTAAGGAGGACTGGCCTGGGCTTGATGAGTTTAGCCTGATAATCATCGGAGGCTCTATTCGGGCCGGTAAAATCCAGAAGGAAATAAAGAAATTCTGCCATAAAAATCTGTCGATTCTGATTAAAAAGGACCTGGCTCTCTTCATAATCTGTATGTACGACGGAGAAAAAGCAGAAAAGCAGTTTAACCAGGCCTTTCCGGAGAAACTGAGGCAGGCAGCCCGGGTAAAAAAAATTCTCGGTGGCGAGCTCCTTCTGGAAAAGCTTAATCCTCTGGAAAAATTTATTCTCAAGAAATTCATCGGAGTTAAAGAATCCGTCTCCCGCTTTAATCCTGAAGAAATAAAGAAACTGGCTCAGATAATTAAGAGCTGAAAAAGTAGATAGTGCTGGTTGCCTTTTGTTTTTTCGCCCTGCTTTTTGCCTTGAGGCCATCAAGGATTAAAAATGAAAAATCAGGCTTCAACCTTAATTTTAATTTAACTAAGGGCTGAATTTTTGTAATAATATCAAGGCCGGAAAACCTGGTTGGGCTGAGTCGGAGCTCAAGCCCGGTAACCAGCTTAAGACCGACTATATTAATCACATGTACAGGAAAATTAAAATGAAAAGAATCAGGATGTTAGCTTTCTCTCTAAACAAAGATAATTTTTCCCGGGTTTTCCAGATTGCCGAAAAGATCCGCAAAATCTGTCTAGATATCCGCGGAGGCTTGCTTTTTCTGGTACTGCTAATTATGAATCTGATTTACACCTATGCCGGGCAAATACCAGACTCAATAAAACCGAGCCTCAGCGGTATTCCTTACCGGCTGGCTTACTGGGACCCGGATTCCGGTTTGGGCAACCATCGGGCCATAGTCCGGGTTCGACAAAAGGCAGATTCCGTTTTTGTCCGTCTTCCCTGGAGACGACCGGACGCCGAGCCAGAGAAAAAGAGAGTTCTGGTGTTTGCAGCCTCCAATGGTCAGGAAGTAAAAAACATTTTTCCAGTTGAAGTCAACAACGAATTCGGAGATTTTGTCTTCCAGCCTTTAGAAGCTCCGGCTGATTATTATTTCTATTATCTGCCATATAAAATGGAAGGCCGGAACTATCCTAAAGTTACTTATCTTCGAGCTCAGTATGAGGCTGAGACCGGGTGGGTTCTCCGAAATGGGTTGAGAAAAGACCTGTTGAGAAGTTTTAACCCCGCCCACTTCCCACAGGCTGAAGTTCTGGCTTTTGAATGCGTGGATGAATTCAGCAGTTTTTATCCGATGGAAATTATAGCCACCAGGGCAGAGGTTCTGAAAATAATTGAGCAAAACCAGGCGGACCCCTTTTTGGTTTTCCCCGAAAACCGGGAGTATCCGATCAGGATGTCTGATTTTCTCCCGGCCCGCTGGGTGGACCACGGTCCACAAAACTTGTTTGAGGGCCAGGCAGCCAGAGGAGAATACTATGTTTTTCAGCTTGGCCTTTTTGCCTTCAAGGAAAAAGTTGAAAAAGTCAGAGTGAAGTTCTCAGACCTTTCTCATCTGAGCTCTGGCTTTACGATTAAATCAACAGAAGCCACCTGTTTCAATACCGGTGGGGTTGGCTGGGACGGGAGTTTTTTTGAAAAAGAACTTACTGTGGAGAAAGGAAAAATTCAGTCGCTGTGGTGCGGTTGGCAGATACCCGAAGAGGCCGTTTCGGGAGAATATCAGGGGTATGTAGAAATCTCCGCCAGTAATCTCCCCTCTAAAAGAATTAATCTTAAAATACAGGTCAGTGAGGAAATTTTGCCCGAAGCCGGTGATTCAGAGCTCTGGCGTCTGGCCAGACTCCGCTGGCTCAATTCCCGGCTGGCGGTTGACGATGAGGTTGTCAACCCTTTTCTGCCGATTGAAGTAAGAGGCCGTACTCTGCGCTGCCTTGGTCGGAGCCTGACCCTGTCCAGAACTGGTCTTCCTGAAAAGCTTGAAAGCTACTTTCTCCCTGAAGTTACCGGAATTGGAATGCGGGCCACGAGTCTTCTGGACTCCCCTTTTGAATTCCTGGTCAGAAACTATGGCGGTTTATACCAGGAGCTAAAAAATAAATCGTTTGCTTTCACTAAAATAACCCCTGGAACAGTCTGCTGGCGAGCAGAAAATGAAATACCGTCATTGAATCTAATCCTGGAAATCAACGGCCGGATGGAGTTTGACGGCTATGTGGAGTTCAAGCTAAAACTCATAGCCACTGCTGAGATAGAAGTTGACGACATCCGGCTGGTTGTTCCGATGAAGGAAAAAGCTGCTCTGTACATGATGGGACTTGGATATAAAGGTGGTTTTCGTCCCCCTGTTTTTTCCTGGTCCTGGGACAGAGAAAAAAATCAGGATGCTCTCTGGTTAGGAACGGTTAACGCCGGCCTCCAGATTCAGCTAAAAGCCGAAAACTATTCCCGGCCGCTTAACACTAACTTTTACACTCTTAAACCGCTTAACCTGCCGGTTTCCTGGTGGAATGAAGGAAAAGGCTGGGTTTCAGTGAAAGAAGAACTAAAAAAGAACAAGAAGGAAAAGAGAGTAGTCTTTACAGCCGCCAGTGGCGGGAGAAAAATTCTAAAAGACCAGGTTCTCCATTTTGACTTCAATCTGCTGCTTACTCCCTTCAAACCTATAAATCCAAGAAAACACTTCTCTGAGCGCTACTTCCACGCTTACAAACCAGTAGAAGAAATCGCCGCTACCGGAGCCAATGTCATAAACGTTCATCATGCCAACGAAATTAATCCTTACATCAATTATCCCTTTCTGCGGCCGGGGAAAATGAAAGATTACATTGACGAAGCTCACCGGCGAGGCCTTAAGGTCAAAATTTATTACACCATCAGAGAGCTAAGCAACCGGGCTGCCGAACTGTTTGCTCTGCGAAGCCTGGGCCACGAAATTTTCACCGATGGCCCGGGTGGCGGCTACTCCTGGTTACAGGAGCATTTGAGGTCTAACTACATCGCCGGCTGGTTTGTGCCTGAGCTCAAGGACGCCTCTATCATCAACAGCGGCATGTCCCGCTGGCATAACTATTACCTTGAAGGTCTGGCCTGGCTCTGCCGTCATGTGGGAATTGATGGTCTCTATATAGATGATGTGGCTTTTGACCGGGTTACCATGAAACGCGTCAGGAAGGTTCTGGAAAAATACCGGCCTGGCGCTCTGATTGACCTGCATTCTGCCAACCAGTACAACCCCAGGGATGGCTATGCTTCAAGTGCTAACCTCTACCTGGAACATTTTCCCTACATAGACCGGTTGTGGTTCGGCGAATATTTTGATTATGACAGCTCTCCCGATTACTGGCTGATAGAAATGTCAGGAATTCCCTTTGGACTGATGGGGGAAATGCTGGAGAAAGGCGGCAACCCCTGGCGGGGGATGATTTATGGAATGACCGCCCGCCTTCCCTGGTCTGGCGACCCCAGACCCCTGTGGAAACTCTGGGATGAATTTGGTTTGAGCCAAGCCCAGATGGTTGGCTACTGGTCTCCCGCCTGCCCGGTGCAAACAGGTCGTGATGATATTCTGGCCACAGTTTATTTAAGAAAGGACAGAGTCCTGGTGGCTCTGGCCAGCTGGGCTGAAAAGACAGAGAATTGCCAGCTTTTGATTGACTGGAAAAAGTTAGGACTTGACCAGAAAAACGCCGTGATAGAAGCACCAGCTGTGGAAAATTTCCAGCCCGCAGGCCGTTTTCAACCGGGTGAAGTCATTCCTGTAGAGCCAGGAAAGGGCTGGCTTCTAATCATCAAACCCAGAAGTTAAACAGAAAAAAGTTCAAAGAATTTTTTAACTCTTAATACTCTCTTTCTTGCAGTGCCAGAAGAAGTTTTGTGACTTTTTTAATATGAGAAAAATAAAACAACAAAAACACAACTGGCTTATTATCTCGCCTTACAGCATTTCGTTTTTTAGTTGATGAGGGAAAATACTAACAACCTGAGACCAGACCAGTTAGAAATTTTAAGCGCACAGTCTTTGAGGCTGGTTCCTGTTAAGAATCCTCAGCCAAAATTTATAAGCTACAATCTTAAAGACCAGGTAGATTGAATAATCCTGCTTTAATGCCCGACTGTCTCTGAAAATTCTTCTTGACATAAGGCAAAAAGAAAAAATAATTTATTGTTGATGTATTTTATAAAATATTTTTAAGGAGGGGCAATTGAGCAAAAAAATTTTTAGCCTTATTGTGGCTCTCGCTCTGATTATTTCCCTTGCTGGCTTCTCTGCTGCCCAGAAATCAACGGCCAAAAAAGGTACCCTGAAAAAAGTGGAAAACACGGACCCAGCTTTGCGACTCAAGTGGCATGAGCAGCATCTCGCCCTGAAAAATTCAACCCCTTTTAAGAACTTAAAATGGCGCTACATCGGCGGCGAACTGGAGACTCAGGGCGGAAGATGTACTGACGTGGATGTGCCCAGAAATAACAAAAAGATAATTTATGTAGCCACAGCTAGCGGTGGCCTCTGGAAATCAGAGAATGCCGGAGTAACCTTTGAACCGATTACTGATGACTTCCCTACTCTGTCCATAGGAGATATAGCTATTTCTGAGTCACACCCGGACATTATCTACGTGGGCACCGGTGAAGCCAACATCTTCCGGGCCTCTATTGCTGGAACCGGTGTCTATAAATCAACCGATGGTGGTAAAACCTGGCAGCATTGTGGCCTGACCGATACTAACACCATTGCCAGAATCAGGATACATCCGACTAACCCGGACATTGTCTACGTGGCCGCTTCCGGGCACGAATGGACCTACAATCCTGAACGCGGAGTTTTTAAAACCACCGATGGCGGGAAAACCTGGCAGAAAGTACTTTATATAGATGAGAAAACTGGTTGTATTGACCTGGTGATGGACCCGAAAAATCCAGATATCCTGATCGCCTCCATGTGGAATAGAATCCGACAGCGCTGGAGTGACCCGGTGCCTGAGGACGGCGATTATCTGTATAAAACAACAGACGGCGGAAAAACCTGGAAAAAGCTGACTAACGGACTTCCTGATACCAGATACACCGGCCGGATAGGTATTGACCTTTGTGCCAGTAAACCAAATGTAGTTTATGCCTATGTGGACAACCACACCCCGACCCGTGAGCCCTCTCCTAATGAAAGAGACTCTTACGGCCGGCTGCGGACTTATCCTGACATTGTTGGTGCCGAGGTTTATCGCTCCGATGACCAGGGCGAAACCTGGGTTAAAGTCAATCCTTCTGACCGCCTCTTCGAAAGATTCGGTGGTACTTACGGCTGGGTTTTTGGGCAGATAAGAGTTGACCCCAACAATGAAAATATCGTCTACCTGATGGGCCTTGGTCTCTACAAATCAACCGACGGCGGAAAATCCTGGACCCATCTTTACTGGGAAAATCTCCACGGCGACCACCACGGTCTGTGGATTAACCCGGATGATTCCGACCACCTGCTTAACGTGAATGATGGTGGCTGCAATGTCTCCTTTGATGGTGGTAAAACCTGGCAGGATTTTTACCGGAAAATTCCCGCCATCCAGTTTTACACTGTAGCTTTTGACATGCAGAAACCGTTTACCGTTTACGGGGCAGTGCAGGACTCTGGGACGCACCGTGGATTGGGGGTTGCCCCACAGGCTGGGGCGGCTCAAAGCGGTCTGCGCCGGCTCCGGCAGGCTCGCCTGCGCTGGGAACGAGCTCCAGGCGGTGAAGGCACCACCATTGCCGTGGATCCGAGCGACCCCAACATTGTCTATTCTTCATCCTTTTACGGACGTTTGATGCGTTCTGAATACAAAGATGGTAACTGGACCAGTAAAGACATCTATCCCAAACCAGCTGAAGGAGAACCAGAATACCGCGGCCAGTGGCTGGCACCGACCATTATTTCACCCCATAACCCCCACATTATTTACCACGGCTTCCAATATGTTTTTCGCTCTCTCAACCGGGGCGAAACCTGGGAAAAAATCAGCCCTGACTTGACGGCCTTTGACCCGAAAAAGCAGGGAAAACTGCCCTATGCCATACCTTATGCTACCCTTACCGCCCTGGCCGAATCACCGCTTAAATTCGGGCTGATTTACGCTGGCTCAGACGATGGTCGGGTGCATGTCACCCGGGATGGTGGAGCTACCTGGACAGAAATCACGGCAGGCCTGCCCTATAACAAACACGTCTGGTGTATAGAAGCATCCAAATTTGACCTGGGAACGGTATATATAGCCCTGATTGGCCGGCATGATGATGACTTTGCCCCTTATGTCTTTAAATCCAGTGATTTTGGCAAGACCTGGGTTAATATTAGCAATAATCTGCCTGGTGGACCAACTAATGTAATCCGGGAAGATCCGAAGAAAAAAGGCGTGCTCTACGTGGGAACAGATTATGGCGTTTATGTAAGCACAGATGACGGACAGAGCTGGAACTACTTGGGCAGCGGCTTGCCAAATGCTCCGGTCTGGGACCTCAAAATTCATCCCCGGGATAACATGCTCATCATTGCCACAAACGGCCGCGGCATGTGGGTTGTAGATGACCTCTCGCCTTTGCAAAAATAAGAACCCGAAGAAAAGGCCATCTTTCCTTGGAAGGATGGCCTTTTCTCCATTATTAAGTTTCTTCAAAGTTAAATAACTAATACCATAATGCTGAGCTAAGTCAGACGAGAAAAAAGCTGGTGCAGAAATTAACTGGCCGCCAAAACAAGTTATAGCTTTTTACTGAGCAGTTTAAAAAAAGTCCGGTCAGACAAAAAAAGTTAAAGTGCCTTAGCTCTGAATTAGTTGAGTTAGTAAAAATGAAATATATTTAGCCTGAAAAAACTTAGAATATTTATAATGATTCTAATTTTCAACGGAGGCAGCGGATGCTTATCATTAAAAGAAAAAAACATTTAATCCCGGCGACACTGGCTTTATTTCTTCTTCTGACTGTCGCTTTTTTACTGCCAGCTTCTGCCGAACAACTGCGCTTTGAAGATCATTTTATTGACAAAGCCATGCGCCTTAATTTTCACCAGATAGGAGACGCTCGGACAGAAGAATTTCTTCTGCAAAGCATCTACCAGGAACCAATCTGGCCAGAAAGCAAGACCAACCTGACTAACGCCTTTAATTACGGCCATTATTTTATTAAAGTTTATGAGGTGGCCAGCAATAAGTTAATTTATGCCAAGGGCTTTGACTGCATGTTCGGTGAATACCGGACAACGACGCCAGCTCTTAACGGAGTGAAAAAGGTGTTCCAGCGAGCGGTCAGAATCCCCTGGCCCAGAAGAAAAGTTCAGGTAGTAATTGAATCCAGAGATAAAAAAAATATTCTTCACCCAATATTTATAGAGACAATAGACCCGGCCGATTATCACCTGATTAAAGAAAGCCACAGAGCGACAGATTACATTTTTGAACTGAAAAGAAGCGGTCCCCCCGCCGAAAAAGTGGATGTGGTTTTTCTGGCTGAAGGATACAGGATGGAAGAAAAGGATAAGTTCATTAATGACGTAAAAAGATTTTCTGGTTATCTTTTTGAAATTGAACCTTACAAAAGCCATCAGGAAAAATTCAACCTCTACGGTGTCTTCCGGCCATCAGCGGAAAGCGGTATGGACGAGCCGAGACAACAAGTCTATAAAAATACGACCCTGAAGGCTTTCTTCAACGCCTTTGACCTTGACCGTTACCTGCTGACCGAAGAAGGCTTCCTGCTCAGAGAGATGGCCGCTCAAGTACCTTATGATACTATCGTGGTCCTGGTTAACAGCAAAAGGTATGGCGGAGGTGGAATTTACAATGATTATTGCATAACCACTGTGGATAACCAGGCCAGTAAGGCCGTTTTCCTGCATGAATTCGGACATTCGTTTGCCGGTCTGGCCGATGAATATTACACCTCTGAAGTAGCTTACAATGAATTTTATCCACCGGGAGTAGAGCCTCTGGAACCAAACATCACTGCCCTGCTGGACCCGGAAAACCTCAAATGGAAAGACCTGGTCTCGGCCACGGTCATAATACCCACTGAGTACGGAAAAGAAGAAATAGAAAAGCTTCAAGCTGAAAGGAGAACTATCTTCCAGGAAATGAACAGAGTTTTAGAAGAAGCCAAAAAGAAAAATATGAGAGAAACAGAAATAAAAAAACTTCAGGCACGCTTTCAAGCCAGGGAAAAAGCCATTATTGAGAAAATTAAGTCCATCCGGGAAAAATACAAGGACTTAGAAGACAAAGTTGGGGCTTTTGAAGGCGCCGGTTATTCTTCAAAGGGACTTTACCGTCCGATGATGTACTGTCTTATGATTTCCAGCCCGAAGATGGAGTTCTGTAAGGTCTGCCAGCGAGCCATTCAACAGATGATTTAATACTACAACCAGTAGACATTCCGGAAAAGCATAGCTAAACATATTTTTTAAAAAGAGCAAACGTTGATGAAGCCCAAGAGTATGGTCACCTTTATTCTGGGAGCGTTTCCGATGCTTATGGTATTGTGGGTGCTCGTGGCCTATAAGAGCTTTGGCGGGATAGTCCCTCTGCTTATCGGTTGAAGTCTGGTCAACCTGAGCTGGAACCAAAGCCGAATAGCTACCCTGGTGTTCGGCCACACCATCATCGTGGTAGGCTTCTTTCTGGTCACCCAGGGAATTTATCTTCTGCCATATTCAAAACCGACCTTAGTTCAAGAGCTATAATTATCTTTTCTCTGGAGTCTCATCTCTATTCTGGGTGGTCTCTGGGACAATTATCCAGGCTTCTGTGTCTTGTCTGCGTTAGAAAATATTTTACTTTTATGAAATCGTGAAAATCACCTGAATTATTTCTGAAGTCTTCAGTTATAGCAGAGCTAATAAGCTCTGAAAAATATGAAGAACTGCCTTTATCATCTTTAATTGACTCTGCCCCATTTCCCTCTCTCTTTATCTTTATTTAAGAAAAATAAGAAAGGACTTGACAAAATATTATAATAATTATAAATTTATATTGATTATAATATTAAAAAGAGTTAAAAATGAGAGCTGAAGCAGAAATTAAAGAAAAACCAAAAAAGCGCTGGAGTCTGGAAGATGTTCGCCAGTATCTGGTTGAACATAACCTCCGGGCTTCTTTTTACCGGCTGAAAATCTTTGAATATTTGATTAATGAACGAACCCATCCTACTGCCGAAGAAATATACAACTTTTTGAAAAAGGAAATACCGGCCCTATCACGAGCTACCGTTTATAACACCCTGAGGCTTTTTCTTAACAGAAAACTTATTCAGCTCATTAACATTGAAAAAAATGAAGCCCGCTACGACGCCACCCTTTCCTGGCATGGCCATTTCAAATGTCTGGGTTGCGGAATAGTCTTTGATGTCCACATAAAAAACCTCGAGCTCAGTGGACTGGAAGGCTTTGAAATTTTCGAAAAACATTTAGACCTTAAAGGGCTCTGCCCGGAGTGTCTACAAAGAAAAAAATATTAAAAGGAGGGTATACATGGCAAAAAAGTATGGTATCTACAAATGTCTGAAGTGCGGAAATATTGTGGAAGTTCTGCACGAAGGAATGGGGACTCTGGTCTGCTGCGGTGAGGATATGGTCTTCATGGAAGCCAAGACCGCAGACACCACCCAGGAAAAACATGTTCCCTACATTGAAAAGGTCAGCGGCGGCTACCTGGTGAAGGTTGGCCAGAGCATCGCTCATCCTATGGAAGAAAAGCACTACATTGAATGGATTGAACTGATTACTGAAGGAAAAATTTACCGACAGGAACTTAAACCTGGAGATAAGCCGGAAGCCTTTTTCCCAGTTGAGGCTGAACATGTTTGGGCTCGCGAGTACTGCAACATTCATTTTCTGTGGGAAAATAAAAATTAATTAAGCAATTGAAAAGAAAAAAATTAAGGAGGTTTAAAATGGAACATAACGAAACAAAAGGCATGCTTCTAATCGGCGACAAACTGCCGGAAATGGTTGTTCAAACCACCCACGGCAAAAAGGCTCTGCCGAAGGACTATGCCGGAAAATGGCTGGTGCTGTTCAGCCACCCAGCCGATTTCACCCCGGTCTGCACCACCGAGTTTGTCTCCTTTGCCAAGAACTACGACCAATTCCAGAAGCTCAACACCGAGCTTATCGGTCTGTCAGTAGACCAGGTCTTCAGCCACATCAAGTGGGTGGAATGGATAGAAAACGAGCTAAAAGTGCAAATTCCTTTCCCCATCATTGCTGATGACCTCGGCATAGTGTCCATGAAAATGGGTATGCTCCATCCCGGCGGTGGAGCCAAGACGGTTCGAGCAGTTTTTATCATTGATCCCGAAGGCATAATCAGGCTTATCCTCTATTACCCGGCAGAAGTCGGACGCAACGTAGCTGAAATAATTCGTATTCTGGAAGCTTTTCAGGTTTCAGACAAACACGATGTAGCCATGCCGGCCAACTGGCCCAACAATGAGCTAATTAAGGACAAGGTTATTGTCCCCCCTGCCACAGACATAGAAACAGCCAAAGAACGCAAAAAACAATATGAATGTTTTGATTGGTGGTTCTGTTACAAAAAGGTGTGATTAAGGGCAAAAACCAGGAAGGTTGGGGGCTGGCCAGGCCAGCCCCTTTTCTTTTTTTTTGGTGAATCTGGCTTTACTCCAGCAATCATCCGGGAGTGAAGGTTTGGAAATACAATCTTAGCTGCTAACCGGTTTTGCCTTAGTGGAGAATCGCTTTACTCAGGTGTAGTGCTGAGTGCGAACCCCTTTGTGAAAAGAATAACTCCGGCAATAATAAAACTAAATTTCCCCGCTTTTATCTTCATTCCAGGACAAGCCGAGGCAAAGCCCAACTGAAAAAAGGTTTTCGACCAGCAAAGTTATCTCTGGCCGAAAGCCCGCGAAGTCTGAAAAGAAGTCTCTGACCAGGAGCTGACTTTCCAGCTTTGACAGCCATCCCTCCCTGTCTTATACTTAATGAAATAATCTCAAACTCGGATTGATAGCTTTTAGTCTTTAAATCGACCCGAAGCTGAAAGGAAAGATGATTGCAGGAACTTCAACCAGGACCCGGATTCAGGAGCATAGGAAGCAACTTAAATTATTGTGAAATAGATGAACAATAAAAATAAAAAGATATTGGCCAGAATAATCCTGACTGTTCTGGGTCTGGTTTTTCTGGCTGCCCTCATTATCCGGGTCGGTCCCCGGGAGGTCTGGGAAAACACCCGTCAGATTGGCTTTTATTTTTTTCTAATCTGCCTTATTGCTCTCGGCTGGCTTTTCCTTCAATCCCTGGCCTGGGCAATCGTTCAGAGTACTTTTCAGCCAGTTCCCTTGAGGACCCTTTTCAGGGCCAGGTTAATAGCTGACGGAATAACTACTCTGGTACCTATGTCGGCCAATGTCGGTGGCGAAGCGGCCCGGGCCATTATCATAAAACCTCATTCACCGCTTAGAGAGGGTATCCCAGGCATTCTTTTCGATAAGACTATAGAATCTTTCGCCTCACTCCTTTTTCTGGTCTCAGGACTCCTTATCTCAATTCCCCACCTTAAAATCCCGGAAAAACTAAAAACCACAGCTCTCATTGTTCTGGTCAGCATAACAGTCGTTATTGCGGTGATGATCATCATGCAGTTAAAAGGGATCCACGGAATCTTAAATAAGCTGGCCAGAATTTTTCCGCGCAGCCGGCAGTGGTTTTTGGAAAAGGAAGAAATCCTCAAACAATTCGACCGCAATATGCGCACTCTTTTCCGGCACTCCAGACTGAAACTGGTCGCGGCTCTTGTTCTCCATTTGACCTCGCGCTGGCTCGGTGTGTTTGAGGTCTACATCATCATCACCGCCCTGGGCTGGTCAGCCAATCTGGTGAAAGTATTGTTTATCTCTGTTTTTGTGGTCATAGCTAACACGGCCTTCTTCCTTATTCCCGGACAGTGGGGAGCTTCCGAAGGAGCCAGCCTCCTGGCAGCTTCCACCGTCGGCTACCCAACCGCTCTCGGTTTAGGTCTTGGCCTCATCAGAAGAACCCGGAAAGTGGTATTTGCCCTGGTAACAGTGATATTATTAGCGGTTAGAAAACAAAGACTTAAGGTAATCGTTACTGAAAACAGCAGCCGAAAGAAACCGGTCTAATCTTTCCACCAGCTGTATCTACTTTGAATTCTGCCTGTTAGCAATCTCCCCCTAATAGATTTAGCCTGAGGCTGGATGCGGTGAATTCTGAAAATTGCCTGATTTTCAGTATGCTGAAACACTGGCCATGGGCTTCCAGTAAAATCAGCTGCTGGAAAATAAAAAATGGTGGAGCTGACCGGGCTCGAACCGGCGACCCCGTGACTGCCAGTCACGTACTCTCCCAACTGAGCTACAGCCCCACGTGCAATAAAATAATACAGAAAAGACCTGGTTCCGTCAAGAACCCGAGCCCAGGAGAACCTTTTGAAACAAACCAAAACCGAGTTAAAATTCCTGGTTCTTCATAATAGCAGAATAGCACCATCGTCTTAATAAATTATTCAAAAAAGCCTAAAGCTTTAAGTAAGCAACCAAACCCGACCAGCTCAGACCAATAAAGTAAGACAGTCTGAAAGTCCTGCCCTTCAACTCCAGAAAGGAATTAATTTTATTGAAAACAATTCTTTTATAAAATTAGAATATTTGAAAAGGAGAAAAACTATGGTCAGAAAAATGTTCTCCAAGTCTGTCCCGGTCAGCTTCAATCTTTTTTTGATTCTTTTCATCCTGTCTCTATTTTTACCATTAACTGCCAGAGCGGCCGGTTCTGAAACTCAGGGACCAGGGGTTCCTTATGACTTACGAGTTGAATATCTGGCTAATCCTCTCGGGGTCGACCTGCCCCGCCCAAGGTTTTTCTGGAAAAATGCTCACTCTGAGCGTGGTCAGAAACAGACGGCTTTCGAGCTGATAGTATCTACCTTTCCCGGAGCAGACCGGGCTGATATGTGGAATTCCGGAAAAATCAATACCGACTCATCCATCCAGATCGTCTACGGAGGCAAACCACTCCAGAGCAACCGCACTTATTACTGGAAGGTGCGGGTCTGGGACTCAGATGGCAAGGTTAGCCCCTGGAGTGAAGTAGCCCGGTTTGACACCGGCCTTTTAGCCTCCAGCGACTGGAAAGGAGAATGGATTGGCGGCGGGAACCTGCTAAGGCGGGAATTTAATCTGCCGTCCGAACCGACCCGGGCCCGGGCTTATATTTCTGGCCTCGGATATTATGAATTAAGGATAAACGGAGAGAAAGTCGGCGACCAGGTGCTTGACCCCGGCTGGACAACTTATTCCAGAAGAGTTCTTTATGTCACCTATGATGTAACCCCTTTCCTGAAAAAAGGAAAAAATGCCATTGGGGTCATGCTGGGTGAAGGCTGGTATAAATCCCGAGCCCTGATGTTCCAGCTTTATGTTGAATGCGAGGATGGAGTTCTACTGGAAATTCATTCTGATACTTCCTGGAAAACAGGTGCCGGGCCGATTCTCCAGGACAGCATCTATCACGGAGAAACTTATGATGCTCGCCTGGAACAGCCCGGGTGGGACCAACCAGGTTTTGAAGAAAAAGACTGGAAACCAGCCCAAAAGGTTAAAGCTCCAGGGGGTGTTCTCTCAGCTCAGCTGATGCCAGCAATTAAGGTGGTGGATACCATCGTCCCCTTGACCATGACCAACCCCGCTCCCGGAGTTTATGTCTTTGATTTAGGCCAGAATATCAGTGGCTGGGCTCAACTCCGGGTGCGCGGCCCGCGTGGGACGGAGGTGCGGCTGCGCTTTGCTGAACTTCTCTATGAAAACGGAATGATTAACCAGGAAAACCTGCGCGGAGCCCGGGCCGAAGATCATTACATACTTAAAGGCGAGGGCGAAGAAATCTGGGAACCACGTTTTACCTATCATGGCTTCCGCTACATTGAAGTTACCGGTTTCCCTGGCACACCGAAAATAGATTCAGTGCGCGGCCGGGTGGTGCACACAGCGGTGGCTCCGGTCGGAAACTTTTCCTGTTCCAGACAGATTCTCAACGACATTCAGCGCATTATCCTCTGGGGACAGAAAACCAACCTTCACAGCATCCCCACTGACTGCAGCCAGCGTGATGAACGCATGGGCTGGATGGGGGATGCTCAGGTAACGGCCGAAGAAGCCATGATGAATTATGATATGGCTGCCTTCTACAGCAACTTTCTACGGAATATCAAAGATGTTCAGGGCGATGATGGTTCCATCACTGATACCGTTCCCCACATCTGGGGTTCGCGGCCGGCAGACCCGGCCTGGGGCACAGCCTATCCCCTGATAGCCTGGTACATGTACCAGTACTACGGGGATAAAAGAATCCTGGAAGAGCATTATGACGGACTTAAAAAATACATTGAGTTTCTGAAGAGCAAAGCTGAAAACGGTTTGGTCAGGTTCAGCCATTACGGTGACTGGGTGGCCATTGATAAATGTCCGGGAAGTCTGGTCTCAGCCTTTTATTATTACTATGATGTGAAGATAATGGCCGAGGTGACCAGAATTCTTGGAAAGCAGCAGGAAGCTGAAGCTTACCTCAAGTTAGCAGCCCAGATCAAAGAAGCTTTTAACCGCGATTTTTTTGACCCGGCTACCAGAAACTACGCTGGCGGCAGTCAGACAGCCAATGCCCTGCCGCTTTTTATTGACCTGGTACCGGAAAAAGCCCGGGGCGGGGTCTGGGGCAACCTGTTTAACGACCTGGTTTATAAACACGACTCCCACCTGACCACCGGCATCATCGGCACCAAGTACATTCTTGATGTCCTGACCATGTTCGGCAACTCTGACCTGGCTTATGACATCATGACCAAAACCGACTTTCCGAGCTACGGCTACATGATTAAAAACGGTGCTACTACGCTCTGGGAACTCTGGCAAAAACGCGAAGGACCCTCCATGAATTCCCACAACCACCCCATGTTTGGCAGCGTGGGCGCCTGGTTTTACCGGGCTCTGGCTGGAATTAACCTGGCTCCTGATTCAACGGCCTTTAAGAAATTGATAATCAGACCGCAGATGGTCCGGGACCTGACCCATGCCTCTGGCTCCATCTATACCATCAACGGCCAGGTCAGCTGCTTTTGGGAAAAAGGCGACCGAAAAATAAAATTATCTGTGGAAATCCCGGTTGGCAGCCAGGCAGAAGTTTACTTTCCGGTCTTCAAGCTGAGAAACTTAATGCTCTATGAAGGCCAGGTGCTTCTCTGGTCTGAAAATGAACTTAAGAACCAGGTGGCTGGTGTTGATAACCTGGAGCTCAAGGGTGGAAATTTCATCATCAGGGTTGGCTCTGGAAGCTATCATTTTGTCCTGGAAGGAGAATGAAGCCAGCAGCTGGTTCTCAATTACTTCAGTCGAAATAAGCTCAGGTAAGATTTCAGCTACTTGAGAATTTTGTAAATTGCTGATATGAGGGGACACAGCGTTTTCGTTTAACTCTTAATAAAACGGGAAACTTAGTAAAATAAAAGAAATTAATAAAAAAAGAATTAAAGAAAGAAAAATAAGCAAAAGTGGGAAAAGAACTGAATTTAAAAGAAGCAAAAATAGTTTACCCGGCAGGTTTTACCGGAGGAGGTAAAAAAGCTGGGCCATTTAATATTGCTGCCACTCAAGAAAATTCTTATTTCCAAAAGCACTATGCTAGCTGATTTATTCTCTTTTATTTTCTTAATTTATTGTTGCCTAATTTGAGCTATGTCTGTTAAATTAATTTTTCAAAAATTTTTCTTTAAAACCGAGAAAGGAAAAACTCTATGCCCGGGAAAGTTAAAAAAAGAAAAATATTTTTGAGGGTTAACTCCGCCAGAGGTTTAGTTCTGTTGGCCGCTTTTTTTGTCTTGGCCTTCCCCACCCTGAAAGCTGAAGCTCAGGTAACCCTGGTAAAGAATAAAAAAAGTCCATACCACATCGTCCTGCCAGCCAAACCTTCTGCGGAAGAAAGGCGGGCGGCTGAATTTCTGAATCATCACCTCCAGAAAATCTCGGGCTTAACACTTCCGGTCATCTCTTCTGATAACCCCAGAGGTAAACATCTGGTCATTATTCGCAAGTCGTCAGAACTGAAACAGCCTGATGATTTCTGGGTTCTAACCCGCAGTCATCGTCTGTACATTCTGGGCGGCCAGGGGAAGGGCTGCGTTTATGGAGTGAGTGAAATTTTAGAACGTTACTTTGGCGTAAGATACTACAGTCCCAACTACGTGGTTATTCCTCAGGCTACCACCCTGAAGCTTCCAGCCCTGAACCTTAAAGGCCACTCGCCGAACACTTACCGGAACGTAAACGGCCAGTTTTCTCAGGACCCTGACTACCGGGATTTTCACCGCCTTCATACTGTTGATGATATGTTTGCTCACGGGTATTTTGTCCACACCTTCCAGACACTTATCCCCTGGCAGGAATATTTTGAGAGCCACCCGGAATATTTTGCCTGGCTTAACGGTAAGAGGGTTATTGACCAGCTCTGTCCTTCTAATCCTGAAGTGCAGGAATTAATCATCAAGAAGCTGGAACAGGAAATGAAAGCCCAGCCGGAAAAGAAAGTCTGGTCCGTGAGCCAGAATGATAATTTTTCTTACTGCCAGTGCGAAAACTGCCGGAAGGTAATTGAAGAAGAAGGCAGCCCAGCCGGGCCGATTCTCAGATTGGTTAACGCCGTGGCCGACCATTTTCCGGATAAAATAATTTCTACCCTGGCCTATCAGTTCAGCCGTCAGGCTCCTAAAATCACCCGACCAAGGGAAAATGTTCAGATAATGCTCTGCACTATTGAACTTAACCGTAGCAAACCTATCGCTGAAGACCCGACCAGCGCTTCTTTTGTCCAGGACCTCAAAGACTGGTCGCGGCTGACGAAGAACATCTTCCTCTGGGATTACACGGTAGATTTCGCTCACAGTATCAGTCCTTTCCCCAACCTGCACACCCTCAAGCCCAACATTCAGCTCTTCGTCACCCACGGCGTGCGCCAGCATTTCCAGCAAACAAACACAGGCACGGGCCATGAATTCTCGGAGCTCAAATGCTACTTGCTGGCTAAATTGCTCTGGAACCCGGAAGAAGATGTAGACGGTCTGATTAAAGAATTTACAGACGGCTACTACGGACTGGCCGCCCCCTGGATAAGGCGTTACCTTTATCATCTCCAATCTGAAATACTTAAAACCGGTGAGTGGCTGGATATCTACGGACCACCCAACAACTATCAAAACACTTTTCTTTCAGAAGAGAACATCCGCACCTACAACGAATATTTTGACCGGGCCGAAGAAGCTGTAGCCAACCAGCCCGATTACCTGCTTCATGTGCGGACAGCCCGCATGGCTCTCCAGTATGCTGAAATAGAAATCGCCAAAGCTGATATGTTCGGCCGGCGCGGCTTCTATGAAGAAATAAACGCAGATTTTGTTCCCAGAAAGCACCTGCTGGAGGCCCTGGAAAAATTCTACGAGACTGCCATAAAGGCCAAGGCTGCTCCCGTTAACGAGTCCGGTTTAACCTGCGAAGAATATTACCGGCTGACCAAACGTTTCCTGGAAACTCAGGTTAAAGGTAACCTGGCTTTCAGGAAAAAAGTTACCGCCAACCAACCTCCGGCCGCCAAATACAGCGGTGGAAACCTGGCCCTGCTAACTAATGGTGTGCGCGGAGCTAATGATTTCAAGGTCCACTGGCTCGGCTGGGAAGGACAGAATTTTACCTTGCTGCTGGACCTGGAAAAGCCGGTTGAAGCCTCAGTCATTGAAATAAGCACCCTGTGGGACGCTAAAAGCTGGATACTTCATCCGGTTTCTTTAAGCTGTTATGTTTCAAAAGACG
>CAYQZX010000021.1:0-132030 GCA_964422165.1 uncultured Eubacteriales bacterium | reverse complement strand
TTAAAAACAGAGATAGACAGGTTAAAAAACAGGCTTTGGCGGTTACAAAAAACAAAGAAAAACTGCACAAATTTTCGTATAGATTCTTACGTGAGGCAATGAATATGCTTTCATATAGATTCTTAGATGAGGCAACAGGGTGCCGGCCGGGAAAATGGGCCAGGCAAGCCCAACGCTGGCTGAATGCAGATGGCCAGACCTTTCAGGAAAAGCCTCGTTTGACTATAAAGATAAGATAGTCTATAATTTAATCACGATGGATTCACTCAAGGTCGGTGATAAAGTTATCTATCCCGCACAGGGAATAGGAATTATAGAAAACATCCAGGAAGAATCCTTCAATGGGCAGACCTTGCGCACTTTTCACATCAGACTTCTCTGCAACAATACGCTGGTAGTTATTCCAAGCAGTTCAGTTGGGGAAATCGGCCTGCGTCGTCCGATTTCTCAGAAAGGCGTCACCAGGTTTTTTCAGTTTTTAAGGACCTGCCCCGTGGATGTTAGCTCCGACTGGAAAAACCGCTATAAGGAAAACTTCGACCTGATGAAATCGGGCCAGCTGGAAGACATCGCCCTGGTTTATAAAACTCTTTTTTTCCTGAGCCAGACCAAACCCTTATCCTTTAGAGAAAAAAAGATGCTGGAAAAAGCCCGTGAGTTAATTATCACTGAACTGGCTGCTTCCTCCTGTTCTTCTCCGGAAAAAATAAGTTCCAGGCTTGACCACTGCCTGGCCTCCTGGCTCAAAGAGTTAAAAATAGAGCCTGAGCTCTGATTAATCTTAGATGCTGACCGAGCTAACCCTTTTTCTTCTTTTTCTGGTTTTAAGTGCCTTCTTCTCATCCTCAGAGACCGCCTTCCTTTCGGTCAATCCGTACACCCTTGAATACCTGGACCGGAAAGGTTCCCGGAAGGCCGGTCTGATCCGCAAAACTCTGGCCCGGCTGAACGAATTGCTGGCGGCAATTCTTATTGGGAATACCCTGGTCAATGCCGCCGCTGCTTCCATCGCCACCTCAATCTTTGTCAGGCTGGATTCGGACCCAAACCGGGCCGTTCTGCTGGCTACTCTGAGCACCACCGTGCTAATTTTGATTTTCGCCGAAATTACTCCCAAAACCATCGCTGCTTACCGGCCAATGCCTTTTACTTCTCTTTTCATTTACCCAATCAGAATCGTCTCGATAATTTTATACCCGTTTATCAGGCTGTTTTCTCTCATTCCCAATCTATTCATACCAAAAAAAGAGCGTTCCGGTCAGGCTTTTGCCCATCCTCTCTCTGAGGAAGAAATCAAAGTGGTCATTACTTCAGGCGCCAGAGCTCTCTCCAAGCTCAGGAAGAAAATGCTGACCGGGGTACTCGACCTCAGCCACCGGCCGGTTAGAGAAATAATGATTCCGCGGACCCAGGTCCGAGCTCTTGAAGTAAATTCCACCCTGGATGAAGTCCTGCAAACAATCAAGGAAAGCGGTTTTTCTCGTTATCCCGTCTACCGCAAAACCATTGATAATATAGAGGGTCTTTTTCATGTAAAAGATGTTCTGCCGTTTCTGCAATCAAATCAGCAGTTCCAGCTGAAAAGCCTGCTGCGAAAACCCCTTTTTGTTCCCGAGCTGGCCAGCATAGAAAAAGTCCTTCTTCAGATGCAGGAAGGAGCGGTCCACCTGGCTCTGGTGGTTGATGAGTTCGGAAGCTTCGAAGGCATAGTTACCCTGGAAGACATCCTGGAAGAAATCGTCGGAGATATCCGCGACGAATACGACCCCCAGGCAGAAGACTGGTACCAGAAAATTAGTGATTCAGAATATATAATCAAAGGCTCAGCCACGGTGAAAGAAATAAATGAAATCTTAGGTCTGAACATTCCTGAAAGAAAAGATTACAATACACTGGCCGGTTTCTTTCTCTACCATTACGGACACCTTCCGGTGGAAAAAGCCTCTATCAGGGTCAAATCCCTGTTGTTTACAGTGGAAAAAATGAGCCGCCGGCATCTCAGTCTGATTAGAGTCAAAATAATTCCCCCCGATAACGTTGAGGAAAGCTGATGAAACTCGTAGCCACCAACAAGAACGCCTACCATGATTATGAAATTCTGGAAACCATGGAATCTGGAATTGCTCTGACTGGAAGCGAAGTTAAATCGCTGAGGGAAGGTCGGGTCAGCCTCAAGGAAAGTTATGCTGATTTCAATGGTTCCGAGCTTTTCCTGATAGACTGCAACATAAGCCCTTATCATGCGGCCAATATTTTTAATCATGAGCCGAAACGTCCCCGAAAGCTTCTTCTCCACAGGCGAGAGCTAAAAAGGCTGGCTGGAAAGGTTCAGGAAAAAGGCCTGACCTTGATTCCTACCAAAATCTACTTCAACGAGCGGGGCCTGGTTAAAGTCGAACTGGCTCTGGCCCGCGGCAAGAAAACTTATGAAAAGAGAGAAGCTCTCAAAAAGAGAGATATAGAGCGCGAAATAAGGGCCGAAATTAAAAAACGTCTTAGATAATCAGCTCTTCATATCGGTTCTGGAAAGCTGCCAGGCCAGCTGAATGGCCTCCCTGAAGCTATCCACCCTGGCTATACCTTTACCGGCCAGCTCAAAAGCAGTTCCGTGGTCGGGCGAGGTGCGGATGAAAGGCAGACCAAGAGTCAGATTCACCCCAGAATCAAAAGCCAGCAACTTGAAGGGTATTAGAGCCTGGTCGTGGTAGAGACAGACTACCATTCGGTCCTCGCGGTCAAGGGCCTGAAGAAATACCGTGTCCGGGGGAAAAGGACCTTCAACCTCCAGTCCAGACTCTCTGGCCTGAGACACAGCTGGACTTATTTCCTGCATCTCTTCCTGGCCGCAAAGCCCCTCCTCACCGGCATGGGGGTTCAGGCCACAGACCAGCAGGGTCCTGACCCCTGTATTCCATTTCTTCAGGTGAGCATTCAGATTCAGTAGAAATTTTAGAAGCGGCTCTTTTTTAACCTGCTGGATGGCGCCAGACAGCGGAAGATGATGGGTAAAAAGCGCCGTTTTCAAGCGTCTGGACCAGAAACTCATAATTGCCTGAGGGAAAAGCCCTTCCAGATAATCGGTATGGCCCTTGAACCGAAGACCGGCTTGATGCCAGGCTGCTTTAGAAACAGGACCTGTTACCAGGGCAGTCAGCTCTCCTTTAAGAGCGCTCTCAACGCCGGCCTTAAAATAATTAAACGAGGCCAGGCCGGTTTCGGCGGTGGCTATTCCCGGCTTCAGTTGAGAAAGCATGTGTCCTGTTTCTCTCAAATTTACCTTCTGGTTATTTACCAGCTTTTCTGGGAAGTCAGCTCCAAAGCCCAGAATCTCAGACCAGCTGGAAAGTAATTCTAAAGGGGCAAAGATTATGAACCGGGCTGGAGGAAGTCTGGAAGGCTCAGCCAAAAGACGCAGTAATATTTCCGGCCCTACCCCGGCTGGGTCACCAGGAGTAAGGCCTATTATCGGAACCGTCATTTATTCTTCTTTTGCTCGGGGCCAGCCGATTTTTCCTTACGGGAAGCTGAGGCTTCAACCTCTGAGATGTCAGCTTTTTCTTCTTGCTCCAGCTTGTACAAATATTTGACCTGACGTTTATAGATAAGTAAATTGGGTTGCCGGTCGCGGTTCAGTTTAAAACAATTTCGGTCATACCACTCAATATAACCCTCAACTTTTTCTCCGTCCGCAAACACCACTGCCATTAGCGTTTTTTTATTCATCTGCTTTAAGAAATAATAATTTTCAGCATGAGTATCAGTGGGTGGAGGCATTTTCTTCTTGGCAGCTTCTTTTTCCTTGGCTTCTTTGGTCATCTTGTCCTTAACTTCAGTAAGATTTGGACGGATAAGCTTTCTTTGCATTTAAGCCCTCACAATCAAAGAAAAAGAAATATTTGATTAAATGTTATCATCTAAAAAATAAAATTGCAATAAAAACTTAAACCCAGTAGCATTTTATTGCCCGAGTTAGTGCCCCGTGAAAAAGAACATGAAAAGAAATCAGAAATGATATCTCTGCTTTGAGGCCTGGTATGTGAAAGCAGTTTTCTTTTTTTATTCTATTTTTATCAATTGACAGAATTCTGAGTTATAGACTAAAATCCACTCTCGTGAAAAGAAGGACTGCTACCCGGGCTCGAAATGTCTTTCTGTTTTTAGGCCTGCTTAGTCTTATAAACATCGTGTCCCATGATTTCTCCTGCCATGAAGAGCTTCATCAGATATTCAGCCCTATTCATCATAATTTCAACCACCCCGAGTTTTCTTCCACCGAGCTGGGAAGGCTTGACCTGACTAAAGGTTTTTTGATAAAACCCGATCCTCTTTTCATAACAGATTCTGATTTTGTTCCCACCATCTTTCACCCACCCAACAAAGCCTGAAACGTCCGGGATAATTTTCAACTCATCATCGGAGGTCTAAATGTCTGCCTTATTAGTCTCACTGTGCCTGGTTATGAGCTGGACTCAAGTCGAAGCCCAACCGGTCCTGGCCCTATCGCTGGACCAGGCTGTGGAAATGGCCCTGGCTAAAAATCCGACGCTTTTGGCTCTGGAAAAAGAAATAGACAGCTCCCGGGCTAGAACCCGAATTGAAGCCAGCCTGCCCGAAACTGAGGTCAGTCTCGAACTGGCAGGTTTGAATCTGGTCCGCCCCCGCAGCTCCGGAGAAAAGGAACTGAGTTTCTGGATTAACCAATCGGTTCCCTTTCCTGGAAAACTGCGTTTTCGAACCGAATTAGGTCAGACTTATGAAGAAGAAGCCCGTCTCCACCTGGAAAGACAAAAAATTCTGGTAGCTACCCAAGTTAAAAAGACTTATTTCCGGAGTCTGTTCCACCAGACTTCGGTAGCCCTCCTGGAAAAAAGTCTGACCCTTCTCCAGGACATCCAGAAAAATGCCCTCTCCCGTTATGCCCTCGGGGCCGTCCCTTACCGGGAAGTACTCAGGGTAAGACTTGAGGAAGCAAGAACCCGAAACGACCTTTTAGAAGCCAGAAAAGAGCTGGCCACCGCCCTGGGCGAACTCAATCTGCTTCTGGGTCAGGAAAAAGACCAGCCTCTGGTGCTAACCTCTGCTCTGGAAAACAGGCTCCGGGACCTTAAGCCGGAAGAACTGACCGCTACTCTGAAGCTAAGAAGTCCCAGCCTCAAGCTGGCCCACCTGCTGCAAAAAAGGGCCAGCCTGCTTGGCCAGATAGCTGAACTAGACCGCCTCCCTGATTTCTCTTTTGGATTTTCAACCCCCAGTAAGCGTTTCGGAGCAATCGGGTTCGGTTTCGGACTTAGCTACCCACTTTTTTCCCGGAAAAAACTTCAGGGCACCCGAAACCTGGCCGAAGCTGAAAAACAAAAAGCGGTCCTGGCCGCCAGGGCTGCCGAGCGTTTTTATGAAACCAGACAAAAACAGGTCTGGGAAGAAATAATGACGACCGAAAAGCAGCTCAGAATTTTTGAAGAAGCCCTGCTCCAGGAAACCGAGGCTGAGCTGGAAAAGGCCCGGCATGACTTCAGCCTGGGGCAGCTGGATTCACTTGGTCTGCTTGACCTTTACCGAAATTCTACACTGGTCAGACTTGAGTATCTGCGAGCTTTATACCTTTATAATTGCGCTCTGGCCGATCTGGAAAAAGCAGGCGAAGATTATGAATGAAACTCTGATTAAGGCCAGAGGTAAGGAGATAACTATGAGTTACAGAAAGAATCTTTTTCAGTTTTTAATCATTTTAGTTCTGGTGGGCTCATTCCTGTGGTTTAGTTCCTGCCGCCCCCACAGTCATGAAGAAGATGGCTCGGCCAAACATTCTGAGGAATGTGATAGCGAATCTGTTGTCCTGTCGGAAGAAGCTTTGAAGCTGGCTGGAATTCGGATAGAAGAATTAAAAGAAATTAGCCTTCAGCCAGAACTAAAAGCCCCGGGTGAGGTGGTCATCAACCCCAGGAAATTCTACCGCTTAACCAGCCGGGTGGCCGGCCGGGTCGAAGAGCTTCTGGTTTACGAAGGAGATAAAGTCAAAGCCGGTCAGGTGGTGGCCAGGCTTTTCAGCCTGAATTACCTGGAAAGCCTGACCGAGCTGAAACTGGCCAAAGAAAGGCTAGACCGGCTCAACCAGGAACAATCCGGAGAAATTACTCTGGCCCGGGAGCTGTTTAATTCAGCCAGAACCAAGCTCCGGATACTCGGATTAAGCGACCGCCAGATTGATTCACTGTTGAAGTCAGCCTCTCCAGAAATTCACCTCTACGAGGTCCTGGCCCCTGTAGACGGGCAGGTTCTAAACCAGAAAGTTTTCCGGGGAGACACGCTTGAGGTTGGGGCGGAAATAGCCGAGATTGCTTCGTTTGACCGGGTCTGGGTTGAAGGTCGAGTTCAGGAGAAAGAAGCCGGGCTGGTCTATCCAGGCCAGACCGCAGTCGTCAGAACCAGAGCTTATCCCGAATTTAGTTTCTCAGGCATAGTCACCTATATTTCTCCGCTCCTGGATTCAACCACCAGGACCTTAAAAATCAGGATAGAAGCCCGAAATTCTGAAGGTCGGCTCAAACCTGGCCTGTTCGTCGAGGTGGGGCTGCTCCTTCCAGAAAAAACTATCCTGGCCGTCCCGGAAGAAGCCGTTCAGGAAATAAATGGTCAAACTGTGGTTTTTGTGACTGAAAAACAGGGCGTTTTCCTGCCCAGACCGGTTAAACTCGGTGAGCCCATAAGCGGCTTCCGCCCTGTGCTCAGTGGACTTGAGGGGGGCGAAAAATACGCGGTGACGGGAGCATTTATGCTAAAAGCCGAGCTTTTAAAGCACCTTCTGGGAGAGGAGGGCCATCGTCATGATTGACCGGATTATCTCTTTTTCCCTAAAAGAACGTCTGCTAGTGCTCCTCCTGATTTTCCTGGTGGTAGCGGGGGGCATCTATTCTTTTTTAAGAATTCCAATTGATGCCTTTCCCGATGTGACCAGCGTTCAGGTGGAAATTCTGTCGCGGGCCACCGGTTTCTCGCCTTTTGAAGTGGAAAAGTTCGTTACCTTCCCGCTGGAAACTTCCTTGAGGGGCCTGCCAGGACTGACCCAGCTTCGCTCTGTTTCCCGCTCCGGTCTTTCGGTTATCACAGCTGTATTCGAAGATAAAACCGATATATATTTTGCCCGCCAGCAAGTTTTTGAACGCCTGGCAGAAGCCAGGGAAAAAATGCCGGAGGGGGTAGAAGTTTCTCTGGGACCTGTAGCCACGGCTATGGGTGAAATCTTCCAGTACACCCTGGAAGGAAATGAACCGGGAAGGGAAGAGGACTGGATTCCCTATCTTACCGAACTTAGAACCATCCAGGACTGGGTCATCACCCCGCTGCTGAAAAGTGTGCCCGGAGTGGTGGATGTCAATTCTTTCGGCGGTTATCTGAAGCAGTACCTTATCAGAGTAGACCCAGAGCGCCTGCTTAAGTACAACCTCAGCCTGCAGGAAATTATGGAAGCAGTTCGACTCAGCAACCTGAATGTCGGTGGAAACATAATAGAAAAAGGCCAACAACAATTTATCGTCAGAGGCACTGGCCTTTTTACCAGCCTGGAGGATATAAAAAACACGGCAATTAAATCCGAAAGAGGGATACCCATTACTCTCCAGGATGTGGCTCGAGTTGAAGCGGGTTTTGCCGTACGCCAGGGAGCTTCGGTCCGAAACGGAGAAAAAGAGGCGGTCGGAGGTATTGTTCTGATGCTCAAAGGGGAAAATAGCCGGGAAGTAACCCGACGGGTTGAAAGAAAAGTGGCCGAGATAAACCAGAGTGGACTTCTGCCTCCCGGTTTGAAAATAGTCCCTTTTTATAACAGGACCGAAATTGTCCAGAAATCAATCCACACCATTCAGGAAGCATTGCTACTCGGAGCTATTCTGGTGATTCTGGTTGTCTTTTTCTTCCTTCACAGCTTTCGCGGTTCAGTGGTGGTGGTTCTGGCCTTGCCCCTGGCTGCTCTTCTGACCTTCGTAGTGATGAAACAGGCCGGGCTAACCGCCAACCTGATGTCCCTGGGAGGGCTGGCTATATCAATCGGAATGATTATTGATGCCGCCATAATTCAGGTGGAAAATATCCAGCGGCACCTTCTGGAAACCAGAAAGAAAGACCTGGCTACTTTCCTGAAAGCTGTCCTTGAAGTCCGCAAGCCCAGTATCTTTGGAGAACTAATAATTGCCCTGACCTTTATCCCTTTGCTCAGCCTGCAGGGAATTGAAGGCAAGATGTTCTCGCCACTGGCTATCACTCTCTCCATTGCTATCATCTGTTCCCTTTTAATTTCTCTTTTTATTATCCCGGGCCTGGCCTATCTGGTAATGAAGGTTCCGGCTGAGAAAAAAGACTGGCTGATGGATCTTCTTTTAAGAAAATATCACTCGGTCCTTCGCTGGTCACTCAAACACAGCCCCTTGGTGGTCGGACTGCTGGCAGTCCTTCTCTTGACCAGCCTGTTTCTCATTCCGAGGCTTGGCCGGGAGTTCATTCCCATTATGGACGAAGGGGCTTTTGACATGGACATTCAGATGCTGCCCGGCATTTCTCTTGAACAGGCTCTGGCCCTTACTATGGAAGTGGAAAAAAGATTAAAGCAGTTTCCCGAGCTGGAGACCATCGTTTCCAGGACAGGCCAGACCGGCATAGCCCTTGAAGCCAGAGGGGTGGAAAAAACAGGTTTTGTTGGCTCATTAAAGCCTCGTTCTCAATGGGTTTCGGCCCGGACCAGAGAAGAGCTGACTAACAAAATGAGACTGGCTCTGGCTGACCTGCCCGGGATATCTTTCTCTTTCAGCCAGCCGATTGCCTGCCGCATAGATGAGCTGGTGGCCGGTACCAGAGCTCAGCTTATCATCAAGCTTTTCGGGGAGAACCTGGACCTTCTCCGGATAAAAGCCGAGGAGATAGCCGCAGTGGTCAGAGAAATCAGGGGAGCCACCGATCTGATGGTGGAAAGAATTTCCGGTCAACCTTATCTGATGGTGGAGGTAAACCGCGAGGAAATGAAAAGACACGGACTGAGAGCGGCGGAAGTGCTTTTTCTGGTGGAAACAGCCCTGGCCGGAAAGCCGGTAACCAGGATGTACGAAGGAGAAAGAGCTTTTGAGGTGGTTATCAAATACCCGGAAGAATCCAGACAATCTCTTGAGCAACTGAGCCGGCTCTTATTAGATACACCGGCCGGATACCGGATACCATTAAGCCAGGTAGCCAGAATCCGCCAGTTGGAAGGTCCGGCTCAAATCAGCCGGGAGGGCGGCTTCCGAAGAATTGGCCTGGAAGTAAACATCAGCGGCCGGGACCTCGGCAGTTTTGTGGCTGAAGCCAGAGAAAAAATTGCCAGAGAGGTAAACCTGCCCCCAGGCTATCACCTGGAATGGGGGGGTCAGTTTGAAAATCAGCAGAGAGCCATGAAAAGACTTATGGTCATAGTTCCCCTGACTCTGGTCCTGATTTTCTTTTTGCTTTTTTCAACTTTCGACTCTTTCAAGCTGGCCTTGCTGGTACTGGCTACCCTGCCGGTGGCTCTGGTAGGTGGGGTTTTTTCGCTGTGGCTTTCAGGCCTTTATCTTTCAGTTCCTGCCTCAGTGGGCTTCATCGCTCTGCTGGGAATTGCCGTGCTCAACGGGGTAGTAATGGTCAGCTATTTCCAGCAGGTGACAGCCAACAGATGTTTTTCTCTGGATGAGGCTATTGTGGTCGCGGCTGGCAAAAGATTAAGGCCAGTTTTGATGACAGCTACCACTACTCTTCTTGGATTAATTCCTTTGCTCTTTGCTCAGGGACCGGGGTCTGAAGTCCAGCGGCCTCTGGCCGTAGTGGTAGTAGGAGGATTGCTCACCTCAACCTCTCTGACCTTACTGCTTCTACCGATTCTTTACCGCTGGACCTGCGGCCTTAGAGAAGAAATTGGAGCAAAAAATTGAGGCCAGCTAACCCAAATAAGCTACTACTAGCCTAAGGCTTTTGGGCTGTGCAGACCGAGTAATAACTTCCAGGCGGCTTACTGGAAAAAGGACCTCAGCTAGCTGGACACGAGGTGGGAACCGGTCCAGGTCCAGTCTCTGACTTAATAAGATAAAGGAGCTTTTTCTGAAAGATTTTAAGTAAGATAGTTGAAAGGTCCGAGCTGAGACACCGAGCCACAATATCTGATTGAGATTGGCAGAGCTATCTGACAAAGCTCCGGGCTGATAATCAAAGTCCGGTATTAAATTCTCCACCAGTAGGAAAATTTTAAGAAATAATACCGACCCGTTGAAATAAACCGGTCACCATCCAGCTGTTTTCGATTATCCTCAACACCTAAATAAAAGACTGTCCCGGGGTTTAGTTCCCAGCCAAAAAGTCCGCTGAGATAAATTTTCTGGTGATAATGGTTGTAATCGGTGATTAAACGCAGGAAAAAATTTTTATTCAGCTGAAAATTAATTCTCTGGCTCAAAATGGTTACCCGATAAATTTTCTCTCCTCCTCTGTCTTTGTAAAAATTGGTGTCTTCAAACCGCCAGGAAAAAATCAGATTAGTTAGAGGCCTCAGATTGATCTCTGATTCAACTGAGGTCCTGAAGCCAAGATAAGGTTCGCTGCTGTAGTAGATAGACCGTCCGAAAGAATACATCACCCGACCGCTGAGCCAGGCCAGGGGAGCAGAGAAGAAACTGCCCCTGAATTCTCTGGGTTTCAAACCCACTCCGCTATATTTTTCATAGGAATCACTGTAGTTCAAAAAGATAAAAGTCTGGCGCCAGCCATTAATCATCAGGGAATAATCCACATCTACGTCGGTTAGCTGACCGCTGTAGTCATAAACCCGGCGATAGGAGACAGAAGGAGTGATGGAGATTATCAATTCTTTCTGCGGAAGGAAGGTGTAGCCTATCCTGCTATTGAGAGAATGAATATCCTTGCGCCGGAGAAAACCCAGGCCAGCTTCAAAATCCGGATGGATGCTGAACCAGTCAAGAGAGACATTCAGGTGACGACTCTGGTGGTTGAAGTTAAAAGCCGCAGCCGGTACAAGTCCGGTTTCCGCACCAGCTACCCGGCTCCTGGAACCGACCAGCTGAAATCCTAACCTGTTAGATTGAAAAAACTTGAACTGGCCATCCAGTCCGAACAGCCGGTTGTAATCGGAAAAAAGCGAGCTTCCAACCTGCCCCATTTCTTTATCGGCCACCAGCACTCCAAGGTAAGATTCAGAGAAAAGGTCCTGACGGAGCCTTATGACGCTATTAAGTGAACGATAATGGAGAGTCTCGTCAAAATCCGGGGCTTCAGGGATGTTTATGCCTAAAGGCAGATCGTCAAGTGCCGACATTATACCGAAGCTGGTTTTTTTTATTTTCCCGCTGAGCTTGGCTGCCCAGACTGGAGAGACAATTTTTCTCGTATACAGTAGCTCTAAAGGAGTGTCAAAAATATCTTTACCTTCCAGAAAAAATGGTCTTTTTTCCGGATAATAAAGTGGATAACGCTGGTTGACATCATTCTGGGGAATATCAGCTTCAATCTGGCTGAAATCCGGGTTAAGAGCCAGGTCTGCAGTCAGGTCCGAGGTAATTCCATATTTTATGTTAGCCCCGATTTCCGGGCTGAACTTATCGCCATCAGCTTTACTTGCGACCACCGCTGGCAGCAGTTCCAGGTTTCTGCCTTTCTCCACATTCTGGTCGATTATCAACTTTCCGGCCTGAATAAGCAGGCCGCTGATATTTCTCGAACGCGCTGGCCAGTAAAGGTCTTCATTTTTCCTCGGAATCTGGCGTCTGAGAATCAGACCCCAGGTTTGGTGAACCCGGTTAGGAAATCTCAGGCTCTTGAAGGGAATGGAAATTTCCACCACATAGCCATCTTCAGTCCGCCTGGCAGCTGACTTGAAAAAAGCATTCCAGTTACGGTCTACCCGGTCAAAGCTTTCTCCTCGCCCCCGACCGCGGCGGGGATTGGCTTCAGTATAAATCCCGTCAACCTGAACCTCCCGGGCATTAACCTGAAATACAAATGCTCTTTTCTGGTCATTAAAGGTATCCAGATAGATTGAAACCAGGTCATCTCCCTGAACCCGGTCGCGTTGACAGAGGGTACAGCGGATTTCAGATGGTCGAGAATCATAACAGTAAAAAGCTATGTAAAGATTTTTTCGGTCATAACCGAGGTAGACCACAGTTTTTTCTGAAGGGCGACCCCCTTCCTGGGGTTCATACTGAACAAAATCCTCCACCACCGCAGCTGAAAGCCACTCCGGATTACCCAGCCGGCCATCAATGACCGGAGCCTTCTCCATAAAGCCAGGTTGAACCACAAACTTATCAGATTGAGACTGGGGAAAGGCCTGAAGGATGGCGCTCAACCCAACCAGAAATGAGATAAAAACCGAGGTACGCATCAGGGGAAACTCAACCTCACCGCAACTTAATCTACATTAAGAAAATCAACCAGCTTCATGTTGCGGTTTTTAAGACTCAAACCGAGAGCTTTTTCCAGGTTGGCCAGGGAAATGTTGTAATCAATAATAGCCTTAAGTTCAGTAGAACGGGCATTGGCCAAGTCTCTCTGGTACATCAGCACAATGTAATTAGTGCTCTGACCGACTTTGAGCTTCTCTTCCTCGGCCGCCAGCTTTTTTTCCTGAAGCTCCCGGGCTACCCGGTAAGCCTGAACTCTTTTCAAGTTGGCTTCGAGATCCCTCAGAGCCGTTTTGATTTCCAGCAGCGCCTGCTGTTCCTGTCTCTTCATGTTCAGCATGGTCTGTTCCAGATTCAATTTGGCCTGGGCATAATTGGCTCTGGAGATAACGTTGCTCAAAGGAATGTTCAGCGAAAGACCTACTGACCAGTTCTTGTACTTAAAGTCCAGGGCATCTTTCATGGCATCTTTCCGCGCACCCGGTATGGTACCTATGATAATTCCGGTCAGTGGGTTGTCATTCTGATAAAGAATCCGGGTTCCGGAAAGACCAGGGCTCCAGTAAGAAGCATTCAGATTCAACGAGGGCAGCAGCTGATTCCTGGCCACGCTCAGGTTAAACTGCTGGGTCTGAAGTTCAATCTTAAGACTTTTTAAATCCGGTCTGTTTTCAAGGGCAATGGACAGGGCTTCCTCCAGCGGGATGGCTTTCTGTTCAAATCTGGGAGTGTCAACTGGAACGATGGCTGAATACTGTTGTTCTTCTTCCCGGCTCATATTCATCAACATCTTAAGCTGGTCTTCAGCATTTTTAACCTGGGCTTCAGCCTGGATGATGTCAGCTTCCCGGGTGGCTACTTCAGATTGAGCACTTAATACTTCAATCGGCGCCAAGGTGCCGATTTCCACCGACCTTTTATTTCTCTCCAGCAGTTCCTGAGCCAACTTTAAAGACTGCTGGCGAACCTTAAGATTTTCGATGGCATAGACCAGATTCCAATAGGCCTGTTCTGCTGAATAAATCGTATCCATCAAAGTTTTTTCCAGCTGGGTTTGAGAAACCTGAAGGTTGTTTCTGGCAATGATTATTTCTTTCTGGCTAATTTTGTAGCCAAAATTCTGGAGCAGGGGCTGACTGAAGTCAAAGCGCAGGGTGCTGCCGTAGCGGGGATTGACCGTCTGAAATCTCTGGTTAGTTTCGTTACTGTAAGAATCAAGGCTGAGCGTCAGGGTCCCGCCAAAAGGAATGGCCTGGGAAATGTTGCCTGAAATGGAGTTATATTTAGTGATGGTACTTTCTGAGGCTTCCAGCCAGGAGTAAGAAGCGCTTTCAGTTTCTCTATTATTAAAATTAAAAGATAGGGTTGGATAGTATTTTTCCCTGGCTCTGGCCAGACTGGCCGCCGCCAGCTCCGGACTTAATTCCTGAATGGCCACGGATAGATTGTTTTTAAGAGTTCTCAGAATGCACTCTTCCAGGGTTAATTTCAGAACTTTTTCTTCCTGGGCCTCAACCGTAATTCCTGCAATAAAAAAAAGTAGTGTCAAAGCCAGGCTTATGGTCTTTACTGTTGATTTCATCTTATCCTCCGGTCTTACAAGATTGACATATTGGGTTGCCCCGGCTGAACTGATGGCCTACAGCCAGTTTTCAAATTATTTTTATTCATAACGCAGAGCCTCAATCGGGTCGAGCTTGGAGGCTTTTCTGGCCGGATAATACCCGAAGAATACACCTACTGAAGCCGCAAAGAAAAATGCCAGCAGGATGGACTCGAGCGTCACCACCGTAGTTATTTCCGAAAAGACAGAGATGTACTTCATCAATCTGGAGGCTCCAACACCAACGATTATTCCAATCAAACCTCCAGTAAGACTGAGGACAACCGCCTCAATTAAGAACTGAAGCAGGATATCTCTCTCCCGGGCTCCGACTGCCAGACGGACACCTATCTCCCGGATGCGCTCGGTGACCGAGACCAGCATGATGTTCATAATTCCTATTCCACCAACTATAAGAGAAATTGAGGCAATGGAACCGAGCAAAATGGTCATAATCCGGGTTGACTCGGCCGCACTTTCAGCTACGTCAGCAATATTTCTCACCTGAAAATCATCTTCGGCCCCGGGGGCAATGCGATGCCGCTCCCTCATCAGCTCTTCAATCTGAAGCTTAGCTTCGGCTGTCCGGTCGGCCGAGACGGCTGAGACATCTATCGAGCTTATGTAATCAACACCCATCAGTCTTTTCATAACCGTAGTGTAAGGAACAGCAATCATATCATCGCGGTTAAAGAAGCCACCGGTTTCACCTTTGGATTCCAGAACACCTATTACCTTAAAGGGAATCCTCTTGATTCTTATGGTTTGACCAACGGCCTCTTCATCTTCAAAAAGATTCTTCCGGACCTGACTCCCCAGAACACAGACCTTGGCTGCGGTAGCCACGTGGGACTCGTCAAAATAAGTTCCCTCCACCACTTTCCAGTTTCTGATTTCGGGAAACTTTTCACCGGTTCCCTGAATCTGGGTATTCCAGTTCTTGTTGGCATAAACAACCTGGGCTCTGGTGGAGATGGAGGGCGAGGTGGCTTGAACCGCATCGCAGTACTGCTCTATGGCTATGGCATCTTCCGGCTTTAAGGTGTTAAAACCGCCAAAACCAGTATGGACCCCGCGGACACTTCTGCTACCCGGGTAGACAAAGAGCAAGTTGGTTCCCATGGAGGCAAAACGTTCCTGGATGCCTTTCTTGGCCCCTTCGCCTATGCTGACCATGGCGATGACCGCGGCCACCCCGATAATGATGCCCAGGATGGTCAGGAAGGACCTCATTTTGTTCCTGGAGAGGGCTCGAAACGATACCTGTAATATTCTGAAAATTTTCATTTCATCCTCCTGAGACCGCTTGCTCGCATCCCTGGCTGACTTCCTCTCCCACAATCAGGCCATCTTTAAGGTATAACCTCCGCTTGGCGTAGGAGGCTATTACCGGGTCGTGAGTAACCATTATCAGGGTAATCTTTCTTTCTTGATTGAGCCGGCAGAATATATCCATAATTTCCGCCCCGGTTTTGGAATCAAGGTTACCTGTGGGTTCGTCAGCCAGAATCAGAGAAGGGTCATTGACCAGAGCTCTGGCAATGGCCACTCGCTGCATCTGACCGCCGGAAAGCTGGTTGGTGCGGTGATGTTCCCAGCCTTTAAGTCCGACAGCTGCCAGAGCTTCTTTAGCTTTTTGCTTGGCTTCCTTGCTGCTGATATGGGAATAAATCATCGGCAACTCCACGTTCTCCAGGGCTGTAGTCCTCGGTAACAGGTTAAAATTCTGGAAGACAAAGCCGATTTTCCGGTTGCGGATAGCTGCCATCTCATCTCTGGTCAGTTTGGAAACATCCACCCCTTCGAGAAAATACTTACCCGATGTCGGCCTGTCCAGAAGACCCAGAATGCTCATCAGGGTTGATTTTCCAGAGCCAGATGGCCCCATGATGGCCAGAAATTCCGAGTAATCGACACTGTAAGTAATGCCCCTGAGGGCCTGCACCTGAGTTTCTCCAATCTGATAAATCCTGATTATGTTCTCCAGTCGAATTAATTTTTCGCTCATTTTGACTTCTCCCCGTATTACCTTCTGGGCATCATGAAAAAGCCGCCACCGGGAGGGGGAGTAGTCCTGGTCTGGGTACTAGCCGAGGCAGTTACCAAACCGACTATAACTTCGTCTCCCTCTTTAAGATGCTCACTTCTAACTTCAGTAAAGGAATTATCCGTAACTCCGGTACGAACAAAAACGACCTTAAGATTTCCTTTTTCATCCAGCATCCAGACGCGTGACGGACCTCTTCTCTGGCCCGACTGACCGCCCAAACCAGCCATCTGACCCATCTGAGAAAAATCAAAAGTTCTCTGGCCGGCCTGGGGTTGACGCCCGCCTTCTGGAGCGGACCCGGGAGCAACTCCACCCTGACCCTGACCTCTTCTGGCAGCCATTTCTTCAAACGCCGCCCTCATAATCTTCTGCAATTCTTCTGGTTTTAAGTCGGGAGTAAACCTCAGAGCAGCATTAGGCACCTTAAGTACATTTCTCGCCTCACCTACTATTATGCTACAGGTAGCAGTCATTCCAGGCAGAAGTTTAAGGCTAGAGTTGTCCACATCAATGATGGCAGAATAGGAAACCACGTTTTGCTGGGTAATCGGAGAATAACGAACCTGACGGACCACCCCGTTAAAAGTCTCGTTGGGGTAAGCTTCAACAGTGAACTTAACCCTTTGCCCTTCTTTAACTTTGCCCACGTCGGCTTCATCAACCAGACATTCTACTTCCATCTTGGTCAGGTCGTTGGCAATCTCAAAAAGCTTGGGTGCCTGGAAGCTGGCGGCCACAGTCTGTCCGACGTTGACATTCCGGGAAATCACCACTCCATCAATGGGAGAGCGGATGATGGCATAAGAAAGGTCTACCTTACTGGCTTCCAGCTGAGATTTAGCCTGTTCGGTTCGAGCCTGCTGGGCAATCAGGTCCGCCTTGGCCTGAAGATAAGACGCTTCGGCCTGTTCTTTCTCTTCGTTAGAAATCAAATTTTTCTCAAAAAGGCTTAAAGCCCGTTCATATTTTTTCTGTGCAATTTCTAAAGAAATCTTTGCCCTTTCGAGCGCCGCCACCGCATTTCTGTAGTTAGCTTCATTCTGTTCAATTTTGGCTATCAGCTGGGACTGGTCCAGCTCAGCCAGAATGTCGCCTTTTTTAACGCGGGAATTATAATCCACGTAAATCTTCTCTATTCTTCCTGAAACCTGGCTGCCCACTTCAACCAGAACCACCGGGTTTAAGGTTCCAGAAGCAGTCACCACGGCTTCGATATCACCGCGGGTAACTTTTTCGGTCCGGTATTTAGGTTTATGGTTTGAGCCTTTCTTAGCTAAAGAAAAACCGACAACCAGACCAATGACGATAATCACAGCCAGGATGATGAATAGTGTTTTCTTCTTCATCTTGCTTCTCCTTTTTTCTCCTTTTCATTAGGAATTTGAGTTCGAGGTTTATCCTCACGCCGCTCGGAAGTATCCCTTCTCCGCTGGCGCATGTATTTTTCCATCAATTCTTTCATTTTGTTTTGCTGCTCAGATGTCAGAACACTGTCCATTTCCGTTTTAAGCTGCTCCCGCAGCTGGCCCAGCCGGATATGAATTTCTTTCCTGAAGGACTCAAACCTCTCCTCACTTCGTTTGAAGATTTCCCGGATTTGAGCTTCCTGCTCAGGCGTCAGCTGTAGTTCCCTGGATATCACTTCAAGAGTAGGAAAAGGTTCCTGCCTCTGTGGTGGCCGGGTTTTTTTCTTTGCGGTAAAAAACTTGTCGCTGTAAATCCCTACCGCTACCCCGATAGCAAAAACTACAATCAGGGATAACACTGCCCAGATTTTATATTTATTGTTCATTGTTTACCTCGCCTGATTATTTCCTGGGAATCCAGACCGGCAAAAAGCAGTTTCAGCTGACGGGTTTCCGGTTTTTCCTCTTCAAAAAAAGCCTGCGTATCCTTAAGAGGGTTCTGGTTCTGGAAAAGCAGCAACTCCGATTGACTCATCTGAACTTCAGCTGGCTGGACCAGAAACAAAACACCCGCCAGAATCAGAAGGATTACCATAAAAACCGGCACCGCAGCCGCATACCATCTTTCCAAAGCTACCCAGAGAGAGGGTCTGGCTTCAGTTTGAAGCCTGGCTTTTAATCTTTCCTCAAAATAGGGGAGAGGCTCTGCTCCGGTGATTTTCAGATCAGATAGAAAATTTTTCATCTTCCGGTAGTCAGACAAAAGCTGCCCGCAGGAAGGACAGACTTTCAGGTGGCCTTCAAGCCTGGCTGAATCTCTGGAGCCCAGCCGGCCGTCAACCAGTTTCGAAATTAATCTTTCGGCCTTTCGGCAATTCATCACAGTCCTCCTTCCTGACTCAATAACGGAGCCAGTTTTTTCCTAAGAAGCCTTCTTGCCCTGTGCAGCCGGGAGTCAACCGTCCCCGGCGATAATTTCAAAATCTTTCCTATTTCTTCGTAACTTAAGCCCTGAATATCTCTTAGAGATAATATTAGACGATATTTATCTGGCATTTCTTCCAGTTTCTGCCTTAGCAATAATCTTCGGCGTTCCTCTTCCTGGCCTTCTGCCAACTGCAGGGAGAGTTCTTTTTCCGGGAGGCGCGGTTCAGGAATCCCATCCAGACTCAGCTGGTCTTTTTCTTTTTTCCGTTTCCTCAAATAATCCCTGATGTGGTTCATGGCAATTTGATAAAGCCAGGTGCCGAACTCTGATTGGAACCTGAACCTGGGAAGCGAGAGATAGGCCTTAAGAAAAATCTCCTGGGTAAGGTCATCGGCCGTTTCCCGGTTATGAACCACATTTAGCGCCAGGCCAAAGACCCGGTTTTGATAAGCCCTTACCAGCACAGAAAAAGCCTCCTGGTCTCCCTGCTGAGCCAGTCTAACAACCTGGTTTTCTTCCATCTGCTGCTCACTATTCTAGCCTCAGCCTTTTAGACGAGGCCGGGCTTCAATTCTTCCTATCGGTGGCGAACTGTTTTTTACTAACTTTATTTATAATATAATAATTACTTAGCTTAATAAAAGATGCACCAAAAAGCACTTTTTACAAGGAAATCAGGCCGAGGGTGGCCACAGAAGCGATAACCAAATTCTGGACTTAACTAACTACTTGCTTTATATCATAACCCAGATTATTGCTAAAACGATCTGGGTTAAATATAATTAAGGTATTATGAAGTGGGAAGATATTGCTCGAGAATTAACTCAGCCTACCGATTCCAAAATAATTCTTCTGGTCCTGGATGGCCTGGGCGGTCTGCCGGTGAACGGTCTGACTGAACTGGAGGCTGCCCGAAAGCCCAATCTGGACGAAACCGCCAGAAGGGGTGTCTGCGGTCTGACCGACCCTGTCTTTATGGGTATTACCCCAGGTTCTGGTCCGGCTCATCTGGCTCTTTTTGGCTACGACCCGCTTCGTTATCAGCTTGGCCGGGGCATTCTGGAAGCAATGGGCTCAGGAGTGGAAGTGGGCCGTGATGATGTTGTAGCCCGGGGTAACTTCGCCACCCTGAAAGATGGTCTGGTAGTGGACCGTCGGGCCGGACGAATCACCACAGAAGAAAACATCAAGCTCTGCGAACTGCTAAATAATAACATTAAAGAAATAGAGGGCATCAAAATAAGCCTCTACCCGGGCAAAGAACACCGTTTTGTCCTGAAGCTTTCTGGTCCGGATCTTTCGGATGCCCTGACCGATGCCGACCCTCAGAAAGAAGGCCGGCCCGAAGTCCCGGCTTCTGCCTTGAAGCCTGAAGCTGAATTCACGGCTACCATCGTCAACTGCTTTCTGGAAGAACTCAAAAAAATTCTTCGCGACCAGTCTAAAGCCAATTACGCCCTGCTCCGGGGATTCTCCAAATTTCCTTCCAATCTCCCGACTATGCCGGAACTCTACAAAATCAAACCAGCCTCCATCGCCAATTACCCGATGTACCGGGGACTGACCAGACTGCTGGGCCTGGAAGTGCTGGAGGTTGGCCCTGAAGCTGGAGATCTTTTTGAGGTTCTGGAAAAGAACTACGACCGTTATGACTTTTTCTACCTTCACTACAAAAAAACTGACTCGGCCGGAGAAGACGGCCGCTACGAAGATAAAGTTAAAGCCATTGAAGAGATTGACCACTTCATCCCCCGCCTCTGGGCTTTGAAACCGGAAGTCCTGGTAATAACCTCCGACCACTCCACGCCTTCAGTTTTGAAATCCCATTCCTGGCATCCCAACCCCTTTGTCCTGGTCTCTGATAAAGCCCCCGCCGATGAGGTTGTCCGCTTTACTGAAAAAGACTGCGCTCGCGGCTCCCTGGGACGGTTTCCTTCTCTTTACGTCATGCCACTGATGCTGGCTTATGCTCTCAAACTCAAAAAATACGGGGCCTGAGGTTTACTTTTTCTGTTGATTTAAGAACCGATTGCTGGTATTTACTTTCTGGAAGATATGATAAGGTTAAAGTGGTTGGTTCGGCTTTGGCCAGTATTACTTTTTTTTATTATCGTAACACTGTTTTCAGCTGCCAGTAAACCTGAAGACCCCCGAGCCGAAGTTAAAAGCCTCCGCTACGCCCAGCATCCCGATTTTTTTCGGGTAGTTCTGGAAATTGAGAAAATCAGGGAATTTTATTCAGCCGAGTTAAAAAGCCCGGAAAGATTTTACCTGGATATTTTCCAGGCTAAGTTAAAGCCCGGTCTGCATGGAACTTCAGCTGAGCTTCGGTCTGGCTTTATCCGTAACTTACGATTGGCTCAGAAAAACCCCTCCACAGTTCGTCTTACCCTGGAACTCAAGCCAGGAGCCAAACAGTCCGAAAAAATATATTACCTTAAAGAGCCTACCCGCCTGGTTATAGATATTTACGGCCAGCCAGAACCCACGTCCGTCAAACCATCATCTGATTCGGCCCGACCTTCAGGCCAGCAGAGGACCAACCTCGGGTCAGAAGCAAAGGAGATTCCCCCTTCCCCTCCAGTTCCTTCCAGCTCGGGTTACTCCCTGGTTCGACAGCTCGGGCTCGGAGTAAAAAGAATTGTCATAGACCCCGGTCACGGTGGCAGCGATCCTGGCTGTATCAGCCCCTCGGGACTTAAAGAAAAAGACGTGGCTTTAGACCTCGCCCGCAGGCTGAAACATCTGCTTGAGACCCAGGGCAAGTTTGAAGTGTTTCTAACCAGAGACAGCGACCTTACCCTGCCTCTGGAAAAGCGAACCGCCTTTGCCAACCAGAAAGGGGCAGATCTTTTTATATCCATCCACCTTAATGCCAGTCCCCGCAAAAACCGCACCGGAGTGGAGACTTTTTACCTGAATTTCAGTCCGGACCCAGCCGTAAACGAGCTGGCCGCCAGAGAAAACGCTTCATCTACCAAGAACATCAGAGAAATGAAGCTAATTGTCGACAAAATAATTAAAAATTCCAGATACGAAGAATCTAAAGACTTAGCTGAAAAAATCCACCGGAACCTTCTGAGCCACCTGAGGCAACATTTTGGGCCCCGCGAGGACCTGGGAGTTAAGGGGGGCCCATTCTGGGTCCTGATCGGGACAGAGATGCCCTCAGTGCTGGTTGAAGTTTCCCACCTTTCCAATCCAAAAGAGGAAGCCGCTCTTCAAACTGAAGCTTACCGGGAAGCTGTGGCCCTAGGCCTTTTTCGTGGTATTATAGAATATGTTAAATCCTTAGGAAAAGGATAGGAAATATGGAAAGACGAGAATTCCTCAAAAGTCTAGTTATAGGTAGTCTGGCCTGGCAATGGCCTATGTCTTTGAAAGCCCAGTCATCACTGCCGACTTTAGCTGTGGTGGAAGGAGAGTCACCCCAGGCAATAACCAAGGAAGCCATAAGGGCTCTTGGCGGGATGAAACAATTTGTAAGCCGCGGGGACAAAGTTCTTCTCAAACCCAATATCGGCTGGGACCGAACTCCAGAAATGGCAGCCAATACTAACCCGGAAGTAGTCAAAGCCCTGGTGGAGCTGGCTTATGAAGCCGGGGCCAAAGAAGTCATCGTCATGGACCATACCGTTAATCAGCCCAGGCGATGTTACATCCGCTCCGGAATTCAGGAAGCAGCCAGAGAAGCTGGAGCCAGGGTCCTTTTCCCTGATGAACAACGGCTTAAAAAGATGGCTATTAAAGGAGAATGGCTGAAAGAATGGGAAGTCTTCCAGGATTTTCTGGAAGTTGATAAATTAATAAATGTGCCGATAGCCAAGGTTCACTCACTATCCAGAGTTACCTTAGGAATGAAAAACTGGTTGGGAGCCATTGGCGGTAACAGAAATCAACTTCACCAGAAGATTGACCAGGCCATGGTCGACCTGGCTTCATTTTTTAAACCCGCTCTGACGGTATTAGATGCCTACCGGGTTCTCTTCCGCAATGGTCCTCAGGGTGGCAGAATTTCTGATACCAGACTCGAGAAAACGGTGGTGGCCGGGACAGATCCGGTGGCCGTGGATGCATACGGGGTAACTTTCTTTGAAATTCAGCCCCAGGAACTTCTATTCTTGAAACTGGCCCAGAATCGTGGATTGGGCAATTTCGAGCTGGAGAAGGTCAGAATTGAAAAGAGAAAAATCTAAAAAGTATTTCTGGTTACAAAAGCTAAGGATTTTTTCTCAGTTAGCTTTTTTCGGGCTCTTTTTCTATCTCTTCTTGATTACCCACTACCCAGGAAACGATTATTTCCGGATAACAGTGGAAAGGTTTTTCCATTTTGATCCCCTGCTGGCGGTAGTAGCTACGCTTGCCTCCCGCACCCTGTACGCTGCTCTTCTGCTTGCTCTTATTACACTCCTGGCCACTGTCCTTTTCGGCCGGTTTGTCTGCGGCTGGATTTGCCCTCTGGGGGCTCTGCATCAATTTTTTTCTTTCCTGTTCAAGAAAACCGGCTGGCTCAAACCGGCTAAAGATGACCGCTGGTCTCTGACCACAAAATACCTGATTCTTCTGCTTATACTGGCCGCCGCTCTTTTTTCAGTAAACCTGGCCGGTTACCTGGACCCACTTTCTTTTCTTTTCCGGTCTTTAACCGTCTATGTCTCACCTTTGCTCAACCAGCTGCTGGTGGCTTCAGGCAGCATCGCTTATTCAGCAGGAGTGAAAACACTCGGCCAGAATCTGAACCAGTTTTCCAACTATCTGGCTCTCAACAGCGTTTTTCAGAACGCCCTGTTCATCGGGATATTTTTCCTGGCAGCCGTGCTACTGAATGCCTGGAAAGAACGCTTCTGGTGTCGATACCTGTGTCCGGCCGGGGCTCTACTCGGGCTTTTTTCCCGGTTTAACTTTTTTAAACTCAAAATAGACCCGGAAAAATGCATAAAATGCCATCTCTGCTCCATCCACTGCGAGACTAACGCCCGCCCCTATCCTAATGAGGACTGGAGGAGCTCGGAGTGCATTTACTGCGAAACTTGCGCTGCCATTTGCCCGACCGCAGCCATCACCTTTCCGCTGCGTTTTAAGACTGAACCTATGAGAGGAGTTGACCTCAGCCGCCGTCGGGTCCTGCTTACTTCGCTCACCGGCTTCTTGCTAGCACCTGTCTTCAGGATTACCTCCCACCGCCAGCGGGCTTATCCAGCTCTGATCAGACCTCCGGGCTCGCTTCCTGAAGATAAATTCCTGTCAAAGTGCGTCAAATGCGGGGAATGTATGAAGGTCTGCCCGACCGGTGGTTTGCAGCCGGCCCTGACTGAGACCGGACCTGAAGGGGTATGGACTCCGGTTCTGGTTCCGCGGATTGGATATTGTGAATATTATTGCTCGCTCTGCACCCAGGTGTGCCCGACCGGAGCTATCCGGGAATTAACCGTGGAAGAAAAAATCACCGTAAAAATAGGTACAGCCTGGGTTGACCAAACCCGTTGTCTGCCCTGGGCTCTGGGGAAACCCTGCATAGTCTGCGAAGAACACTGCCCGGTCTCTCCCAAAGCTATCAAGTTAGTACAGGCTGAAGTCAGAACTCCTGAAGGCCAGGTGGTCTCCAACCTGGCTCCTTTTATAGACTTAGATGCCTGCATCGGCTGCGGTATCTGCGAAAACAAGTGCGTGGTCATGGACCTTCCGGCCATCAGGGTCAGCAGCATAGGTGAACAGCGCTCTCAGAAAAACAAGCTTATTCTGCCCTCGGTAAACGAACTGGATTGAATTCCACCCGGGCCCGGACCAGGCTATCTACCGACTGGCCCCCACCAAATCTCCCCTCAACCGGTCTTCTGCTAAGTTTTTATCAGAAACCTGGTGTTTGGCCTTGTTCCTGAATTATAACAATTAATCCTGATCGAACTTTTTCAACAAAAGGCAGGCGTTGGTTCCGCCAAAACCGAAAGAATTGGTCAGGGCGTAGATTATCTCTGCCGGTCTGGCCTTATTTGGCACGTAGTCCAGGTCACAATCAGGGTCCGGATACTCATAGTTAATGGTAGGAGGCATGATTTGATGGTAGATGGCCAGGGCCGTGATTGCGGCCTCCACCGAACCGGCTGCCCCTAGAAGATGGCCGGTCATTGATTTGGTGGAGCTGACAGCCAGATTGTGAGCGTGCTCTCCGAACAGATTCTTAATCGCCAGGGTTTCAGTGCGGTCGTTATATGGAGTGGAGGTGCCGTGGGCGTTAATGTACTGGACCTCAGAAGGGGAGATTCCGGCATCATCCAGAGCCATTTTCATGACCATAAAAGCCCCTTCTCCATCAGGGTGAGGAGCAGTAACATGATAAGCATCGCCATTAAGTCCGTAACCAACCACCTCAGCATAAATCCGGGCCCCACGCTTCAGGGCAACCCCCAGCTCCTCGAGAAGAACCACGCCGGCTCCCTCGGCCATCACAAATCCATCTCTCTGGGCATCAAAGGGACGACAGGCTTTTTCTGGCTGGTCGTTCCGTTCTGACAGGGCTCTCATGTTGCTGAACCCGGCCAGGCTTAAGGGAGTAATCGGAGCTTCCGAGCCTCCGGCAATCATCCGGTCTACTATGCCCATCTGAATCATCCTGCAGGCTTCTCCGATGGCATGGGCCCCGGTGCTGCAGGCCGTGGCGTTGGACAGGTTGGGGCCTTTCGATCGATACCTGATTGAAACATAGCCGGGGGCCTCGTTGATAATCGTCTGAATAATAAAAAAGGGAGAAACCCGCTCCGGTCCTTTCTCCATCAAAATCCTGTGAGTTTCCTCAATCGAACCTATACCTCCGATTCCCGACCCGATGTAAACTCCGGTTCTTTCACCTTCCAGAAGTTTCAGGTCTATGCCAGAGTCCATCACTGCCAGGTCAGCCGCCACAATGGCGTACTGGATAAACAGGTCCATCTTGCGGGCTTCCTTGCGGTCAATAAACTGCTGCGGGTCAAAGTTTTTGATTTCTCCGGCTATCCTGGTCTTGAATGGTGTCGGGTCAAAGCGGGTTATGGTGCTGATAGCCGAACTGCCCGAGACCAGAGCCTGCCAGTTAGCTTCTTTGCCTAAACCGAAGGGAGTAACCAGCCCGAGACCGGTTATTACCACCCTTCTCCTGTTCTGAATGGACGCACCCATGGAAAACCGTTTTCCCCTTTTAATCTGAGTCAAAAAGAAGAGCTAACGGAGTTATTTGTTCTTCAAGTGTTCCAGGATGTAATCGATGGCTTTGCCCACGGTGTTCAGCTTTTCTGCTTCATCATCCGGAATGTTCAGCCCGAATTCATCTTCAAGAGCCATCACCAGCTCGACGGTGTCGAGAGAGTCTGCGCCTAAATCCTGGGTAAAGGAAGCATTCTCGGTAATCTGGTCTTCACTGATGTTCAGCTTGTCAGCCACAATGGCCTTGACCTTCTTTAAAAGTTCTTCTCTCTCCATAATTACCTCCTGTTATTGAATTTACATATACATTCCGCCGTTGACGCTAATCACCTGGCCGGTGATGTAGGCGGCATCTTCTGAGCAAAGGAATTTCACTACCCGGGCCACTTCTTCCGGCAACCCGAACCTTTTCATTGGAATTATGTCCAGAAAGGCCTTTTTAACCTCTTCCGGCAGGTTTTCAGTCATAGGTGTAGATATGTATCCTGGCGCCACGCAATTGACCGTTATCCCCCGGGCAGCCACTTCTCTGGCTAAAGACTTGGAAAAACCGATGAGCCCGGCTTTGGAAGCAGCATAATTGGTCTGTCCAAAATTACCCATCAGCCCGACCACCGAAGAAAGGTTGACTATACGGCCATAACGAGCAGAGAACATATGCTTCAGCACCGCTCGGGTAAAATTAAAAGCACCTTTTAAGTTGACGCTAAGCACCAGGTCCCAGTCTTCTTCTTTCATTCGCAGCAAAAGAGAATCGCGGGTGATTCCAGCATTGTTAATCAGGTGGTCAATTTTACCCAGTTCTTTAACCACAGCTTCAACTACATCGCTCACCTGGTGGAAATCAGTAACATCGGCCATAAAGGGAATTGCTCGGATTCCTTCTTGGGCCAGGTTTCCAGCTACTCTTTCCAGCTTGTCTTTCTGGATATCAACCAGCACTACCGTGGCCCCAGCTCGACCCAGCTCCCAGGCTATGGCTTCGCCTATACCCTGAGAGGCCCCGGTCACCAGAGAAACCTTCTGGCTAAAAATCATCCGATTGCTCCTTTATAAATCTGTAGGTGCTTTAACATTCCTTCCTGAATTCTTTCCTGTAGTTTCCTGGCCGCCACTTCTTTCCCCAGCTTGATAGCGTTTTTAACTGCTTTGGGACCTGAACGCCCGTGTCCTATGATACATATTCCCTGGACTCCAAGCAAATGAGCACCACCATACTCTGAATAGTCTATCTTTTTATAAATTTTTTTCAAATGATGTTTTAAAAGCAGAAAACCCAGCTTGGCCAGTAAACTTCTGGTGATTTCATGTCTGGCCATGGTTAGCATGGCTTCGACCAGGCCTTCAGACACTTTAAGAGCCACGTTGCCGGTAAAACCGTCGCTGACGATTACCTCGGCCACACCGCGGTAGATATCTTTTCCTTCGACGTTTCCGATAAAATTCAGGCCAGAGGCCTGAAGCAGTTCATAAGCTTTCAGGGTCAGCTCATTCCCTTTGGTTTTTTCCTCACCGATACTCATCAGGGCCACAGTGGGATTGACTTTATTGAGGGCAGTCTCCAGAAAAACTTTGCCCATTACCGCAAATTGAACGAGGTGATGGGGCGCACAGTTGGCACTGGCTCCTACATCTATAAGAAGGGTCAAACCTTTTAAGGTGGGTATTAGCAAAGCCAGGCCTGGTTTGTCTATACCCTCCAGACTGCCCAGAACTCTGCGGGAAATATAGGTTACAGCTGCGGTGTTGCCCATGGAAATGAAGGCTTCGGCTTCTCTTTTCTTTACCAGCTCGGCTCCGACAAAGACAGATGATCGATTTTTTTTCCGAAGGGTCATCAGCCCTTCGCCCATACCGATAGTCTCAGGGGCATCGACAAGAATAACTTTTGAACCCTGAGCTTTTAAGCGGTCGAGCTCCTTTCTTACCTGCCTTTCTGGGCCAATCAGCAGAATTTCAATTCCAAGTTCTTTCGCTGCGGCCACAGCTCCTTCAACTATAGCCCCTGGGGCAAAATCGCCGCCCATCGCATCGACTGCGATTCTCATGACCTAATTACTGCTCAGAGCCTTCGATTACCTGACGTCCTTTGTAATAACCACATTCAGGACAGGCCCGGTGGGGGAGTTTGGGGCTACCGCAGTTCGAGCAAAGGGAAAATGAAGGCAGGGTAAGATGATCGTGCGATCTTCTCTTACCTTTTCTTGAATGTGAGTGTCTGCGTTTTGGGTTTGGCATTTATCTCTTATCTCTCAAAAAAGATTTTAATTTCTCCAGTCTCGGGTCAGAGGCACTGACCTCGCAGCCACAGCTGCCGTGGTCTATTAACTGACCACAGACCGGACAGAGACCTTCGCAGTTTTCAGAACATAATGGCCTCAGCGGAAAACTCAAATTCAGCTGTTCCAGAATAATTTCCCGCAAATCAAGCTGCTGATGGTAGTAGAAAAACCGGTCCAGGTCTTCTTCCTCAAGCTCTTCCTTAATCTCATCCAGCTCCTCTGGCAGAAAGACCAGGTCAAAAGCTGAATCTACATAATACTCAAAAGGCCTGAGACAGCGGCTGCAGATAAAACTCAACCGGGTGTTAATCTTGCCTTTAATCAGCACATCTTGACCGACTTTTTTCACCTCAACCACGGCATGAGTCGGCTCGAGGAAAACCGCATCTTCCTCGATCAGATCAAGACTGATAAAATCAAAATTCTGGTCGATGTGCAGGCCTTCTCTCGGTATTTCGTTGACATCAATAACCATGGATATTTCCTTTTATGACCAAGTATTATACCAGCTTACCCCTGGTTGTCAACCACTGTTGAAAACCAAGGAAGTCAAGACTTTATATCTTGCCACTGATTTGATTATAAGTATAATTCTGAGTGAAAGGACCCAAACCATGCCGGGTTACAACACTACCGTTGAATATAAAGGGGTCTCTTTCATGATTCAGACCCAGGATAAAGGACCTTCTTTCAACTATGTAGAATCCCTGGTCTACCTTTCAGGTCAGGTAATTGCCTCCAGGAGAATACCTTACACCGACCATATTGGCCAGCCCAATCTCCCGGCCATAATACAGGAGCTTCTTGACGACCTGCACGCTGAAATTCTGAATGAAATAGTTGAAGGCAAATACGATCAGTTCATCCGATGAACCCACCTCGACTTTTTTTAATAGACGGCAACTCTCTCCTCTACCGTTCTTATTACGCCATTAAGAAACTGTCCAATTCTTCCGGGTTTCCTACCAACGCCATCTATGGATTCATCACCACCCTGAACAAGATAATTGAAGAGGAAAAACCGGAATACCTGGGCATCGTTTTTGACACCGGGCAGCCCACTCTCCGACACCAGGCCTACCGTGAATACAAAGCCCAGCGCCGACCGATGCCTGAGGACCTGGTGGTCCAAGTGCCGGTGTTAAAAAAGATTCTCCAGGCATTGAAAATTCCGGTGGTTGAGTATCCTGATTACGAAGCCGATGATGTCCTGGCCACCCTGGCCAAAAAAGCTTCAGAAAAAGAAATCTTCACCATAATTATCACCACCGATAAGGACCTGTTTCAGGTAATCGGACCGCAGGTGGCCATTTACAACCCGGCCAAAGAGACCTACATTCTGGACGATCGGTGCGACCCGAATTCCCTTTCTTTGACCCGGAGCCGGGAGATAAAAAAAGTCCAGGATTTCTTCGGAGTCAGAGCCGACCAGGTGGTCGATGTCCTGGCTCTTTGGGGCGATGCTTCAGACAACATCCCCGGAGTGCCGGGAATAGGAGAAAAAACAGCCAAAAGCCTCATCCAGGAATTCGGCTCTCTCGACAACCTGAAAAAAAACCTGGAGCGGGTTAAAAACCCTCGCATAAAAGAAAGCCTGAAGAACAACCTCGAACAGTTAGACCTGAGTCGGGAACTAGTTAGGGTGGAGTCAGGACTTGAGATTGAACTTGACCTGGAGACTTTCAGAATATCGGAACCTGACCTCCAGAGCCTTTCAGAAATTTACCGGGAACTGGAGTTTTCCAGCCTTCTGTCACGGTATTTAAGCAAAAAAGAAACCTCTGGAGTTCGTTTTACCACAGTGCTGGATAAGGGAACTTTTAAGGCCCTGCTTGACAGGATGCATCAGGTCGGCCAGCTCTCTCTGGATACAGAAACCACCAGCCTTTATCCTACCCGGGCTCGTCTGGTAGGGTTATCATTCTGTTTCCAGCCCGGGGAAGCCTTTTATCTTCCCCTGGGGCATCGTTATGCCGGCGCTCCTCGTCAGCTGCCTATAGACTACGTGCTCTCAGAACTTAAACCGGTCCTGGAAAATCCGGAAATTAAAAAAATCGGGCAGAACATAAAATACGATTATATAGTGCTGAAAAGAGAAGGGATTGAACTTAAAGGTCTGAGTCGCGACACTATGATTCTGTCTTACCTGCTGGAGCCAAACTGGGGCAAGCACAGTCTGGATAAGCTCTCTGCCCACTACATTCAGGAAGCCAAAATTCCCTTTGAATCTCTCGTCGGTAAGGGGAAAAATCAGCTGACCATGGACCTGGTGCCGATAGAGAGAGCAGCCGAATATGCCTGTCAGGATGCCCATCTGGCCTTCAGGCTGAGCCAGGTCCTCTGGCCCCGAATAGAAGCAGCCAGCCTGCAGAATCTTTACGAGACAATCGAGCTTCCCCTAATTGAAGTCCTGGCCGAGATGGAAATATCAGGGGTGAAGCTCGATCTTAATCTCCTCAAAAAGCTTTCCATTGAGCTCGAAGCTCGGTTGAAAAAACTGGAAAAGCATATCTATGAATTAGCCGGGCAGGAATTCAACCTAAACTCCCCACAGCAGCTGAGCCAGGTTCTGTTCCATAAACTAAACCTGCCAGCTTCCAGAAAAACCAGAATAACCAAAGGCCTATCCACGGCCGGAGAGATTCTGGAAGAGCTGGCTCCGCTTCATCCTTTAGTCGGCGCAGTCCTGGACTACCGTCAGTTAGCCAAGCTTAAATCTACCTACACCGACTCTTTGCTTCAGCTGGTTAACCCCGAAACCGGACGGGTTCATACCTCCTACAACCAGACTGTAACCGCCACCGGCCGGCTTTCTTCCTCAGACCCCAACCTTCAGAACATTCCGGCCAGAGGGGAGATGGGACTTAAGATACGAGAGGCTTTCATACCTGAGGAAGGCTGGTGGTTGCTTTCGGCTGATTATTCCCAGATTGAGCTGCGGCTGCTGGCTCACCTCGCTTCAGATCCGGTCCTGATTGAAGTTTTTAAACAGGACCGCGACATCCACGCTGAAACCGCGGTCAGGGTTTTCGGCCCGGGAGCTTCTCTTTTCCCCGAGGAAATGCGGCGCCGGGCAAAAATCATCAACTTCAGTATAATCTACGGGACTTCAGCCTTCTCACTGGCCCGCGAGCTTGAAACTTCAACCACCGAAGCCCAGAGATTCATAGACCGCTATTTTGAAGAGCACAAAAAAGTCAAAGAATATCTGGAGCGGGCTGTAGAGATAGCCCGAGAGAAAGGTTATACTGAGACCATCTTCGGTAGGAAACGGCAAATACCTGAGTTGAGAAGCTCCGACCAGAACACTTTTCAGGCAGGCAAGCGCATTGCCCTTAACACGCCCATCCAGGGTTCGGCTGCCGACATCATCAAACTGGCCATGGTCAAAATCTACGGAGAGATTAAATCCAGAAAGCTCCAGAGCAGGATGATTCTCCAGGTCCACGACGAACTGGTATTCGAAGTGCCGGAAAAAGAAAAAGAAACCATGGAGCAATTAGTTCGCGAGCAAATGGAAAACATCTGTTCGCTTCAGGTCCCCTTAAAGGTCCGCCTGGGCTGGGGGAAAAACTGGGCCGAAGCTAAATAAGCGAGGTTTTGCCCCTGAGAGTATTTAGAGCAGGGATTTCTGGTAAACCCTGTATATTTTATATATTTTACCGCCCACTCTTTCCATTTCAGCCCGCACCCGGACATTGGATTCCATCTCATGGTGAGTGTCTATGATTTCAAATCCGGCCTTTTGAGCGGAGGAAATCATAGCCATGCCCATCAGAGCATCCAGACCCATCCCCCGGTATTCTTTTTTGATAGCTCCCAGCAACAGGTCAAGCTGTTTGGTCTTTTTCTGGGCTCTCAGGATGTGGATGAAGCCAAACGGAAAAAGACGCCCCCGGGCTTTCTGAATCCCCTCAGTCATATCCGGAATTCCAATGATAAAAGCCACAACCTGGCCGTCTTTCAATACTCCTTTAATAAAACGGGGGTCCAGCACCGGCAGGTATTTTTTAGCCAGGGCATCCATCTCTTTTTCATCAAGCGGAGCGTAGCCATAGATGTTGCTTTCAATGTAAGTTTCGTTCATCAGCGAGAGAATCGGGCGGACCCAGGGTTTAATCTCCCGGCGCTTCTTAAATTCCAGCAGCTGGAAGTTGCCTTTTTTCATAATTCTTTCTGAGACCCTGACGTAGATTTCAGGTATTTCTTTAGGGATTTCTATCTTGTAAACGAAATAATCAATATCTTTGGTGTAGCCTTCTTTTTCCACCATCTCCGGCAGCCATTCAAAGTTATAGTAAGTGGCGATGGTAGCCCGGTGCTCAAAGCCTTTGATGAGAAAACCTTCAGGGTCCTGGTCCGAAAAACCATAGGGGCCTATTATTCTGGTCATGCCTTTTTCTCTGGCCCACTGCTCGACCCGGGAAAGCAGAGCATGAACTACTTCCTGGTCCTGGATACTTTCCAGATAACCGAAGCGGGCTGTTTTCTCGTGCCGTACCTCGTTGTAGCGGTGGTTGATAATGCCCATTATCCGCCCCACCACCTGTCCGTCTCTTTCAGCCAGAAGCATTAGCGTATCTGAATAGCTGAAGGCTTTGTTCTTTTTGGGGTTAAAATAGGTCCATTCATCGAGGTAAATAGGATGAACCCAGTTTTTTCTTCCCCGGTGGAGTTTTTCCGGAAGGTAAATGAAGGTTTTTAAATGTTTTTTGTTGATTACTTCAATAAGATTGATGTTCATTTCAGCCTCTCTAATTTTGAAATTCTAACAGATTTCCCATAAAACAACAAAAAAAATATTCTGCAAAATAAGTAATGAATTCTCCGGGATTGTGGATAAGCATCTGAAATACCTGTTAAAAGCCCTTGAATTTTTTGTGGATTTCTTTGGGCAAATCCTTGACAATTCATTTTTTATTTTAATATACTCACTTTCTCATGAAAGCAGAAGCCATAACTCTTCTTACCATTTTTATTCCTGTACTGGGTTCGCTGCTGGTGCCTCTGGCCGGAGCCATTTCTCCTAAACTTCGGTCTTTCTGGTCTGTGCTGATAGGAGGCCTGACCGCTTTTCTGCCTCTGACCCTTATACCACAGGCCATGAAAGGCGGAGAGATAATCTGGAGCCGGAGCCTGGCGCTGGGTTTGGATTTTATTTTAGTCATTGACCCTCTATCCATCTTCATGGCAGTTGTCTCCTCATTTATTGGCTTTCTCATCATCCTCTACTCGCTCGGTTACGTCCATCACGACGACCATCAAAACGAATATTACCTGATGGTCATCCTGTTCATCGGCTCGATGATGGGGCTGGTCTTTTCCGGCAGTCTGGTCTTCATGTACCTGTTCTGGGAGATTATCGCCATAGCCTGCTGGCGGCTGATAGGGTTCTACCGTCAGAAAGACTATATCCTGAAAGCTGACAAGGCCTTTCTGGTAACCTTTGGCGGGGCGGTAGTCATGCTCCTGGGGTTTGTGCTGATATATGGGCAGACGGGGACTTTCAGCCTGCTGGACATGAGGGGGATAGCTGTGCCCGGCACTGCGGTACTGCTCATTTTGTTCGGGATGTTTTCCAAGTCAGCCACCGTTCCGCTTCATACCTGGCTGCCTGATGCCGGTGTGGCTCCGACCACAGTGACCGCCCTGCTGCACGCTGCTGTCTTGGTCAAAATTGGTGTTTATGCCTACGCCAGGCTGTTTCTTTACACCTTTAATATTCCACCTGAGTGGCAGCAGGCTATCATCATCATGGCCGTGCTTTCCAGCTTGATTGCCGCCGGGGCAGCTACAGTGGAAAACGACTTTAAGCGGATTCTGGCTTATTCCACCGTCAGCCAGATTGGCTACATTTTTCTCGGCCTGAGTGTGGCCACTCCAACGGCGGTTTCTGGTGCCCTGCTCTTCATCCTGATGCACGGCCTGGCCAAGGCCGGACTGTTTCTCTGTGCCGGCATAGTCATTCACGCTACTCATAAGCGAGATATTAGAGAAATGGGTGGTCTAATCAAGACCATGCCCATTACAGCCATTTCCTTCTTAATCTGTGCTTTCTCTGTCATCGGTCTTCCGCCGCTGGGCGGGTTCTTCTCTAAATTGCTGGTTATTATGGGTACGGTCCAGGCAGACCAGGTCTGGGTAGCAGCCCTAGCTCTGTTCACCGCTGTCCTGACCATGTTTTACCTGCTTAAGACTTTCGCTCTGGTCTTTCTGGGTGAACTCAAAATCCAGGCTGCGGAAAAAACTCCTTCCATGGTGGGAGTGGTGGCTGTCCTGGCAGTGCTGTCAATCCTGGCTGGAGTCCTGGTCTTCTACCCGATGAAACTCGTCCAGATGGCAACAACTCATATCAGCTGGTGGCTAAGATGAGTCCAACAATTTTACTCTGGCCAATTCTTTTTCCGGCCGCTGTGGCCATAATCCTTTTTCTTATTCCTTCCAGGGTTAAATTCGCCCGGGAAACCCTGGCGGTTCTGAGTTCGGGAGCCCTGCTCTACCTGGGATTTGAGCTGTTTGCCCAGAAGAACCTGAGTCTGGTTTGCGACTGGCTGGGTGCGGGAATCAACTTTGACCTGCGGCTTTATCATTTTTCGGCTTTCATCCTTCTTGCTCTGTCCGGTTTTCTGTTTTTAATAGCCCTCTACTCGGCTGTTAAAATGCAGAACCATCCCCGGGTACGAGAATATTACGGTTATGTGTTTCTGGCAGCAGCTTTTTCCAATGGCGCAGTGCTCGCCAACAATTTCATCCTGCTGGTCTTTTTCTGGGAAGCCCTGCTGATTACCACTTACGCTTTGGTCACCACCGGTCTTCAGCCCACTTCCCACCGCACGGCTGTCAAGTCATTGATTATCGGAGGCTTTTGTGATTTCGCCATGATACTGGGCATCGGTCTGCTATGGGCCTCTACCGGCACCCTGACCATGGATAAAGTCCAGGTGGAACCGCATGGATTGGCAGCCGCAGCTTTCATCCTGATGATGATTGGAGCCATTGGCAAAGCCGGAGCCATGCCATTTCACACCTGGATACCGGATGCCGCCCTTGATGCTCCAGTAAGCTTTATGGCCTTTATGCCGGCTTCCTTCGAAAAGCTGCTGGGCATTTATCTTCTGGCCCGGATTACTCTGGATTTCTTTGAGCTGAAGGTCGGCAGCAGCCTGTCCATTCTTTTAATGATTATCGGTGCAGCCACCATCGTCTTTGCGGTCTTCATGGCTCTTATCCAAAAAGACTTTAAAAAGCTGCTTTCCTTCCACGCGGTCAGCCAGGTTGGCTACATGGTTCTTGGTGTCGGGACTGCCATCCCGGTAGGTATTGCTGGCGGAATATTCCATATGATTAACCACGCCATGTACAAGTGCGGTTTGTTCTTAAGCGCCGGCTCGGTAGAACACCGCACCGGAACCACCGAGCTCAAGAGACTGGGTGGACTCAGCCGGGAAATGCCTTTGACAGCCGTCGGTTTTACTGTCTGTGCTCTGGCAATTTCCGGGGTCTGGCCGCTGAACGGCTTTGTTTCCAAAGAAATGGTTTTCCACGGCGCCCTGGAAACGGGTTATCCGATTTTCGCCATCGCGGCGTGGGTCGGTGCCATATTCACCTTTGCTTCCTTTCTTAAGGCCGGACACTCAGTTTTCTTCGGACCACGGACAACCGAGGTTCCTAAAACCAGGGAAAGCGAAGCTCCCATTGTTCTGCCGATTCTAATTCTGGCAGCTCTCTGCATCACTTTCGGTGTGTACAACAAGCTGCCTCTCCAGAATTTCATCCAGCCCATACTGCAGGGAGAGGTGGAAGCCGGCGAACACCTGGATTTCACCGCCCATGCTCTGGACCTGTTCAATCCCATCGCCGGTGTTTCTATCCTCTGTCTGATCATTGCCCTGGGGATACATTTCTACGGCTGGAACCGAGGTGGGAAGAAAGCCTATCTGGCTTCTGAGCCGATTCACAACCTGCCAGTTTTGAGGAAACTCTATGACCTGTCAGAAGCCCGGTTCTTCGACCTTTATGAGCAGGGAGTTAAATTCCTGCAGTGGCTTTCCCGCCTGCTTTTCAGATTTGTAGACCGGCCGATAGATTATCTTTATGAAAAAGTGGTTATTGCCTTCGGCCGTGCTTTTACCGGACTTTTACAAAAAGCCCACAACGGACAGTACGCCAATTATTTAGCCTGGACTGTCGGCGGCCTGGTGGTCGTCGTCTGGATAATACTTCAGTTAATAAAATAGAGGAGGAGCGGTGGTTTTTTCATTCATTGTTATCCCGTTATTGGTAGCTGCCTTTCTGCCTCTTATCGGTAAATTTTCTAAAAAATTGGTCCCCGATGTCCTGACCAACGCCGCTCTGGCTTTTCTGGTGTACAATTCTGTGCTGCTCATCAAACCCATATTCAACCAGGGCACCATCATCCAGAACATCAGCTGGCTGGGCGAGGCGGTCAATCTGCAGGTAGCTCTTGATGGTTTCAATCTGTTCATGCTGTTTACCATCTCTCTGGTAAGCCTGTGCATAAGCCTGTTCTCTATAGACTATTTAGAACATTACGGGCATAAAGCCACCTTCTACGCTCTTTTTCTGGTAATGATAGCGGGAATGAACGGACTAGTTCTGGTGCCGGATCTGTTTTCTGTCTACCTCTTTCTGGAAGTAGCGGCGGTTGCCTCCTACGCCCTGGTAGCTTTCGGCCTGGGCTATGACGAGCTGGAAGCTTCTTTCAAATACCTGATGCTTTCGGTAGTAGCTTCAGCCTTTACCTTGCTCAGCATCACAGTCATCTTCGGGCTGACTGGCAGCCTGAGCTTCCAGGCGGTGGCTCAGGGTCTGCAGGACCTGAACACGCGGACGGTAATTGGGGTTTGTGTAGCCTTCTTCATAATGGGCTTCGGGCTTAAGGCAGCTTTGGTTCCCTTCCATGCCTGGTTACCCGATGCTCACCCTTCGGCCCCGGCTCCTATCTCAGCCATGCTTTCAGGCTTACTGATCAAGGTTTCCGGTATCTACGCCCTGTTTAGAATTTTATTCAGCGTGGTTGGACTTACCCCAACTTTTTCCAGTTTGCTCATGGCTCTGGGCACCATTTCGATGGTGGTAGCGGCTATTCTGGCTTTAGGACAGAAGGATCTTAAAAGAATGCTGGCCTACTCTTCCATCAGCCAGGTTGGTTACATCGTCCTCGGCCTGGCTCTGGGCACGCCCTTAGGAATAGCCGGCGCCCTCTTCCATCTTTTCAACCATGCCGTGGCCAAAGGACTGCTGTTCTTGAACTCCGGGTCGATTCAGCACATTACCGGCACTCGGAACCTCGACGAAATGGAAGGGCTGGGCAAGAAAGTCCCGGTTACGGCTGGCACTAACCTGGTGGGTGCCCTGTCAATAGCCGGGGTGCCGCCGCTGGCTGGCTTCTGGAGCAAGCTGATTATCATAATGGCTCTGATTCAGGCCGGGGAATTCGGCTATGCCCTTATAGCCATTTTAGCCAGCATTTTGACCCTCTGGTATTACCTTCTTATCCAGAGAAAAGCCTTTTTCGGGCGGGTCAGCGAAAAATGGGCTCAAGTGAAAGAGGCTCCTTTCTGGATGTCGGCAGCCAATGTGTTTCTGGCTCTTATCTGCCTGCTGGCCGGTCTTTTCTTCACGCCAGTTTTCAAGACCTGGATTTCACCGGCCGCTGAAGCGCTGGCCCGGGGTGTTCAACAGGTGTTAATGTGGGGATTATGAGATGTTAATACAAATTCTTCTTCTCTGTGGTCTGGTAATCTTTTCCGGCCTGGCCATTCTGCTCAAAGACCTCTTGAAAGCAGCCCTGTCTCTGGCTGTGGCCAGCCTTTTTCTGGGAATTATTTTTTTCCGTCTGGGCGCGCCTTACGCCGGTGTTTTCGAAATCTCGGTTGTGGCCGGATTGATAACGGTGCTTTTCGCCCTGACCATTGCCCTTACCAAAAAAGGTGATGAAGTAGCCGAAACCCGGCTGGTCAAAATCGTTTTCCCGGTGTTTTTCATACTTTTCCTGATAATAGACGGGCTGGTCATGAAATCCCTGCTCCAGAAAATTCCGGCTCTACCTTCCAGCCCTGAAACCGGGACCTTCGGTCAAGTTCTGTGGCAACAACGAACCTTTGATCTGGTAGCCCAGATCGGAGTGATTCTGGCCGGCGTTCTGGCTGTGCTGGCTTTATTCCGCAAAAAGGAAGAAGAGAGAGATGAGTAACCTGTGGTTTTTATACCTATTTTTTGCCGCCCTGCTGGTCTTTGTTGGAATCTACTGTCTGCTGACCATGCGCAACCTCATCAGACTGTTCATCGCAGTCGAAATCATCAGCAAGGGAGTGGCCCTGGCTATTGTGGCCACCGGAGCTGTCAAGAATTCTTTGCTGTTAGCCCAGAGTTTAGTCATCACCTATATCGTAGTGGAGGTCAGCCTGGTAGCTACGGCGCTGGCTCTCATCATCAATATTTATAAAAAGAACAAAAGCCTGGATGTTCGTTTACTTTCAAAACTGAAGGGATAAACCATGAAAGGACTGGAGTTTTTACTTTCGCCGCCGGTAGCTTTCTTCTTCTTTCTGGCTGTGGCCTTTCTGCTCTACGCCCTCGGGCGGGCCATGGCTCCGGGACTGAACCGGACTCCTGGCAAGCTTACTACTTACGCCTGCGGTGAAGACCTCCCGGGAGAAAAAGTCCAGTTTGGCTTCCGCCTGTTCTATATCTTTGCCCTGTTTTTCACCATCATGCACGTAGCAGCTCTGGTAATTGCTACTATTCCTATGGGGAAAATAGTATATTTAGGTATAATATATTTAGCCATGATTTTTCTGTCCATCATGGCTATGGTGACGAGGAGCTAAAATGCTGACCAAACTGACCCAATGGTCCCGCTTGAAATCACCCTGGATACTGCATTTAAACACCGGGGCCTGTAATGCCTGCGACATTGAAGTGGTGGCGGCCCTGACTCCTCGGTTTGATGTCGAGCGATTTGGCATTCTGCTCAAGGCCACACCCCGTCATGCCGATGTTATAATCTGCACCGGACCAGCCACCAGGCAGATGAAAGACAGGTTAATCAGGATTTACGAACAAACACCAGACCCAAAATTTGTTATAGCGGTCGGGGCCTGTGCCATGTCCGGCTGTGTCTATCGTGGAGCCTATAATGTCCTGGGTGGTATTGACCAGGTGATTCCGGTAGACGTTTACGTTCCCGGTTGCCCGGTCCGCCCGGACGCCGTGATTGACGGTGTGGTCAAATTACTGAATAAAATCAAGGGATGAGGGCAAAATGAACGACCAGATGGTGATAGATAAAGCCAGAGAAAGCCTGAAAGATAAGGTTATGGAGCTCACCAACCCGGCCCCCAGGCGCCTTTTTCTGAAAGTCCGGGTGGAAGACCTGCTGACTGCGGTCAGCTGGCTGAAGGAAGAGATGGGTTTTACCCATCTCGCTACCATCAGCGGAGTAGACCTGGGGCAGTCGTTTGAGCTTCTTTATCATTTTGCCAATAACTTCACCTGCCTGACTATCAGAACTGAGATTCCAAGAGATAATCCTCATCTTCCCAGCATCTGTGAGCTAATTCCTGGAGCCATTCTCTACGAAAGAGAACTGCAGGATATGTTCGGGATAGTAGTTGACGGCATCCCTGACCCCAGACCTCTGGTGTTGCCAGATGACTGGCCCGCAGGCAACTTTCCGCTGCGCAAAGACTGGAAGTACGAAAGGCCACCCGAGGTCATCCCAGGAGGCAAGAAATGAAATTTCAGATACCAATAGGACCCCAGCACCCAGCCTTAAAAGAACCTATCAGCCTAAGGATGGTGGTCGAGGGCGAAATCATCCGCGATGCCGACCTCAGGCTTGGTTACAACCATCGAGGCCTGGAAAAACTGGCTGAACAAAAAACCTGGATTCAGAATATCTACCTTGCCGAGCGCATCTGCGGTATCTGCTCTCATTCGCACACCACCTGCTACGTTCAGGGGGTGGAAAAGCTGATGGAGCTCGAACCCCCTAAAAGAGGCCTGTACATCCGCACCCTGGTAGCTGAGCTGGAAAGAATCCACAGCCATCTGCTGTGGTTGGGTGTAGCCGGCCATGAAGCCGGTTTTGACAGCTTTTTCATGTATACCTGGCGCGACCGGGAAATCGTCATGGACATACTCGAAATCATCTCCGGCAACCGGGTTCATTACGGTATAAACACCATCGGTGGTGTCCGCCGGGACCTGGATGAACTGCAGGTTAAACGCATCCTCGATTCTCTGGATATCCTCAGAAAACGCAGCGAGTATTATCAGCACCTCGGGACCAACGAACCCAGTTTCGTAGCCAGGCTGGCTGGGGTTGGGTATCTTTCCCGGGAAGACGCCATTGCCCTGTGTGCGGTTGGACCCACTCTCCGGGCTTCTGGGGTGCCGATGGACGTCAGAAAAGACGACCCCTACGCCGTCTACGATGAAGTGCCTTTTGAAGTCTGCACCGCCGACACCTGCGATGTGCTGGGCCGGGCCGTGGTCCGCATAAAAGAGCTGTTTCAGTGCTACAACATCATTGAGTTTCTGCTGAAAAACCTGCCTTCTGGACCCATCGCCGTTAAAGCCCCACGCCGGGCCAAGCCCAACGAAGTGGTCAGCCGCTACGAGGCTCCGCGCGGTGAGAATATTCACTACATCAAAAGCAACGGCACTGACAAGCCCGAAAGGTTGAAAGTCAGGGCCCCCACTCTTGCTAATTATGCAGCTACCATCAAGATGCTCAAAAATGGTTTTATTGCCGATGTGCCGCTCATTTTTGCCGCCATAGACCCATGCATCTGCTGTGCCGAGCGAGCCGTGGCTATAGTCGATGCCCGAAGCGGACAGGAAAAAGTTGTCCCCATCGTTACGCTTAAACAACTGAGTCAGAAAATTTCTTCTAATAATGCCAAAAAGAGGGAAGTAGCATGGCCATTGTGAAAACACTGATTTATCTGATTATCTATCCAGGTCTGCTCTTCTTGTTTATCTATTCTACTTTTGTTGAATGGTACGACCGCAAACTTTACGCCAGATTCCAGAACCGGATGGGACCGACTCATACCGGACGCTGGGGTTTGCTCCAGCCGATTGCCGACTTTTTAAAGCTGATGGCCAAAGAAGACATCGTCCCGGAGAGAGCAGACCGGAGAATGTTTTCAGCCCTTCCAGCCTTTGGTCTGGCCATTGTTTTTACCGCCATGCTTCTTCTTCCGGTCTGGAATTACAGCCTCGACCGCTCCAGCTTCACTTCTTTCAACGGTGATATCATCGTGATACTTTACCTGCTAAGCCTGCCCACTTTCATTTTCTTCCTGGCCGGCTGGTCCTCCACTAACCTGTTCTCCACAGTCGGGGCGGCCAGGGTGCTGACTATGCTTTTCGGTTATGAGGTGCCGCTATTCCTCTCTGTGCTCAGTCCAGCAATCCTGGCCAATTCCTGGCGACTGGCAGAAATTGCCTCTTTCTACCGTCAGCATCCACTTTTGATCCTGGTCAATCTGCCGGCCTTTATTGTTTCTCTTATCTGTGTCCAGGCCAAACTGGAAAGAACTCCGTTTGATATCCCTCACGCCGAAACCGAAATTGTCGGTGGAACCTTCACCGAATACTCGGGCAAAAAACTGGCCATTTTCAGGCTGATGATGGATGCTGAGATGGTGGTGGCAGCCGGTCTTCTGGCCACTGTTTTTCTGGGCGGTTTCCCGGGCGGGGTGCTCCTCGGTCTGGTCAATTTTATCATCAAAACCCTCTTTGTGATTTTTTTCCTGTCTCTAATCCGGGCTACAACCTCCAGAATCCGGGTCGACCAGGTGGTAACCTTCTCCTGGAAATACCTGGCCCCAGTTTCTGTTGCCCAACTTTTAATCATCATTCTGGTTAAGGGGTTTATCTCATGAAATTAGGCGTCTTCATTCCCGAACTCCTCCGGCATCTGTTCAAAAAGCCAGCCACCGTTGATTATCCCTTTGAGAAGCTTGAAGTCCCCAGGGATTTTCGCGGCTCTCCCTATCTTCGCCCGGAGCTATGCATCGTCTGCCGGGCCTGCGAGCGCGATTGCCCAGCTGAGGCCATTGAGATAACCTCGGTCAATGAAGCCGAAAAAAGATTCAGAATGGTGATTCACAACGACCGTTGCATTCACTGCGCCCAGTGTGTGGATTCCTGTCCGACTGAAGCCATTTTAATGGATGATAAGTTTGAAATCTCCGATTATGACCGCCACCATCTTAAGATGGAATGGGAATACATCCGGGCTGTAGTTAAGCCCAAACAGACCGAACCGCGAGCCTGAGATTTCACCCGCCGGGCTCCCTTAACAAGAAAATTTTGCTTGCATATTTCTTTTTCCAGTTCTAAATTAAATTCTATATTTCCATTTTTATATAAAAGGAAAGGGTGGCCAACATGTCAGAAACCTGGCAGAAAACCTTAAAAAAAGAGCTCCGGGGACTGGAAAAAATAGTGATTCTGGGAACCGGTAATGCCCTGAAAGCGGACGATGCGGCCGGACTGCTGGTAGCCAGTTTAATTGAGCACCCTCTGAGTCGCCATCAAAAATCAAAGATCAAGGTCCTCAGAGCTTATGAACTTATAGATATCTACTTAAAAAAAATCAAACGAGCCCGGCCTTCACATCTCCTGGTGGTTGATGCCCTCGATTTCAAAAGAAAGCCCGGAAGCATCCTGGTAACCAGGATTGACCCCAATAAAAAAAGAAAGAAAAAGCTGGTCAGTGAATTTTACCAGTTCCTTGGAAAACTAAGTTCAGAATCTTCCTGTTCCCTGCTGTTTATAGGAATTCAGCCGGAAAGCCTTGATTTCGGCCACCCGATAACACCACCGGTCAAAGAAGCCTGCCGAAAACTGGCTGAATTCCTGAAATCCTTAGTCCCAAAAAAACCATGATTGAGGTTCTATATTTTCATCGGCATTAAAATATAAAGATAAACTCCCTTACCTTCCTCTTCAGGCTTCATCAAAACAGCGCTGTTCTCGTCCTTAATCTCAAATATTACTCTTTCTGAGTTTACCGTTTGTAGAAAATCGAGCAGATATTGAGAATTAAAGCCTATTTCCAGCTCCTTCCCCTGATATTCCACTGTCAGCCTATCTCTAGCTTCTCCATACTCAGGATTCGATGAAAAAAGCCTCATTTCTCCTTCTTTAAGGTCAAATTTTATACCTCTGGACTTCTCAGAAGACAGAATAGAGACTCTTTTGATGGCTGTAATCAGTTGTTCTTTGTGAACAAGAAGTTTATTGGGATTATCTTTCGGAATGACAGCCTGATAATTTGGGAACTTACTTTCGATTATTCTTGAGATTAGAGTCCTGTTCTTAACTCTGAAGTAAAGACTATTTTCGTCAAAATCGAATTCTACTCTCTCGTCATCAAATTTCTTTATCTCATTAAGAGTCTTTTTAGAAATTATCTGATTTACCTCTTTTTCCACCTTGAAATTTTCAAACTCTCTTTTAGTGTAAGATAATCGATGCCCGTCGGTACTAACCAGTTCCATCTGATTATTTTTCAAAGATAGTAGTGCTCCATTTAAGTAATAGCGCTGCTCTTGAGTTATGGCATAAAGAACACAATCTACCATTTCCTTAAAATCAACAAGGGGCCAGGAAAGCTTTCTTTCAAAATTTGATTCCTGAATTGCCGGAAAGTCTTCTTCTGGTGAGGTTAATATTTTAACCTCACTTTCTCCAGAACGTACCGTTAAATGGTCATCTTTTTTGATAAATTCCACTGCCTGGTCCTCTGACAACAGTTTTACAAAGTCAAAAAGCTTGCGACCATTAACCGCGGCCATTCCTTCCTTCTCAACCTCTGCCTCAAAGTAAGTTCTTAAGCCGACTTCCAGGTCTGTTCCCATCAACTCTACCTTTCCCTTAACTGCCTTGATCAAAACATTGGAGAGAATGGGCATGGTCGTTCTTTTTTCCACAATGCCCTGAAGAATACCTAATTCATTTACTATATTGCCCTTAGTGCTTGTAAATTTCATTTTTTCCACCTTTCCTTATTTTCCATATAATATATTCTTTAATTATAAAAAGGCAATAAAAATAAAACAAGAAAGTTGAGTGAATATGTGGATGGAAGCAGCTAAAGAATTATAAGACATTATTTTAGTAAATTAATTAGGTTGTTAATTTCTCTGTTAAAATCTTGATTCTTTTCTCTTAATTTTTCAATCTTTCTGATGCTGTGGAGGACTGTGGTGTGGTGTTTTCCACCGAATTTTTTACCGATTTCTGGAAGAGAGCTGTCGGTTAGCTCTTTGGCTAGGTACATGGCTATCTGACGGGGGAAAGCTACTTTTGGAGAATTGTTCTTTGAGCGCAGTTCTGAAGGCTTTATTTTATATTGATTACAAACCAGCTTCTGGATCTTTTCCACAGTTATCACATTAGCTGAAGCATCAAGCAACCCCTTCAGGGCCTCTTTAGCTAAATCAAGGTCTATTTTGGCACCTTTTAATGAAGCATAAGCTATAACCCGGCGGAGATAGCCTTCAAGCTCTCTGATGTTTGAATGAACTTTATCTGCAATGTAAAGGGCCACCGGTTCGGGTAGAATAATGTCTTCCAGCTCGGCCTTTTTCTTTAAGATGGCTATTCGGGTTTCAATGTCCGGAGGTTTAAGGTCGGCGATTAAACCCCATTCGAACCGACTTCTAAATCGATCTTCAAGATGGTGAATTTCCTTTGGGGGGCAGTCACTAGAAATTACAATCTGCTTCTGACTATCATACAGGTGATTAAAAGTATGGAAGAACTCTTCTTTGGTTCTCTCCCGACCTGATATGTAGTGAATATCGTCCATTAGAAGGACATCCACGGCCCGGTATTTCTGTCTGAATTCCAGAATCTTTCCGTACTGAAGATGATTTATCAAGTCGTTCATAAAGCGCTCGGTGGTCACGTACATTACCTTAAGGCTAGCGTTATTGTTCATGATGTAATGGCCTATAGCGTTCATTAGATGGGTCTTACCCAGACCTGCTCCTCCGTAGATGTAGAGTGGATTGTAGGATTTGGCCGGATTTTTAGCTACAGCCAGGGCTGCAGCCTGGGCGAACTGATTGCAGGAACCGACCACGAAATTCTCAAAAGTATAATTTGGGTTGAGATTGGCTGACTGGATCACAGCCTGCTGTAGTTTTCTCTCTTCAGGTGAATTACGCAAAAAGGCAGCCGGAGTTTCATCATAAATGTATTTTATATCAAAAATTTTCTGGAAAAGTTCTTGGGCACATTCGTTAATTAGCTTGGAAAAATGGAAACTTAGCCAGTCTTTAAAGTAGGCGTTGGGTACCTTTATGTACAGAGTGTCACCTTCAGCCCCTATGTAAGAGGTAGGCTCAAACCAGGTCTCAAAAGCGTGGTTTTCCACTCGGTTTCTGAGCTCAGAAAGAATCTTATCCCAGGGGTTAATTTTATCCTCTTTTTTCATGGTGCCCTTAAAGATTTCCACAGAGATTTCCACATCTGTGGAAAACCTCCCCGCCGGTTCTGAAGCGGGGGAAAAGCGACAAAAATATTATCACCATGGAAGGTTAAATTCAAGAAATTTTTTAAATTCTGAGCAAATTTATTTATGGCTGATTATTTCAGAAATTTAAACATCTCTGGATTCAGAAATCAAAACCTATCCAGAACCTGAGCCGGATTTTATCTGTAGCTTTAATATTCGGAAGGTCAGAAATTTTCTCCACAGCCAGTGGCCGAACCAGGTCGAAATGAAGGGGAAGCCCCAGGAAAAAAACCTGAAAACCATATCCCAGCGACCCAATGGCTTCATAGGCTTTGAGAACTGGCTGTCCATTTTCTATGACGTAATCATAGAAAAGAGCTGGATAGCCTTTAAGCCTGGCCCTGGTGAAATCCAGAAAAAAAGATCCCCGAACCGGGCCCAGCACCCCCAGAATGGTCAGAGACTGGTGGATTAGGGGAAAGCGCAGTTCGGCATTTAAGTACCAGCCTTCGTTGCCTACGATACTGAAAAAATTGGCCGAGCGCACCTGGTTGTTTCCGCCCCAGTAAAACACGAAAGGCGTCCGGCCCCGGCTGAGGAATCCTTCCCAGCGAACTGCAATCAGCGTGTCCCCGCCCAGGAAGAAATATTTTCTCAGGTCAGCAGTAAGGGTGGTATTGCTGAGATAATTTTTGGTGAGGGGTAAAGCCTGCTCCACGCCCAGTCTGAAAGTGTGGCCGGCCAGCGGCCCAAATTCCTTGAAAAAGGTGGTTTCTCCGATCAAAGATAAGTAGGTCGAAAGGTAGTTGCCCTGCAGGAAAAAACCATAACGCCCCCGGCCAAAGTAACCTAGAGCCGCCGGGTTCAGGAATCTTTCTTCAAATCTGATGAAACCCAGGCCAAATTCCGCCCGGTAATAAATAGAGAACGGATAAAAAGCAGAGAGATTCAGTCCTCGGAAGCTACGAACGGCCATTGCATCTTGGTAGGTCAGATATTCATAAAGAGCCGGGTCGTAATAATAAAGGGGTGGATAATAAAAAATGCTGTAATCGAAGGCGGAAATCAGATACTGAAGGCGCCTTTTCTGGTTTAAGTAAGCAAGCTGGTAGGAGCGAAACTCCCTGAACTGAGTAAGGCTTAAGAGGAAATTCTGGTCGCTCAGGATATCGGAAAAGGCCAGCGTTGAACTGCCAAAAAACGAACCGTCTGAAGTCAGGATGAGGTCCACCGGAGGTCTTCTGGTCAGGTAAAGCTTATTGAGGCCACGGTAGTGGCTGATGGCTTCCTGGTCAAGGAGAAAGGCTTCAGCCTGCTGCTGCAATTCGCTTTTCGTCGATTCAAATGACAGCCCGATAGTTTCTTCTTCTGGCTCCCCTTCGAGCTCGGCCCGGAAAAGCTGGAAGCTCCCTTTGTTAAAGGCACAGAAAACCAGCAGGTTTTTCGATCCTGGAACCGGTGAAGGGAAAAAGTTTCCAGTCTGGACATTGGTATAACGCTTGCGCAAGCCGGTTGGAAGATGGAGAGAATACAGATTAAAGGCTTCCAGCCGATCGCTGGAAAAAAAGACGGTCTGACTGTCAGCCGAAAACTCCGGGCAGACAGCGTTTTCCTGTGTGGAGCTAAGTCTCTTCCTGTTGACAGGCTCTTCCAGCGGGGAAAGGACCAAAAAATCCCGGCCGTCATCTCTTATGGTCAGAAGCAGCCAGCGTCCGTCAGGAGAACAGCTGACAGCTTTTTCATAAACCCGGTCTGAGGTAAGATTTTCAACTTGACCACTTTTCAGGTTCAGGCGAAATAGATCCCGCCGTCCGCCTTCAAAAGCGGTGTAAAAAAGATATTCTCCATCAGGATGGAAAGAAGGAGAGGCCGGTTCATCCTGGAGGATTTTCATCTGACGCCTGATTTTTCCTGAATATGGGTCCATTAAAACCAGCGAGTATTTATACCCTCGGCGGGCGAAAAAGGCCAGCCATTTTCCGTCCCTGGACCAGGCTAAACTCCGGCCGTAAGAGGGGTCAATCTGAAACTTAATCGACTGATACCTGGTGGTAAAACCAGGCGTCAAGTTTTTGAGAATCCGGCCGTCCCTGACTGAAACCAGAACTATGTTCAGGTCATAACGCCTGACGTTATAAGTAAGAACGGCCGCCAGTTCCCCAGAAGGAGATAGGGCAGCAGAAAAGGTAAAATAGAAGGGGTTAATCGGAAATTCCGGGCCCAGAGCAATGCTGTAGTCGGCCGGGTTTTCACGAAGCAGAAAGTGGCGGTGCTTGTCCCGGAGGTAGCGGCGGAAAGCCTGGCTGAATTCTTTGAGGTTCAGGCCGAAGGCTCTTTTCCAGAGGTCACCGCGGGTGAACAGGCTCACTTTCGGGTAGTGTTTGAGAGCTCGCCAGAATTCGTTAATGGCGTTCGGTCCGTAGCGCTCTTCTATGAATTCATACAGAGCATGCCCGAAATCGTAGGCCGGGTCTCTCGGCAGGGGAAAACGGGAAAAGAGCTCTCCGCTCTCGTCGAATTCCGGAAGGCGGTCATTCAGGACAGCGTCCCGGACTATCAAGCTGGACCAGGCGGACCAGCGTCCGGTCACATACTCAGATAGGCCTTCCATCGCCCATAAAGGAGGCGGACGAAGGGAATAGAGAGCCCCCTCCTGGCGACCCCAGAGAAAATCAAACTGAAAAATGTGGGCGAGCTCATGTTCTACCAGGCTCTGCAATTCGTCCGGAGACAGGTCGCCGTGAATGGCAATCCTGTGGAGGACCGGCTCAGCCACTCCCAGCACTCCCTCAGAAACCTGGAACAGGTTAGTCTGCTCAAAATCAGTGTAAGTGCTGTAGTAAATCAGGGGGACCCGGTCCTGGAGCTCGTGCTTGAGCAGGCCACTGAGCTTCCGGTAAGCTGACTCAGCCGTCTGAGCCAGTAGCTTCAATTCATCTTCATTATTATGGTAGAAGTACAACTGGAAATGTTCGGTCGGTAAAATTTTCCAGTTGAAACGGCTGTACTGGACTTTGTTTTTACCGTAAAAGCGGGTGAAAGCCACCTGACCGAACAGTGGCTGCAGGCTGAACCAGAGAATGGTCAGCACCACCACAGGCTTTAAAATTTCTTTTTTCATGGCTTCCCGGACCGTCTCAGCAGGTACCTCTCTTCTGATAGTTCGGTGCCCAGTACCGCCCCGAAAAATTTATTCTTAATGATCAGAATCAATTCATAAAAAGAAATAGCTGGTGATTCCTGGCGGTTTTCTACCACCCGGTTTTCCTGGTATTTCTTATTAAAAAGTATCTGTCCGGTTTCAGGTTGCACAAGGTAGAAATTAACCGTGAGAGTTGAAACCAGCCTTTCTTCGAGGGCAGGTCGGTTAAGGTTAAACGGACCGTCAATTTCCCGGTAGTAACGAGACCCCAGAGTTTTTCGCTTTTCCTGTTTGAAGCTAACTCTGCCGGTGAGGACCGGTCCGGACTGAGTGTGACCGAACATATTTTTCCAGAAGGCCTGGTCCTCTGGATAACTTTCTTCGGGCCAGATTACTTCCAGGCGTTGAAGCCGACCGCTGTACCGGACCTTAAGCTCGGTTTCAAGGTAATTGAGAAGCTCAGTGTTGAGTTCGAAGGAGGCCGGACTCTGGTCTACCTGGAAACTGGCCAGATAGAGCTCCGGAAATTGGTTGAGATTAATAACAGTATAGCGGGGAAAGTCAGCTTTGATTTTGACTTCAGCTTCACTCAGGCAAGCCGGCAGAGAGAACAAGATAGCCAGACCCATCATCGCAGGACAAAACCAGTTAAGCTTATACCCTCTCATTTTTTCTGGTTTTTCTGGCGGGGTTCTTTATCCTCTGAAGAGGCCAGCTGCATTCTGGTTTGAAGTTTTTTAAGGTTTGCTTTAATGAAGCGATTTTTTGGGTCAAGCCTCAATGCTTCTTCGTAGGCTTTTAAGGCTTTATCCCAGAGTCCCTTTTTTTCGTAGGCTACGGCCAGGTTGTTATAAGCGGCGGCTGATGATGGATTATCTTTAAGCGCCTGCTGCCAGTGAAAAATGGCTTCATCCCAAAGGTTATGCTGGGCAGCCCAGATTCCCAGGTCCAGAGCGGTTCGGTCAGGTCTTGGCCGGCAATTCCAGAGTGAGAGCACTATAAGACAAAGGCAGATGAGCGGGGCTAAAATTGACTTTTTCCTGAGCCTCTTCATCTGTCTTCAGATTAAATTTTTTATCGGCAGTTCATTTATTATCTTATCCTGAAACACTTAGAAATTAAAGCTCTCAGGTTGCGTTTCTTAAGGTTTTGTGCTATACATTAAATTCAGTTTTTCCTGGTAATTAATTCTGAGAAAGAGAGAACGACCATGCCAAGAGCTTGTGATATCTGTCATAAAGGGCCGGTATTCGGTCACAGTATCAGCCACTCCAACAAAGCTTCCCGGAAAAAGTGGAGTGCTAACTTGCAGAGAGTTAAAGCCAAGACCGAGAGCGGAGTACATAGAATCTGGGTTTGCACCCGCTGTCTCAGGTCCGGACGGGTGCAGAAAGCCGTCTGACCTCAGCCTCTTTCCACCGACTGGATGTCTTTCAATCGGGAGATCTTTTCTCTGATTTTTTCCAGGTGCTGGAGGTCGGCAATTTTGATTTCCAAACAGATGGAGGCCTGTCCATCCTGGGTGGTGTTAACCTCAGCCCGGGAAATGTTTCCCTTGAGTTCGGCTACCGCGGCGGCCACCCTGGCCAGAACACCCGGAGAATCGTGAGAGCGGATTAGGAGTCGGCTTTTAAAATTACCCGTAAAAGCTGGGTCCCAGCTAACCTCTATTAGCCTCTGGCCATCCAGAATTTCTTTGGCCACCAGGTAACAGCGCTGGGCGTGAACAGTCAAGCCTTTCCCGGAAGTTAAATAACCTACGACCGGCTCTCCTTTTATTGGAGAGCAACAACCGGCCAGACTGATCATCTGTTCCTCCAGGTTTTTTATGACCAGGCTGGAGGGGGCCTGTTTTCCCGACAATTTTTCTATCATTTTTTTGAAAAGGCCGGGCGAAGTGCTGCTCTCCTGAGCCTGAGTGGCGGAGAGTCGTTCCAGAAATTTTTGGTCCACCACCACTTTGCCCAGACCGGCCAGCAGGAAGAAATCCTCAAGACTGTTGAGCCGGAGCTTAAATTCTGTGGCCAGCCTGTTTTTCAGGGCCTGCTCGGAGTTAAGCTCGGGTGGCAGCCGAAAATTTTTGAGAGACTTTTCCCAGAGTTTTTTGCCCAGTTCAATGGCTTTTTTTCTGGTTTTCAGGTTAAGGTATTTTTTTATGTTCTGCCGGGCAGAGGTGGTGGCCACCCAGTTTAACCAGCTGCGGTGTGGGCTCCGTTCCGGAGAGGTGATGATTTCAACTATGTCTCCGGTTTTAAGCCTGGTTTTGAGAGGCGTCAGCTCCCCGTTAATTCGGGCTTCTTTAGCCCGCAACCCGATTTCTGTGTGAATCTTGAAGGCGAAATCCAGGGCGGTAGCTCCAGGCGGCAGGTTAATGACCTTACCTTTTGGGGTGAAGGCGTAGATTTCTTCCGGTATCAGATTGATTTTTAAGTTCTTGAGAAATTCCCGGGGATTTTTCTGCTCGCTGAAAAGAGAAGCGATTTCCCGAAGCCACTGCAGCCTCTGGTCTTCTGAAGTCAATCCGATAGGGGCTCCTTCCTTGTATTTCCAGTGCGCGGCTATTCCATTTTCAGCCAGCTCGTGCATTTCTCTGGTTCGGATTTGAATCTCAAAGGTTTGTTTGTTTTCGGTGATGATGGTGGTGTGAAGAGCCTGGTAGAGATTGGGTTTGGGCATAGCAATAAAATCCCTGAAGCGCTGGGGAAGATGTGGCCAGCGTTGATGAATTATGCCTAGGATGGCGTAACAGTTCTTAATGGAGTCGGTTATGATTCGAAGGGCCAGAAAGTCATAAACCTGGTCGAAATCTATGCCCTTTCTCTTCATTTTCGAGTAGATGCTGTAAAGCCGTTTTATCCGGCTCTGGATTTCGGCCTGTATGCCGTTTTCTCGTAACAGCTGCTCCATCACCTTTTTCAGTTTCTTTAGCTCTTTTTCTCCTTTCTTTATCTCGGGCTCCACCAGGGCTACCATCCGGAAGTATTCGTCGGGGTCAACGTAGCGGAAGGCCAGATCTTCCAGCTCGGCCCGGATTCGACCCATACCCAGCCGGTTGGCAATGGGAGCGTAGACTTCCAGAGTTTCCTGGGCGATTCGTTTTTGCTTTTCTTCGCTCAGGTGATGCAGGGTCTTGAGGTTGTGCCAGCGGTCTGCCAGTTTGATGAAGATAACCCGCAGGTCATCAGTCATGGCCAGGATGATTTTTCTAATGGTCTCAGCCCGGGCCTGGTCAGGAGAGGAGTCTTCCATCCGGCTGATTTTGGTGACTCCTTCCACCAGGGTGGCGACCTCCCTGCCAAAATTTTCCCGAATTTCCGCTGCGGTTACCTCGGTGTCTTCAAGAACATCATGAAGCAGACCGGCAATCAGGGTGGTCAGATCCAGATTCATTTCGGCCAGGATGTGGGTTACTTCCAGCGGATGATTCAGGTAAGGTTCCCCGGACCGCCTGATCTGCCCCTTATGAGCTCTGGCCGCAAAAATATAGGCTTTCTGCAGCAGACGCAGGTCTTTTTCAGAATATTTGTCCTGAATTTTTTCCAGAATATCATCAAAACGAATCATGAGTTTTCTGCCTGGATTATTTTCTTACGCTCACCTGGATATGAAGCCGGAAATTACCTCAAAGATTTCTGCTGGCGAGATGCTTTTCAGGCAGCGATGGTCGTACGGACAGTTTTTGTAGCTGCAGGGGGCGCAAGGAGCGGCTTTGTGCAAAACCACCGCAGGGGGCTGGCAGGGACCGCAGACCCGGGGGTCGGTTGGTCCAAACAACCCGACTACCGGCACACCTAAAAAATTGGCCAGCTGGGTCAGACCACTGTCGTTGCCCAGAAATAAGTTGGCTAAAGCTATAACTCCGGCAGTTTCTTCGAGGCTGAGCTGGCCGCAAAAATTAACCACCCGGCCGTCCAGTTCTGATTTAATGGAGTGGCCGAAGGAAGTACTTGAGGTCGAACCAACTAAAATCAATGGGATGTTTTTATCTTGCAGCAGGCTGACCAGTGCCAGTTGATTTTCCAGAGGCCAGCTTCTGGCAGGACCATAACTGGAACCGGGTTTGATGGCCACAAAGCCAGAAGCCGGGTCCACTCCAGCTCCGATTAGCTTCTGTGTTGCGGCTGTCAGCTGCGGCTCAGGAAGCTTAAGGTAAACAGGTCGGTCGTCGACCTTAAGTCCAAGCTTCTCCAGGAGTTTCAGATAATGATGTTTGAGATGAAGGCGTGGGTCAGAAGCTCTGAGCCTGACTTTTCTGGTTAGCATAAAACCACGTCCTTCGCGATCATACCCCCAGCGTTGCGGCACCCTTGCCAGGTAAAACAAAAGAGCTGAGACCAGAGATTCTTCGAGCAGCAAAGCCAGGTCAAACCCCATTTCTTTAACCCGCCCGGCGTTTTTCTGAAGTCCTGGGATATCCTTAATATCCGGCAAGGCGATAACCTGAAACTCTGGCAGCAAAGTTGCGAGCAAGTTGACTAGCTTTTCATCAGAAAGTAGAGTTATGCTGGCTGTGGGGAAATTTTCCTGTAAAGATTTCACGCAGGGAACGGCCAGCAGCGAAGCGCCTAAAGAGCGGGGAAGGTGAACGGCGATTTTCATCAGATTAATTCTATGCTGCCCCGGATAGGTTGTCAAAATTTATTTGCTGTTCTGAGTTAGGTCTTTGGTTTCTTCAGTCAGGGTTTTGTGCCCACTGCTTTTTTGCCGTCCGTTGGAGCCGTTCTGGCCGTTTCCTCCGGCTGAGGAATTTTTATTATGGGCATAATCGGTGATGTACCAGCCCGAGCCCTTGAACTGAATGGCCGGAGAAGAGATAAGTCTTACCAGAGGTCCACCGCAATCCGGGCAGGTTAGAAGCGGCCGGTCGTTTATCCTTTGAATTATCTCAAGATGATGCTGACATTTCTGGCAACGATATTCGTAAAGTGGCATGATCAATCTCCTTGGACAGGATAAACTGTTATAGAATTATAGCAAAAATGGCCACAAACAGTAATAGCGTCTTCTTTAGAAATTAGAAAATAGACTAATCCCCCTCGCTTCCTGGCCTTATACCCCCCTTTATTTTTAATTAATCAATCCAGGGTTTTTTCAGTGTCTTCCTGGAATTTGGGGATTCTGGCCCGTTCTTTCTCCTGACCAAAATGGAAGCCGAGAAGGAAAGTGGAAAAGATGCTCAGTGCTATCAGTAGAAACTTAAACAACTTTTTCATATTCTTTTTCCCTTTTAAATTTTTCACTAATTCAAAGATATTGTCAACATCAGAAAAAAATATTTTTAAAAAAAGTTCTTATTAATTTGCTCTCGGCGGGGTAAAAATCCATAATATTTATGCAGGAGGCAGGCCATGAGAAGAAAAGTAGCCAGGCTGGCTATTTTCTTAAGCCTCTGGTTACTGCTTGTTTGGTCAGTTTCCTTTGCTCAGGGCTTGAAGAAGGCTGTCTGGGCCGGACAGTTTTATGAAGCCGACCCGCTCAGGCTTTCGCGGCTTGTTGACTATTACCTGGAAGAGGCCGGGAACAGAGAAGCTGGTGGAGAGCTGGTGGGACTGATAGCTCCTCACGCAGGTTATATTTATTCGGGAAAGGTAGCAGGCTCAGCTTACCGTGTAGCAAGGAACAAGAAAGTTGAGGTCGTGGTCATCATCGGCCCTTCACATTACTTTGGCTTTCAGGGATGTTCCATCTACTTAAAGGGTGGTTTTGAAACTCCCCTGGGGGTGGCCGAAATAGATGAACGACTGGCCCGGGAACTGGCCAGGCAGTCAGGATTCAGCTTCGTAGCTGAAGCCTTTGAGAAAGAACATTCAGTTGAGGTTCAGGTACCATTTATCCAGAAGGTTTTTCCGGGGGCCAAGATTGTTCCTGTGGTTATGGGCTCTCAGGATGAAAGTACCATAAGAAGGCTGGCGGAAGCTATGGCCAGGGTGCTGCCGGCCAGAGACGCTCTGGTGGTGGCTTCTACGGACCTTTCGCATTTTTATCCTCGCTCAAAGGCTGCGGAAGTTGACCGCAGGACCATAACTCAAATCAGCCAGATGGATATTAAGGGACTGTTGAGGAGAGTGGAGCGTGGAGAGAATATAATGTGCGGTGGGGGACCAGTCTTGAGCCTTCTTCTCTATGCCCAAAAAATCGGGCCAGCCATGGTGGAGGTGCTGTCTTACTCTGACTCAGCTGCTTCAGGCGGGCCGGAGGACCGGGTGGTCGGGTATCTGGCGGCGGCCGTGACCATAGAAAAACCTGTAGAGAAACTGGAGCTTTCCGCTACAGACCGGCAGGAATTGCTCCAGCTGGCCAGAAAAGCCATTGCCGTTTTTCTGGAAACAGGTGAGCTCGTTTCCTGTGATTCTAATAATCAGAAACTTTTCCAGCCGGCCGGGGTTTTTGTGACTCTGAAAAAAGGGAATGTCCTCAGAGGTTGTGTGGGTTTTGACGAACCTGTCTGGCCTCTCTGGCAGGCAGTAGTCCGTGCGGCTGTCCTGGCAGCCACTCAGGATCCACGCTTTCTACCGGTCAGAAAATCAGAACTCAAAGAGCTTGAAATAGAGATTTCAGTGCTTGGGCCGCTTCAGCCGGTTAAAGATATCTCTGAAATAAAAATCGGGCAACACGGTCTGGTGATAAAATCAGGAGAAAAAAGCGGCTTGCTCCTGCCCCAGGTGGCCACTGAATTTGGCTGGGACCGGCTGACCTTTCTCCGGGAACTATGCCGCAAAGCTGGACTGCCGGATACGGCCTGGAGAGCCAGAGGAGTACTTTTTAAGTTTGAGTCGGATGTTTTCCGCGAATAACCCTGAAAAGCGACGGGTTGCTAAACTGTGTTGGTGGAATTATAATAACAGAGGAAGGTAATTATGAGCTGGACCGTTTACGCCATTCTGGTAATATTCGGCCTGTTTATTCTCCTGATGATTGTCAACCCCAACCTGTCCTGCTTTGGAAAGAGAATCAGATCCCCCTTTTATCCGCTTTCCCGTAAGAAAAAAATGAGGACTACAGCCAAAGATTATAAATTTGACCTGGGTGAAGGAAGTCAAAACACTCAGAAGACCTCCCAGCCTGGAGCACCCAAAAAACCCAAGGGGGAAGATTACGGGTTCAAACTCGATTAGAGCCAGATTTTATTCAGGAGAAAGATTGGGTCGGGTAACCGGTAGTGTTAACAAGGAAGCTTCATTAAAATGTTTTTTCCTGATGGCAGGAATTTTCCAGCTCGTCGTTCTGGCTTCTTGCCTGAGGTTATCCCCTGGCCTTTTACCGCCTGAAGAAATTCATTTTCTCGACGGCCAGGCTTCCTTCAACCTCAAAACCCCGGAACATTCAGGACGGCTCCGTTTGGCTTTTTACTTCTGGCTGCCTGAGAAAGGACGGCTTGAAGTTTTCAATCCTCTGGGAAAGCTGGAATCTCTGGTCTGGTTTAATGGCCCCCGGGCTGTTCTCTATTTTCCCGGAGAAAAAATTTTCTGGGAAGGTCCCGTTGAAACTATCCTTTCAGATTTTTTTGGAGAAAAGCTGGAGGTTGAAGAGCTGGCGCTTCTGCTGGCAGCTTGCTGGTCCCGGCTTAAAAGAGATTATGGGTGGGGAATCAGCCAGGAAGGCAATAATCTGCCGTCTGGGTTCCGCGAAGGCTTGAGCTTTAAGGTGATGGAAAGGCTCTCTGGTTCGCCGCTACCGAAAGTCATCAATTTTGAAAGCCAGGAATTTGTTGTTCGGGTCAAGCTGCTTAAACTCCGGTTTAACTGCCCTCAGAAGGATTCTTTTTTTAGTCCTTCAGTTCCATCTTCTGCTCAAAAATTATCCTGGGAGGATATTTCAAGCCTATGGAAGAGATAACTCTCTGGTCGCCGGCTAAGATTAACCTGGGTCTGGAAGTGGTCGGGAAAAGAGAAGACGGCTATCACGAGCTGATAACTCTTTTCCAGACTATTGAGCTCAGAGATTGTCTGAATTTTAAAAAGCGACCGGATGGTCAGGTCATTCTTACGGGCAAAGGAGACGAGGTGCCCTGGGATGAGACCAACCTGATTTTCCAGGCAGCCAGTCTCCTCAAGCAGGAAACCGGCTGCAACTCTGGAGTGGAGATTGAGGTGGTAAAAAACATCCCACCAGGCCGTGGTCTGGGGGGTGGCAGCAGCAATGCGGCCATAACCCTGCTGGGGTTAAATCGTCTCTGGGGGCTTGACCTGGACGACCGGAGTCTTTTTCATCTGGCTGTTAGGCTGGGAGCCGACGTGCCATTTTTCCTCTATGGCGGTCTTTGTTTAGGGTTGGGTAAAGGAGAGCAGCTTAAACTGTTGCCGGACCTGCCAGCTTTCTGGATTCTCCTGCTCATACCTGAATTTCAATCCTCAACTCCTCAGGTCTATCTGGAATATGACCAGCAGGGCTTCTTGACTTCAAAAAATAAAGAAAGTAAAATTATTCAGTTTTTAGAGGAATGGGATTTTTCCCGCCTCCATTTTTTGAGCAACGATTTAGAGCTTGCTGCTTTTAAGATACATCCTCAGCTGGCGGAGCTCAAAAAGGAAATGGCCACTGCTGGAGCCGACCTGTCCATGATGAGCGGTTCTGGTTCAGCGGTTTTCGGATTTTTCCGGGACCGGCTGAAAGCTCTCTCGGCTCTCAGCCAGCTGCAGCGAAGCTACCGGGCCATTTTGGTGGAGACCTTAAGTCGGGAGCGTTACTGGCGAGAGCTCAACACTGGGGCGTCGCCAAACTGGTAAGGCAACGGACTTTGGATCCGTCATCTGGAGGTTCGAGTCCTCCCGCCCCAGCTTTGGTAAAAGACCGGGAAAAAGGACATTAAAATGAAAGTTTTTTCAGGTTCATCCAACCCGCAGCTGGCCAGGGACATAGCCAGTTATTTGAAAATAGAGCTGGGACGGTGTGTGCTGGACCGATTTGCGGATGGTGAAATTCATTTTTACATCGACGAGAATGTTCGAGGAGAAGATGTATTTGTTATTCAATCTGGTTGTTTTGATGCCAATTTTCATTTGATGGAACTTTTCCTGATGCTCGATGCTTTCAAGAGGGCTTCAGCCGGCCGAATAACGGCCGTCATTCCTTATTTTGCCTACGCCCGTCAGGACTGGAAAGACCGGCCCAGAGTCCCGATTTCTGCCCGGTTGATGGCTGACCTTCTAGAAACAGCGGGGGCCAACCGGGTCTTGACCATGGATTTACACTCGCCCCAGATTCAGGGTTTCTTTTCCATTCCGGTGGATAACCTGATGGCGGCCCCGGTCATTGCTAATCACATCCGGACTCTGCGGCTTGAAAATCTAACAGTCGTCTCGCCTGATGCTGGAGGGGTGGGCCGGGCCAGGGTTTTTGCCAAGCGACTGGATGCCAGGCTGGCTATTATCGACAAACGGCGCCCGGCACCTAACGTGGCTCAGGTGCTTCACGTAATCGGTGAAGTCAGAGACCAGGATGTGGTCATTTTTGACGACATGGTCGATACTGCAGGCACCCTGACTCTGGGCGTTGAAGCTTTGAAGCGAGAAGGAGCCAGGAGAATTTTTGCTGCCTGCACGCATCCGGTGCTGTCCGGGGAAGCCGTAGAGAGGATCGAAAGATCAGCTCTGGAAAAAGTGTTTGTAACCAACACAATACCACTTAAAGATAAAGCTAAGAACAGTCAGAAATTTCAGGTGCTTTCAGTGGCCGAGCTTTTCGGCGAAGCCATAAGAAGAATAAACGAGGGTAGCTCAGTAAGCTCTCTTTTTGCTTAGGAGGAAGAAAAATGACACTGATAATCAAAGCTGAAAAAAGAACCGAACTCGGTAAAAATGCTGCTGGCCGATTGAGGAGAAAAGGTCTGGTGCCAGCCATTCTTTATGGAGAGGGCCTCGACAGCCTGCCGCTGACCCTCCGGAAGAAAGACATAATAGAGATTCTTAAATCTGAAACCGGAGAGAACACAATTTTTAAAGTGGCCTTCGATTCTGAAGAACGCGATGTGATGATAAAAGAAGTCCAGATCAATCCCATCACCGATGAGCTGACTCACGTAGACCTGCTTCATATTTCCATGGACAAGCCCGTTAGGGTGTCGGTACCTGTAGAACTGGTGGGCGAGCCGGTGGGAGTAAAAGCCGAAGGTGGCTTTGTGGACTTCCTGCTGCGAGAGCTGGAAATTGAATGTCTGCCGAGAGAAATTCCCGAATCAATTAAAATCGACATCAGCAACCTGCATCTGCATCAATCCTTCAAAGTTCAAAACCTCGAACTTTCAGCTGGAATTAAGGTTCTGCATGATCCCCAGACAGCCATCGTCGTCATCAGTAGTGTGGCTGAAGAGGCGGCACCAGCTGCTGAGGAAGCAGTGGTAGAAGGGGCCGAGATGAAAGAACCTGAGCTCATCAGGAAGGAACGCAAGAAAGAGGAAGAGGAAGAGAAATAGGAGCAGGATGTGTGGTTGGTGGTCGGCCTGGGCAATCCGGGTTCTGAGTACGCCCACACCAGACATAATGCTGGTTTCCTGTTGGTCGAGGAACTGGCGAGGGAGCTCAGGGTTCAACTTAAAACCAGAGCTTTCCACTCCAGGCTGGTGGAAGCCAGGCTAGGCCGGAGCCAGGTTGTTCTGGCGCTGCCCCAAACTTACATGAACCTGAGCGGATTGGCGGTCAAAGAGCTACTCTCTGGCTATCGGCTTAAACCGGAAAATTTGGTAGTAGTTTACGATGACCTGGACCTGAACCTTGGCCAGATAAGAGTCAGAGCCAGGGGCAGTGCCGGAAACCATAAAGGGCTGAAATCCATTATCCAGGAAATAGGCACCCCGGAATTTCCCCGGGTTAGAATTGGTATCGGGCCTAAACCTGAAGGCCTGGAGGCTGCAGATTATGTTCTGTCGCCGTTTACACCAGAAGAACTGGAACCTCTTGGCCAGGGTCTTAATCAGGCTAGGGAAGCGATCAGGCTGATAATTTCAGGACAGCTTCCCCAGGCCATGAACCTTTTCAACCGGAAAAAAAAGAGCCTGTCTCAGATATAAATTGATTTTTAAGGAGATTGTAGTAAAATAATAGCTCATCTCCTTGCTCCTGCGCTTAAGCGAAGGGGCTTTTAATCCATAAGGAGGATAGAATGAACCAATACGAAACAGGTTTTATCGTTGCCCCCAACCTTTCGGAAGAAGAAACTTCGGCTCTGATAGAACAGATGGCTGAAGTAATTCCTGCCAAGAAGGGTCAGATGATTAAGAAAGACCTCTGGGGCAAAAGGAAACTGGCTTATCCCATCAAAAAGTTCACCGAGGGCGTCTATGTTTTTTTCACCTATGAAGGAACTCCAGCAGTCCCGGCCGAACTGGAAAGAAAATTCAAGCAGACGGACTCCATCCTGCGGTTCATGACCATCAAAAAGGACCCGCGCGATGTGGTTAAAGGCAAAAAGAAAGTCAAAACGGTAGAGCCGGTGACCGGTGCGAGTCAATCCCCAGTCCAGCCTGAAGGCTCTGCGGTTGAGGAGGTAAAATAACATGGCAACCAGAGAAGAAAGAGAAAAGACAGAAAAAGCGCCGGCCAGGAAGTTTTTCCCGCCCAAGAGGAAAGTTTGTCGGTTTTGCGAAAGAAACCTCAGGGACATTGATTATAAGGCAGTAGAGATTTTGCGCAAGTACATTCCGGACCGGGGCAAGATTGCTCCCCGCAGGATTACCGGAACCTGTGCTTATCATCAGAGAAAGCTGGCCCGGGCCGTCAAAAGAGCCAGAATCATGGCCTTGCTACCATTTGTGGAAGACTGAGCGGGAGGCCTTAGATGAAAATAATCCTTTTAGAGAATGTGGAAAAACTCGGACGCAAAGGTGATATTCTGGAGGTAGCTGCCGGTTATGCCAGAAACTATCTCATTCCCCGAAAGCTGGCCATGGAAGTAACCCCCGGCAACCTCAAGATGGTCGAGCTGCAACAGAAAGCCCTGAAAAAGAAACTGGAAAAAGAAAGACTCAGTTTCCAGGAACTGATTAACAGGCTTAATGAGGTTACCCTGACCTTTGTCCGCAAATCGAGCGAAAAAGATGTCATCTTCGGCTCGGTTTCAGCTTCAGACATTCAGGCTGAGCTGTCCAGACTGGGGTTTGACCTCGATAAGAGAAAAATAATTCTGGATGAGCCTATCAAAAGGCTTGGAACTTTTACCGTTCCTATTAAGGTTTATCATGAAGACCGGGCTGAAATAAAAGTGGTGGTGGTGAAAGAGGAAGCTCCGGCTTCTGAAGAACAGAAGTCTGACCTGGCTGAGAACGGCTGAGTCTTATGTAGCGTCTCTTTTAAATAAAAAAATTATCAGGAGCCAGAGCTCCTGAAAAGAGTAAGATATGGAACTCGACCTGACCGTTCTCAAAAAAACGCCGCCCCACAACCTGGAAGCCGAAAGAACAGTCCTGGGTGGAATTCTGATTAACAACGCCTACCTCAATGTTGTCCTGTCCCTGCTCAACCCGGAAGATTTTTATCGCGACTCCCACCGGCAGATTCTAGAGCGCATGGTCGCTCTAATGGACCGGGGACAGCCCATCGACCTCCTGACTCTGAGTGAAGAACTGCAGAAATCGGGCCTTCTGGAAGAGGTCGGCGGGGCGGCTTATCTGGCTTCCTTGATGGACGGGGTCCCCAGGACTCTTAATATCGAATATTATGTCCAGATAATTAAAGAGAAATCTCTGCTCCGCAAGCTCATTCTATCTTCTGCCAGGATAATCAACACTTCTTATGAGCAGCAGGTGGATGCCGACACGCTGATCAGCGAGGCCCAACAGGCCATTGTGGAAATTGCTGAAGAGAAAATAAAGCCCGGTTTTATTCCGGTCGGGATTTTGGCTGGCTCCATGCTGGAAACCATTCGTCAGCTAACCGAGCGGCGAGAGGCGGTGACTGGAGTGCCCACTGGTTTTGTGGACCTTGACAACCTGACGGCTGGCTTTCATCCATCGGAGTTCATCGTTCTGGCGGCCAGGCCTTCAATGGGCAAAACGGCTCTGGCTCTGAATATCGCCCAGCATGTAGGACTTCACACTGATTATTATGCTGGTTTCTTCTCCATTGAAATGGCCAAGGAACAGGTGGCTCTGAGGCTGCTGTGTGCAGAAGCTCAGGTTGACATTCGCAAGGCCCGTTCTGGTTTCATCAGCGAACGAGAGTTTGAAAGACTGCGTCTGGCCGGAGAAACTCTGTCCCAGGCCAGAATTTACATCGATGAATCTCCGGCTCTGACGGTCATGGAGATGAAAGCTAAATGCCGACGCCTCAAACTGGAAGGGCATCTTGACATAGTTTTTGTAGATTACATTCAGCTGATGAGAACCGGAGGTCGCTTTGAGAATCGCAACCAGGAAATGTCCTTTATTTCCCGGTCTCTAAAAGAACTGGCCAAAGAGCTTCAGATTCCGGTAGTCGGAATTTCCCAGCTGAGCCGGGCTCCAGAAAAAATGAGGAAAGAACCCCGGCCCATGCTTTCAGACCTGAGGGAATCGGGAGCTATTGAGCAGGATGCCGATGTGGTAATTTTTATTTACCGTCCTGAGTACTATCATCCGGAAGATGAAGCCATAAAGGGAATAGCTGAAGTCAGCGTGGCTAAACAGCGCAATGGACCGCTCGGCACCGTGCCGCTGGTCTTCCTGCGTGAATATGCCAAATTTGTCAACATGGACTACAGCTACCGCCAGCAGCGAGAAGAGTTCTAACCAAAAATGGCCAAACAGGTCTGGATACCATTTCTAAACAATTTTTTCTTTGAGCTCGGTCAGGTTTTCGAACTGGGAGTAAAGGGTCTCAAAGGCATTTTTCAGAGGCCCTTTGAGAAAAGAAATTTTATCCAGCAGCTCGAAGAGGTTGGAGTAAATTCTCTTCCAGTGGTGTCACTGACGGCGGCTTTCGGCGGGCTGGTTTTTGGCCTTCAGACTTATCTGGCTTTCAACCGCTACATCGGACCGGGTTCAGAATCTCAGGGAGGACCAATAATCGCAGTTGGTTTGTGCCGGGAACTTATACCAATTCTGGTTGGACTAATGGTGGCCGGCCGGGTGGGTTCGGCCATGGCTGCTGAAATAGGAACCATGAGAATTACCGAACAGATTGATGCCCTGTTCAGTCTGGGGGCCAGTCCGGTCAAATATCTGGTCGTTCCGAGGATTCTGGCCAGCGTAATAATGGTGCCCTGCCTGACCCTTTACGGAGATGTTATTGCCATTTTTGGTGGTTATGCCTATAACGTTCTGTTGATGAAGGTTAACCCAACTCTTTATGTTCAGAACACCCTGAAGTATTTTGAAATGTGGGATGTTCTGGTTGGTTTGATTAAGGCTTTGCATTTTGGTCTGGTCATTGCGGTGGTTGGCTGCTGGCAGGGGATGACCGCTGAAGGTGGCGCTGAAGGTGTAGGCCGGGCTACCACCAAGTCGGTGGTGGTGGCCAGCATTGTCATTCTGATTTTAAATTTCTTTCTGAGCAAAATCCTACCGGCAAATATATGAGGACAAATGTCAAAAATAAAGGTAGTTGACCTGCATAAAGCTTTTGGTACCAAACAGGTGCTTAAAGGCCTTAACCTGGAGATTAAGCAGAATGAAACCATGGTTATAATCGGGCAGAGCGGTTCAGGCAAAAGTGTTTTGTTGAAACACCTCATCGGTCTTATGAAGCCCGACAGTGGTCAGGTTTTTATAGACGGTCAGGAAATAACTGCCCTTAGGGATGAGGAGCTAATGAAGCTCAGCCGGAAGTTCGGGATGCTTTTTCAGGGGGCGGCTCTTTTTGATTCTCTGACAGTGGCTGAAAATGTGGCTTTCGGTCTCAGGCGTCATACCAATCTTTCCGAGGAAGAAATCATCAGAACAGTCCGGGAAAGTCTGGCCAGAGTTGGTCTGAGGAGCGTGGAGCATCTTCTGCCCTATGAATTATCAGGCGGAATGAAAAAGAGAGTGGGGCTGGCCAGAGCCATTGCCTACAGCCCCGAAATTATACTTTATGATGAGCCAACTACGGGTCTGGACCCCATTCGGGCCGATGCCATCAATGATCTTATTCTCCACCTGAAAGAAGAACTCTGTGTGACCTCGGTTATCATAACCCACGACATGAAAACCACTTTCAAGGTAGCTGACCGCATTGCCATGCTTTATGACGGACGCATCATAGAGATTGGGACACCCGAGGAAATCAGACAGTCAACCAACCCGGTAGTCCAGCAGTTTATCCACGGTCGAGCCACCGGCCCGATTGTTGAATGGTGAGGAGCAGGAAATGATAATGAAAAGAGAAGTAAGAGTGGGAATATTTCTTTCAGGAGTTTTCCTGATTTTAGCTGTGTTAATTCTGGTAGTCGGGGATGTGCAGGAAATTTTCAGAAAGTCCGGGTATCGGGTTTATGCGGTTTTCGATTCAGCTCTGGGACTTGAGAAAAATGCTGCGGTCAAGCTGGCTGGAATCAATATAGGTAAGGTCAAGGAAATTACTCTGGACGGCAGACGAGCCAGAGTAACCATGAGCATCTATCCGGGCTACCAGATCCCCCACGGTTCCAGAGCTACCCTGGCTTCGCTGGGCATTCTGGGTGAGAAATATGTGGAAATCGTTCCCGGACGGGAAAGCACTTATTATCAGCCAGAAGAGACCATGGATTCTCTGCCGCCCATTAGCTTCGACCAGCTGGGCGCGCTGTTTATGTCCGTGGCTGAAGACATTAAAAAAGTTGCAGCCTCAATCAACAACGCCCTGCAGAAAGACCTCGGTCCCAGCCTCAGAAAAACACTGGAAAATCTGGAAAGCCTGAGCGGCGAACTCGACTCCCTGATAAAAGAAAACCGCGCTTCTCTACATCAGGTCCTTGAAGATACCGGAAAAACTTTTAACACGGTTAACCAGAAGGTGGAGAAAGTCTCAAACAGCCTGCAGGATACTCTGGGTGAAATTAAGACTCTGGTTCAGGAAAACCGGGAAGGGGTGAAAGATAATCTGCAAAATCTGGAAAGGGCTCTTAATGGACTCGACCAAACCATTCAGAAAATAAAGTCCATTCTTGACAGAATAGAAAAAGGAGAGGGGACAGCTGGAAAGCTACTGAACGAAGCTGAACTTTACCAGGAAGCGACCGAAGTGGTTGGTGAGATCAAAAAAATTACTGCTTCTGTGGCAGCTTTAAGCTTTCAGGCTGGGGCCTCCGGACTTTATTATGGAGAAAGCCAGAAGCTAAAAGGCGGTTTTTACGGAGGCCTGCTGTGGAACAACCGGGCTTTGATCTCGGCTGGTGTAACCCACCAGCCCTGGCAGGACAGATTCGTCTACTCCTTTCAGGCTGGCTGGAGATGGCAGCATCTGGTGCTCAGAGGGGGGCTTATAGAGTCAAAATTTGGGGCCGGGGTCGACTGGTATCTTTTAAAAAACCGGCTGCTTTTAAGTCTTGAAGGCTTTGACTTCAACCGCCAGGTTAGACCCCAGTTCAGGTTAGCCGGTCGTTTTTACCCTATGTCGAATTTATATCTGGTTCTGGGTCTTGACGATTTTACTCTCACCTCCGGCCGGGAAATTTTCTTCGGGCTGGGAGTTGAAATAAGATGAAAAAGGGAACGGTATTTGTCTGTCAGAACTGCGGTTTCCGCTCTCCCAAGTGGCTGGGACGTTGCAGTCAGTGTGGAGAATGGAATTCAATGGTTGAGGAACTTGAGGAGGAATTCACTGTAGAACTGGCTGAGGGGCAGGCTGAACCCGTTCTATATCAGGAAATAAAAGAAAGTGCCGGCCAGCGAGTCCCGGTCGGGATTGAGCCCTTTAACAACGTTCTGGGGGGAGGCCTTGTCCTGGGCTCGGTGGTGCTGATTGGCGGAGAACCTGGTATAGGAAAATCAACCCTGCTGCTTCAGGTGTCGCGTCAGCTGGCCACTTCAGAAGGTCCGGTCCTTTATGTTTCAGGCGAAGAATCTCTGGAGCAGATTAAACTCCGGGGTGACCGGCTCGGTCTGAGCAGGGAGAAAGTCTATCTTCTGGCCGAAACCAGCCTGGAGAGAATAATCAACACTGCCGAGCGGATGCAACCTAAGGCTCTGGTAATAGATTCGGTGCAGACAATCTATTCTCCCCATCTGACTTCGAGTCCCGGAACCATCAGTCAGGTTAGAGAAGTTACCAACCGGGTTTTCCGTCTGGCCAAGAAAAATCAAATTCCGGTTTTTCTCGTCGGCCATATTACCAAAGACGGCAGTCTGGCGGGCCCCAAATCCCTGGAACATATGGTGGATGTGGTGTTGCTTTTTGAAGGAGAGCGAGACCATAATCATCGTGTGTTGAGGGTCTTAAAAAACCGCTTTGGCCCGGTCTCGGAACTGGCTATTTTTGAAATGAGCCAGAGTGGACTGCGGGCTATAGATAATCCCTCGGCTTTTTTCCTGAAGGAAAGACCGCAGAATGAGCCGGGCAGTGTAGTGGTGGCTACCATCAAGGGCTCGCGACCTTTGCTGGTGGAGATTCAGGCCCTGGTTTCTTCTACCCTCTTTTCCGGCAATCCCCGGCGGATGTCAATAGGTCTTGACCATTACCGGGTAGCCATGCTCCTGGCTCTCGTAGAAAAGAAGATTGGGTACAGCTTTTCCGGAGAAGATATCTACTTAAACGTAGCTGGAGGCCTGACTGTTGAGGAACCGGCTGCGGACCTTGGAGTGGTCCTGGCCGTCATTTCTTCAATCAAAAATCTGCCGCTTCCTCGGGAGATAGCGGTTTTCGGTGAGGTAGGCCTGAGCGGCGAAGTCAGGTCAGTCAGCCAACCTGTGGCCAGAATTAAGGAAGCCAGGTCGCTCGGATTTGAAGCTGTGCTGATGCCTGAAGGCAACCTGAAGCAGCTGGAGGGCGAGAATCTCTCGGGTCTTAAATGCCTGGGAGTGAGCTCGGTCCGCCGGGCCCTGGCTCAGGTGTTTTAATTTTCCCTTTGATTTTGTAAAATAAAGCCAGACCTGAAGGAAGGAATAATATGGGACTTATAATTTTCAGGTTGTTTATACTGGCTATGATTACGGTTGCGGGATATTTCTATCCACCTTTTGTTCTGGAGCGCAGATTCGGGGCCCTGGTAGCTTTTATTCTGGGCTTGCTGGTAATTTTACTTGAATCCCGGGTGCGCCGGGCTCAATTCCGAATCATCTGGACGGCAACTATCGGGACACTCCTCGGGGTCCTGGTTGGCTGGCTGCTCGGGTCGGTCTACCACACGGTGGTCAAAACATCAGATATGGCCTCTTTCCTTCGCATTTTTTTCCTGGTTGCCTTTCCTTACATCGGCTTCTTGATCGGCATCAAGAAACCTGAATGGCTGGAACCAGGCTTCTTCGTGAATTTTTTCCGCAGCAACAGCGAAGAACATTCTTACAAATTGCTGGATACCTCCGTTATTATAGACGGTCGGATTGCCGAGGTCTGTGATACCGGCTTTGTTGAGGGAGCTCTGGTGGTTCCTCAATTTGTCTTGAAAGAACTGCAGCTGGTAGCTGATTCTCCAGACCCGCTTAAACGGCAGAGAGGACGACGGGGACTCGAAGTTCTGGACCGCCTGCAGAAGAACTCAAAAATCCAAGTGGTCATCTCGGAAATGGATTTTCCGGAAATAAAAGATGTAGACTCCAAACTCATTGAGTGCGCCAAAACCCTGAAGGCTAAAATCGTGACCAACGATTTTAACCTTAACAAAGTTGCTAAACTGCAGCATATTGACGTCCTCAACATCAACGAGCTGGCTAACGCTTTAAAACCTGTAGTCCTCCCTGGAGAAACGATGAAGGTCTTTATCCTGAAAGAAGGAAAGGAAAAAGACCAGGGAGTAGCTTACCTGGATGATGGAACGATGGTGGTGGTGGATAATGCCCGCAGAATGATTGGCCAGACCGTTGAGATAACGGTGACCTCGGTCCTCCAGACAACTGTAGGCAAGATGATTTTTGGCCGTTATAACGGAGAGTTCCATTGAGCAGGTATTAGGAATGATAGTTAAGACAGGCCTTGGTTATGACCTGCACCGCCTGGTTTCAGGCCGGCCACTCGTCATCGGGGGTGTGAGGATACCAAGCGAATTCGGCTGCCAGGCCCATTCGGACGGAGATGTCCTGGTTCACTCTCTGATAGATGCTCTTCTCGGAGCAAAAGGAGAAGGAGACATCGGCCAGAGATTCCCTGAGACCGACCCGGCTTACAGAGACATTTCCAGCCTGGAATTGTTGCGCAGGGTAATGGAAGAAATCAGGGCGGCTGGTTTCAGGGTGGTTAACACCGACAGTGTGGTTATTTTGGAAAAGCCGAAGCTTTTACCTTATCTGAGTGAGATGAAAGCCCGGCTCAGCCCCCTGCTGGGCACAGGTCCGGAGTTTATCGGGATTAAAGCCAAAACGGCTGAAGGTTTAGGGGACCTCGGTCACAGCCAGGCGGTGGCCAGCTTCAGTGTCGTCCTTTTAAGTTATTCTGGAACATGAATTTGGTCTTTTGCCAAAGCCCTTTTAATCTGGTATAATTAGCCCTAAATTCAGGGGAGTTAAGTTTCTGAGCATTAGCTAAAAAGCAATAAAAAAATATATCCTGATTCATAGCTCGGGAAACCTACTCTTCTGATAAATTCTAAAACAGAAAGGAGATTAGCATGAAATCGTTGAAAGACATCGCTTCCTGCTCTTTTCTTAGCGAAGAACAACTTCAAAAGATTGAAGCCATTATCCTGAAAGACAACTTTTTTCCGGTCGAACAGGTCAGGCAGGAAATTGAAACTTTCTGCACTGACCTCGGCCTGAGTGAGCAGTATTTTGAGTCCACGCCTCTTGAAACCATCGCCCGGCATATTGAAGCCCTGCGAGCTGCCGAGATTCTGGCTACTTTAAGAGGGGAGAAAGAGGTCCGGATTGATTTTGCCACCGAGCATGAAAATGAAGCTCTTTATCTTGTAGAGGACAACCACTATCGGGCTATCGAAATTGAAGAGAGAATTGAGAAAAAATATCCGGGTTTTCGCATCCAGTCCTACCGCTCGGCTCGAAAGCTCAAAGGAGCTGCCTACCTGCGCTGGTATGTTGTCTGTAAGCCTGAATTTGTGACCGGTGAAATTAGACCAGAAGAAAACGACCTGAAAAAAATCAGCGACCGGGATTTTCTGGCCAGCATTCCTAAAGAAACCTTCCAGCGCTATCAGGACATGATGAAGAAAGCCAGAGACCAGGAAAGACCCTACCTCGAAGCCAATCATGTACCCAAAGATAAGACTTTGAGGATTTCTGTGGTCTGCAAAACTGATTCAATTCCCCGCTTTTTCATCAACATTTCTGATGTCCTGAACTCTCATGGATTGGTTTCCCGCCGCAAGTACGTTGAACACTTTGCCAATGGCAAAACTATCATCACTTTCTACGTTGACGATATCACCGATGAAGAAAAGCTTCAGGACCTGCTTTCTGACATCAGTCTGATTTATGTGATTCCTGAGAGTCCTCTTTCTGCTTTGTTCAGACAGGGCAAACTCACAGCTCAAGAAATGGTGTTTGGAATTTCGGCCTGGAGTTTTTGCCATCAATTTTTGAGTAGCTACAACGAAGAATACCTAAAACTCTCGCAGGCGCTGAAAGATTCTCCTGAGCTTCTGGGGCTACTGCGGGAAATGAAGGTCAGGCTGGCTAAAGAAACCTTTACTGAAGACCGCGTCTGGGATGCTTTTATCAACAACTATCAGATAGTAAAAAAACTGTTTAATGTCTTTGACCGGAAATTCAACCCTCTGCACCAAAACCATGACCACGACTCCCTGGTTGAATCAGTCACCAGGGAAATTTCCCGGGAAGTGCCGGTGGAGATTGACCGGGTTGTGCTGCTTTCGGTCTTGACCTTTATTAAACACATTCTTAGGACTAACTTTTACAAAAAGGAAAAGGTCTCCATCGCCTATATGTACAATCCGGAATTTTTGAATAAGGTGGATTATCCGGTGACTCCATTTGGGATCTTCCATGTAATAGGCCGGGAATTGCGTGGCTTCCATATTCGCTTCCGCGATATTGCTAGGGGCGGAATACGGATTGTTCGGTCCATCAACTACCAGACCTACCTTAACAACTCTGATTTTATCTTTGACGAAAACTACAATCTGGCCCTGACCCAGCAGCGGAAGAATAAAGACCTGCCTGAAGGTGGTTCCAAAGGAGCAATTCTCCTCCGCTGGGGTTTTACTGATAAAATGGCCGTGGCTTTTAAGAAGTACATCGATGGCTTGCTCGACCTGATGATGCCTGATGAGTCAATTGTGGATTACTACGGGAAAGAGGTTCTTTTGTTCCTCGGGCCCGATGAATGGACAGCCGACCTGATGGAATGGGCAGCTCAAAGAGCTAGGGTGCGCGGCTACAAGTTCTGGAAAGCTTTTACCACCGGTAAGCCTCTGAGCATGGGCGGTATACCTCACGACCGTTACGGGATGACCACCAATTCGGTCCATGAATATGTCCTCTGTGCTCTGGAGAAACTTGGCCTTAAAGAGGAAAAAATCACCAAGGTCATGACCGGTGGCCCGGATGGTGACCTTGGGTCCAACGAAATTTTAATCTCTAAAGATAAGATTCTGGCCATCATCGACGGTTCAGGCGTTCTTTACGACCCGGAAGGCATCAACCGAAAAGAGCTGGTGCGTCTGGCCAGAGCCAGAAAAATGGTGGAGAATTTCAACCGCTCTCTGCTTTCACCCCAGGGTTTTCTGGTTAACATCAAGGACCGCGATGTGGTGTTGCCAGATGGGGAGAAGGTTGAAAATGGCCTGGAGTTCCGCAACAACTTCCATCTCCATCCCAAGTTCAAAGCCGACATTTTTGTGCCCTGCGGTGGGCGGCCTGCCTCAATTAATATAAACAACTGGAGAACCTGGCTGGACGAGGACGGAAAACCCCGGTTTAAGGTTATTGTCGAAGGAGCTAATCTGTTCTTAACTCAGGAAGCCAGGCTGAGACTTGAAGAAAAAGGCGTGATAATCTACAAGGACGCTTCAGCCAACAAGGGAGGTGTTACCTCCTCTTCTCTGGAAGTTCTGGCCAGCCTGGCCATGACCGACAAAGAATGGGATGAGCTGATGTGCGTTAAGAACGGCGAAGAATCAGAGTTTCGCAAGCAGTATGTTAAGGAAATAATAGACATCATCAGGGAAAATGCCCGACTGGAGTTTGAAATCATCTGGAAAGAAAATGCCAGAAGAGGCCTGCCCAGAGCTGTCCTGACCGACCTCATCAGCGAAAAGATTAACCAGATCAAAGACGCCATCAACCAATCAGATCTTTTTAACGACAAAGCTCTGCTCAAAAAAGTTATTGAGGTGGGTGTTCCAAAATCTCTGGTGCAAAAAGTCGGACTTAACCGTCTGCTAACCAGAGTTCCTGAAAATTATCTGCGAGCCCTGTTTGCTTCTCGTCTAGCTGGCCGCTACGTCTACCGGTTTGGTCTGGACGCTAACGAAGTAGACTTTTACCAGTTCATCGAAGATTTCAAGAAAAGCTGATTGATCAAGAATTAACTGATTTCGCCCGTGATGTAGGCCTGGGTTCTGGGGTCCCGGGGATTGACCAGGACTTCAGAAGCCGGGCCAAATTCTATTACCTCACCGAAATAGAGAAAAGCAGCATAATCAGCCAGCCTTCTGGCCTGTCTGAGGATATGAGTTACCAGAATAATGGTGTAATGCTCTTTGAGGCTGAGGAGCTGAGCCTCGACGTTGCGGCTCGATTGCGGGTCCAGGGCTGAAGTCGGTTCGTCTCCAAGAATAATTTCGGGTTCTACAGCCAGCCCCCGGGCCAGACAAAGCCTTTGCTGCTGCCCGATTGACAGGCGGCTGGCCGGCTCATGCAGCCGGTTTTTTACTTCCTCCCAGAGGCCAGCCAGCTGCAGGTATTTTTCCACCAGCTGATTAAGGTCGGACCCGCGACTAAGCCCGATGAGCCGTAATCCGAAGGCCACGTTATCGAAAATGGACATCGGCAGGACCTGAGGTTTCTGAGAAAGAAGACCCATTTTCTTTCTAACCTGTATCAGGTCTACCCCCGGTTCATAGATGTTCTGGCCATCTAGTAGAACTTTTCCCGTGACCCTGACTCCTTCCTGTTCCTCCAGCAATCGGTTCAGGCTTTTAAGCAGGGTGGTTTTTCCGCAGCCTGATGGCCCGATTATTACGGTTATCTTTTTTTCCGGGAATTCCAGGTTCAGGTTTTTCAAGATGTGATTTTTTCCATAGAAAACATTGAGGTTTTTGATCTGCAAACGGCTGATTGGTGGCATCTTAAACCTCTCCAGCCTAATGGACTTTATGCTGACTCAATCTCCGGCTGAGCCGGCGGGAGATAAAACTGATGAGCAACACCAGAAGGGTCAGGATGGCGGCCGCGGCGTAAGCTCTTTGTTGAACTTCCGGAAACGGAGAATTAAGCTGGAAAAAAATAGCCAGAGGCAGAGTGGCTACAGGTTGAAGAAGTGAGGTGGTAATTCGGTCAGTGTAGCCGGCAGTAAAAAGCACAGCAGCAGCATCTCCGATTCCCCGCCCCAGGGCAATGAGTACCGCGGTTACCAGTCCCGGGAAGGCCTGGCGGAGAACTACTCTGGTGGTTGTCTGGAATCGGTTGGCTCCAAGCCCCAAAGTGGCTTCTTTCAGTTCCTGCGGCACCAATTTCATGGTTTCGTCCATCGCCCGGCTTAGGATAGGTAGCTCTACCAAAGCTACAGTAATAATACCTGCCAGCAAGGAAGCCCGTAGCCCCAAAGCCATCATCAACATAAAACCAAAGGCTCCATAAACTATGGATGGTATACCCCAGAGGAGGTCCATAACAAAGCGAATGGCTTCAGCCAGATATGATTTTGAGCGCAAATAACTGTGGAGAAAGACAACTGCTGGCAGAGCCAGTAAGAGTGCCAACATGGTGGCTCCCAGGGCTACCTGCAGAGAACCAACGATGGCGTTGAGAATGCCTCCTTCCTGCCCCAGGTAATAACCCCGGCCCGGAGTTTTAAGTACTATGGAGAGCGTTAGAGCTGGCAGGCTTTTATGAAGAATGGCTGTTAATATCAGAAGTAAAATCAAAAGGACAGTTAAAGCTGAAGTAGCTGTGATTAACCTGAAACTGGAGTCCAGAAGCTTCCTTCTTCGATAAAGAGTAGTTCGATTGATTCCGGTTTTAGAACTCATCTTGACCTCCGGCTGATTCTGACTAAGTACCAGCGAGCAAGAAAGCTGAAGCTCAGCACGATTAATAAAAGTAATAAGGCTGCTAAATTTAAAACCGCTTCATAGCCTGGGATGGACATCATTTCTCCGTAGTTATTGGCCAGAAGAGCTGGCAGGGTATAGGCCGGCGAAAAAAGGGAGTGGGGAATAACCGGAACATTCCCCACCACCATGAGCACGGCGATGGTTTCTCCGAAGGCCCGGGCCAGTCCCAGCGAAGAAGCAGCCACAATTCCAGGGAAGGCTTTTTTCAGCACCACCTGAGTGATAACCTCAAACCGCGTAGCCCCGAGGGAAAAAGCCGCTTCCCGCAGAGCCAGTGGAACGGAGTTTAGAACTTCTACCGAGACGCTGATTATTGTGGGCAGAATCATTACAGCCAGGACCACTCCGGCCGATAGAATGCAGTAGCCGGAACTCTGAATGCCAAATATTGGCCCCAGATAACGTCCAACTACCGGAACTATAACCAGCACTCCCCACATCCCGTAGATGACCGAAGGCAGTCCGGCCAGCAGGTCCAGCACCGGCTGAAAAAGCCGGCGTAGGCCGGGCGGAGCGTATTCAGCCAAGTAGATAGAAGTCAGAATGGCCAGCGGACCCGCCAGCCCGAAGGCGGTTACCGTAACCCAGATTGTTCCCAGGATGTAAGGCCAGAGACCAAATTGTCCGCGGCTTGGCTGCCAGGCAGCAGAAAAAATAAGCGCCGGCAAAGATTTTAACGATAGAAGAGGAAAGACTTTTAGGATGAGTACCAGAAAGATAGCCGCGGCCAGAATCATCGGGAAAAAGGCCAGACCACCGGTCAGGATTTTCGGGATAGTTTCGCCTGAGGAACGACCTTTCTTAATTTCCAGCTTGGCCAATTACTCAAGTCCTCCTGCCAGTTTTAATTTTTGTTTTTCTTCGGTCACCGTTTCAGGGTCAAGAGGCAAATAGCCGGCTTTTTCGTTGAAATTCTGACCTTTCATCAGAACCCAGCTTAAAAAAGAGAACACTTCCGGCCTGAGGTAGGATTTTTTGACTACCAGGTAGAGTTTTCTGGCTGGTGGGGATGGGTAAAGGCCAGCCGAGATGGCGGCCATCAGCTGGTTTCTATCCTGGTAAAAATTTTCTTCGGTCTCCAGCTGTCCATTTTGGTTGAGGTCAAGAGGGAGAATGACCAAACCCTCATGGGGTTTGGTGGTTTTCGGATTAAAGGCGAAGTTCAAGTTATTAAATCCAAGAGCCAGTGGGTCTCGTCGCACAGCCTCAGCCAGCCCCGGGTCGCCGAAGATGGCTATGCCCTTCAGATCTTCCTGGTGGCCGCCCAGAAAAGCAGCCCAGGTTTCAGCCGCTCCACAGGCGTCGGAGCGGGTGTAGAGATTTATAGGTGTTTTACCTGGTAAGCCCAAAAGCTCTTCCCAGAATCTTACTGTACCTTCCAGATAAGCGGCTTTGAGAAGCTCGGGGCTTATTCCCCTTTTCAGGATGGTTGGCAGGAGAGGGTTATTACTGTTGACTGTGCCAACCACGGCATCTCTGGCTACGGCTAAGGGCAGAGCACCTCTTCCTAATTCTTCAGGATAGATCTCCCGGGAAACCATTCCGATGTCCACCAGTCCAGCCAGCACCTCTGCCATACCTTTGCCGGCCCCTCCCGCCTGAAGGTCAAAGGAATGGCTAGGGTTTTCTTTTCGGTATTCTTCCACCCAGAGGACCATCAGGGGGTAGAGAGCCCAGGCTCCGGAGATACTGATTCTACCCTTTTGAGCTAAGTTTTTCTGTCCTGGGCCCGATGGAGGATGGACTGCCTGCCTGAGCTGAGCTCCGATTAAAAAAATAATAATTGTGAAAAACAACACGGAGACTGCCCCTCTTCTACCGGCCTTAACTCTTCCGAATTTTCTGGCGAAGGTACTTACTATGATTTTCTTCAAGAGCTTTCTTTCCACTAAAAACCAACCTGAAGTTGAATTAGTAACACTCGGTCGTCAGGTCCGTTTTTTTCCCGTCGGTATTCAAAATTGGCCTGGAGTTTAGAACGGTTAGCCAGATACCAACTTGCTCCGGCGGCTCGGTTATCTCGCCCGGGAGCCAGGAGTTCGACTGTACGGGACCGGTTGATGGTCAGCAGCTCAGAGGCGGAGGTGGTGTTCTCCAGACTGAAGGGCTCCAGAAATTGACCCAGCCTGAGATTGATTTTTTCATCAAGCGCCAGGTCGACCAGGGCGTCCATTAGGGCAGGCGACCTGGTCAGGTCTACCTGGACTTTTAGCTTAAGTTTTTTAGCAAGGTTACCGCCCAGGTTGAGCCTGGCTCTTCGCACAGCAAAAGTGTCCTGGTTGTCGTTTTGTTCAGTAAATAAAAGTTGAGCATAGCCAGCAAGCTTGAGCGAGCTGGCGACGAGCTCTTTGTGCTGGTTCTCTTCGGACGGGTCGAGGCTTAAACTTAAGGTGGGCTTGAGGGCTACAAGAAACAACAGGATTGAAGCCAGAAGCCTGAACCTTTGAACTGGAGTCATTTTGCTCTATACCTCTTTTTTGGCAGGTTTTTTAACTGCTGGCGGGTCAAGATGTCTTCGAAGGTGGTTTTTTCCAGATGTTCGGCCACCATATCGCGAACTTCTTTCCAAAGGGCCTTGAGACCACAGCGTTCTTCTAAGGGACAGGGCTCGGGCTGGATAACACTGACGCAGTTGATTGGAGCCAATGGCCCGTCCATTGCCCTGATTATCTCAGCTACCGAAATCTGGCCTGGCGGCTTCGAGAGATAATATCCTCCCCGGGGGCCTTTTTTACTCCTGACATAACCTGCTCTTTTAAGCAGGAGCAATAAATGCTCCAGAAACTGCTGGGGAATAGCCTGAGAAAGGGAGATAATTTTTATCGGTACTGGTCCCTGTCCGTAGCGGGAAGCCAGCTCCAGCATGGCCCGGCTGGCGTACTCTCCTTTGGTCGAAAGTCTCATTGAGTAGCCCTTAGATAGTCGATTAAATCAATCGATTATATCATATATTTAAGAATACCCCGGTTGTCAAGCCTTTATTTCTTCCTGAATGGCTACCTGCATAAAATTGAACATCGGATTATTCCGCTATTTCGGGAGGGGGCCCCGGCTCCGGGGAGTGAAAAGGATGGTTGCTATGGACTAAAAAATCTGGCATGATTAAAAAAAGTGTTTGTCAGGGAGTAGAGCATGGAAAGGAAGTCTTTAGCCTGTAGTTCCGGCTTCTTACTTCTTTTAATTTTAACTCTGATGACAACCGGGCTTTCTCAAATTACGGGGCCGAAGGTTGTCTTCAAAGAGAAAAAATGGGATTTTGGCCGGATTAAAGCTGGTGAGGTGGTCAGTCACGAGTTTGTGTTCAAAAACGAAGGACAGGCGCTTCTTAAAGTTATTCGGGTTTCTACCTCCTGCGGCTGTGCGGCGGCGCTGGTTTCGGAGAATGAAATAGCGCCTGGTAAAGAGGGTCGGCTCAAAGTGACTTTTGATTCCCGCGGTTATGCCGGCAAGGTCATCAAGTATGTCTACTTTGAGAGTAACGACCCGAAAAACCGTCAGATTGAACTGAGCATCGAAGCTGAAGTGGAAATCGGTCCTTCACCCCGGATTGAGCTTGATCGCTACAACCTGGACCTGGGGATTGCCCTGGAGGGGGAAGAAACTTCCACCAGATTGACTATCAGGAATAGCGGTCAGTTAGAGCTGAGATTTGAAATCGAAAACCCCTCTTACCAGTTTCTGGTTGAGGGTAAAAAAATCAATTTCCCCTACCGGATTCCTGCCGGTAAAGCAGTTGACCTGGAAATTAAAGTTCCTGGTAAGGAGGGGCAAAGGGGTTTGCAGCGGGATTATCTTTTAATAAAAAGCAACGATCAGGCCCGCCCCACAATTTCAATTTTCATCAACCGGTATGTAATCACTCAGGAAGAACTGAAGAAGCTCTTTGAAAAGTATGGCAAACAGCTCGGGCTCAAATAATTTTAAAAGGCATGACAATCTCTAAAACCGGTCTAAAGAAAAAGCTATCTGTGGAGCCAGGTCCACGGGTGAGAAAAGTTATAGCAGTCAGGGTGCAGACTGGGGCTTCCCGTAAGGAGCTGGTCAATATCTCTGAAGCTGAGTTTAAGGCCAGGCTGACCTCACCCCCGGAAAAGGGTCGGGCCAATCAGGAGCTTCTGGAGCTTCTTTCCGACTACTTTGGACTTCCGCCCTCCAGTTTAAGAATCATCCGCGGTCAGAAAGCCAGAATAAAACTGGTTGAAGTTCAATCGCCTTAAACGCTGCTCACGGTCTCAGGTCCGGGGCTTATGCTCCTAAAGATACCTTTTATTTAATATTTATATCTTGACATTTCTGTCTTAACAATTTCAGTAATGTCTTGCTGTGGTAGCTTGCAAAGCTCGGCAGGGCTCTGTTATCATCCAAGTTCTGGAGGAATTCGGTAATGACTTGGTTAAACGCCAGGAGTTTTCTGGGTTTACTGCTTCTTGGCCTGCTGGCCTGGCTTTTTTCCAGCCATAAAAAAGTTATTAACTGGAAAGTAGTGGGCTGGGGTCTGGGACTTCAGCTGCTGCTGGCTTTTTTCATCTTCCTGGTGCCTGCGGGTAGTCAGCTTTTTCTCCTGGTCAATGAAGTTGTGGTCAAAGTTCTGGATAGTGCCACGGCAGGTATCAAGTTTCTCTTCGGACGGCTGGCTCTGCCTCCTGGAACCACTAATGAAGCCGGAGAGACTTCCCTTGGGTTTATTCTGGCCTTTCAGTCTTTGCCCACGGTGGTCTTTTTTGCTTCCCTGGTCGGAGCTCTTTATTATCTAAGGATAATGCCTTTTTTTATTCAGCTTTTTGCCCGGATTTTTACCCGCCTGATGAGAATTAGCGGAGCAGAATCTCTCTGTGTTTCAAGCAACATTTTTGTGGGAGTAGAATCAGCTCTGGTAGTCAGACCCTATCTCGAAAAAATGACCACTTCGGAACTGGGAACCATCCTCACGGCCGGGATGGCCACCATTGCCTCTTCAGTGCTTTCCCTTTATGTGATGATCCTACATCCAGAGCTTCCAACCATCGCCGGTCATCTGGTCTCAGCTTCGTTGCTTTCTGCTCCGGCGGCCCTGCTAACTTCCAAATTAATTTTTCCGGAAACTGATTCACCTTTGACCCTCGGGGTTGGAGTCAAACCTTATTATGAAAGAGAAGATAATCTGATTATGGCCATTATCAACGGAGCCAATTCTGGCCTGAAGCTTCTGGCAGGAATCGTGGCTCTGCTTCTGGCCTTTCTCGGCCTGGTAGCGCTTCTGGACCTGTTTTTAGGCTGGAGCGGGGGGTATCTAAACCGATGGCTGGGCTGGGCTTTTGACTGGAAGATTTCCAGTCTGCTCGGTTATCTGTTCTATCCTCTTACCCTGCTAATTGGAGTGGCCCCGGAGGATGCCCTGCTAGTAGCCAGGCTTCTGGGTGAAAGAGTGGTGGCTACTGAGCTTGTCAGCTACCAGCATCTGGCCGAGCTTCTCCGCTCCGGGGCTTTTTCTGACCCCAGGTCGGCAGTCATAGCCTCATACTCTCTTTGTGGTTTTGCTCATGTGGCTTCCCTGGCTATTTTTATTGGAGGCATAGGAGCCCTGGCTCCAGGTCGGATTAAAAGCCTGTCTAGTCTCGGTCTCAAAGCTCTGCTGGCAGCTACGATTGCCTGTCTGATGACCGGAGCTGTGGCCGGGATATTTTATACTGGCTCTTCTATTCTGGCTGGCCGCTGAGCCAGCTAAAATTCAGGCTAGTTGTGTCTGGATAGAAAAATTTTTAAGGCGGCTGGAGTTATAAGAGAAAAGTTATTAAATTTAAGCCATTAATCAGATTTCCCCGGTTGCCAAAAAGCCTGAGAAATTTCCTGCAGGGTTTCCCTAAGAGACAAAAGTTTTCTAAGCCTGGATTGGCGGTGAGATTAAAACAACTGACCGACGTCTTTTCAAATGAAAAAAAAGATACCCGGGACAGATCGGATTATGTTAAAATCTAAGAAAAGCAGGAAGGAGAGCAAGAGATGAACTATCAACTTAAAAACATTCTCTGGGCAACCGATTTTTCCCGGGAGTCAATGTCAGCTCTGGCCTATGCCCGTTATCTGGCTGACCGGTTCGGGGCTGCCATTAAAGCTCTGCATGTGGTGCCTGATTTTGCTCCAGCTCTTTATGAAACCAGAGGAGTGGTTGTGGCTGAGCTTCTGGAGAAGAAGAAAGAAAGCCAGAAAAAAGCTCTTCAGAAACTGGAAAAAATATCTGCTCGCACCGGAACAAAATTTTCTAAAATTATTGTGGATAGTGGTGCGCCTGGTAAAAGAATTCCTGAAATCGCAGAAAAGGAGAAGTGTCAGCTTATTGCTATAGGTCGGAAAGGGCTTTCTGCGCTGGAGAAGATTCTGCTCGGCAGCGTGGCTAACCGGGTTTTGCGTCGCTCCCGGGTACCGGTGCTGATAACTCCGGCCAGAAAGACCGCTCCCAGGATTGAGAACATCCTGGTGCCCACAGATTTTTCCGGTAACGAAGAAAAAGAGCGAGATTATGCCTGGATGTTGGCTTCAAAGTTAGGGGCCAATCTTACCCTGATTTACGTCCTGGAACTTTATGACTTTAAGTTTTCCCCGGCAGAGGTCAGGAAAATGATGGATGAAGCTCTGGCCAGATTGAAAAAAAGAAAGAAGCGCCGGACCGGGTTTGAGGTTAAAGAGGTTGTGGTTCGGGACCTGAGTGCCCCGGCCGGAATAGTAACCTATGCGTCCAGGCACAAGCTGGACCTGATTTTGATGTCCACCTGTGTGTCGCCTCTGGAAAGGTTTTTCCTGGGGAGCACCACCGAAAGAGTAATTGCCTATTCTACAGTCCCTGTGCTGGCTCTGCCTTCTGGTTACTGTAAAAAGTGAGATCAAGGCAACGACAGCTTTTCTGGCTGGCCCTCAATTTTCTGGTCAGTGAGGGGCATCTTTCAACCAGCAAGGCCCTCAGGTATTTCGATTCCGAAGAAAAATTGTTTCAGCCAGAGCTAGCCTGGCTGGATTCCTTCCGGCTCGGTTTTCAGGCCCGGGAGAAACTGATCTCCGGTCAGCTGAGAGAACAGGCTGAAGCCGAACTTGAGAAGCTCGAAGAAAAGGAGTATACTCTTTTAACCTTTGATGATGACCGGTACCCTCCGCTTCTGCGGGAAATCATGGAGCCGCCCCTTGCTCTTTATTGTGCGGGACGGCCTGAGGTTTTAAGTTGGGTGGCGGTGGCCATAGTTGGCTCCAGAAAACCCACTTCCTACGGCCGGGTTCTGGCTGAGCAACTGGCTGAAGAGCTGGCGGCCACAGGTCTAACGGTGGTAAGTGGTCTGGCCCGCGGAGTTGATACCGCAGCCCATCGGGGGGCTCTGAGAACAGGCCTGACGGTGGCTGTCCTGGGTTCTGGTCTGGAACGGGTCTATCCTAAGGAAAACAAAATGCTGGCCGAAAAAATTATTGAAAAAGGGGCTTTAGTTAGCGAGTTCCCGCTGACTTCAGAGCCATTAGGGCATCATTTTCCTTTGCGAAACCGTATTATCAGTGGTTTAACCCTGGGTTGCCTGGTGGTGGAGGCAGGTCTGCGCTCGGGGGCTCTGATAACTGCCAGGCTGGCGGCCGACCAGGGGAGGGAAGTAATGGCGGTGCCTGGCCGGGTTGATTCAGACCTAAGCCGGGGCCCGCACCTTTTGATAAAACAGGGGGCCAAGTTGGTTGAATCAGTAGAGGACATACTCTTGGAGCTGCCCTCGCCCTGGAAAGAAGTAGCTCTGGAGCGGCTGGATACTAACCGAAAAACGGTAGTGGGACTTGAAGGTCGGGAAAAGCTGGTGTATGATGCCCTGCCTGAAAGCAGCCTGATTCACATTGATGAGCTAGCTGATAAAATGCAGATAGCAGTGGCTGAGCTGCTTGTTGTCTTGCTCAGTTTGGAGATGAAAGAGCTGGTTGTCCAGGAAGCCGGAAAATTTTTTCGCAGGAGAGGTTAAGTGGGGAAATCGCTGGTCATAGTTGAATCTCCAGCCAAAGCCAAGACAGTCAATCGTTATCTTGGCCAGGATTATCTGGTGAAAGCTTCCATGGGTCATGTCTGCGATCTGCCAAAAACCAGGCTGGGGGTGGACCTTAAGAATAATTTCAAGCCCACCTATCAGGTAATACCTGAGCGCCGGCGTTTGGTAGCTGAATTGAGAAAAATAGCCAGGGAATGCGAAAAAGTAATTCTGGCTGCCGACCCCGACCGCGAAGGCGAAGCCATTTCCTGGCATCTAAGCCAGCTCATTGAGAAAGAAAACCCTAATGTTTTCAGGGCTGTTTTTCACGAGATTACTGAAGAAGCTATCAGGGAGGCTTTTTCCCGACTGGGGCCTCTCGACCAGAATAAGATAAATGCCCAGCAGACCAGAAGGATTCTGGACCGGCTGGTGGGTTATCTTATCAGTCCTCTGCTCTGGAAGAAAATAGGACGCGGTCTGAGTGCCGGGCGGGTTCAGTCTGTGGCTTTACGGCTTGTCTGTGATCGCGAGCGAGAAATCAAAGAATTTAAGCCGGAAGAATACTGGACCATAGCGGCGATTCTCAGGGGTGAAAATCCTCCTCAGTTTCGGGCGGTCCTTGCCAGAATAGGTGAAAAAAAAGCCCGGGTTCCGGACCGGAAGACAGCCAGAGAAATTGAGGAAATCTGCCGCCGTGAATCTTTTGTTCTGGAAAAAATCGAGGTCCGGGCTAAAAAGAAAAATCCTCCCGCTCCTTATATCACCTCCACCCTGCAGCAGGATGCTTACAGACTGCTGCGGTTCCCGGTTAGAAAGACTATGTCCGTAGCTCAGCGGCTGTATGAAGGTCTGGAGCTGGGCGAACTCGGTCCGGTTGGTTTGATAACCTACATGAGGACTGACTCGGTCCGGATAGCTGATGTGGCCCGACAGGCAGCTAGAAAATACCTGGCTGAACATTTTGGACCGGAGTATGTTCCGGCTAAACCAGTTCCCCATAAGTCGCGGAAAACGGCTCAGGAAGCTCACGAAGCCATTCGGCCGACCCATCTTGACCTTCCCCCGGAAAAAGTTAAGCCCTACCTCAAAAAAGAAGAGTATGACCTCTACCGCCTGATCTGGAATCGCTTCCTGGCTTCTCAGATGAGTCCGGCCGAGGTGGAAGAGACGCAATTTAATATCCGGGTTGGTCAGCTGTGGTTCGTGGCTAAAGGGGAAGTAATCAAATTCAAAGGCTTTCTGGCACTATATGAAGAACAGCACCTGAGTTTTGATAATTCAGCTAAATCCGAGGAGAAGAAAGACCCGGAAGAGGCAGAAGACAAAGAAAGCGGCCAGCTTCCGGTGGCCAGAGAAGGAGAAGTCCTTTCACTGGTAGATTTTCAGAGCAAACAGAATTTCACTCAACCCCCGCCGCGCTACACTGAAGCTACTCTGGTCAAGGAGCTGGAAGCCCGGGGCATTGGCCGTCCCAGCACCTACGCTCCTATTATCGCTACCCTTCAGGACAGGACTTATGTGGTAAAAGAAGAAGGCCGCTTTAAGCCCACCGAACTGGGTCTCTTTGTAACTGATTTTTTGGTCAAACATTTCTCAGAGCTTTTTGATTATAAATTCACCGCCAGAATGGAAGAGAAACTGGACCGGATCTCAGACGGTGAGGCCGACTGGCTGGAAAGTTTAAGGCAGTACTATGACCTGCTGAAACGCTATCTGGACCACGGGCAGGAAACCGAATCAGTCAAGAAAAATGGGATTCCAGTTGAGGATAAATGCCCGAAGTGCGGTCGGAACCTCAGTATTAAAAACGGCCGTTTTGGTCCGTTCAAAGCTTGCTCAGGCTATCCGGAGTGTGATTACACCGAACCTCTGGTAAAGAAAGAAACAAAGACCGTGGAGGGCAGATGTCCAAAATGTGGCTCCACTCTGGTCTACCGCCGGGGAAAACACGGACGTTTCATCGCCTGCTCCAGTTATCCTAAGTGTGATTACATCCACAAGGAGAGTTATGATACCGGAATTTCCTGTCCGCTTGGTTGCGGTGGCACCATAGTGAGAAGAAAAACCAGGAAGGGTAAGTACTTTTATGGTTGCAGCCGTTATCCAAAGTGTAAATTTGCCAGATGGGATGAAATCGTTCCCCAGAGCTGTCCAAAATGCGGAGCCAGCTATCTTCTTAAAAAGTCTCCGCCTAAAGGCAAGCCATATCTTTACTGCGAAAAAAAAGATTACCGCGAATACCTGGAAACAGAAAATACTCAGCTCCCGGCTGAGAAAAAGGCGTCAGTTGAAGGACCCTCAGCTCCAGAAAGAGAAAACACTGCTAGTACTCCTGGCCTGGAGTCCTTAGACAGTAATGATGAGAAAAGAGATTGAAGAATTCCTGAATTTTCTGCGCTATGAGAAGAATTCATCTCCCCATACCATCGCTGGCTACCAGCGTGACCTTAATCAGGTAGCTGATTACCTGAAAGAGAATGGTTACACTTGGAGGACCGCCGATACTCTGGCTCTCCGTGGTTTTCTGGCTGAGCTCCATGAACTCAAGCTCAAAAAAAGCTCCATCATCCGAAAGCTGGCAGCCCTGCGTTCTTTTTTTGATTTTGCTCTGCGTCGAAAATGGCGTCAGGACAACCCGGCCAGCGTCCTGGCTACACCCAGGCAGGAACAGAGAATACCCGGGTTTCTGACCGAGGAAGAAACAGCTCAGTTACTGGAATGGCCTGTTGACCGGAGCGACGCTCTGGAAGTCCGGGACCGGACCATCCTGGAACTGCTCTATGCTTCGGGACTGAGGGTGTCAGAATTAATTTCTCTAGACCTTGAGGATTTACACCTCAGAGAGAGGCTGGTAAGGGTAAAGGGCAAAGGGAAAAAGGAGAGAATAGTTCCTTTTGGCCGGCAGGCTGAAAAATGGCTTCGAGAATACCTCTCCCATCGCGGTCAGCTTTTAATGGGCCGGGGGCCCAACCCGGCTCTTTTTCTGAATTATCGCGGAGAGCGGTTGACCGCCCGTTCAGTTCAGCGACTGGTCCAGTCCAGGCTGAAGCAGATTGCTGTTTTCCGAAAAATTAGTCCCCACTCTCTGCGACATTCTTTTGCTTCTCACCTGCTCAGCCGGGGAGCAGACCTCAGGACTATTCAGGAACTACTCGGACATAAAAGCCTGGCTACCACCCAGAAGTATACCCATCTTGACCTGAACCGCCTGCTGGAGGTCTACCGAAAATCCCATCCCAGGTCTTAGGAATTGTTTTATATAAAAAGTTCAGTGTTACGAGTTTAAAAAAGGTATTACCGGAAAGAGCGGGAGAGAACTTCCTCTCCCGCTCCATCTGCTTCTACTTGCTTTCGCCCACCGTTATCAGGTCCTTAATCTGGTTAAAAACTTTTTCGCCGATACCTCTGACTTTCATCAGATCTTCAATCTTCTTGAAGGGACCGTGCTGAGTGCGGTAGTCGATGATGCGCTGGGCCACTTTCGGGCCAATCCGCGGCAGGCTCTGAAGCTCAGCGGCTGAGGCGGTGTTAAGGTTGATTTTAGCCTGGGTGGGCCGGGCCTGATTCTGGGCATAGACCAGACTCAAGCTGGGCAGAAGAAGGGCCACAGCCACCACCAGGGCCAGAGTTTTTGGAAAAAGTTTTTTCATCGTAAACCTCCTTTCGCCTGAAAGCTCTGCCAGTTTTGAGCCAGAGTCGCTTTGATATTTAATTAAAAGAATTGCAATAAGTTAAGGGAATGATAGGTTCCCAGGGCAGTCAACGTTATCTGACTGAGGATGGTTTCTTAGTCAAAAAGAGTTGACCTCCAAGCTGCGCTCCACCTGCTCTCAGATTTGTTTTTGCCTTATGCTGTCTGGAGGTATCGTGTTAGAAACTTGCGGACCTTTTTCAGAGCCCGGCCCCGGTGACTGACCCGATTTTTTTCTGCGATTCTGAGTTGGGCGAAAGTTTTTTTTAGAGGTGGATAGAAGAAAATTGGGTCGTAACCAAAACCTTTTTTCCCGTCAGGCTTTTCCAGAATGAAACCTCTGACCTCACCACGAAAAGTTTTAAGCAGCTTTCCCTTACAGGCCAGGCTGGCAACACAGACAAATCGGGCCTTTCTTTTACTTCGAGGAAGGCCGGCCAGAAGCCGAAGAAGTTTCTGGATGTTTTGAGTGTCAGAAGCTCCTTTGCCGGCAAAGCGGGCTGAAAAAACTCCGGGCTGACCGCCCAGGACTTCAACTTCCAGGCCAGAGTCTTCGGCCAGAACCAAGCCAGGATATTTCTCGCTGTAGTACAGGCTTTTGCCCAGGCTGTTTTCTTCAAAGGTCTTACCGATCTCTTCAAAGTTACCGAATTCGGGAAAATCGGTCAGGCTTTCAATATGGAGCCCGAGTCCCCTTAAGAAAGTTTTTATTTCCCGGACCTTGCCGCAGTTGGTGCTGGCCACAAGCAGTCTTTTTTCAGTCAACGCGGAATTCCTCCAGCGTACCCAGGCTCATTAAAGCGTCGTTGAATTCCTGTTCTTTTTCTTCGGTGGCTGAGGCCGAAAAACTTATGGACAAAAATTCACCTTCTTTTTTGAGACTCAGCCGCTCCATTTTAATCCCGTGGTGGAAACTAAGTTTTCTCAACCGGCTGAGCAGGTCGGGAGTATCCTTTAATTTAAGATGATAATGAATGATGTGTCTTTTTAGATAAATCTCTTCGATTTTTCTGAAAGTGATGAGCGTGGCCATTATCAAGGCGGTCAGAATCACAGCCGGGACGTAATAACCGGCTCCGATGACTAGACCCAGGCCGGCCACTACCCAGATGGTGGTAGCCGTGGTTAGACCTATGACCATACCCCTGGCGTGAATTATGGTGCCGGCTCCCAGAAAACCTATTCCGGTAACCACCCCGGCCGCCATCCGGATCAGGGTATCGGGCGAGCCGCTGGCACTGTTAACCACGGCTACGGCCAGGCTCATCAGCATGGCTGAGCCTGTGCAGACCAGAATATTGGTTCTGAAGCCGGCTGGTTTCTGGCTGGTTTCTCTTTCCAGACCGATGAGCCCCCCGAGAGCCACGGCCAGAACTAATTTAAGGATTAATTCCAGCAGATTCATTTCTTTTACCTCTTATTCTGAAACAGGGTTTAAGCTGGCTTTTCTTACCAGAGCCCTGCTGCTTTTTTTAATTTTACAGGAAATAAAATGAAAAAAGAACCGGTAATTTAGGCCCGGTAATAATTCTATTTTGAAGAAATTTAAGACTTAAGCCAGAGGTACAGAGGAGAGCTTTAGGAGTTATAAAGGGCGGAAGCAGGCCTGACACCTGAGTCAATTAGAATTGACTGGCAGGCTGTGATAAAATCTAAAAAAAATTTTTTTGTTAAGGAGAAGGACAATGAAAACTACCATTCGAGAAGTTAAAGCCAGAGAAATCCTGGACTCCAGGGGTAATCCCACGGTTGAAGTGGAAGTCAGATTGGAAGATGGTACCGTGGCTCGGGCTGGAGTTCCCTCTGGAGCTTCCACCGGAGTCCATGAGGCTCTGGAGTTGCGGGATGGTGATAAAAAACGCTACAGCGGTAAGGGGGTGCTCAAGGCGGTGGAGAATGTTAATCGGGTGATAGCCCAGGCGGTCTGCGGCCTGGAGGCTACCGACCAGGCCGGGCTGGATGGTTTAATGCTCCAGCTCGATGGCACCCCGAATAAAAACCGGCTCGGAGCCAATGCCATCCTCGGCGTCAGCCTGGCCGTCGCCAGGGCCGCAGCGGCCTCTTTAGATCTGCCTCTTTATCGCTACTTAGGTGGTGTGGCAGCCAGACTGCTGCCTGTGCCTATGTTCAACATCCTCAACGGCGGTGTTCATGCCAACTGGCAGGGGCCAGACCTGCAGGAATTCATGATTGCTCCTGTTGGAGCCCCTTCCTTCCGTGAAGCCCTGCGCTGGGGCAGTGAAGTCTATCAGGCGCTTAAAGGTGTTATCAAGAATAAGGGATTGGCTACCGGAGTGGGCGATGAAGGCGGGTTTGCCCCGGCATTAAAGAAAAATTCAGAAGCTCTGGATCTGATAGTAGAGGCAATAGAAAAGGCCGGGTACAGACCCTCGGAGGAAATAGCCATAGCTCTTGACTCCGCCGCCAGCAGCTTTTTTGAGGATGGCTTTTACCATCTCAGGACAGAAGGTCGCAAGGTTAAGGCAGAAGAGATGGTGGAAATGTATGCCGACTGGGTTGAACGCTATCCCATCATCTCCATCGAAGATGGTCTGGCTGAGGATGACTGGGAAGGCTGGAAAATCCTCAATCAGCAGCTGGGCAACCGGATTCAACTGGTGGGCGATGATATTTTTGTGACCAACGTAGAAAGAATTAAAAGAGGAATTACCGAAAAAATCGCCAACTCAGTGCTAATTAAGCTCAACCAGATAGGGACTTTGACCGAAACAATTAAGGCTATCGAGACAGCCAGAGAACACGGCTGGACGGCCATGGTTTCCCACCGTAGCGGCGAAACCGTGGATAGCTTCATTGCTGATTTCTCGGTGGCTATGGCCACGGGTCAGCTAAAAACCGGGGCTCCCTGCCGTGGTGAACGGGTAGAGAAATATAACCAGTTGCTGAGAATTGAAGAAGAGCTGGGGAAAGCGGCTGTTTACGCTGGACGGCTGATTCTTAAAAATTAAAAATAACAGCCGGCTAATTCTTTTATTCGGGTGAGAATATTTATTTCTGGCTACCCTGGCGGAAAAAGGCCTGGATTTCAGGGTAACGGCCGCGGTGGTTGCTCCTACTGTTAATCTGTTAAGAGCCTTTCGGTTTTGTTCATTAGAGGCAGGGGTCTGAAATTGATGATTTCCTGAGATTGGGTTTTCTTTTTTTATTTTTTTAACTTATACTTATTAAACAGGAGACATAAGGGATTGAAATGAAAAAAATCATCATTATTTTGACTGCAATCTGTCTGACTCTTATTTTCTCCGGGCTTGAACTTCTGGCTCAGGTCTCAAGGTTCAGAGTCCGGGTGGTTACCGAACTGGCCAACATCAGAGTCAAACCTGATATCAGCAGTGAGATGATTTTACAGGTTCCTGAGGGGACTGAGCTCGAAGCAGAAAAGAAGGAAGGAGAGTGGTTTCTGGTTTATTTTGACCGGGCTGATGGCCCACGGGGGCGAGGCTATATCCACGAAAGCCTGGTGGAAGTAATCAGACCAGATACACGGGTAGTAGCGGCTCCATTGAAAGAGGCGGCCGAAAAACCAAAAAAAGAGAAGCCAGCCGCTACCGGTCAACCTGCCAAACCCGAGGTGGAAGTGGACAGAAAACCTGTTTTAGTTCCGATTTCTTCAGCTCCAGCTCGCAGGGCCTGGAAGCTCCAGGTGAGAGGTGGAGGCTTTTATTTCTCTCCTTCGGACCTTAACAGAGCCACTGTGGGTCTTATTGATTATTATGCTTATTATCTGGGCACCCCGGCAGCCCGTCAGTCGAGAAGCCTCCATTTAGCTTTTACCTATGGTCTGGATTTTTATCATGAAGTTTATTCCAGGTTATATCTGGGCCTGGGCTTTGATTACTTTCAGCTCCAGCGCCAATCCCTGGCCCGCTTTCCTGACTACCAGGTTCTGGCAACCGCCGGAGTTAAAGACCTGCCTTTAAGGTTAGCTCTAAGGTATGAGCCGGTTGATTTTTTCTACCTCAGTCTGGGACTGGAATTTCATCTGGGTCGAACCAGTTATCGCTATGAAGTGCCATTGAATCCTGACGGCCCGGACCAGCCCATGGCTTTCTGGCAGGGCTTCTCCCGCGGCTATACTCTCGGCTGGAGCGAGGCTGCTGGTTTTGAGTTTCGGCTGAGTCCCTGGCTGCGGTTTCAGGTGGAAGGTTTTTATCGTTATGCCAGGATAGGAAATTTTGAGGGTAAAAATCATTATCAAGATACAACCGGTTTAGAAAACTCGGTGCGGGGCGAACTTTATTACTGGGAGGTTCAAGTTTCTTCCAGCCGGTCTTTTCCAGTGCTTTTTATAAGAGATGGTCTACCCACTGAGCCAGGAGTTCTCAATGCCCGAAAAGCTGATTTGAATTTTTCTGGCTTTGCCCTTAAGCTCGGGCTGCAATTTTCCTTCTGACCACTTTTTCTTTTTGCTAAAGTAACGGCCTACTTTTGGTTTAGGTTCAAAATATTTATTTGCGGCCACGACCTTATTTTTCTTATAATGCTTTCTTTAAGAAGATGCGTGGAGTTAATCGTTCTCGCAGAATCGGGAGGTTTCATTGACCCAGAGAGACCAGTTCCTTTCTCGCCTCGGGTTTCTGGCGGCAGCCATTGGGATGGCTGTTGGCACAGGTAATATCTGGCGGTTTCCGCGCATGGCTGCTCAATATGGAGGCGGTGTTTTCGTCCTGGTTTACATCCTGGCTCTCTTCCTCTGGTCAGCTCCGCTTCTAATGGTGGAGATGGCCATAGGCCGCACCACCCGTCTAGGTCCCATCGGCGGTTTTCGCGATTTTATCGGTCGGAAATACACCTGGATGGGCGGCTGGATGGTGGCCGTGTGCCTTTTAATCACCTTTTATTACGCGGTCATCACCGGCTGGTGTGCTAAATACTTTGTGCTGGCCCTTCAGGGTACCTTCCATGAAGGTGTGGATACTGCCATCATCTGGAGAAATTTCCAGCACGATCCCTGGCAAAACATTTTCTACCAGGCTCTGTCCATAGGACTCTGCGGTGTTATCATTTATAAAGGAATCCAGAAGGGGGTCGAAAAGATTAATAAGATCTTAGTGCCTTCACTTTTCCTGTTCCTTTTGGTGGCGGCCATAAGAGCTGTAACCCTGCCCGGAGCCAGTCTGGGACTACGCTATCTTTTCGTTCCCGACTGGTCAAAACTAACAGAGCCGGCTACCTGGCTTCAAGCCTTCACTCAGTCAGCCTGGTCAACCGGGGCTGGATGGGGATTGCTGCTAACCTATGCCGTTTATACCAGGAGAAAAGACGACATCCCGCAGAACTGCCTGACAGTTGGTTTTGGTGACCACTCGGCTGCCCTACTGGCCGGAATGGCGGTTATCCCGACGGTCTTTGCTCTTTCTCCAAGTCTGGAAGTAGCTACGGCTTCTCTTGCTGATAATATGGGGTTGACTTTTATTTCTCTGGCCGGCCTTTTTCCCAGGATGAAAGGGGGGACGGTCATTGCCCCGGTTTTCTTTCTGGCTATGCTTTTTGCGGCCCTGAGTTCTCTTATTGCCCAGGTAGAGGTCGGAGCCAAGACGCTGATGGATTTCGGCTGGACTCGTAAAAAAAGCACTCTGGTCGTAATTCTGCTCTGTTTTCTGCTGGGTTTGCCCTCAGCGGCTTTTCCCTCCTTTCTTCTGAACCAGGACTGGGTCTGGGGGATGGCTCTTCTGGTCAGTGGCTTCTGGGTAATTCTGGCTGCCAGAAAATACGGGTTGCAAAAACTGCAAAAGGAAGTAAATCTCGGGGCTGACATTAAGATGGGTCGGACCTGGGTTTTTATTCTGAAGTATATTTCACCGCTTGTATTTGTGGTGGTAACAGGCTGGTGGTTTTCACAGGCGATTGCCTGGGACAGGAAAGAGTGGTGGCATCCATTTAAGGTCAATTCGGTCGGAACCATTCTGCTTCAGTGGCTTTTGCTGCTTTTGGTGATGATACTGCTTAATCGAAAGTTAGCCAGCTGGACGAAAAAGCCAATAGCCGAGGAGGACTGAGGTGGAATTGATAATCTGGATGGTCATAATCCTCGGGCTGAATTTTGGAGCTCTTATCTATCTTCTGTGGCGTGGACTGAGAAGAAAACGCCCTGACTCCTGAACTCTTGGCCCGGGAAGACTTTCCCAAAGCCAGGCTCAGAGAAAAGCTAAAATGGTGTTACGATATTAATTATTAGTAACATCAAGTCTTGGTTCCCAGTCGGAAACCAGCTGCTGGTCAGGGGCGGTCTTCAAACTTGTATCCTACTCCCCGGACACTCTGGATAAGGTCTTTGAGCTCTCCGAGTTTTTTTCTCAAGTGCCTGATATGGACATCAACCGTCCGGGGGATGACCACCTTTTCCCGCCCCCAGAGGTAATCCAGAATCTGGTCTCTGGAAAAAACCCGGCCTGGGCGGGAAGTCAGGAGTTCCAGAATACGAAACTCACTGAGAGATAGTTCCACAGGACTGCCTTTTATCCTGACCTGATGCCTTTCCGGGTCTATCAGCAGCTGGCCGCCGGCCAGTTTTTTTCCACCCTTTTCGGCCGGAACCGGGGTTTCCCGGCGTCTGAGCACAGCTTTGATTCGGGCCTCAAGCTCCCGAAGTGAAAAGGGTTTGGTCACATAATCGTCAGCTCCCAGCTCCAGACCGGTTACCCGGTCAGCTTCCTGGGAGCGAGCGGTCAGCATGATGATGGGCAGACTGGCTTTCTCAGGCTGACTTTTCAAATAGCGGCAGATTTCGAGACCGTCGGCACCTGGAAGCATCAGGTCCAGCAGAATTAAATCTGGTTGGTGACGCTCCAGATATTTCAGGAATCTTTCTGGGCTGGAAAATGTTTCTACCTTAAAGCCAGCTCGGGTCAGGTAGTTTTGGAGCAATTCCAGGATGTCTTCTTCATCGTCCAGAATAGCTATGGTTTTGAGCATAGCTTATAATCCTCATCACCATTTTAACCTAAATACTCCCCTCTTTGTCCAGCAGAAGAAATTAACTTCATTCGGTGAGGTCATTGAGTTGAAGATGTCTGATAAACTCGCCTGTGATTAAATAAAAAGCTTCTTCGGCTATGTTCTTGGCCAGATCGCCAATTTTCTCGAGGTGGCGGCTGAGAAGAATGTAGACCACCCCCAGCCCTGGGTTGATTTCCTTTTTCTTAACTTTTTCCAGGTATTTGCTGGTGATTAAAGACTTGAGGTCATCAAGAAAGATATCAATACGGATCGCCTCTCTGGCCAGTTCCGCATCTTCCTGGAAATAAGAATTTAAGGCTAAGGTTGTTATTTCTTTCGCCCTTTCTATCATCTCGTAAATTTCAGCCGGCGGACTGAAAGGTCTAAAATTACGACTTTCCTCCATTCTCTGGGCGATATTAAGACACTGGTCGGCTATCCGTTCCAGTTCGTGGGCCACGTTCATTGAAGACAGCAGAAGTCTAAGGTCTGAGGCCACAGGCTGGTGAAGGGCCAGAAGGGTAGCGGCCTTTTTCTGCAGGGATGTTTCCAGAGAGTCTGACTCTTTTTCCAGCTTTTCAATCTGCTCAAAGAGCTGAGGTTCACTGTTTACTACAAGCTCGGCGGCCAGAGTCAGAGCCCGGGTAGTTGTATCTGCCAGAACTGATAATCTGTTTTTGATTTCTTTAAGTTCCCGGTCAAATGTTCTTTCCATTTTTAATTTTAATCCTGGTTGCTTATTAGCCGAACCGACCGGTGATGTAATCTTCGGTCAGTTTATGAGCCGGATTGGTGAAGATTTTCTCCGTACGGTCGTATTCGATGAGTTCCCCAAGCCAGAGAAAAGCGGTAAAGTCTGAAACGCGGGCGGCCTGCTGCATGTTGTGAGTGACTATTATTACGGTATAGTTTTTTTTCAACTGATGAATCAACTCTTCCACCCGGGCTGTGGCTATGGGGTCGATGGCCGAGCAGGGTTCATCAAACAGGATTATTTCTGGCTCTACAGCCAGAGCCCGGGCGATGCACAGACGCTGCTGTTGACCTCCGGAAAGTTTCAGGGCATTTTGATGAAGACGGTCCTTTACCTCTTCCCAGAGGGCAGCCTGCTTCAGACTATTTTCCACCCTGGCTTCTATTTCAGCCTTGCTCAAATGGTTGCCGATTCGCAGACCATAGGCAACGTTATCAAAGATTGATTTAGGGAAGGGGTTGGGTTTCTGAAAAACCATACCAACCTTTTTCCTTAGAGCTACCAGGTCCACATCCTGGTCATAGATGTTTTCGCCATCAATAATTACCCGGCCTTCGACCCGGGCTTCAGGAATCAGGTCGTTCATCCGGTTCAGGACTCTGACGAAGCTGGATTTACCGCAGCCTGAGGGTCCGATGATAGCTGTTACCTTTTTTTCAGGAATGGCCAGGTTGATTTCGCTGAGTACCTGCTTGTTACCATAAAAAAGATTTAGATTCTCTACCAGAATCTTGGTTTCAGCGGGGGAAATGAGTTTGGAGTAATCCATGCTCAGTGTCTCCATTTTCTTCTGAGTCTGGCTCTGATGATTATTGCTGCCAGGTTGAAAACCACCACGAAAATGATCAAAACCAGGGCTGTTCCGTAAGCAATAGCCCGACCTTTGTCTATTGAATGGTGCTGGGTGGCCATAATGTAGAGATGATAGGGCAAAGCCATGAACTGGTCTTTGAGGGAGCGGGGCAGGTAGGGCAGAAAGAAAGCCGCTCCTGTAAACATAATCGGAGCTGTTTCACCGGCAGCCCTGGCCAGACCAAGAACTCCGCCGGTCAGCATTCCCGGTATGGCATAAGGCAGGACGTTGGTCCGGATCATCTGCCATTTGGTGGCTCCAAGTGCCAGCGCGCCCTCGCGGTACGAGTCCGGTACGGATTTTAAAGCCTCTTCGCTGGCGGTGATAGTCCAGGGAAGGGTGAGCAGTCCCAATGTCAGGCCGGCTGATAGCACTGAAGTGCCCAGTTTCAGCATGTTGACAAACAGAATGACCCCGAACAAACCATAGACAATGGAGGGGACTCCGGCCAGGTTCCTTATAGACAGCCTGATTAACCGGGTCAGGCGTCCACCCCGGGCATATTCGTTGAGATAGATAGCAGCAGCCATACCGAGGGGGATGGCCAGCAGGGCAGTTATCAGAGTGACCAGAAAAGTCCCGATTATGGCCGGGAAAATCCCTCCTTCAGTCATACCACGGCGAGGAGCCTGGGTTAGAAACTCCCAGGTGATAAGCTTATACCCTTTACTCCCTATGTCATAAAAGAAGTACAACAGAACAAAGATAACGCTATAGACGGCTATTCTGAGAAAAAGGAAACCCACGAACTGGCTGAGCTGGCTTTTCAGATTCTTACGGCTTTTTTTGACCGAACCGCTCATTGGAGTTTCCTCTTTTGTTTTTCCAGTATCAGGTCAGCAGCCAGATTGACAAAAAAAGTCATGACAAAAAGCACAAGTCCGAGGGCAAAAAGAGCATAATAATGGGTGGTGTAATAAGGAACTTCGCCCAGCTCTATCGCTATGCCTGCGGTCAGGGTTCTCACAGACTGTAAAAAGCCTTGGGGGAAAGATCTGGCGTTTCCTGTGGCCATCAGCACTGTCATGGTTTCACCTATCGCCCGGCCCATACCCAGCATCATGGAGGCGACGATTCCGGACAGAGCGGCCGGTATTTTAACCCGGACAAGAGTTTGCCAGCGGTTGGCTCCTAAGGCTAAGGAAGCCTCAACATACGAGACTGGAACTGAATTGAGGGCATCTTCTGAGATGCTGATGATGGTCGGTAGAGCCATTACGGCCAGCAAAAGGCTTCCGTTGAGGGCGGTAAGCCCGTGGCTGAGATTGAAGATTTTGGCTATTAAAGGGCCGACGACGGCAATACCAATAAACCCTACCACTACCGAAGGAATGGCCGCCAGCAGCTCCACAATTGGCTTAACGATTTCTCTGACCCTTGGACTGGCCACATCGGAGATATAAGCGGCTACCGCTACTCCAACAGGAAAGGCCAGGAGCAAGGCTCCAAATGTAACCATTAGAGTGCTGGCCAGCATGGACAGTATCCCGTATTCGGCTTTCTCCGGAGAGGTCGGGTCCCAGGTGGCTGAAGTCAGGAATTCTTTTAGGTCGATTTCTCGGAAAGCCGGCACGGCTGTGGCCAGAAGAAGGGCGAAGATACCCATCAGCACTATGATAGCCAGAAGACCGCTGGCTTCAAAAACCCGACGGATTAGGCTTTCTTTTAAGTCTCCAAATACGCCCTTCTTCTTGACCGAAGCCATGTTTAACCTGCCACCGTTTATCTGAGATTCTTTTCGTTTTCGGCCATCAATTCTTTGCCGATTTTGAAAAAGCCTTCTTTTTCCACAATGGCCTGACCCTCAGGGCTGAGGATAAATCTGATAAAATCAGCTACGTTGCCTGAAGGTTTGCCATTGGTTGACTGGTAAAGCGGCCTGGATATAGGATATCTGGCAGAGTAAACAGCTTCCTTGTCGAGCGGAGAGTATTCGGGCGAACCTTCATCTTTCTTAATTTTGAGGACTTTGATTCCCTTGCGTAGCTGACCGCTTTCGTCAAATAGATAACCGACGCCAACATAGCCGATTCCGGCCACATCCTGAGTGACAGATTCTATAATCTGGGCATTACCATTCATTTCTTTAACATCAGGCGAATAGTTCTTATTACCCAGAACGTGTTCCTGGAAGAAGACATAGGTTCCGGAATTGGACTGGCGTCCGTAGAGAGAAACTCTTAAATCGGGCCCGCCCACCTGTTTCCAGTTCTTGATTTCCCCGCGGAAAAGGCTGCCAAGCTGAGCCATGGTTAGAGAATTCACTGGATTTTTATCGTTGACGATGACGCTCAGGCCATCAACAGCTATGGCGAAAATCCGGGGTTTCACTCCCCTTTCATAAGCCAGATCCAGCTCTTTTGGTTTCCATTCCCGGGAGTGGTTGGCAATGTCGCAGGTGCCATTAATGAGGGCTGTAATTCCAGTGCCCGATCCACCACCCAGAACGGCAATAGCTACCCCTGGCTTTTTAGCCATGTATTCTTCAGCCAGAATCTGGACCAGGTTGACCAGAGTGTCAGAACCTTTAATCTGAATCATTTTTCTCTGGGCACCAGCCGGGGAAGTTAGCATCACCAGGGCCAGAACAAAGACCGTGGAGATGGTAACCAGCCCGCTGATCAGTTTTGCTTTTGTCCTTAATGCTTTCATTTTTTCCTCCTTTGTTTTCCCTGACCTTAAAAACTCATCAGGAAGGTCAGGTTGAATATAAGGTCATTTTTCTTGAGTGGGTCCTTGTAATTATAGACCCAGATGTTGGGCTGCAGCTTGAGGCTGCTGTGGAGAGGAGTCCAGTCCACCCCGGCGATTATAAGCGATATCTCATCGCTGGCTGCCAGGTTGTTGGGTTCATAATAGTCAAAACGTGCAAACAGGTTAAGTTTTTCAGGGATAAGAGCATAGCGACCAAAAACAGAAAGACCGGAACGGTCATACCGCTCGCCGTTCTGGAGGTTCTTGTCGTTGCGGTAAACGAAATACTCGGCTCCAAGGGTCAGATTCGGAATGAACTCTACAAAAAGGTCGCCCTTATAAGTATAAGCGTTGGCCCCCACATCCTGTTTTTCATAATCAATGTAGCCTACGATGGACAGGCCAGCCAGGGGGATGAGCTGCAGATTGGCGCTTAATTTTTTATGTTTATCCTTTTCTGGCTTGGTATAGCTTTCACCTGATGAGAGCATCACCTGATAGCGAAGAGGCCTTAAGATTTTACCTGAAATGTTGATTCCCAGGTCAGCGCTGGTGGCGTCGATATCTTTGCCGGTGACGTCTTTATAGCCATCCAGAAGAGTCTTGGCCACGCTGCGGTATCCCCAGCGGTCTTCAGCCAGCTTAAAAGTGATGGTATCAGCCATCCCGATTTTAATGTCGGCATTTGGAATGAGATTGTTTATCTGGACATACATGTGCTTTAAGTAGGGACGGAACTTGTCCACATTGTCGCCATCCAGGGTTAGCCGGAAACTGATGTCGTCATTAATCTTGTTGTCATAGCGGAAGTAGACCCGGCGGAAATGCATGAAGTTGTTTTTGAAATTGGGATTATTGGGTGGCGGTGTGGTTAGCGGACCGTCATTGGAAAGGTAGAAGGTATAATCAAAGAAGACGGTTCCAGAGAATTTCTGCTGGGCGGCTGATGGTTGGGCTAGGGCCATTAGACCAAGAAAGCCGACGAGCAGGGACAGTAGAAATGGTCTTACCCTGTACAGCTGCTTTCTCAAGATTGAAAACATGCTTCCTCCTTATTTGATGTAAATTTGCTCATCTCCAGACCCGGCGCCGAAGATGCCTGGAGAATTGAGAGCTAAGATTACAACGCATAGGTGAAAACCGGGCTAAGGAAAAGTTAATTTTTGGTTAACTCTGGATTTAACCCGCTGGGTGGATATGCCATCTAATTTACTTAATTAACAGATTTAAGGCTATTTGCTATAATAAAAGCTCAAAAGAGGAATTACCGCAGATGTGTGGAGTCATAGGAATCTGGGCCAACCGCGAGGTCTTCCATGACCTCTATCAGGGATTGCTTTCCATTCAGCATCGCGGTCAGGATGCTGCCGGTATAATCACCTACAACGGGAAGTTCCATGAAAAAAAGGGAAATGGGCTGGTTCTGGATATTTTCGGTCCTCAGGAAGCTGCTCAGCTTAAAGGAAACATCGGTCTCGGTCATACCCGTTACCCAACCATTGGTGGAGGTGGCCACGAAGATGCGCAGCCTTTCATGGTTAACACTCCGTTTGGCATTATTCTGGCTCATAATGGCAATGTGGTGAATTATCGTCAGCTGAAAAAGGAGCTGTTCGAAAAAAACCAGCGCTTGCTTAACTCTGACTGCGATGCCGAGGTCATTTTGAACGTCTTTGCCCAGGAGCTGGAGGAACAGAGAGTCAAGTATCTAACTCCGGAAAACATCTTCAAGGCGGTGGCCGGGGTTTACCGTCGGGTTAAGGGAAGTTATTCAGTGGTAGCCTACATTGCCGAACAGGGAATGGTAGCCTTCCGTGACCCTCACGGAATCAAACCTTTGAGCTTCGGCCGGAGAAAGGATGGGCTGCTTCCTTCCTATGCTTTTGCCTCAGAAACTGTAAGCCTCAACCTGATGAACTTTGAGGAGATTGAGCATATTCAAGCTGGAGAAGCAGTTTTTCTTGATAGAAATCGTAATTTGCACCGCCGTCGGTTGGTTTACAAGAAACATACTCCCTGTCTTTTTGAGTGGGTTTATTTTGCCAGGCCTGATTCGGTTATCGACGGAGTCAATGTTTACAAAAGCCGGGTCAACCTTGGTCGGTTACTGGCTGATGAAATCAGGAAGAAAAACCTGGAAATAGACGTGGTGGTGCCGGTGCCGGATTCAGCCCGGGATGCGGCCATAGAAATCGCCCGTCGTCTTAATCTCAAGTACCGGGAAGCTCTGGTTAAAAACCGCTACATCGGAAGGACTTTCATCATGCCGGCTGAAACCAAACGTCAGACTTCAGTCCGGCAGAAACTCAATCCCATCTGTTCGGAAATAAAAGGGAAGAAAGTTCTTCTGGTTGATGACAGTATCGTCCGCGGGAATACTTCCCGGGCTATTGTGGAGATGGTCAGGGAATGCGGAGCCGAGAAAGTCTATTTTGCTTCCTACTCTCCGCCGCTTCGCTATCCCTGCGTTTATGGCATTGACATGCAGACCAAAACAGAGTTTGTGGCCCGGGATGCCGACGAAGAAATGGTAGCCAGGCGAATTGGAGCTGATAAAGTCATCTACCAGACTCTTGATAACCTGAAAAAAGCCATCAGGATGGAAAATCCGGAGCTCCGGAATTTTTGTGCAGCCTGTTTTGAGGGCCATTATCCTACCGGTGATGTTACGCCAGAAATTCTAAAAGAAATAGAGGAAGAAAGAAAATTGGTCCAGGAAAGCCAGTTAGAGCTCAACATCAAAGCTGGTTGCTGAGTTGCCTTTTTAGTTTTAGATTTTTTCCCGCCAGTAGTTAAGCAGGTCAAGGAGCGATTGCCGGGGCTCCAGCTGAGGCTTCCAACCGGTCGTCTTAATCAGCTTAGAAGTGTCTGCCAGAAGAATTGGAGGATCTGGAAGTTTCATTCTGGCTTCGTCATTAGCCACCACCACGCGGGCCCTTGTCATGGTCAAAAGTATTTTCAGGATTTCCTCCCCGGACCAGGCTCGTCCTGACCCCAAATTGTAAGCTTCGCCGGACTCACCTTTTTCAGCAAGCAGAGAAAGGGCCCGGACGGCGTCTCTGATGTCCAGGTAATCTCTTTTGTGGTCAAGATGGGCAACCTGCAGGACGGGTTCGCGCTTCTTTTTTTCAATTTCAGCTATTTGTCGGGTTAGGCTTCCCGGTAAGTAGTGGTCAGGCAATCTGGGTCCGAGAAGGCTGAAGATTCTAACCCTTATGATTTTAAGACCATAAGCTTTTTGATACTGAAAAGCGAGCAAGTCCTGAGCAGCTTTACTGACTCCGAGCGGGCTGAGAGGCCGAAAAACGGAACTTTCTTTTATCGGCAGTTCATCTGAATAGACCAGGCCATAAGCTTCCGCGCAAGAAGCAATAATTATACTCGTGCTGAGCCTGAATTCTCTGGCCACCTCCAGGAGGTTAAGGGTGCCCTGCAGGTTAAGGCTCAAGGCCTCAACCGGCTGATTGAAGGAAAGGTCTTGAGATGTCAGTCCGGCCAGGTGAAAGAGGCAGTCTGGTTTGGAGGCATAAAAAGCATCTATTATCGAACGAAAGTCCTTAAGGTCACCTTTGAGCAGGTTGATTCTGCCGGCAATTTTCACCAGATTCTCCAGCGAAGAACCGGCTCTAATCAGGCCGAATAATTCTGCCTTGGGCTGAGTCTGTAGCAGGTGTTCGGCCAGATGGCTGCCGATAAAACCATTTATTCCGGTTATTAAAATTCGCATGTTTTATCTAATTTATTTTTTTAGCTTAAATTAACTTATAGGCTTTTGGGCCGACTGTCAATAGCCCCATTAAAATCCTAAGGTTCCAAGCAGGTCAGTGGTCCGGCTGATGTTTCCCAGTCCGACCGAGAACCGGAGCTGGGCTTCAGGTCTGGTTCGAAAGTAAAAAATCCTGAGGTCAAGGCTAAAATCAAGACACTGGTAGTGTAAAACTCCCACCAGCGCCGTGTAGAGAAGCTTGCGGTTTTGCAGGTCTAATTCAACCTGCGATTTGAGCTCTAATTTTTCGGGCCAGCGGCAGCCGGCCTGAAATCCCAGCTGATGACTGCGAAAAAAACTTTCAGGACTGAGAACCTGATAATTTCGCGACCAGTTCAGGTTGAAGAAAAACCGATTTTCTGGTTGACTGAAAGCCAGGCTCACCCGGGAGCTGAGGAAGTTTCTTTCATAAGGGTTGAAATCCGCGGCCAGGTCCAGACTCAGGTTCGTTTCCGGATAGAAACGCAGGTAGGCGTTCAGGGGCGAAAAGTGGCGTTGTGGATGCTGCGGGTAATAGTAACGGCTTGGACTCTGGAGTGGGTCAAAGAAAACTGTCTGGGTCAAACCCAGAGTCAGGATTTCACGCGGTGAGCCTCCGCTTTTAACCAGAAAATGCTGGAGAAGCCCGAATTTAAGGTCGTTACGGCGGAAAAATCCAAAAGGCAAAATCAGGCGAGAAAGTGTTTCCTGGGATAAAGAAGTATCATACTGAAAAACAGCAAAAGGAACCACCAGGTGTTTTAACCAGGCTTCACCCTGGCGAAAATAAATCCGGTAGATAGCCGGACCTTCCAGGTTGAGCCCGAATCCACCCTGAGCGGTTATAAGCGGCCTGGAACTGCGAATCTGACTTTGAGGTTCGTAGCTTTGAAAGTAGCAGTTAAGATTGCTATTCGCGCTGAGTGATAGATTTAGCCAGGAGGCCGGCTGCCACGGCAGACTGAAGGCTGGCCTGAAATAGGCTTGGCCAAGGCTATAGTGGCTGGCTGAAGTCTGAGTCGTCCAGCGGTAGTTCCAGTTGCTGAGTCCGGACTCAAAAGAAAAATAGAGTGAAGACCGTAGCCGGTATTTTAGCAGGTTAAAACTGACCTGGGGCAGGTATTCGGTGACCGCACTCTGTTCTGTCTGGGGGAAGTAGCTTTCAAAGCGCGAGCCGCGCAGGTTGAAGTTAAAATAAGACCAGCTCCGGCTCAGGCTGAACTGGTAAGAGCGGTTGCTGACTGTGGCTGAGCTGAAATTATTCTCAAACTCTCTTAAAAAGCTAAAAGAGCTGGAATAGTCAATCTGACCATTGAGCCTGAAACCGAGAGGCAGATTTTGTTGATGATTCCAGCGCAGGATAGAAGCAGGAGCAGGATGGGAGGAGGCATTTCCCTTTTTGAATAAGAAAAGATAAGCGTTCAGTTCGCCCCTGGTATCTCCAGAAAGAAGATAACGATATTCTAATCCTTGGCCCAGGCCTTTTCTGGAAAAAAAATCAAGGGTCAAGGTAGCATCCATATTGCGGGCAATAGCCCAGTAAAAACTCTGGCTGAATGACAGACCTTTGACCCGATTGTAGCCAATCTGGGGAAAAAGAAAGCCGGTTGCTCTTTCTTTTAAGGGGTAGCGAAGGTAAGGCACATAAAGCAGAGGAAAATTTTTTACCCAGAAAATGGCCTTTTTCATAGTAACGGAATCTTCGGGTTGCAGACTGGCCCGGGCGAAAGAAAAGCTCCATCGGGGCACCGGTTGGGTGCAGGTGGTCAGCCAGGCTTCTTCCAGGTGATAACGGCTGTCGGCCAATTTTTGAATGAGGCTGGCCCCGAACAAAAGAGATGGTCGACTTATAGCCCTGACTTCCTCCAGCTGCCCTTCCCTGGTTTTAAGGTTAAAGGTAAGACGCCGGCAGACCACCACCTCTTCGGCCAGTTGCAGGGTAACCTGCCCTTCGGCTACCACTTCGTAAGTTTCAAGATGGACCTGAAGGCGGTCCGCCAGCAGGACTAAATCGGCGAAACGGAGCTCAACTTCACCCTCAGCCAGCCAGACCGGTCCTTTCTTTTCCTGATACCTGGCTAAAAGTTTGATGGTCTCCTCCTTCTGCTGAGCCTCAGGTCCAGGCAGCCAGACAGGCTTACACGTCGCTGTGGAGTTAAGCTTTAGACAGGCCAGAAGGAAGAAAAAAACTTGTAAAATGATTTTCCCGGCTCGGAATGCTGGACTGCTCATCCTGTAATAATATACAATTGTCAGCGGATTGCCGACAAGAAGAAAGGTTAACATAAGTAAAGCGGTTGAATTTCAAACGGAAATTATGGTTAAATTCTAACTTTAGAGCAGGGAAATTGAAGTGAAGCTAAGAACCTGGTGCCTCTCTCTTGCCTTTTTTTTGGGGCTGAGCTTTTTCTTAACCGGAGAGCTTTTAGGCGAAACCTGGAAAGCCAGGGAATTTCGGGCAGCCTGGGAGCGGGCGGCCTGGAGGTTCGGACCACTGCGGCTTCAACCAGTTATTGTCATCAGAGAGGCTGGTTATGACTCAAACATCTACTATCATCCCGAAGCAATTTCTGATTTCTGGCTGACGGCCGGGCCGGGGCTGGATGCTTATTTGATGGTTAAGAAAAGGCTTCTGGTTCACGTGTTTGAATCACCTCAATATGTTTATTTCTTCAAAACCGAAAGAGAAAGAACCTGGAATAATTACCTGAACGGTGAAGTCTCGCTGAGCTTCAACCGGTTCCTGCTGATAGCCGGAGGGGCTCTGAACAACGCCCGGGAACGCTGGAACACCGAGATAGATATAAGGCCACGGAGAAAGGAGTCCAGAGGTTTTGTCTCTCTGCTCTACCAGAGGTCTTATCGGGTTTCCCTGGAAATAACTGCCCTCCGGACTGATTATCAATACGAAAGCATTAACTATGGTTCGGTTAATCTGGGGGAAAGGCTAAGCCATTTAGCCACCTACTGGAGTGGTAAATTTTACTATCGGTTGACCCCGAGGGTTCAGTTTTTCCTGGAGGGGGTGTGGGGTAAGTACGATTTTAAGGATCCGGGCAATCCGGGAGATTCCAGGAGTCAAACCATTTATTCCGGCCTGGATTTTTCTCCTACCGGCCGTCTCCGGGGTCAGGTGCGTTTGGGCTATAAAAATTTTGATACAATTGTCGGGGGACTGCCTGATTTCAAAGGTCTGGTTGGCGACACCAGTGTTAGCTGGCTTTTGTTCAGGCCTCTGCTGCTTCGGGGTTCCTACCGAAGAGATGTTAATTTTTCTATCTGGTCTAATAATCCTTTCTACATTGGGAATTCCTGGTCGGCCGGCAGTTCGATCTATCTTTTCCGAAAAAAAATAAGATTAGATTATACTTACAGTCAGTTGCGAAACGACTATCCCCTCGGAGAAGTGCCGGGCTCAGAACCCAGGCAGGATGATTACACTTTAAATTCCTTTGGACTTTATTATAGAATAAGCAAGACTGCAGGTATTGGCCTGACTGGAGGTTTCTGGAAGAGAAAAGTCAACGTGCTTAACTGGGATGCCGAGAGGCGTTTTGTTGGCATAAATCTGACTTATGAATTTTAGGTTCGATAACTCAGGAACCAGGAAGGAAATATAGATGAAAAAGAGCTGGCTGACTCCAAAGCTATTATTTCCGTTAATAATCACTTTTTTGCTGAACGGAGTTGCTGGAGCAGTTGTTCCCGCACCTCAGGAAACCCAGGTTTCTCCAAGGGATTATTTTATCCGGGAATATGTCATCGGGCCAAGAGACCTTCTGGAAATAAAGGTCTTTGAACTGCCAGAATTTGACCATACGGTCAGGGTTTCTGAAGATGGCACGATTACGCTGCCCCTTCTGGGTAGTGTTCAGGTAGGTGGCCTGACTAAAGAAAAAGTTGAACAAAAAATTGCCGGGCTTCTTGATAAATACATAAAAAATGCCCAGGTTTCAGTATTTATCAAAGAATACCAGAGCAGCCGGGTAGCCATAATTGGGGCTGTGGAAAAGCCGGGCATGTACGAGCTGGTGGGCCGACAGACTCTGCTTCAGATGATTTCCCAGGCCGGGGGGTTTAAGGAAAATGCGGCCAATGAAATCTATGTGCTCAGAGAGGGGCAGGATGGCAATACGGCTTCGATCAGTATAGACCTGGAGGACCTTCTCCTAAACGGCAACCAGAGGCTGAACATCCCCCTTCAGCCTAACGACGTCATAAATGTTCCTGTTGACAAGCTCATCACCATCTATGTATTTGGTCAGGTCCGAAACCCGGGTGCGCTGCAGGTCAAAATTTCTAAGAAAATTACTCTTCTTCAGGCTATTGCCCAGGCCGGGGGTCTGAGCGAGAATGCTTCTAAAAGAGGGGTTGTAGTCAAGCGAAAGGATAAAAGCGGCAAAGAAATTAACCTCAAGGTTAACCTTAATGATATTATCAACGGCCGCAAGAAAGACATTCCTCTCCAGGAGGGGGATGTGATAATAGTAAAGGAAAGCATTTTCTAAGGATAATAAAGCTGAGGTTTCAGATGAACCAAAACTTGGCAGAACCACAACTCAACGAAACCGCTGAATTAGACCTGAGGAAATATCTCGATATAATCCTCAGGCGTCGCTGGATAATTATTTCGGTTACCTTGATTGCTGTGGCGATCACCATGGTTGTGTCCCTGGTGATGAAACCAGTCTACACCGCCCGGGGCACGGTGATGATAGAAAAAGAGCCCAACATCCTGAGTTTTGAAGATATTTTTCAGATAGAAACTTTTCGGGACGATTATTTCCAGACACAGTACAAACTGCTCCAGAGCCGGAGCCTGGCTGAGAGGACTATCGAAAGGTTAAAGTTGTGGGAAAAAACTGAATTTGCCGGAAGAAAACCAACCTCTCCTGAAGACCTGAAGAACCCGGTTTTCAGGAGAAAGTTAGTTGACAGCTTTTTACGACGCCTGGAAGTTAAACCCATCCGGATGACCCGGTTGGTGGAGGTGGCCTTCAAAGCTCACGACCCGGGCCTGGCCAGCGACTGCGTTAATACTCTTTTTGAAGCTTTTGTGGATATGAATATAGAAGCGAAGTATGAGGCAACCGAGCAGGCTACTGAGTTTTTAAGCCAGCAGATTGCCGACCTCAAAGCTGAAATCAGCCTTAAAGAACAGGAACTGCAAAACTATGGGCAGGAAAAAGATATCGTCATCCTGAGTGATAAGGAGACTACCATTCTGGATAAGCTGAGCGAACTGAACAAAGCTCTGACCGAAGCTCAGATTGACCGGGTCCGGAAAGAGTCCTACTACAATATGGTTAAAGATGCTTCTCCCGACTTCATTCCCGAGGCTTTGAGCAACCCGCTGATTCAGAGATTGAGAGAGGATTATCTTAAATTGAGCCGGGAATACATCAAGATGCAGGAAAAGTTTCAGCCAGAATACCCCGAGATGCAGAGGCTGAAAGCCGAGCTGGAATCGGCCAGAGAGTTGCTGAAAGGAGAGACCCAGCGTCTGGTCATGGCTGCCTACTCAGAGTACCAGACTGCCCTGAAGAAAGAGCGGTCTCTTCAGGAACTTTTTGACCGTCAGAAGGAAGAAGCTTTCCGGCTCAACTCCAATGCCATACTTTATAACAGCTTGAAGATAGAAATTGAAAACAAGAAAAACCTCCTGGAGTCTCTCCTTAAAAGACAGAGTGAAACTGGAGTGTCTGCCCGGTTGAGGGGCCTGCGCACCTCGAACATCAGAATTGTGGATAAGGCTGATATACCAATTTACCCTTCAAGTCCTAAAAAATTGCGCAACCTGCTGCTGGCGCTCTTCCTCGGGCTTTTTGGTGGGCTCGGACTGGCCTTGGTAGTTGAGTACCTGGACAATACGGTTAAATCCGTCGAGGATGTCGAACGCTATTCCGGACTTCCGACCCTCGGTGTGGTACCGGTTTTTGGTGAAGAAGCCATGTACAGCGGCTATTATTACGCCTCCCGTTCGGGGAAAGATGGCGGGAAGAAGAAGACCGGAAAGCCGGAAAAAGCTACTGCCGAAGAACCTAAAAGCATTGAACTCATCACTCACTTTGCCCCGGAGTCAACTTTTGCCGAAAGTTATCGTTCGCTGAGGACAGCCCTGTTGCTTTCGGGACCCCGGAGCAGTCTCCAGGTTCTGATGGTTACCAGCCCGTTGCCCAATGAAGGCAAGTCAGCCACAGTTTCCAACCTGGCAGTCAGTCTGACCCAGATGGAGAAAAAGGTCCTGCTGGTGGATGCCGACCTTCGCCGTCCCAAGCAACACCGGATATTTAACCTTAAAAACCATGACGGACTGACCAATTATCTGTCTACCGGACTGGAACTGAATAGATTAATAAAATCCACTATCGTCCCTTCTCTCTATTTAATCAACTCTGGACCTATTCCTCCAAACCCGGCTGAGCTTCTGGGCTCAGAACGTATGGCTGAGCTACTCAAGACTTTGCGGGACCAGTTTGAGTTCATCCTGCTGGATACTCCACCCATCCTGAGTGTGACTGATGCTCAGGTGCTGGGCAAAATGGTCGACGGACTGGTACTGGTGGTCCAGGCTGAAAAAACCCCGAGGGAAGCTTTAAGCCAGTCGCGGGAGATTATTGACCTTTTGCAGCTTAAAACTTTTGGAGTTGTTATAAATTCTCTCAGCCTGGACAACCGCGGCTATTATTATCGCCATTATTATCGTCATTATTACAAACATTATCATCAATAAAAAATTTACGGCATGAGTAATTAAGATTATGCTGGACAGGAAGAAGGCAGTTGAAGGAATGATTGACCTGCATACTCATCTTTTGCCTGACTGGGACGATGGCCCGGATACCTGGGAAGAAACTGAAAAGATGTTAGAAATAGCTGTAGCCGATGGGGTGGGAGCAGTCTGTCTAACCCCTCATCTTTTTCGCTTCTCCCGCTATCAGGACAGCCAGAAAATCCTTGAGGAGCGCTTTAGCCAGTTTTTTGAAAAGTTTGGTTCTGATTCCCGGATACATTTTTTCCGAGGAGCTGAGGTTTTCATCCATCCTGATCTGGTTAATCTGCTTGGAGAAAAAAATCTCAGATTGAACAGCAGTGAGTATTTTTTTGTAGAATTTCCCTCTGACCAGCTTCCCTCCGGAACCAGGGATCTTTTCTATCAGCTAATGCTTGCCGGATACACCCCTATAATCAGCCATCCTGAGAGAAATACTATTTTTGGCAATCATCCTGAATTGCTTTATGACCTGGTAAACCGGGGCTGTTTGGCTCAGGTTACAGCTGGAAGCCTGACAGGTGAGTTTGGTTCAGAGATCCAGAAAAGAGCTGACCTTTTCCTGAAAAACCATCTGGTTCATCTAATTGCCTCAGATGCTCATAATCCTGAGAAAAGAAAACCCATTCTCAGCCGTGGGGTGGAAGCGGCTGCCCGGATTGCCGGCTGGGAGCTGGCTGAGGCCATGGTCAGAGACGTTCCGGCGGCCATACTCAGCAATTCTCTTGTTCCAGACCTGGGTAGCCCGCTTAACCCCGGGGTTAAGAAGAAATTTTTTGGGTTTTTAAGAAAATAAAGCTTGCAAACCAGGATTTATTTGAGTATATTATTATAAAAGGGAGGTAAAAATGCTCCGTAAAGATTTGTATCGTTCGCCGGTTTTATTAGGAACTTTAATGGCAGCTTTTATGCTGTTGCTGATGCCGCTTGAGTCTCTGCCGGCCCCGGCCGGAGCGGTGGTTGGTTTCATTTATGGGAGCGACATGAAGACACCGGTTCAGAATGCGGTGGTTAAGATTAGGAATGTGGAAGATGGCAAAGAATATGTTAGCTCTCCGACTGACTCCAGCGGAGCTTATAAAATCGAACAGGTTAAAGAGGGCAAGTACATCCTTGGAGTGACAGCTCCAGATGGAGATTACAATTTCGGCTATATTCTGGTGGTAAAAGGTGGGGAAATTGGCAAGCTGTCCTTAGCCCTAAAAGCTGGAGCTGCTTCAGGTCTGGGGCAGGAAGAACCCACTGGAGCTCCGGAAAAAGAAAGAGTTTCCTTCTTCCGGACACCGGTTGGCGTGGCCGTTTTAATGGTGGCGACGACTTTGGCTCTCTACGGGACTTTTAAGCTCCTGGAAGGCAAAGAAGAAGCCTCTCCTTCTAAAAGGTAAAAAAGCAAGTATCTCCTACAGGCAGTCTTTACAGGTTTTTAGCGAAAACTGGTTGTTGCGTTGTGAGCCTGAGCCTTCCCGATACTGGTTGAAGCAAAAATTTATCTGCAGTTGAATGAGGGGCTTTCTTTTTATCATACTTTGTCTGATAATCTGGTTCTTACCGCTTCCCTTTGGTGGTAATGTTGAGTGGGCGGTTTTAGGTTTTGAAGTTTCTGTCTGGTTGCTTTTTATTATCCATCTGGTTTCCCGTCTCAAGGATAACCAGGAAGAAACAGAACCCCGGCTTCTAAACGGTTTGATTATTTTTTGTCTGGCACTGTTTTTTCTGGTAGGCCTGGTTCAGATAGTACCCTGGCCTGAATCTCTGGTCACACTACTTTCTCCCAGAAGCAAGGCCTGGCGTCAGTCGCTTGTGGAGACCGGCCTTTTAAGCCCGGCTGAAATTCGGTTTCAGGCTCTATCCCTTTCACCCTGGGCTTCGGCCTATGAATATGTACGATTTCTAACCTACGGAGTTTTTGCCTATCTTCTGAGCAGGGTGCTTACCACGGTCAAAAGAATCCAGGCTCTGACTCTGGTTCTGATAGGAGCCGGAGTGTTTCAGAGTTTATATGGTCTGTCTGAGTTTTTCGGGGGAACCAACCGCATCTTCACCTGGGTCAATCGTTATTATTCAGGCAGTGCTTTTGGCACCTTTGTCAACCGCGATCATTATTCAGCTTTTCTGGAAATGCTGTTTCCCTTAAGCCTGGGCTATTTTCTGGTCCGCTCCAAATATTTTACGTTGAAACCAGGTTTAAGCTGGCAGGAGAAATTAGTCAGGCTGGGCCAGGAGCAGGTTCAAAAATCCCTGCTTTTTCTGTTGCCGCCTTTTATCATCGGGATAGGGCTGTTTTTTTCCCGCTGTCGCTCGGGAATAATAATTTTTGTAATCACCTTCTTCCTAACCTTACTGCTTGTCAGCTTGACCACTGTGGCCGGACATCAGAAAGTGGAGAGAAGACTAATCAAGACCGTGGTAATTTTGGTGGTCCTTGCGGTGGTGCTAATTGGTCTTGAACCTATTCTGGAGCGCTTTACCGAAGGCGGGTTTTTTGATGAGACCAGAATGCTTTATTATACTTATACAACCGGGCTCATTTTTGATTATCCGCTGACCGGAAGTGGTCTGGGGACCTATGCCCAGGCCATTAATCCTTATCTTAAAAAGAATTTCAACGTAATTATCAGTCATGCTCACAATGATTACTTAGAAATGCTGGCCGAAGCTGGCTGGCTTGGTGGTGGAGCTCTGATTCTGGCCGGTTTTCTGGCTCTGGCTCTGGCTCTCAAACGCTGGTTTCGATGTCAGCACGCTCTGGGAAAAGGCATAGGTCTGGGGGCGATTATGGGGGTCTTCAGCCTTTTTTTTCACAGCCTCACTGATTTCAGCCTGAGAATGCCCGGGAATGCCGCGGTCTGGTTAAGTCTTTTCGTTCTGGCTCTTAAGGCTCCTCTGGTGGTGGACGGCAGGAGAAAAAACCAGACAGAGGAAAGCGAACTATGAGCCACCTTAAAAGCGGATGGTTTAAGGTAGCTAGCCTGGTTGTGGCTCTGGGAGCTCTATTTTTCTCCATCTGTTTTTACTGTGGTTACTGGAATTTTTATCGTTTTCAGAGAGAAAAGCAGGAAATCAGGAGTCTGGAAAGGGATTTTAATCGCCTGGAAAACAGGCTGCAGAAAGCCGTGAATTTCTATCCCCATCCGCTTTTCCTGACCGAGCTCGGCCGGCTCCGGATTCTGAGGGCTATGGCTGAAATAGAATATGGAGAACGAGAAGCAAGCGAACCATACCTTGATGGGGCTGCAGCTTCTTTAAAAAAAGGTGTGTGGCTTAATCCGGTTGACCACACTCTTTTCTGGGAGATGAGTAAAGTTTATTTCCTTTATAATTATCCTCTTCTAACTTATGCTCCTAAAGGGCGCCTGTTTTGCCGGGAGGCGGTGAGGAGGCATCCCTTTAATGAATTCCTGGTGGTTAATGTGTTGGTAGTTTTTCTTGAGCAATGGTCTCTGCTGGAGCCCGAGGAAAAGACCTGGGTTCAGGAAACTCTGAACAGGCTGTTATCCGTTAACCCGGGTTTTTTAGGACGGCTTAAGGCAAGATGGAGACAGAGCTACAGAGAAACCAGCAGTCTCACCGAGAAACTGGCCGAGCTCGGGATGAAAGCAGAATGAACCGGGTCCCGGAAGAGTAGTAAAAGGAAATTTTAAGAAATGATTTTTTAAGGAAATTGCCATGAAAAAGACAAAAATTTTTTCTCTTGTAATGATTGCCCTGCTTACAAGCCTGTGGTTTGGTCACGGTTGTCAGAAGGAAAGCTCATCCAAAAAAGCCGGAATGGTGGCCGACCGCTCAGAGCGTTTTTCCCGGGGGATAAATCTGCCCTTCTGGTTCTGGTTAAATGAAGGAGAATTGCGGTCGCTTCAGGAACGTTTTTCCGATGAAGACCTGCGGCTGATCAAGAAATTAGGCTTTACCTTTGTCAGAGTTCCAGTAGATATGGCTAATATTTATGAGTCAGAAAGAGAGGATTATCTCAAACCGCCGGCTATGGAACTGCTAATAAGCGGAATTGCCCGGATAATCAACCACGGCCTGGCAGTCAATTTTGACCTGCATAGTATTTCACAACGAAAGGGTGGTTCTGATTATTCTGGCCCCCTGGGGAAAGACGCTGCTTTTACTGAAAAATTTCTAAGATTCTGGGAAAAACTGGCCGAGAGACTCTCAATCTTTGACCCTGACTGGCTGCTCGTTGAACCAATGAATGAACCGGTCTTTCTGGGAGAGGAAGACCGCTGGCCCCCTATTCAGGAGAAAATAATTGCGGTCATAAGAAAAAAACTGCCCCACCATACCATCCTGGCCACTGGAGCTTTCTGGTCAAACATTTCTACCCTGATTAAGCTAAAGCCTCTTGATGACCCGCAGGTCTGGTATTGCTTCCATTTCTACGAACCTCATATTTTCACCCATCAGGGGGCGACCTGGAGCTCAGAGTGGGTCCAACCTCTCCGAGAGGTTCCTTATCCCTCCTCACCGGAAGCGGTAGAAAAGGCCATTTCTTTGCAGTCCCGGGAAGATATAAAAAGTTACCTCAGGGCCTACGGGGAAGAGAGATGGGATGGAGAAAAAATAGATCAGGCAATAAGGAAAGCGGTGGCCTGGGCAGAAGCCCATGGAGTTAAACTCTTCTGTAATGAGTTTGGAGCTTACCGTGATTATTGTCGTCCCGAATACCGGGTTCCCTGGGTAAGAGATGTAAGAATAGCTCTGGAGAAATACCGGATCGGCTGGGCTATGTGGGAATTTGATGGCAGTTTTGGTCTGGTGTACCGGCAAAACGGACAGGCGGTGGTGGATACTGACCTTGCTGAGGCTCTCGGGCTGAAAACGAAATGAATAGTTTCAGCCGGGCCTGCCAGTTAGCCCATTTTTGTACTGGCTTTGAATCCTGGCGAACTGCTCTTTTATTTTCCCGGGTAAGCGAGAGTTAGCTGGAATACGGTCAGCCAGCTTGAAGCGCGATATCTCTTTTAAGTAATACTCAACCTGATCCGGTTTTTTCAGGTTATAAGCACAAAGAGTCAGATAGACCAGAGCTTCTCCCAGCAGATCCGGTTCATCCAGTAGACCAAAAGCTGCTATTTTGAAGCTCTGAAAAGCCTCTTCGAATTCATTGAGATTGAAAGCCTGAAGGCCTTCTTCAAATTGCTTAAGGTAAAAAGGGTCAACCTGCCAGGTGTTTTTTGATGCTTCCTGGGCGGCCGCTTGATAACCGGAAAAAAGGAGCAACCCGAGGAGAACGAAGACCCGGGTCAGGGAAAACCATTCCTTTAAGCTGGCTCTCTTGGTCATTTGCTGATCTCCGGATTGCCCTTTGATTTTAATCTTTTGCCCAACACAATGCAAGTCTCTCAGCAACAGTTTTTTTTCAACTGGTGAACTGGTATTATAATGAGGCAGGTTAAAAAGTGAAAAAAACAGCCGCAACTGGCCTTAAAAAAATGGTTGCTCTTTCTTCGGTGGCCCTAGTGCTTCCTTCCTCAATTGCCGTGGGTTTTATAATCGGATATTTTCTTGACCGCTGGCTGAAGACTGAACCCTGGATGCTTCTGAGCTGGACAGTGCTGGGGGTGATCTCGGGGTTACTAAACCTCTACCGGGAAATTACCAGGTTTCTTAAAGAAATTGAGGAAGACTCTGAGAACCTTACCCAGAAAGTTGATTCTGGACATCCAGAAGGGTAAAATCCTTTGAGAACGTGGATCAGGTTAGGAGAATGTTTGAATCTTTAGATAGCTCAGTCAGGAGAGTACCGGTTCAGACTGTGGTTCTTGGAGTTCTGGCCGGTATTATTACCGGAATCATAGCCGACCTTCTTTCTGGTGCTCTGGTTCTGGGTGGAGCTCTGCTTTCCAGTCTGGGATTTATTGCCCTTAAATCATTTGTAAATAAATATTTGCCGAGCGATAAAGCCAGAGTTTTGCACCGGGCTATAATTCTTTACCTTCTGAGACTGGTATTGATTTGCCTGGTCTTTTTAATTATAATTTTCTACTTCAAAAATAAAGTTTTAGCGTTTGCCGCGGGTTTCTCTCTGATTTTAGTCTCAGTGGCCGTTGAGGCTGTTAGAAACCTGGCTGGTGTAAAAAAATGGAAGGATTAGAGCACAGTCTCCCGCTGGTAGAGTTTTTTAACCGGATTTTCAGCCCCCCGCTGGCTGCTCTATTGAGTCTATTTGGTTTTCAGGTTAAAGACCCTCATCATCTTATACCTGACTATCTTGTCATGACCATAATTGTGGTGGTGGGGCTTTCGGTCCTGCTGGGGCTGGCCGGACGAAAAGCTCAGTTGATCCCTGGGAAAACACAAGTTCTGCTGGAAAGTCTGATTGATTTTTTTGAAAACCTGGTAATGGATACCATAGGTGAACAGGGAAAAAAATATCTTCCGGTCATTGCTACGGTAGGAATGTTTATCCTGACTTCTAACCTCCTGGGGCTTATTCCAGGTTTTATGTCTCCAACCAGCAAGCTCAATGTAACAGTGGGTTGTGCCCTGGTGGTCTGGCTCTATTATCACTGGCAGGGTATAAGAAGTCAGGGATTGCTGGGCTACCTGAAACACTTTACCGGTCCTAATCCGTTCCTGGCTCCGCTACTGCTGCCAATTGAAATCATCAGCCATTTTTCACGACCGGTCTCCCTGTCGATGCGTCTTTTTGGCAACATCTTTTCAGAAGAGTTGTTAATTTTAATAATAGCTTCGATAATTCCTTATTTCCTACCTCTGCCGTTTATGGCTATTGCCATATTTACTTCGGTTATCCAGGCTTATGTTTTTGTTTTGCTATCGTGCATTTACATAGCCGGGGCTGTAGCCCATGAGGAAGAACATTAAAAGGAGAGTTAACATGAAAACAAGAGTAAAACTTCTGATTATGCTGATTTTCCTCGGCGCACTCATGCAGAGTCCGCTTACTGCCCAGACGGTGGACCCGTCCCGAGCCGAACTTTTCAAATTGTCCATAATTGTAGGAGGTGGAGTCATTACCCTGGGGGTAATTGCTGGAGCTTTCGCCCAGGCCAAAGCTATCAGTTCTGCCTGTGAGGGTATTTCCCGTAATCCGGCAGCGGGCCAGTACATCAGGGGTATTCTTATTTTCGGTCTGGTCCTCATTGAAACTCTGGTCATCTATGCTCTGCTCATTACCATCATCATCCTGATGGTCAAGTGGGGAGCCTATTCTTGAGGACCGGGCATCTGTCAGATTAGATGGCTGGTAATTATTTCCAAATATTGCTGAAGTCTTTTAAGAGGTTTAATGAAGACCGCTGCTGGACGGCAGCAGTGGTTATTTCGTATTTTTCTTTACTCTGTTTGGTTCCCCTTCTGGCCTTATTTTATTTTCTGGGAGTGAAAATCCTGGGAAATCCAGAGCTGGTTTTTAGAGGGCTGAATATTTTTACCGAAGAATTTTTTGCCCGGATGGACCCGGTTTTTTTCAAAAGGCTGGAAGCTCTGGGTAATAACGTTGCCAATCTGGGTTGGTTTGGCCTGCTGGGTTCACTGGTGGCAGCTTCCTTCCTTTTTTCTAATCTGATTTCTTCCATCAACCAGATTTTCAGAGCTCGTTATCAAAGGTCATTTTTTTACAACCGGCTGATTGAGTATGTGGTAATGCTGATAATCGGACTGATTCTGCTGCTGTCACTGTCCATAACTGCCGTCTGGACAGCTCTTCAAAAATCACTACGGGAAACTCCTGTGATATCAGAATTTATCAACCCGGAAATTCTCGGTTTTGTTAATAATTTCTTTTTTCAGTATCTTTTGCCATATGGCTTGACTTTCCTGTTTCTCTTTATACTGTATAAATTCATTCCAGAGGTTAAGGTCCATACCCGCAGTGCCCTGCTCGGAGCCTCCGTAGCCGCTCTTTTCTGGGAGCTTTTTAAGCGAGGCTTTGCCTTTTACGTCATTCATTTTTCTGCGGTGGGCATTGTACTATCCAAATTGCTGGCTGGGACGCTGACCTCGGTAATCTTTTTTCTGCTCTGGATTTCAGCTTCCCTGGTAATACTGTTATGGGGAGCGGAACTTACGGCCGTGATGAATGAACATCTAAACGCTTCTTTTTCTCGCCAGGAAGTGACTTGAGGCAGTCTTCAGGTTGGATTGAGATGTCTTGAGAGGAAGCGCTCCAGCTGATTGCGGGGCAGGGCCCCAATAAGCGAATCAATTGGCTGGCCGTTTTTGAATAGAATGAGGGTCGGAATGCTCATAATCTGGTAGCGCGAAGAAACCGTCGGGCTCTCATCTACGTTAACTTTGACCACCTTAAGCTTTCCGCTGTAGGTTTCAGCAATTTCTTTTATTACCGGAGCCACCATATGGCAGGGACCACACCAGGGAGCCCAGAAATCTACAAGTACCGGCAGCTCCGCTTTCAATACTTCCTGCTCAAAAGTGGCATCGGTTGCCTGCGTTATTCTGACGCTCATTTATTTCCTCCAGCTCTGAGTTTTATGGCTTTCAGGTAGAGTAATCGGTACTTATTTATCATTTTAGACCAGGAATTGTTCTGACGGAAGCAGTTGGTCATTAACTGATTCCAGAGATAAGGGTGTTCATAGACAGCTACAGCACGGTTCACAGCACCAAGCAAAGCTTCGGGGCTGTATTCTTCAAAGACAAAACCGTTTCCCTGGCCATCTTTTTCAGAGAATGGCTGAACTGCTTCCTTCAGTCCCCCTGTGGCTCTGACCAGAGGGACTGTTCCGTAACGCATTCCATGGAGAAGGGTAAGCCCGCAGGGTTCTTCCAGAGAAGGCATTAGCAGCAAGTCGGCGCCTGCCAGCACCTGGTGAATAAGAACATAGCTGGACTCGGCCCGATAAGCCAGCCGGCCGCGGTAAATTTCATGGAGCTTAGCAAAGGCTCTTTCATACATCTCCTCACCCTGACCGAGCACCAGCAGTCGGCACCCGGTTTTAAGAAGGTCGTTAATGGTTTCCAGGACCAGGTCAATGCCTTTGAGTTTTGTCAGATAGCCGATCAGAGCCAGAATTGGCCGGTTGGGGCGCTCTTCTATCTGAAATTCTTTCAGAAGCATTCTTTTGCAGATTTTTTTCCCTTCGGGATTATCCGGGCCAAAATTGGCCGGGAGCAGGGGGTCGGTGGCCGGATTCCATTCCTCCTCATCAATGCCGTTTCTGATGCTGTAGAGAGGCTTACTTTTTCTGGAAAAAAACGAGCAGACATCCTGATGGTTACTCATGACTTCATCACGATAAACCCGGCTTACTGTGTTGACCAGGTCCGAAAAAAGAATACCCGCTTTTAAGAAATTGAACTTGCCCCGAAAAGCTAATTGATGAGAGTTGAGATAGTTCCAATCAAGCCCTGTCAGCCGGAGAGATTCGGCCGGGAATTCTCCCTGATAGGAAAAATTGTGAATGGTCAGGACGCAGGCTGCTTTTTTCAGGTAAGGTTTTTTCTGGTAAACGGATCTGAGAAACATCGGCACCAGGCCGGCCGGCCAGTTATGGCAGTGGATAAGGTCATACTTCAATCTGGCTTCTGCCAGAAATTCACAGACTGCCCGACTGAAAAACACAAACCGTTCGTCGTTATCTGGATAAAAACCCTTTGGGGAGCCATAAAGGTGTTCCCGGTGGAAATATTTTGGCTGGTCGAAAAGATAGAGGGTGTATTGGCCTGGCTCTGCCTGGGAAACTGTGGTTTTGAGCTTTTTACTGCCGATAGGTATCTGTAAGTCTTGGGATACCAGCTTTTTGTTTAATGATTCCAGCTCCGGACGACGGTAGAAAGGTAAAAAGACGCTGACTTCGAGACCGGTGCGGGCCAGGTATTTAACCAGACCGGCTACGGCCTCAGCCAGCTCTCCTGAGCGAGCATAAGGAGCCAGTTCTGGAGTAATAACGGCCAGGCGGATTTGCCCTCTCATGAGAAAAAATGATAGCTGGAAGGAAGTCAAAAATCAATCAGTCGGGTATGGAGGCGTTTCCAAGACCTGAGCAGGCGTAGCGAAAATACCTGAAGGGCAAAAGAGGGACTTGTCCTGCAACAAATTTCCTGCTGATTTAAAAAACTGGAAGAAGCAAATCAGAATTTTTGGTTCCGGGGCGAAGTAGTCTTTTAATAGTTAAGGATTACTCGGCCCAGCCCAGTTTTTCTTTAACCAGCTGGTAGTAGCTTCGCCAGGGAGAGGTCACCAGAAGCAGCTTCAGGTCGGATTTTTTAACCATAACTGTAACATTTTTTTCCAGGGCTTCGCCGCGCTGTCCGTCAATAGTCAAATAGACTTTTTCTTCCGGAGTCAGGAGCCTGATTTTTATCTCCGAATGAGCCGGGATGAGAAGCGGTCTAAAAGAGAGAGTATGCGGGCAGATAGGGGTTAAAACTATGGCTTCGACCAGAGGGTGGACAATTGGCCCTCCAGCCGAAAGAGAATATGCCGTAGAGCCGGTCGGGCTGGAAAGAATCAGGCCGTCACCTTTCAATTTAGTAACTTCTTTTCCGTCGATAAATACCAGCAGTTCTATCATCCTGGCCAGGGCTGCCTTATTCAGAACCAGGTCATTGAGACAGATTTCCTTTTGGCCTTTGTAGGAGATTTCCAGCAGGCTTCTGGGGCTAACAAAACCATCCCTGTTTTTAAGGAAAGCCTCCAGAACTGGCAGGGCTTCAGCCACCGGAATCTCAGTCAAAAAGCCGAGCCGGCCCAGGTTAATACCAACCACCGGGACCCGGGCCTGGGCTGCCTGGGGGGCGATGCTGAGGAGAGTTCCATCACCGCCGAGAACAATCAGCAGGTCACTGAGCTCAGCCAGCTTTTCCCTTGAATGACCTTCTTTTTCCCCGAGCTTGCGAGCAGCAATATCTTCCAGAAGACATTCAATTTTCTGCCCCCGCAAGAAGGAGATGATTTCTTTCAGGACTTTTTCTACTCCGGGAGCATGAGGCTTGATCACCAGACCGGCTTTCTTGAAAGCTTTTTTAACGCCCATGGGCTAAAGTCTCCTTGATTAAGGAATTAATTTTTTCTTCAGACCCCGCTTCCTCCCCAGGGCTGAGCCAGACAAAGAATTCCTGGTTTCCTTTTTGCCCACGGGTGGAGCAGGCCAGCAAGCCTTTTACTTTAAACCCGACAAGACTTATCTCTTTAAGTACTTTCTCCAGCACCTGCTGGTGGACCCGACTATCTCTTATTATACCTTTTTTCCCGACCTGACGACGACCGGCTTCAAATTGAGGTTTTATCAGGACCAGAACTTCTCCCGTGTTCATGATTTTTCGCACCGCCGGGAGTATCTTGAGGACCGAAATGAAAGAAACGTCAATCACAGTAATCTCCGGAGTTTCAGGCAGGTCCCGAGGCTCCAGAAAGCGAGCGTTTTTTTCTATGAGAAGAACCCGAGGGTCCTGCCGCAATTTCCAGTCCAGTTGCTTGATGTTGACGTCAACTGCATAAACCTTACAGGCTCCAAATTTCAAAAGGCAGTCGGTAAATCCCCCGGTTGAAGAACCAATATCCAGGGCCACCCGATTTTCTACAGGAAGGCCAAAAACTTTGAGAGCTTCTTCTAATTTTGAGCCTCCACGGCTGACATAGGGGAAGGCTTCTCTAACTGAAAGCTCTGCTTCTGGTGAAATTAATTGACCTGGTTTTAAGGCTGGCTGGCCGTCTACCAGAACCTGACCGGCCAGGATTAAGGCCTGAGCTTTTTCCCGGCTGGAGGCTAAACCCCTTCTGGCGAGAGCCACATCCAGCCGGATTTTACTCATTTACTGTTTACCCTGGAGTTAAAGATTGTGCTGTCGGTAGAAATCCTTTATAGCTGCAACCAGGCCTTCTACATCCAGTCCCAGTAATTTTTTTATTTCCTCAGGTTTACCAAGGGGATAGACCGAAGACGGCAGACCAAAGCTCCTGAAAGCCAGGTGGTAGAAACCATTTCGGTCAAACATTTCCCGGACGGCACTGCCAAAACCACCATCCAGCACGCCTTCTTCCAGGGTAAAAACGGCTCTGGCCGACCTGGCCAGTTCGGTTAGCAGTTTTTCATCAAGAGGCCGGGCAAAGCGGGCGTTGACTACAGCCAGAGACAGGCCCTCTTTCTCCAGGGCTTCAGCCACTTCCAGAGCAGGATAGACCATGCTGCCGTAGGCTATCAGCAGGTCTCTCCCGGATTTCAGAAGCTCAGCCTGGCCAGCCGGGATAAATCTGAAATCCTTTTCCACCAAAACTCCCGGTCCGCAGCCTTTGGGAAAGCGAATGGCCACTGGATGCCTGTATTTAAAGGCAGAATAAACCATATGGCGGAGTTCGTTTTCGTCTTTTGGAGCCATCAGTATTATGTTGGGCAGATGGCGCAGGTAAGCGATGTCGTTGGTGCCCTGATGGGTAGGTCCGTCTTCTCCGACTATACCTGAACGGTCAAGAGCAAAAACTACGGGAAGGTCCATCAGGCAGACTTCGTGGAAAATCTGGTCATAAGCCCGTTGCAGGAAAGTGGAGTATATAGCCACTACGGGTTTGAGGCCGGAAATGGCCAGACCGGCGGCGAAATTGACGGCATGCTGCTCGGCAATACCCACATCAAAGAAGCGCTCGGGGTTTTCAGCCGCAAACCGGTTAAGGCCGGTTCCGTCGGTCATGGCCGCGGTTATTGCTATTATGTCCTGGTCTTGCCGGCCTAAATCAGCCACAGCTTCTCCGAATATTCTGGAATAACTTGGCCCGGGTTCACAAACTGCCGGTTCTCCGGTTGAGATGTGAAACGGTGGAGCACTGTGGAATTTCTCAGGGTTAAGCTGAGCCGGTCGGTATCCTTTCCCCTTCTGGGTTACACAGTGAACGAGAATTGGCCCGGAATATTTTCTAGCGGTCTCCAGGGCTTCGATCAAACTGCGGAGGTTGTGGCCGTGGATTGGGCCGAGATATTTAATTCCCAGCTCTTCAAAAAAGATTCCGGGAAAAAAAGTCTTTATCATTAGCTCTTCAAAAGACCGGGCAGCTTTAATCAGAGGCCAGCCAATTTTTGGAATAGAACGTAGCACTGATTTAGCCTGCTCTTTAATTCTCAGGTAGGGTTGCCCTGAAACCAGATAAGAGAGATACCTTGAAAGAGCCCCTACGTTGGGTGAGATACTCATCTCGTTATAATTAAGAATAATGATTAAGCGCTCGCGGAGATGGCCTATCTGGTTCAGAGCTTCATAGGCAACACCGCCAGTCAGGCTGCCGTCTCCGACCACTGCAATAACGTGGTAATCTTCTTGTCTTCTATCCCTGGAAATGGCCAGGCCCAGAGCGGCTGAAAGAGCAGTTGAAGCATGTCCGGTGTTGTAGATATCATGCTCGCTTTCTTCCCGGCAGGGATAACCGAGAACTCCGCCTGACTGCCGCAACCGGACGAACCCTTTCTGACGCCCGGTTATTAGTTTGTGGGTGTAACACTGGTGTCCGACATCCCAGATTATTTTGTCAACCGGAGAATTGAAAACGTAATGTAAAGCCAAAGAGAGCTCAACCACGCCTAAGTTGGAGGCCAGGTGGCCTCCGGTTCTGGAAACTGTTTCAATGATTCTGGCTCTTATCTCTGTGGCCAGTTGATTAAGTTCTTTTAAGGAAAGCTTTTTTAGGTCCTGGGGTTGGTTGATGGCAGGGAGAATTTTTTCCGGGCTCATGATTTTGACTCTTGGGTAAGTTTTAGTTGAGCGATGAAATATTCAAGAACCGACGAGTTTATACCGGCGGTTTTAAGGGAATGGAGAGCTTTCTGAAGGTATTCTTCGAGCAGGGCTACAGCTTTTTCCTGACCAAGAAGCCTGGCCAGGTTCGGACGGAAAGACTTTTCCCGGTCATTGGTTAAGTCCAGCAGATCATCCCGTAGCTGGAAAGCCAGTCCTAACCAGGTTCCATAATTTTCCAGGGCTACTACTTTGGTTACTGGGGCTCCGGCCAGCCGGGCACCGCTTGAGACTGAAACCTTTATCAATCCGGCTGTTTTTTTCAGAGCAGTTTCCTCAAAGTCAGCTGGATTGCGATTTTCAGGGCTGAAACTTATATCCAGCCACTGCCCGCCAATCATTCCGGCTGGACCTATGGCCCTGGCAATATCGGACAGCACCTGGTCTTTTATCTTATGGTTTTCCGCGGGAGCCGGCGCTCCGGCCAGAATTTCAAAAGCCAGCGATAGCAGGCCATCACCAGCCAGCAGAGCCAGTCCTTCACCGTATTTTTTATGGCAGGAAAGACGGCCCCTTCGGAAATCATCATTATCCATCATCGGCAAGTCGTCGTGAATTAGAGAATAATTGTGGATAAATTCCACAGCACAGGCATAAGGAAGCAGCAGACTTTCTTCGGCGCCGAAGTGTTCTCCACTGCTTAGCAGCAGGAGTGGCCGGAAGCGCTTGCCTCCGTCAAGCACGGCGTAGCGCATGGCTTCGAGGACAGGCGAATCTTCTCCCTGCAGATAAAAACTCAAAGCCTGTTCAAGCCGTTCCTTTTTCTCAGACAGATATTTTGCCGGGTTCATGATTCAGAAATGAGTTTTTTAATTTTCTTCCTCTTCATCCTGCTCTTCAGTAAGAGCTGAGGCTCCGAATTCCTCCGGGTTAAATTCCTGGGCTTTAAGCTCACCTTTCTCGTCGCGAAGCAGGATTTCTACTTTTTTTTCGGCTTTGTCCAGTTCAGAACGCAGGTACCTGGTCAGTTTTATGCCTTTTTCAAACAGAGCCAGAGATTCGTTAAGAGACAGACCGCCTTTTTCGAGTTTATTGACGATCTGCTCCAGCTCGCTCAGGGCTTTTTCAAAATTCATTTCTTTTCCTCTGGTGTTCATTTCTACTCCTTGATGAATTTTGATTCAATTCTGGCTTTGGGGTCAACCCCCTTAACCTGGCAGTTAAGCTCGCCCCGGTAGAAAGAGACTATTACCTCTTCCCCGGGTTCAACTTCACTGGCTTTCTGCACAGGCAGCAGACCTGCAGATTTCCAGCAGATGGCATAACCCTTTTTCAGGACGCTCAGTGGAGAGAGGCTTTCCAGGGCTGAAACGAGCCTTTGCCATTCAGACTTCAAATCTTTAATTTTGATTTTCATGGCGTAACTCAGGTCCTGATAGAGATGACAGCTGCGGTTTTTGAGTTCGCGGATGGCTTCTTTGCGGAGCTGCATGGCTTTCCAGGCTTTGGTGTCCAGCTCATCAACCCTCTGGATCAGACTGGTCAGCCGGTATCTGAAATTCTGGAAAATTCGTTGTTCTCCCAGGACCGAAACTCGGTTTTTTTTGTTTTCCAAGAAATATTTTTCAGTATGAATCAGGCGATTTATCAGATGGTCGATTTTTTCCCGGAACTCCTGCTCTTTGGCCACTACCATTTCGGCTGCAGCCGAGGGAGTAGAAGCTCGGATGTCAGCCACGAAATCAGAGATGGTGAAATCTATCTCATGACCAACGGCCGAGATGACTGGTTTGGTTTTCATACAGTTAAAGATGGCCCGGGCTACTACCTCTTCGTTGAAAGCCCAGAGGTCTTCTACTGAACCGCCTCCGCGCCCGACGATGACCACATCAATGTCCTCGCGCCGGCTGAAATAATCCAGACCGCTGGCAATCTGTTCGGCAGCACCCTCGCCCTGAACCAGAGAGGGATAGATTATGATGTGCAACCGGTTGAAACGACGTTCGATAATCCGAAGAATATCCCGTATAGCCGCTCCGGTTGGGGAGGTCACGATTCCAATTTTTTTAGGTAGAAGAGGTAACTTTTTCTTGTATTTTGGATCGAACAAGCCTTCAGCCCGGAGCTTTTCCTTGAGCTGTTCGAAGGCTATCTGCAGGGCTCCTTTGCCTCGCGGTTCGAGCTTTTCTACTACTAACTGATATTCGCCGTTTTTTTCATAAACCGTTATCCGCCCTCCGCAGATGACCTTCATCCCATCTTTCAGATCAAATCTTGGTCCCTGGCTGTTTTTTTTCAGCTCAGAATGGATACGCTGAGCATCGCCTCTGAACATCACGGCTCGCAGCTGAGAATTTTCGTCTTTTAAGGTGAAATAGTAGTGTCCTGAGGCCGGGAGTCGCAGGTTGGAGATTTCTCCCTCCACCCAGACAAAGGGAAAGGCGTTTTCCAGCTCCATTCTTAAAAGTCTGGTCAGCTCACTGACGGTGTAAACCCGGTCAGGGATGGTCAAACTGTTATTCCTCACTTTTTTCCTCAGTCAATATCTCTCTGTTTATGGATAAGGCCCGGCCGGTTGATGGATCCACGGCCACATAAACTGCACTGAGCATCAGACCATCAGTAGCCGGTTCAAATCGCTGCGGCCTGGAAGTCAGGAAACGTTGCAGGGCCTGTTCAATCTTCATTCCAATTACGGAGTTCAACCCACCTGCCATTCCGACGTCGGTAATGTAAGCTGTTCCTCCGGGCAGAATTCTTTCATCTGCGGTGGGAATGTGGGTATGGGTTCCGATGACAGCTGAAGCCCGGCCGTCCAGGTACCAGCCGAGGGCCTGTTTTTCCGAGGTGGCTTCAGCGTGAAAGTCTATTATAACTATAGGAGTAATAGGAATAATTTCCTCTAAGTAGCGGTCAGCCGTCAGGAAAGGGCAGTCTATGGGTTCCATAAACACCCGACCCTGAAGATTTAAGATGGCTGCTTTTATCCCCCGCTCACTCTGAAATAGATAAAAACCGCGGCCAGGATTTGAGGTGGGGTAATTAGCAGGTCTCAACAACCGGGGCTCTTTATCAATATAGTTTAGGACTTCTTTTTTATCCCAGATGTGATTACCGGAGGTCAGGACATCCACCTGAAAGAATAGTTCTTTTCCTATTTCTTCGGTCAGTCCGTTTCCCCCGGCGGCATTTTCGCCGTTGGCCACCACCAGGTCGGGCTGGTATTTCCTTCTAAGGTCGGGGAGAAAGCGGGCTAGGGCCCGCCGGCCGGGCCGACCGATAAGGTCCCCTATGAAAAGCACTCCGAACTTATCTGGCATATTCAACCGCCCTCATCTCCCGAATGACCATAACCTTGATCTGGCCAGGATAATCCAGTTCTTCTTTAATTTTCTGGGCGATGTCCCGGGCGATGATCATGGCCCGGTCGTCAGAGACTTTCTGAGCATCGACGATAATCCTGATTTCCCGCCCGGCCTGCAGGGCAAAAGCTTTGGCCACTCCTTCAAAAGAAGCGGCTATTTGTTCCAGCTTTTCCAGGCGCTGGATGTAAGTTTCTAAAAGCTCACGCCGGGCTCCAGGTCTGGCTGCAGAGAGGGTGTCGGCAGCCTGGACCAGGACCGCTTCCACCGAAGGAAAATCAATATCCCGGTGATGAGAAGCAATGGCCTGAATGACTGCTTCGGATTCCCCATACTTTTTTGCCAGTTCGACCGAAAGTTCGGTATGGGTTCCTTCATAATCTTTATCCACTGCTTTGCCAATATCGTGGAGCAGTCCAGCCCTGATGGCCACGTTAACGTCAGCCCCCAACTCTTTGGCCATTAAAGCCGACAGCATGGCCACTTCTTTGGAATGCTGCAGTACGTTCTGACCGTAGCTGGTGCGGTACTTGAGTTTCCCCAGGTATTTAACTAGTTCCGGGTGCATGTTTTGAATCCCGAGTTCGTAAAGTGTGTTTTCCCCTTCCAGCTTGATTTTTTCCTCCAGCTCTACTTTGACCTGTTCTACGATGTCCTCAATCCTGGCCGGGTGGATGCGGCCGTCGGCCACCAGTTTTTCAATGGCCATCCGGGCCAGCTCCCGCCGCAGCGGGTCAAAACTGGAAAGGATGACTGCCTCCGGGGTGTCGTCGACGATGATATCAACTCCAGTGGCCATTTCCAGCGCCCGGATGTTTCGGCCTTCTCGACCGATAATCCGCCCTTTCATATCATCAGAAGGTAAATCTACCACCGAAACGGTGGTCTCTACCACATGTTCGGCGGCCGAGCGCTGAATGGCATTGGAGATGATTTCTCTGGCCAGAGCCCGGCTTTTTTCTCTGGTTTCTTCTTCAATCCTTCGGATGGTCTGGGCAGCCTGGAGTTTGGCTTCCTCTTCTATTTTTTTGATGAGCAGACTCCGGGCTTCTTCCTGGGTTAAACCGGCAATTCGTTCCAGTTCGGCAGTCTGTTTCTGGAGGGTCTCGTTAATTTTTTGCTCCAGAAGTTCCAGCTCTTTTTCTTTTCCATAGAGCCGCCGTTCTTTGAGGGACAGGTCGCGCTCTTTTCTTTCCAGGTTTTGATAACGTCTTTCCAGTGCTTCTTCTTTGTTAAGAAGACGTCGCTCCAGTTCGCTGAGCTTTCTTCTCTTTTCCCTGGTTTGAGCTTCAAACTCAGCCTGACGGGAAGCTTCTTTTTCTCTGGCTTCAATTTCAGCTTGTTTTCTGATTCTTTCGGCTTCTTCAGCCGCCTGGGCCAGAATTTCTTTAGCCTGAGCTTCAGCCTGAAGCAACCCTTTCAGTCCACGATTCTTTTTTAAAAGTAGAAAAATAAAAACTAAAAGGATTACAGATAAAGCGGGGATTCCCACTACCAGTATGGCCTTCATAGTCAAACCTCCTCACCGGACCTGAGGGTCAAAGGAGATTAGATGAGGTCAGGCCATCACTCTGAAAGCAGGTTATGCTCCAGCCCCTTATGCCCTTTTGAACAGCAGGTGTTTTTAAAATTTATAGTTTCAGTAGACCATAATTCTAATCTATCGAAAGAATTAAAAACCGATTCTTCTAAATTAAGGGGTAAATTTTTCCAGAGCATCAAATTCACTATCATGGTCTCTAACCTGATCCTCAATTTGAGCCAGCTCTCGCTCCATTCGGTCGATGACTTCTCTCAGCTGATCAATTCTATTCTCAGCCACAAACAATTCATCAGCGATGTTCAAGGCAGTCAGTACGGCTATCTTGGCCAGGTCTGACGACCTTGATTTTTGGGCTACCTGGTGCATTTTTTGATCAACATAAGAAGTCAGCTGGCTAATGTATTTCTCGTCCTCTTCTCCTTTGACGTAGATCCTGTATTTATTTCCAAAAATTTCAATCTCTAATATTTTCTCTTTCATACACCCAGCTTTTCTATCTGAGTGATCAGGGCTTCAATCCGGCTTTTAACCGCTTCTTTCTCTTCCTGAAGCTGCTTGAGCTCTTCTTCGAGATTGCCCAGCTTCTTTAGCCGGTCCTCCAGCTCTTTTTTTTCGGCTTTCAGGTGCTTCAACTCATCCTTTAACCGGGCATTTTCAGCGGTTAACCGGGAAAAATGCTCGGCCAGCTGAGTTATCTTGCCCTCCAGTATTTTAATCCGCTCCAGTTCGGATGTCAATTTAGCCTCCTTAACGCAGTTGAATCTTCAGGGCCGCCTTCAGCTGGGAAATTATATCCTGCATGGCCCGGTCAACCTCTTCAGTCTGAAGGGTCCGGCTGGAATGGCGAAAGTAAAACCGAACCGAAAAACTGACTTTACCGGCCGGGAGTGCCTGGCCCTGGTAGCGGTCGTAGATCAGGAAATTTTCCAGATAGGGGACATTTAGTCTTTGTAGTTGATTGATTATCTGCTGGTAGGTAAAGTTCTCCTCTACCAGGAAGGACAGGTCACGGCTGGTCCGTGGATACCTGGGTATCGGTTGAAAATTGAAAACCCTGGGCTGTCTTCTAAAAAGTTCGGCCAGGTTTATTTCTGCGCAGAAGACCGGTCTTTCCAGGTCATAGCTCCTGGTCAGAGTGGACCTTAAAGCTCCCATCACCCCCACCTGGTCGTTCTTTTGAAGGATTTTAAGAGACAGCCCTGGCTCCAGGAAAGGATGTTCGGCCAGTTCAAAGGACAGAGAGTTATAGCCAAGATAATGGAATAGGTCTTCCACTGTCCCTTTCAGCCAGAAGAAATCGGTTTCCTTTTCCGGGTCTCTCCAGGTCTTGCCTTTTTTCCAACCGGTAGTTAAAAGTCCGAGAGTCAGGATTTCCCTGGCCTGATCTTCCTGCTCCCAGAAGTAGATGTTGCCGACTTCAAAAATGTGCACCCCTTCAGCTTCCCGGTTGAAGTTCCAGACAGCGTTTTCAACCAGTCCTGGTAGCAGCGAGGTCTTGAGGATAGACATCCTGGAAGAAATGGGGTTCTGCAGATGGATAGGCTTCAGGCCGGTTTGCCAGAGATGTTCTTTATCCGGGTCAGCGAAGCTGAAATTAATAACTTCATCAAAGCCGCGATGGAAAAGGATTTCCTTTAACCTCCAGATTTTCTCTCGTTTTCGGTCAATGACCAATTCGAAAGATTTAGCTGGAGTGACTTCGGAAGGAATGCGGTCGTAGCCGTAAAACCTGGCTACTTCTTCTACCAGGTCAGCTTCTCTTTCAAGGTCCACCCGAAAGGTAGGGACTTCTACGGTCCAGACGTTTTTCTTCTGTTCCTTAAGCTTCAGGCCCAGACCAGTAAGGGTTTTAACTACAAATTCCGGGGGTATCTCCTGCCCAAGAAGCTCGTGAATTCTCTTAAGTCTCAAGCTGATGGTCTTGGGCTTTCTGGGAACTGGGTAGACATCCAGGAGACCCCGGCTAACCTGACCCCCGAACTCAGAGAGAAGTGAGGCAGCCATGATAGCAGCTGCAGGGGCAGCGTTAATGTCAGCCCCTCTTTCAAACCTGTAGGAAGCATCAGTGCTAAGACCAAGTTTCTTGGCGGTAAGCCTGATTGAAACCGGATCGAAATTGGCGCTTTCTATAAAAACATCGGTGGTGTTTTCGGTAATACCGGTTTCTTCACCCCCTATTACCCCGGCAATGGCTACCGGCGTGCTCTCGTCAGCAATGACCAGCATTTCCGGGCTGAGTTCTACCAGGCTGCCTTCGAGAGTCCTAATAGTCTCACCCTTTCTGGCTTTTCTGACTATAATCTTCTGGCCTTTAAGCTTTTCCAGGTCAAAGGTGTGGATGGGCTGTCCCAGAGAAAAACATACGTAGTTGCTGACGTCAACCACGTTGTTGATGGGTCTGAGACCTATGGCTTCAACTCTTTTTCTCAACCACTCAGGAGAAGGCCCGACTTTTACCCCTTTAACCACTAGTCCACAGTATCGGGGACAGAGATGAGAATCCATTATCTGAATGTCAATAAAATCTCTAGTCGGTCGGTTGAGTTCTTTAAGCGGCCAGCTGCGGGTTTTAAGTGGTAAATCCAGCAAAGCTGACAACTCCCGGGCCACTCCTAAGTGACCGAGGGTGTCGGGGCGGTTGGCGTAGGTCTCAATCTCAAGGACAGTATCCTGGCCGAAGGTGGTTCTGGACTCGACCATCAACCCTATTTGATTGAGATGCTGGGTCAGCTCTTCCGGGCTGAAACCCAAGTTGATAAATTCTTTTAGCCAGTCGTAGGAAATTTTCATCTTCGGTTAAACTGCCTTAAAAATCTGAGGTCATTTTCGTAGAAATACCTTATTTCAGGTATCTGAAAGGCGAACATGGCGGTTCGGTCAATTCCCAGACCGAAGGCCCAGCCCGAGTAGATTTCCGGGTCGATGTTGACATTCTTAAATACCTGAGGGTCTACCATACCAGCTCCCAGGATTTCCTTCCACCCGCTTCCGCCGCAAACCCGGCATTCCGGGTCCCGACCGCTACAGACTATACATTCGATGTCGACTTCAGCTGAAGGTTCAGTAAAAGGAAAAAAACTTGGACGAAAGCGCAGCTTGATCTTTTCTCCGAATAGGGATTTAAGGAAAAATTCCAGAGTGCCTTTTAAATGAGCAAAGGTTATTCCCCGGTCCACCACCAGTCCTTCTACCTGGTAAAACATCGGTAAGTGAGTTGGGTCCGGGGTTTCCCGACGGAAAACCTTTCCCGGGATTATTATCCGGATGGGCGGTTTTTTCTTTTCCATGACCCTGATCTGGACCGGCGAGGTGTGGGTCCTGAGCAGCAGCTGGTCATTGATGTAAAGGGTGTCCCAGCTGTCGCGAGCTGGGTGATGAGGCGGGAAATTCAGGGCCTCAAAATTATAGTAATCAGTTTCTATTTCCGGGCCTTCTTCTACCGTAAAGCCCATGGAGATGAAAATCCGCTCTATCTCCCTCTGAAAAAGGCTGATGGGATGAGGTGAACCCCAGTAAAGCGGCTCTCCAGGCAAAGTCGGATCTACGCCCTGGAGGATGGCCGGGCCAACCTGTTGAAAAGCCTGCTCCAGCTCAGCCAGACGGTTCTGGACCTGGGATTTGAATTCATTAAGACTCCGGCCGATGGCCTTTTTTTCTTCCGGGTTCAGATTTTTCAGCTCTTCAAACAGCAGAGTCAAATGGCCTCTCTTTCTTCCCAGAAAGAGTTGTCTTAGCTCTTCCAATTCCCGGGCATTTTTAACTCTGGAGGCCAGTTCGGAGAAGAGCTGACGGTATTCATTAATTTTTTCCTGCAGGGTGCTCATGTCCCTGTTTAAGCCTGAGTTTGCTTTACCCTGTCCACCAGGAAGGCGAAGGTCCGGGGAGCAGAAACGGCAATTTCAGCCAGGATTTTTCGGTCCAGGTCAATCTGCAAAGCTTTCAATCCTTTGATGAACCGGCTGTAAGAAAGCCCGTGGGCTTCAGCCGCGGCTTTGATTCGAATAATCCAGAGCCGGCGAAAATCTCTTTTCCTGGCCCGCCGGTCACGGTAGGCGTACTGCAGGGCTTTTTCTACTGTTTCTTTAGCTGTCCGGTAGTTGCTCTTTTTTGTTCCCCAGTATCCCTTAGCTAATTTTAATATTTTTTTCCTTCGTTCTCTTTTTTTAGAACCTCTTTTCACTCTTGGCATCTTCGGTCTCCTTTCTGTGAGGTCGGCTCAAAAGTTTGCAGTCCAGGTTTTCTTAAAAATCATAGGGCAGCATCTTCTTAACTACCCGCCGGTCAGCCTGGCTGAGTTCTGCAGGTTTGCCAAGCTGTCTCAATCTTTTGGCAGCTTTTTTAGTCAGAATGTGGCTCTTGTTGGCCTTCTTGTGCAGCACCTTTTTGCTGGCTGTTATCTTGAACCTTTTTCTGGCTGCTTTGTTGGTTTTTAGTTTTGGCATCTTTACCTCCTGATTTTATCGGAACTATCAACACCGTGCTGGCCCAATCATGAGTTTTAACTTCACCATCCTGGCGGGCGATATCCGAAACATCGGCCAGGATTCGGTCCATAATCTGCTGGGCCATCTCCGGATGGGCTCTCTCGCGTCCTCTAATCATTATGGTTATCTTGACTTTGTTACCGTCTTCTATGAAGCGCCGGACATGTTTCATCTTAAAATTGTAGTCGTGAATGCTGATTTTGGGTCTGAACTTAATCTCTTTAATCTGCACCTGTTTCTGATGTTTTCTGGCTTCATGCTCTTTTTTGTGGAGTTCATAGAGAAACTTACCATAATCCATAATCCGGCAGACTGGAGGGTTGGCTTGTGGGGCTATTTCCACTAGGTCCAGCCCCTTTTCTCGAGCTATGGCCAGAGCCTGAGAAACCGGCATAATCCCTAACTGGTTCTTATCCTCGTCGATTACCCTGATTTCCTGAGCCCTGATCAGCTCGTTAATCCGGTGCGGTTTTGCTTTGGCTTTAGCCGGGCGATAGGGTTCTCTCTGAAAAATAGTCAACCTCCTTTATAATTTTATTTCTAAGGATTTACTCTGAACGAGTTCTTTCACTCGGGTCAGCAACCTTTCCACTTCTACCTGTCCCAGGTCTCCCTGCCCGTGGATTCTAAGAGACAGGCTGTTATTTCCGATTTCTTTATCTCCGACAATGCCCATGAGTGGAATTTTCTGGATTTCGGCTTCGCGTATTTTCTTGTTGATCTTTTCTCTTGAATCGTTTACCTGCACTCTGAGACCTTCGGCCTGAAACCTGGACTGTAGCTCCCGGGCATAGGCTTCATGGCGGTCAGCTATGGGCAGGATGACCATCTGGACCGGAGCCAGCCAGAGAGGGAAAAAGCCTTTGTAATGTTCTATCAGGACTCCGAAAAATCTTTCCATAGACCCGAGCAAAGCCCGATGAATCAGGAAAGGTCGATGGAAATTTCCATCAGCGCCGACGTAAGAAAGGTCGAAACGTTCGGCTAAATTAAAGTCTAACTGGACAGTGGTGCATTGCCAGAGCCGACCTATGGCATCCTTGATTTTGATGTCAATCTTCGGCCCGTAAAAAACGCCTTCGCCTTCATCAATCTGGTAGGGTAGCCCACTGGCTTTCAGAGCTTCTTCCAGGGCCTTTTCAGCCTTATTCCAGTCTTCCAGCCGCCCGACGTATTTCTCCGGACGGGTGGCGAGGTAAATCCCATAGTCCCTGAAACCAAAAGCGCTCAACAGCTTAATAGCCAGCCGGATGACACTCTTGATTTCCTCTTCCAGCTGATCATCCCGGCAGAAAATATGGGCATCATCCTGAGTGAAGCCTCTGACCCGAAGCAGACCATGGAGCACTCCACTCCTTTCGTATCGATAAACTGTTCCCAGCTCCGCCCAGCGAAGTGGTAATTCGCGGTAAGAACGCTGACGGGATTTATAAGCAATGATGTGGAAAGGACAATTCATTGGTTTTAGCTGATACTTGAACCCCTCAAACTCCAGAGGGGGAAACATAGCCTCATAAAACTCGGTATGACCGCTTCTTTTCCAGAGGTCCAGTTTGGCGATATGAGGGGAATAGATGAATTCGTAGCCGTCCTTCAGGTGCTCTTCTTTCCAGAAGGTTTCAATCAGATGCCGGATGATGGCTCCCCTGGGGTGCCAGATGACCAGGCCCCCGCCCAGGTCTTCATTGGTGCTGTAAAGCTCCAGAGCCTGGCCTAAATGTCGGTGGTCCCGCTTTTTGGCTTCTTCCAGGAAATTAAGGTAATCTTCCAGTTCTTTCTCGCTGAAGAAAGCGGTACCGTAGATTCTCTGGAGCTGGGGGCCACTCTCATCTCCTTTCCAGTAAGCTCCAGAAACCGAAAGCAATTTGAAATGCTGGATATAGCCGGTAGAAGGAAGATGCGGACCAAGACAGAAGTCAATGAAATCGCCCTGAGTATAGCAGGAAACTTCAGCCCCACCTTTTTCCTGAATCAGTTCAACTTTAAGCTCCTGCCCTCGCTCCTTAAAAATTCTTATGGCTTCTTCCTTAGGCAGGAGCAGTCTTTTTATGGGCTGATTCAGATTTACAATTTCCCGCATCCGGTTTTCGATGGCTTCCAGGTCTTCCGGGGTGAATGGGGTCTCTCTCAAAAAATCATAATAAAAGCCGTTTTCTACTGACGGGCCAATACCTACCTGAACACCTGGAAATAAGTCAGTGACGGCATGAGCCAGAAGATGAGCCGCTGAATGTCTAAGAACTTCCAGAGCTTCAGGGTCGCCGGAAAAAACCGGAAAAATCTCTCTTTCGCGGTCGGCCGGATGGCTGAGGTCCAACAGCTGGCCGTCAGAACGGAAAAGAATGGGTTTCTGGTCAAAAGGCAGTTCAGTCAGCAGCTCGGACAGAGGAGTGCCCTTTTTTATAAAAAAAATAGACTCCTCAACCTTGATTCTGATTAGTTCTTCCATCGATTCAATTCTTATTTCAACTCTATCTTATCACAAACGGGCTAACTTTTATCTTCGGGAGATAAAAATTAGAAAAGATGGTAGGCGCGGAGGGGATTGAACCCACGACCTCTTCCGCGTCAAGGAAGCGCTCTCCCACTGAGCTACGCGCCTGCCCAACGCTTTTTAAGCTCATATATATTAATTAATTCGGCGGTGGACTGTCAAGCCGACGAATTGCCTCACTTAAAATCTATACGAAATTGATTCGTTGCCTCACGAGAAAATCTACACGAAATTATATTGCCCTCTGGCTGGTAAAGCCCTTAAATATTGGGGTGATATTAGTCA